>NZ_JBVATB010000003.1:0-574501 GCF_057814295.1 Domibacillus sp. F004
CTTTTATTTTATCATATCTTTTTATAATTACTCAGCTTCTTTGGTTAAATAAGACAATCAACATGACTGTTTAATAGATACATATTTCTTAGTCAACAGTTTCCGTCAACTGTTCATCAATCGTCTTTCCGACTGCCTATTTTAATTTCACTTAAACAACCAAATATGAGTACGATCCATAACGTCGTCCACCACGGATGCTCGAAAAAGATTTCTATCTTACACCTTCCGTTTCTGCGTAGTCTCCAGTCGATCCACCTTGCCACCCATTGTAATAACAACTGTTTCTCCATAATCTCATGCGGAATCAGCTGACCGTCCTTCACCACATATATCATTTTGTTGCTCATCAAATCTATTTCAGCTGTCATTTTTTCATGATCAATCTTCATAGCGCAGGACGCCCCCAGTCTGTTAAAATAGAATTGCGAGTACTACTTAAACGGCTGGGCAGAGTCCTAGCCTTTTATATTTCCTTTAACTCTACAAAATGTGTGAAATTTTCAAAACTTCTGTAAAATATATTGTAAGTTTCTAGAAAATACCTTATGATGTTTCCTGTTGTGTTTAGTAAACAAACAAACTCACACAGGGGAAATGTAATCTTGTCTAATCAATTAAGTCTGAGGGACTTATCTGCTCAAATTAATGAAATGCGTAAGTTGCTGATCGCCACTGGTTTAAAAAAGGGATTTACGGATAGCGAAACCCTTAAATATAGTGAACAGCTGGACAAGTTAGTTATCCGTTTTCAAATGCAAAGCAGACTTTAAAATCTATGAAGAATAAATACAATTTTTTGTATAATTTTTTCTGGATTGTTTAAACTGTTATTGCGCGAGACTCTCTTATCAATAGACTTCTTCTCACTGCTTGATGCCTGGATTTCCTGGGCTTTTTTATGTGTAAACTTTTAATTAACGGGTATATTCTTTTTGTATGACCATTCCTGTCATACTCTAGCTACTCCCTGTATTAACTTACCTCATTGACAGTCAGGCTCCGTCCTGGCTATTTTTTGTTTACATTTCAACTTCCACTTCCACTTTGATTTTCATTGGAATTTCCTGCGCCATCTTTGCTGTTCTATGGACTGTCTCAATGAGTTCTTTCACCCGATCTTTCGCTTCATCCAGCAATTCAAATCTTTCGACGCTGTATGCACCAAATCCACCTGGCACAATTATAAAATATATATCAATTCCCCCTCACCAATTTCTAAACATTCCGTAGAAAAGACTATTACCATACCAACTATATCCAGCTGCCTTTCTTTGTTGTTTGATTCATTCGTATTCGTCATAACCGTGGTAACGATCGACCGTGAAAAGAAATGTTGTTGTGGACCCTGGTTACCCAACGAATTATTGCCCTCGTCCTCGCTGCAGATAGCACTTTTTTATTTTTATAGGAGCATTCGTACAAGACTCGATTGTATTTTTTCATACTATATTTAAAAAGAGGTGATAATTATGAGTTGTGAAAAATCTGGTGGATACGGCTCTGGCTTTGCGCTAGTTGTTGTCTTGTTCATTCTGTTAATCATCATTGGAGCATCATACATGGGTGGCGGATACTGATAGGAAGGAACCCATTATCCGTAAGACCCTTTTGAATTAGTCTAGCTTTTGCCTCCTTCCCCTGCTGTAGCCACCTATACAATATTGTGCGACTGTATGTAGTAAATACAGCCGCTTTTTTTCATTCAATATTTGTGAACGTTTTACGCATCCTGCAGCATCCTTTCTCTTACTTTCAAGAACCATTGTCGATCCCCTGACTTAATCGCTAAATCAATAAGATCGTCATAATCTTCTTTCATAAGAGACGAATCCAACGGCACAATTAAACTCATTAAGCACGTAGCTGGGGCTGGTTTGATGTTTTCGGGAACACCTTTTACAAACCTGGTTATTTTCGTCACGTGCACCGTCTCTAAATCTTTTGAAAAGCTATTGATATAACTCATATACCAGTACTGGCCAGACGCTGCTAAAACCCAATCTCCAATGTTCATTACACCATCCCACTCCTAAAATAAACTGAGCTGTTCGATAAACGGCGATTCTTCTTCATCACTAATGTACATGCCTTGTAGCAGATCTCTTCCTCCTTGTTGAAAGACCTCCCTTTGCCGCTTTATTCTGTAAAAGCAGGCAATCTTCTTATACAACATAAAAATAAAAGAAGGAACAAAAACAAAAGGACCATTTTGGGGTCTTTTTTCTATTGGTGAAATATCAACATTATCGCTTAACAGAGCCTTTCTAAAAAAAAGCCCTATTTGGTTAAGTTGCCAGGATGAGAGGAATAGAAGCGACCCATACTGGTAAGGCAAGGCGAACAAAAAACAAGAGGGAGGGAGTGATTGAATCATGTCAAACAGCAATCGCAATCGACTGTTGGCCCCAGGAGCCCAGCAGGCTATCGACCAATTGAAGCACGAAATCGCCTCTGAATTTGGTGTTCAGCTCGGGGCCGATGCCCCGTCGCGTGCCAACGGTGAAATCACCAAACGCCTTGTACAAATGGCGGAACAGCAATTGTCTCGCCGTTAGGAAACACGGTAAAACTAAAAAGCAAAAGGTAGAGGATCCAAGAGCATTGGGTCCTCTACCTTTTGTCGTAATTATCAATATTAATCTTTAACAGAGCCATTTTTTTAAAGCAAATGTCTAAAAGGTACACCATTTAAAGGCTCTGTTTAGACGAACTGTTGATTAGCCTATTCCTCTGAATTAATTGAACCGTAAAATCAACACAATACGTTATATTCAAAACATTTCATTCCTGCCTACCAAAACAGGCGCCATCCCTTTTATTTAAAAGAATGGCGCCTGTTTTTCGTCTACTATATGAATACGACATAATATCTATCATGCTGCATTTGTTATTAGATTTTCAAAGAATTAATCATGAATTTTAACGGTACCGATCGCTTTCACGATTTCAGGATCGTTATGTGAGAAGAACAAGCTCTGTTTCGTATCTAATGTAGCAATCGCCTCCATATCTTCCACGCTTAATTGAAAGTCGAAGATATTAAAGTTTTCAATGATTCTTTCTTTATGCACAGACTTTGGAATTGCAACGACTCCTCTTTGTGTCAACCAACGTAAAACGACTTGGGCAACGGATTTATTACATTTCTCAGCAATTGATGCTAAGACTTTATTCTGGAAGAGGTTATTTTTTCCTTCCGCAAAAGGTCCCCAGGACTCAATCTGAACATTGTTCTCTTTCATGAATTTAGCACTTTCGATTTGCTGACAGAAAGGATGTGTTTCAACCTGGTTTACGGCAGGGACTACTTCATTATGGACCATTAAATCCATCAAACGGTCCATCTGAAAGTTACTCACTCCGATTGCTCTAATCTTTCCTTCACGGTACAATTCCTCCATCGCACGCCAAGCACCATAGATATCACCAAACGGCTGATGAATTAAATACAAATCCAAATAATCCACTTGTAATTGTTCCAGTGACTTTGCGAAAGCTTTCTTTGTATTCTCATAACCGACATCTTGAACCCAGAGTTTTGTCGTAATAAATATTTCCTCTCTTGGCACACCACTGCGTTTAATTGCTTTGCCGACTGCATCTTCATTTGCATAAGCGGCAGCAGTATCAATCAGACGATAGCCTGCCATAATAGCGTCATAAACACTTTGTTCACATTGATTTGCATCTTGAATTTGGTAAACACCAAATCCTAGTATAGGCATCTCAACACCATTGTTTAAAATTACTTTTTGCATATGAAGCCTCCTGTTTTTTTAAAATATCATGTGTTCAATCACTCATTTTCATTCCATCTACATCTTATGTTTCTAGGATTTACAATTTAAGTAACCTGAACTATTATAAGCCTATCACCTTCGAGTAACACGAAGGCAAGAGATTCGAATAATTTTGATATAAGTTTTTTCAAGGAGGGCTTGTAATGTATACTGTAAAAGAAGTGGCTAAGCGACTTGGTGTGACTGAACACACCATTCGATACTATTCTGATAAGGGGTTAGTGCCAAATTTACAACGTGACATAAATAACAATCGTCTTTTTGATGAAGAATCCATCAATTGGCTTACAGGTGTAAAATATCTGAAACAATGTGGTATGTCAGTGAAAACCATCAAAACTTATGTAGATTTATGTTTGGAAGGCGATTCTACCATTCAGCAACGCTGTGAAATAATTTTAGAACAAAAAGCCGTGGCCTTTGCTCAGTTGGAGGAAGCCAAATTAAGAGCCAAGTACATGGAAGACAAAGCAAATCATTACCTCGATATTATTAATCAAGTGATCCCAGATAACACGAACCCTGGGAAATGGAATAAATCAGTTGATCAAAAAACCGTTTCATAATTTTAAATTTATGACACAACCCAAAAAGCTCCCATTTTAAAATCGGAGCTTTTTTCGAATACAACATAATTATATTTATGTTGTATTCGAAACCGAATTTTATGTTTCACCTCTTAAACTAACGTACCCTTTAGTTGAATTAAGATGAAAAATAAAAACTCTTGAAGGGTTTTTATTTTTTTAAAAGCAAATGTCTAAAAGATGCGCCTTTACGATGCTTCTGTTATTCAACTGAGCAGCTGCCTTAACTCCTCTGTCATTTGCTCAACTAACTCAGGTCTTCCATGAAATTGAGCTGGTGTATTTTGAAAGAGTTTAATACGCCAATTTCCTTCTGTTTTAACGGCAACTAAAGTGTGATGCGAGTTGACTTTAGGGTTGATGTCAGATTGTCCAGGAGGTATCATGCCTGAAATAGCACGTAAAAGAACGGTATCATCACATAGAAAACTCGTGCTTTTAATTTTGCTTACATATTTGGCAGTTGGATGATCTTCAAAGATGGGATTGAGGTGAGAAAAAAATCTCTCCAGTTCCAAGTGACTGGCTACCATCAAAACCAATGCTCTCTCCATCCTGTGTAAACAGCTCCGCAAATGCTCTGGCGCTGCGGCTGTTCCATGCATCTAATAGTTCCTGATATAGTTCCTGAATTTCATTAGATTTAGTCATAATTATTTCTCCTTAAGACTTTGAACTACCCGCCACTTAGCCCTCTTGCGAGGTGCTTGAAGTGGGGGGTTCCTAAGATCACCAACGTATCCGTCAGTTATTAATTAGGCTAGCCCCGCAGTCCCTGCGGTTAGAAGTCTTAATGCTTCATTTTTAAGATTGATTCCTGCGTTAATATCCCGATCATGATGAGTTTGGCACTCTGGACAATTCCATTCACGCAAATTAAGATTCTTAACGTCTTTGTTTTGGAAACCACAAGAAGAGCACAGTTGAGAGCTGGCAAATGTTTTTCCAACAGCTATAACCTGTTTTTCATACCATTTTGCTTTATATTCAAGCATGGTTCTGAATTGTGACCAACTTACTTCGCTGAGTGCTTTGGCTAACTTGTGGTTCTTTAGCATATTGGATACTTGCAAATCTTCAATCCCAATCACATCGTGGTTTTTGATGATTTCAGTGCTGATCTTATGCAAGTAGTCTGTTCTGGCGTTGGTGATTTTTTCATGGATGCGAGCAACTTTCACCTTTTGTTTTTGATAGTTCCTCGCTTCATGCAACGGCTTCTTTTGCTTTAACGCTTGTTCCTGTCTTTTAGAAAGAATACGTTGCGCTTTGGCTAGTTTCTTTTCGAGTGTCCGAAAGAATTTGGGGTTTTTATACACCGTCCCATCTGATAAAATAGCAAAGTCTTTTAGTCCCATATCGACACCAACGGATGAACCTGTTTTTTCTAGTGGCTGCACATCTGTTTCAACAAGAATAGAAACAAAATACTTGCCGCTTGGATTATGCCGAATCGTAGCGTTAAGGATACGGCCTCGTACTTTCTTTGATTGGGCAAATTTGATCCAACCGAGTTTTGGCAATTTCATCTTATTCTTATGAATCATGTTTTCAGGTAACTGTTGTTTACCTTGAATATTTGTCTTGTAAGATTGCATGCCATTCTTTTTGGACTTGAAGCGAGGTGCTTTATTTTGCTTCTTGAAGAATCTTGAATAGGAATCAGCCAGGTTTTTCAAAGAGGATTGAACAGCAACACTATCGACTTCTTTTAACCAAACCAATTCCTTTTTCAACTGTGTTAATTGAGCAGAACAGAAGTTGTATGTCAGACCTTGGCCTGTTTCTTTGTAGGCATCCTTCCATTTTGAAAGAAAATGATTAAAGACAAAACGACTACACCCAATGGTTTTTGCAATCAGTATTTCTTGCTCTCGATTTGGGTAGATGCGAAATTTATATGCTTTGTTGATGATCATTGATTTTCACCTCCTTTTTGCGCAGTATATACGTAGTGGCGTGTACTTGTAGATTATTACGTATATACGTAAATTTCAATAAGGAGATGTTTATTATGCGTAAAAAATTCACAACATCATTAGATGAGCAAGTGATTAAAGAATTAAAACTTCAAGCTGTGAAAGAAGAAACGGATGCTAGTAAAATTCTTGAAAAATTAATTAAGGAATATCTTAAAAAACAAGCTTAGGCTAACGCCTACCGAAATTCATCCCCTCCCTACTCACTGGGCTACGCCCTTCACATTCCTTGAGGAAGGGGTGTTCTTTCGGAAAATGATAAAAGTCAGATGTTGCAAATTCATCTTAATTTACAACTTGCTTTGATTCAAGTTCCCAATAACATCCCCTTCAACATTGATGATTAAATCAACAATAAGATTTAACAGAGCCAATCGAAAAAAGAATCAGCTCTTTTAGCCTGATTCTTTATTTCAAATTCAAATCTTCTTTAAATTCATCTGATACACGCGATACTTCTTCATCATCGACTATATAATAGTAAACGCCACCGATTCTTTCATCATTACCATTAATTGTGAGGGATTCAAGGTTATCACGTGTTGATGAATAAATAGCGATCACATTTCCGAACGACAAGTTTGTTTGTACGTTGTCACGAATCGCCTTCATCACATCTGTAAATCTGAATATCATTCCCAGGTCATTCCCTTTATTTAAAATACTTTCAATGACTTGACGCTGCCGGGCCTGTCTGCCAAAGTCGCCGTTTGGATCTTCCTTCCTCATCCGCGTATAGTTCAATGCTTTAGATCCGCTTAAAGTAATGCGCCCTTCAGCAAAATCATCGCCGCCATATGAAAAAGCAAAATCATTTTGTACTTCGACACCGCCGACAGCATCTACAATTTCCTCTAGGCCTTCCATATTTATTTCTACATAATAATCTACCGGAACATCAAAAAAGTTTTCAACCGTTTTCGCTGCCATTTTCACACCACCGAATGCATAAGCATGATTAATTTTATCTTCTGTGCCCTTTCCCACAATCTCTACACGTGTATCACGGGGAATGCTTAGTATTTTCGCCTTATTGTCTCCCCTGTTTATGGACATAAACAGCATGGTATCGGAACGGCCTGTGTCTCCTTCCTGCTCATCCACGCCCAGCAAAAGAACCGTAAACCCTTCTTTATCCTGAAGTGACACATCGTCCGTCCGTTTGTCTGAATAAAGGTCTTCACCGCTCAACGTATTTTCGACGAACCGATAGAACATAAATGTAATACCCGCTCCGACCAGCAGCACGATTAAAAAGAAACCTAATAAAAAGCTACTTTTACTTCGTCTTTTTTTCCGCTTGTCTTGTCTTCTCATATACACGGCTCCCTAATGTAATGTGACTTAACAATATCATATCCTTCCAAACAATTTTCAAGACAGTCTGTTTTTAAATATATGGCTTTGGTTTTATTCTAAAGACCAAAAGCCTAGAATAGGAGGGCCCTTATCCAACAGGGTTTTGAAGAATTCGAAAAATATTGTGAAGGAATCTATATCAACATATTTGCAACAGATTCACGCTACAATAAATCACAAAAACACTGGACTTTAAAGCGAAGACAAAAGAGGAGCTGTTCGGTAACACTAAAACATACCGATCCAATCGAACCATCACTGTTAGCCATTCTCTAATTCAGGCGCTGCAACATCACGCTAGGCATCAAAATCAACACAAACTCATACTGGACGAAGAATATCACCATGATTTAAATTTAGTCTTGTACCGAGATGATGGTAATTTCATGCCAAAATCAACCTTATTTAATGCGTTCTCCCGCATTTCGACTCGTGCCGGACTTCCATCTCTTCCGATTCCATTCCCTGCGTCATACACATGCCGTGTTGCAACTTGAGTCCGTTGCCAATATGAAATTGTACAGGAACGTTTAGGTCATGGCAGTATGGCGATTACAGCCGATGTGTATGCTCATGTGTCTAAAAAGATGGAAGAAACGCAAATGAGCCGCTTCGAGGATTATACGAAAGATTTTCTGGATTGAATTTTTTTCAGAATTAGATGGACAAATGATGGGCAACGGAGATGGGCAAGCTAAAAATATGTTTTTTTGAACAAAAAGAAAAACCCCTCGAAGCCAGTTGGCTCAAGGGGTTCAGCTGATTAAAACGTTGTAAGGTATTGTTCACGTTCCCAAGGGTGTACTTGTGTGCGGAACATATCCCATTCAATTTCTTTCGCTTCAATGAAATGCTCAAGGATGTGCTCACCAAGTGCATCTTTGATTGTGTCGCTCTTTTTAAGGGCTATAAGTGCCGCATCAAGTGTTGCTGGAAGGTCACGTACGCCTTCTGCTTCGCGCTCTTCTTTGTCCATCGCATAGATGTTCCGGTCTACTGCTGGCGGCGGAGTGAGTTGATTTTTGATTCCGTCAAGACCCGCTTTCAAAAGAACCGCCATAGCAAGGTACGGGTTCGCTGCCGGGTCGACACTGCGTACTTCTACACGTGTGCTCATGCCTCGTGAAGCCGGAATACGGATTAATGGGCTTCGGTTCTGGCCAGACCACGCCACATAACAAGGTGCTTCGTAACCAGGTACAAGACGCTTGTATGAGTTAACAGTCGGATTTGTAATAGCTGTAAATGCTTCTGCGTGTTTAATTGTACCCGCAATAAATTGATATGCTGTTTCACTCAATTGAAGTTCGCCGTCTTCTTGGAAGAAGGAATTTTTGCCGTCCTTGAATAAAGACATGTTACAGTGCATACCAGAGCCATTCACACCGAACAATGGTTTCGGCATAAACGTTGCGTGCAAACCGTGTTTACGGGCAATCGTTTTAACAACCAATTTAAACGTTTGGATCTCATCACATGCTGTTACAACATCCGCATATTTAAAATCAATTTCGTGCTGACCAGGTGCTACCTCATGGTGAGATGCTTCAATTTCAAAGCCCATTTCTTCAAGCTCCAGTACGATATCACGACGGCAGTTTTCGCCAAGGTCTGTCGGTGCAAGGTCAAAGTAACCACCGTTGTCGTTCAATTCAAGTGTTGGCTCTCCATTTTGATCTAATTTAAAGAGAAAGAATTCAGGCTCAGGACCAAGGTTGAAATTTGTGAAACCAAGCTCTTCCATTTCTTTTAACACGCGCTTCAAGTTTGTACGCGGGTCCCCTGCGAATGGTGTGCCATCCGGCATATAAATATCACAGATAAGACGCGCTACTTTTCCTTTTTCAGCTGTCCAAGGGAATACCACCCATGTGTCAAGATCCGGATAAAGATTCATGTCTGATTCTTCAATACGAACAAAACCTTCAATAGAAGATCCGTCAAACATCATTTTATTGTCGAGTGCTTTATCAAGTTGGCTCACTGGAATCTCAACGTTTTTAATTGTACCTAGAATATCCGTAAATTGAAGACGGATAAATTTCACGTTTTCTTCTCCAGCCAACCGTTTAATGTCTTCGCGAGTATATTTGCTCATGTTTATTCACTCCTCCTCAAAAATGTAAAACCTTTTATGGCAAAAGATTAGTGAAAAAACCGTTTTTCCACTTCTGAAGAGCGATTGAAACGTCCAGCATTGATTAATTCCTTCCGGAGCAGTTTTCTCAATTCTTCATCAGTGAACACTTTCTTCGGTTTTTCATCACTTTCTTTTGTTTCCAATTTTTCTGTCTGGGATTCATCTTTTAGTAAAATCTTTTTAATTCCCGCGATATTAATCCCCTGATCGAGTAGGTCTTTTACTTCGAGCAGACGGTCAATATCGTTCAATGAATAAAGTCGCCGGTTTCCATCAGAACGATCTGGGGTAATTAAATGATGCTGCTCATAATAGCGAATCTGCCTTGCTGATAATTCGGTTAGTTTCATAACAGTTCCCATTGGAAAAAGTGGCATTGTCCGGCGAATATGGCTGCTCATGTTTTCCCCTCCTCTTTATCTGATGCTTTTACTTTAAAATATGTTACTTAATTTGTCAAGTTAATGTTATGTTTTGTTACATAAAAAAATTCTCCTATTTAAGGAGAATTTTTTTATAGATGATTTTTTTCAATTAAATGATCGATCGCACTTATTACCGCAATTTTTACATGAGCATACGTAAGTCCCCCTTGCACATATGCTGCATATGGTGGACGCAGTGGACCATCTGCGGTAAGTTCAATGCTTGCTCCTTGTATAAAAGTGCCTGCTGCCATAATAACGTCATCCTCATAGCCCGGCATGTATGCTGGGTATGGTGTAACATGCGAGTTAACCGGTGAGGCAAATTGAATCGCCTGACAAAACGCGATCATTTTGTCTCTGTCATCAAATTGAACCGCTTGAATAAGATCAGTGCGCTTCTCGCTCCATGATGGCGTTGTTTTCATCCCAAAGAGCTCTAACAGTGCTGAAGTGAATATCGCCCCTTTTAAACTTTCAGCCACGACATGCGGCGCGAGAAAGAATCCTTGGTACATTTCTTGAAGACTGTAAAGACTCGCTCCTGCTTCTGCACCTATCCCTGGAGATGTCATGCGATAAGAACAGCTTTCTACATATTCTTTTTTCCCCGCGATGTAGCCCCCTATTTTGGCAAGACCGCCTCCTGGATTTTTAATTAATGAGCCCGCAATCAGATCCGCACCTACATGAAGCGGTTCTTTTTGTTCAACAAATTCACCGTAGCAATTATCAACAAAGATAATCGCAGATGGTTTAATACCTTTCACAAAGCGACACATTTCTTCGATTTCTTCTATCGTAAAAGAGGGTCTGACCGCGTAGCCTTTGGAGCGCTGAATCGCAATCATTTTTGTTTTGTCTGTTATACTTGTACGAATTTTTTCAAAATCAGGCCGCCCGTTTTCCTTAAGGTCAACATGGTTGTATGTAATTCCAAATTCCCGCAATGAACCGTTTGAAGATTCCCTTATGCCTATAATATCATCGAGTGTATCATACGGTTTTCCAGTAATGTAGAGCAGCTCGTCGCCTGGACGTAAAATGCCGAACAAGGAGATCGTAATGGCATGTGTGCCGGAAATAATTTGCGGACGCACGAGCGCACTTTCACCGCCAAATACGTCTGCATATATACGTTCAAGCGTATCGCGGCCTGAATCATCGTACCCGTAGCCAGTAGATGGTGTAAAGTGAAAATCACTCACTTGGTTTTTTTGAAAACTTTGCAAAACGCGAAATTGGTTGTATTCGGCCATCTGCTCTATTTGTTCATGAACATCTATAATTTTCCGTTCCGCTTCCTCTGCTTTTTCACGAATAACAGCTCCATTTTTTAGTAAATCAAATATAGTATTCATCGTTATAGTCCTTCTTTCTTGTTCACTTTTTCCATCATAGCAAAATCATCGTTTTCTTAAAAGAAAAATAGCCGCTCGTCGAATGATGGATTATAATAAAGCCGAACATTTACATGTTTGATGAAAGAAGGTTCAAAATGGATATTACGTGGGATGTATTAACAATCATTGGAACATTTGCCTTTGCGATTTCGGGCGCAATCGTTGCGATGGAAGAAGAATACGATTTATTTGGCATATATGTACTAGGAATGATTACCGCATTTGGCGGTGGAGCGATCCGAAATTTATTAATTGATGTTCCTGTTTCAACTCTATGGGGACAAGGTGAATTTTTTACGGTAGCGATATTATCGATAACAGTCATCGTTTTATTTCCACAAAACCTGCTCCGCTACTGGCCTGTATGGGGCAACTTATTTGATGCGATTGGGCTATCTGCGTTTGCTATTCAAGGCGCGCTGTACGCAGTAGGTATGGGACATTCGCTCAGTGCCGTTGTCGTGGCAGCGGTGTTAACCGGAAGCGGCGGCGGACTTGTCCGCGATGTGCTTGCTCAGCGGAAACCAACTCTTTTACGAGATGAGGTGTATGGTGTGTGGGCGGCGCTTGCCGGCATGTTTATTGCGCTAAACATTGTACAGTCACCCGTACAAATCTTTATTTTATTCCTATTTATAACGGCTTTACGTATTCTTTCCTATAAATATAGCTGGCATTTACCTAAACGAACAATAAAACTATAAATTTGAGCATCCACCCAGATTAAGCAGGTGCTTTTTCTTTTGCTAATAGGCAGAACATGCGTAAGTTGAATAGATATGGAGAGATTGGTCCACATACAAAAACAGAGCCTGGATCACACTGGCTCTGTTTTCAACAAAAATCTATCGCCTCTTCCTGATTTCATCGCTTCTTCTGTCAGCAATGAATGAATCATCATATCGTTAAAGATACAAGCAATCGTTTCGATGGAAAGTTCTCCATCTTTTTTAAACCATTTATACATCCAGTTAATAATTCCCATAATCGCCATTGTGGAAATTTCAGCGGGTACTTCTTGACGAAAATCACCGGTAGCCTGCCCATCACGAATGACCTGAAGAAGCAGTTTACGGTATTCATCCCGTTTTTCATTAATTCGCTCTTCAAAATCACCTTTCAAATACGTACTCTCCTGATAGAACACCGTAATATGCGGTTTATACAAGTCAAAAATTCTTGTAAATGATGTGATGATCGCACATAATCTCGATACAGGATCGGTTTCTTTATCGTGTGATTCCTTCGCTTTATTAAGTAAATATGAAATAAATACGTCATGAATATGATAAAGCAGTTCATCTTTTGATTTAAAGTTATGATAAAAGCCGCCTTTTGACGTACCGCATTCATCAACAATCTGATCGACCGTTACACCGTGGTAGCCATGTTGTTCGAACATAATTAAGGCCGTTTCAATGATTCTTTCTTTAACGGGTTTCTTTTTCATTATCATCATCCTTTTCGACATTTTACCACAAACATCATTATTTCGACAATTCGAAATCTTCTCCTTTCAACAGTTTCAAATCCTTTTTAGAATGTGTTGTTTGCTTCATTAAACGAATCGCCTGCTTTCTTGCGGCTTTCTCGATCATCGTTCGCATGTTACGGCCATTCGCAAAACGAAATCCTTGCTTTCTTTTTTCTTCCGCTATTTTTTCCATCAAAATTGGTTTCGCGGCCAAATCGATTTCGTACCATTTTTCGCGTGCGCTCTGTTCTGCTATTTGGTACAGCTCATCCACCGTATAATCCACAAAATGATGCGTAATGGGAAAACGAGATTGCAATCCTGGATTAAGCGTTAAAAAGTGTGCCATTTCTCTTGGATATCCTGCCAAAATCAAAATAAAGTCATTTTGATGATCTTCCATTTGTTTCACAAGTGTATCGATTGCTTCTTTGCCAAAATCTTTTTCACCGCCGCGTGCTAGTGAATAAGCTTCATCAATAAACAGAACACCGCCTAATGCTTTTTTTACGAGATCACGTGTTTTCTGTGCTGTATGGCCGATATATTCCCCAACGAGATCAGCTCGCTCTGCTTCGATAAAATGCCCTTTTTCAAGAATATGAAGCCGTTTAAACATCGATGCGATAATGCGGGCAGCCGTTGTTTTTCCTGTGCCCGGGTTGCCTGTAAACAGCATATGGAGCATTTGCCCTTTCGTTTGAATACCGGCTTCAATTCGCTTTTGATTAATATAAGCTGTTGCGTATAATTCACGAATAAGTATTTTCAAATCGGCAAGGCCGATCAATTGTTCCATCTCTTTTTCAATATCGAGAAGTATCTCGTGAGCAGGATGACGGTGCCATTCTGGTTCTGCAGCCGGTGCCATTTTTTCTTTCGGCTGAAAGACGACATGAATGCGGCCTGGCTGATTGATCTGCTTCATGCCAACAGCCCCCTTTTGCTTCAATTGTATGCTTTGAAATAAAAAAAAGACCCGCATCTATGCGGGTCTTCATTCACATCGTCATTGTTTATCCAATTGTAAGCTGACTTCATCAAAATTTAAACTGACGCTGCGTTGAGGAGCAAATGTCGAAATGGCATGTTTGTAAACGAGCTGCTGTTTGCCATCTGTTTCAACCAGTACCGTAAAATTATCAAATCCTTTAATAAGTCCGCGGAGCTGGAATCCATTCAATAAAAAAACTGTGACCATTGTGCTATCTTTGCGCAGCTGGTTTAAAAATTGATCTTGAATGTTAATAGGCTGTTTCATGCTTCGTCCTCCTCTTTCTATCTGTATCCATTAATACTTATTCTATTTTAGATTAAGCTTTCCTGCCAGCAACGCGCAAATTTGTTGTTTTTTTTCACTACGCAATGCCTCATCTGTCATGTCCACCCATTCAATATCCATTTTATTGCGAAACCATGTCAACTGCCGCTTCGCGTAATGGCGCGAGTTTTGTTTTAATAAATCCACTGCTTCCTCCAGCTGCTGCTCGCCTTTTATATAGCCAAACAATTCTTTATAACCAATCGCTTGAACAGCGGGGAGGTCTTTTAACCCGAGGTTATACAGCCTTTCTGCTTCCTCTAGCAGACCCGATTCCATCATCTTATCGACCCGTTTATTAATCCGTTCATATAGCATCGCCCGCTCCATTGTCAGTCCGACGATCGCGCTATCATATTTCGCCTCAAGTTTTTTGCTGCTTTGCTGCTCAGATGCCGGACGGCCGGTCGTGTAAAAAATTTCGAGTGCACGAATTGTTCGGCGTACATTGTTTGGGTGAATAGCCTCTGCAGATACAAGATCCACTTCACGCAGCTTTTTATGAATGGCCTCAGCACCAGCATTTTCCGCTTCCTTTTCTAACTCTTTGCGAATCGATTCATCGTTGCCATCCTGGGCAAATTGATAATCATATAAAACAGATTGAATATATAGTCCTGTTCCGCCGCATATGATGGGCAATTTCCCCCGCGCATCGATATCCGCTATTTTCTCCCGTGCAAGCTGTTGAAATTCTGCCACTGAAAAGGTTTCATCCACATTTTTTATATCGAGTAAATGATGCCGGACACCATCCATTTCTTTTTCCGTCACTTTTGCCGTTCCAATATCAAGTCCCCGGTAAATTTGCATGGAGTCACCGCTTATAATTTCACCGTTTAACTGTTTTGCAATATATATACTTAAGTCCGTTTTTCCAGACGCAGTCGGCCCAATAATGACTGCTGCTTTTTCTTTCACCATATGTCTCACAGCCCTCTTCATATCGATATTCTTTATTATAACGGATCCCTATCTTTAAGAACAGGCAGCGATTTCTGCTTCTAATTCAGCTATATGCTTTTCTTTTTCTGTTTGAGACCAGTTAAAATGGTCAGCTAACATATCTGTGCATACTTCTTTATAATGAAGAACGGTTTCCAAATCAAACAGCAGCGCACTAATACGACGAATGAAAAAGTCAGCCGGTGTGTAAACCATTTCTTCTTCTATACCGTACATAAGCTGCGCGTACAGCACATTTGGCAGCGTATTGTTTTCTTTCTTATGGGCAAATAATTTATCCACGTTTGAACCATACTTATTAACAAGTGTCTCTGCTTCTTCTTTTGAAAATCCTTTTGCCATGCCAGCAGCTGTTTTTTCTTGAACATACGTCTGAAACTTCGCTGAACCACCGACATCCCCGCCTGAAATCGGCAAATATTTCGTTTCGGACGAACTGAATAAAATAAATTGTTCTTCTTTAAACCATTTCGCCACACGATCCACAATCATTTCCGCCATTTTTCGGTAGCCAGTCAATTTTCCACCGGCAATCGTCAATAAACCTGTCTCTGATTCCCAAATCTCATCTTTACGTGAAATGTCCGATGGGTCTTTTCCCTCTTCATAAATAAGTGGCCGTACGCCTGACCATGAAGATTCAATGTTCGATTCGTTCACATTAACAGATGGGAACATGTATCGGATCGCTTCAAGCAAGTAGATTCGGTCTTCCGCTGTCACATCCGGGCGAATTGGATCCCCTTCATAGAATGTATCCGTCGTACCAATATACGTTTTGCCTTCGCGCGGAATCGCAAATACCATCCGCTTGTCCGGTGTATCAAAATAAACGGCCTGTTGAAGCGGGAATACAGACTCGTCCATAACGATATGAATTCCTTTTGTAAGGCGCAGCTGCTTGCCATCTTTAGCACTATCTTTTTTTCGGACGGAATCCACCCAAGGACCAGATGCATTAATAACCTTTTTAGCTGAAATGTTAAAGGAGCTGCCATTTATTTGATCGACTGCTTCAATTCCCGTTATACGACCGTTTTCATACTGAAATCCATCTGCCTTCACATAGTTCAAACAAAGAGCACCCTTCTCAGCCGCTTTTTTTACCACTTCAATCGTTAACCTGGCGTCATCCGTGCGATATTCTACATAGTAACCGCTCCCTTTTAAACCCTCTTTTTTAATCAATGGTTCTTTTTTTATTGTTTCAGCTACTGAAAGCATGGAGCGTCGTTCAGATCGCTTTACACTCGCTAAAAAGTCATATACACGCAGGGCAGCAGACGTTGTATATTTTCCAAATGTACCCCCTTGGTGCAGCGGCAAAAGCATCCACTCCGGTGTCGTCACATGTGGTCCATTTTCATATACAATCGCTCGTTCTTTCCCAATTTCCGCAACCATTTTCACTTCAAGCTGTTTTAAATAACGAAGTCCTCCGTGCACAAGCTTTGTGGAGCGGCTAGATGTACCCGCTGCAAAATCTTGCATATCAATAACAGCTGTCTTCATTCCTCGCATTACTGCATCGAGTGCAATTCCCGCGCCCGTGATACCGCCCCCAATAATAAGCACATCAAACGTTTCAATTTTTAACATGTTTATTTTTTCTGCCCGGTTCTTATTTGAAAAGTTCATTTTCTCATCCCCTCGCTTTATTATGTACCCTTAAAAGACGAAAAAAAGACCTGAATAATCGAACAGTCATCACTGTCTCATTTCAGATCTCTTTCAATCTCTCAGCCTTATATAAACGGAGTTGCCTTATAAGAGCACCCCCCCTTTATTGAAAGGCAATAGCTGCTTTCACGGCCTTTTTCCATCCGCTGTACAATTCATTGCGAACGGCTTCTTCCATGCTCGGTTTAAATATACAATCTACCTGCCACTTACGAGCAATTTCTGTGCGATCGCTCCAGAAACCAACCGCAAGACCGGCTAAATAGGCTGCGCCGAGTGCCGTCGTTTCATTAATTTTTGTCCGTTCAACAGGGACATTCAACAAATCACTCTGGAATTGCATTAAAAAAGAATTCATAACCGCACCGCCATCGACCCGGAGCGTTTTCAATGAAATACCGGAATCTGCTTCCATAACTTCCAGTACATCTTTCGTTTGATACGCCAGAGACTCAAGTACCGCACGAATGAAATGTTCTTTTTCTGTACCTCGTGTCAAGCCGAATACAGCACCGCGCACATCACTTTCCCAGTACGGTGTGCCAAGTCCAACGAATGCCGGTACAACATAGACACCGTCAGTTGAGGAAACCCGCTCCGCATACTGCTCGCTGTCACTCGCTTTTTTTAACATCCGCAGTCCGTCTCGGAGCCATTGGATTGCAGAACCGGAGACGAAAATACTGCCTTCAAGTGCATATTCGACTTTTCCATCCATCCCCCATGCGATCGTTGTCAGTAAACCATGTTCAGACTTGATCGCTTTTTCACCAGTGTTCATGAGCATAAAACAACCCGTTCCATATGTGTTTTTTGCCATTCCTTTATCAAAACATGCTTGTCCGAACAAAGCAGCCTGCTGATCACCTGCGGCTCCTGCAACTGGAATTTCCTGACCGAAAAAATGAACGGGCGAAGTCATTCCATATACATCCGATGACGGGCGCACATGTGGAAGAATCGCTTCCGGTATATTTAAGATATCAAGCAGTTCTTTATCCCATTCGAGTGTATGAATGTTGAACAGTAATGTACGCGATGCATTCGAATAATCGGTGACGTGCACCGCACCATCCGTTAATTTCCAAATGAGCCACGTATCCATTGTGCCAAACAACAGTTTTCCTTGTTCGGCCAGCAGACGGGCTCCTTCTACTTGATCAAGAATCCATTTTACTTTCGTTCCAGAAAAATATGGATCGATAAGAAGGCCTGTTTTATCACGAAATAGCTGCTCATATCCATTTTGTTTTAACTCGGCGCAAATATCCGCTGTCTGACGTGACTGCCAAACAACCGCATGATAGATCGGACGGCCCGTTTCTTTATCCCAGATTACCGCTGTTTCACGCTGATTCGTAATGCCGATTGCTTCGATCTGATTGGCACGGACCTCTTTTTCAGTTAATACTGTTGCCATACAAGATAAAACTGAACCCCAAATTTCATTCGCGTCGTGCTCAACCCAGCCTGGATGCGGAAAATATTGCGTAAATTCTTTTTGCGCAGAATGAACGATTTCCCCTTCTTTATTAAATAAAATCGCCCGTGAACTTGTCGTTCCTTGATCAATAGATAAAATATACTTTTCCATGTAACTCCCCTCCTTGTTAAAACAACTGTTTATCCTACACGCTATTGGAAGCGGTGTCAAATATTTTTCTCTTTGTTCCAAGAGCCTTTTTTTCGGGTATAGTAAAAAAGGAGGCGATACATATGGAAATAAAGTTAAATAAATTAAAACAGGACAAGCACCTCGATGTAAAAAAAGAGTATCAAGCGGAACTTGAAAAATACCAGCGCCGCTTACTCAGTTTGCAACAGCTATTGTTCCGTGAAAAAATCGGTTTAATCGTCGTTATGGAAGGGATGGATGCAGCTGGTAAAGGCGGTGCGATCAAACGAATGACAGCCGAACTCGATCCTCGCGGTATAGCCGTTCATCCAATTTCCGCACCTGCTCCTCATGAATCGCGCTATCATTACATGCAGCGATTTTGGCGAAAAATCCCGCAGTACGGGCAATTGACAATTTTTGACCGATCATGGTACGGACGTGTTTTAGTTGAGCGTATTGAAGGATTTGCGAAGAAGGAAGAATGGAAGCGTGCGTATGATGAAATAAATGATTTCGAAAAATTACTAACAGATGACCGCTACATTATGATCAAATTTTGGCTGCAAATTTCAAAAGAGGAGCAGCTGAAACGTTTTGAAGAACGGCAGAACAATCCGCTTAAACGATGGAAGATTACCGATGAAGATTGGCGTAATCGGAATAAATGGGATTTGTATATCGAAGCGGCCGAAGAGATGCTGCGCCGAACCGATCACGCCTATGCACCATGGCACGTTATTGAAGGCAACGATAAGAAATATACACGCGTTGCGATTTCACGAAAAACAGTTGAACATATTGAAACCTATTTAACAAAAGAAGGCATTGTCTTACCCGAATATGCTTTGTTTAACGCATAAAGAATAAGAGCGTGGCCTCTTATACGAGATCACGCTCTTGTTTGATTCTCTCTTCTTTACATAATCCGTTTAAACATTTTTTCAATATCATAGGTTGACAAATGAATCATAATCGGACGGCCATGCGGACATGTGAATGGATCTTCGCTTTCACGCAAATCATTTAATAACTGCTCAATTTCATCCTTCCGCAAATGCCGGTTCGCTTTGATTGAGCCTTTGCAGCTCATTAAAACCGCTGCTTCCTCACGAATTTTTTTCACATCCGGTTTTTTCATCTGAAGCACTTCTTCAATCATTTCTTCGATTACATCGCGCTCTTCCCCTGTTGGAAACCAGGACGGATGCGCTTTAACAATGTACGACTTATCCCCAAACGGTTCTAGAAAGACACCGACTTCTTCAAGAAATGGACGATTTTCTTCCACTTTCAAATACTCATCTGCCGAAAACTCAAATGTCATCGGAATAAGCAATTCCTGCAGTTCGTTTTCAATCCGGCCTACTTTTTCTCGAAAGTATTCATATTTTAGCCGCTCCTGAGCGGCATGCTGATCAATCATATACAACCCCTTTTCATTTTGGGCAAAAATGTAGGTGCCATGCATTTGACCGATTGGATACAGCGGCGGAATCCGGTCTGTTACCGGTTCTTCTTGATCAGGAAGCGTGACTGTTTCAATTACTGGTATCGTTTCTTTCACCGGCTGATTGTAAAATTCAGGCTTATAAAGTTTTTCCACTTCTTCTTTTGGCGGCATCGCAGGCTTACTCGGCTGCGGTGCCTCAAATTGAAAAGCTCGCTGCTCGTTGAAATCTTTGCGTTTTTTTAACGTCGGCAATGCATCTGGAATGAGCGTCTCTTTTCGGAGCGCCTCTTTGATAGCAGCCGATAAAAGCGCACAAAGCTCCTGCTCTTTGCTAAAACGGACTTCAAGTTTGGATGGATGTACGTTAACATCTACAAGCAGCGGATCCATTTTCATATTGACAAGCACGATCGGATAGCGGCCGATTGGCAAAAACGTGTGATATCCTTCTAAAATAGCGTTCGACACTTTGTAATTTTTGATAAAGCGTCCATTAACCATCATCGACATATAATTACGTGAAGCTCTCGTCACTTCGGGCAGTGAGAGAAATCCAGACAATTCAAAGTCAAGTGATCTGGCATGAACGGGAATCATGCTTTTAGCAATATTGATGCCGTAAATGGCGGCAATGACTTGCTTCGCATCGCCGTTTCCATTCGTTTTTAACAATTCCCGGTCATTATGGCGGAGACGAAATGATACATCTGGCCGGCTGAGCGCCATCCGATTGACCACGTCCGTAATGTTTCCAAGTTCCGTAGGCACACTTTTCATATATTTCAAGCGTGCTGGTGTATTGAAAAATAAATTGGATACCATTATTTCTGTCCCTTTTCGTGCCAGTCCCGGTTTTTTAGATTGTATAACCCCTCCAGAAAGAATTATTTCTGTACCCGCATTTTCCCCCGTTGAAGTCGTCATCTTCAAATCCGAGACAGAGGCAATACTCGGTAATGCTTCCCCTCGAAAACCGAGTGTACGAATGCGAAAGAGGTCGGCTTCATCTTTAATTTTGCTCGTCGCATGACGATAAAACGCACGTTCCACATCATCGTTTGCCATTCCCGCTCCATTATCTGAAACCCGGATAGAAGAGAGGCCGGCTTCTTCCACATCAATTTCAATGACTGTGCTCCCCGCATCAAGCGCATTTTCTGTTAATTCTTTTACAACCGATGCTGGGCGCTCGACGACTTCACCGGCGGCAATTTTGTTTGACAGCGATTCATTGAGCTGAATGATGATGCCCATTTTATCACCTCATTTTTTTATAACTTCATTTTTTTTAGCAATTTAATCAGTTTGTTGACTTCTTTACTGATTTTTGCAAGGCATATAGTGTGTTCATTGCTTCCATCGGTGTCATTTCCATAATGTCATAGCTTAGCAGCTTGGAAACGATGGTTTTATCTTCTTTTAATACAGGCTGAGATACCGGTTCTTCTTTAAAAAACGATAACTGTCCTTCGTTAATGATTTCAGGTTCGGGCTTGGTTTCTTTATGTTCAAACGAGCGCAACAACTCATCCGCACGTGTGATAACCGCATTTGGAAGTCCTGCTAGTTGCGCAACATGAATGCCATAACTTTTATCTGCCGCCCCGTCTTTTACCCTATGCAAAAAAACGACTTTTCCCTCTTGTTCAGCAGCGGTGACGTGCACATTTTGCACATGCTCCAGTGACTGATCAAGCACAGTCAATTCATGGTAATGTGTGGAAAATAACGTTTTCGCTCGAATATTTTTATGAATATATTCAATCATTGCCTGTGCTAGAGCCATCCCATCATAGGTGGACGTACCGCGGCCAATTTCATCAAATAAAATGAGTGATCGGTCCGTTGCATTTACAATCGCATGTTTCGCTTCCAGCATTTCTACCATAAACGTACTTTGTCCCGAAACCAAATCATCGGCCGCCCCAATCCGAGTAAATATTTGGTCAAATATGGGTAGTACCGCTTTGTCAGCTGGTACATAGCAGCCGATTTGAGCCAAAATAGCAATAAGTGCTACTTGCCGCATGTATGTACTCTTCCCAGACATATTCGGGCCAGTAATAAGCAGCATATCGCGTTTAGGCCCCATCAAGCAATGATTAGGGACAAAAAGCTGGGCGTCCATCACTTTTTCCACAACTGGGTGACGGCCTTCTTCGATGATCATCGTGCGGTCTGTTGAAAAAACAGGACGCACAAACCGACGTGATTCACTAATAGCTGCAAAACATTGCAACACGTCAATTTCACTAACCGTACGAGCCAATTTTTGCAAACGCGGAATAAACTCTTTTACTTTTTCACGCAACTGTGAAAAGAGTTCGTATTCAAGTTCTATCATCTTATCATTCGCTTCTAAAATAAGCGTCTCTTTTTCTTTTAATTCTGGCGTCACAAACCGCTCACAGTTTGCTAGTGTTTGTTTCCGTTCATAGCGGCCCTCTTCAAGTAAACTAAGATTCGCTTTCGTCACTTCAATATAATAACCAAAAATGCGGTTATAACCAATTTTCAATGACCTAATTCCCGTTTTTTCCCGCTCTTCTTTTTCAAGTTCAGCAATCCATTGCTTGCCATTCCGTGCAGCATCACGGTATTCATCAAGCTGGGGAGCGAATCCGTCTGCAATCATCCCGCCTTCTTTAACAGAAATCGGCGGCTCAGTCATAAGCGCACCTTCAAGCAAGTCAAAAAGCTCTGTACACGGATCAAGCTTGTCCGCTAATTTCTGTACGTCAGTTCCATTAATTTTTTTCAATATATCCATTAATTGCGGAATTTGGCCAAGTGATTTTTTCAGCTGAATAAGGTCGCGTGCATTAACATTGCCAAACGCCACACGCCCTGCAAGCCGCTCAAGATCATACACTTCTTTTAACTGTTCACGCAATTCTTCTCGTTCGAAAAAAGACGCCATAAACGTTTCCACAATACCAAGACGGCGATTAATGTCTTCTACATTCAAAAGCGGGCGATCAATCCATTGCTTAAGCATCCGTCCGCCCATAGACGTTTTTGTTTCATCAAGAAGCCATAATAGTGATCCTTTCTTTCCTTTTGAACGAATCGTTTCGGTCAGTTCAAGATTTCGCTTCGAATAATAATCGATATTCATGTAATCGTGGATTTCATACTGTTCTGCCGGTTGTAAATGATCGAGATTCCGCTTCTGTGTCCGATAGAGATAATGATAAAGACGGACAGATGCTTTTCTAGTTAGGGCGTGCGTTAATTTTGATAAAAGCGTATCAAATGTAATTTCATCTGTATTCTCTTCAATCGAAATAACCGCTCCAAAACGGTCGTTAATTTTCTTTATTTCTTCCGAATTCCACGCATCATTCATAATAATTTCTTTTACACCGTAGGCAGCAAGCTCATGCAGTGCGCTGTCAAATGAATGAAAAACAGCGGTTCGGCATTCACCAGTCGTTAAGTCTGCAGCCGCAACAGCATAGTCATTACTAGACTGCTCCAGTGAAGCAAGGTAATGATTTTCTTTCTCTTGAATCCCTGCGCCTTCCATCATTGTACCAGGTGTTATGACTTGTACGACTTCTCGTTTAATTACACCTTTCGCTTGTTTCGGATCTTCTTGCTGTTCACAAATCGCGACTTTATGTCCTTCTGCAATGAGTCGTTCTATATATCCTTTCGCCGAATGATAAGGCACGCCGCACATTGGAATCCGATCTTGACTGCCGCCCTCACGTGACGTTAAAGTAATTTCCAGTATTTGACTTGCTTTTTGCGCATCATCAAAAAACATTTCGTAAAAATCACCCATGCGAAAAAATAAAAAGGCATCTTCATAGTCTGCCTTTACACGCAAATATTGTTGAATCATTGGAGTATATTGTGCCATGTTTAATCCCTCTCTGTCGATCTTCTTCTGTTAGTATAGCACACAGAAAAAAAGCGGGAAAACAGTCTGTTCCCCGCAGCGCAATTTAGTGGTGATGATGCTCTTCAGCCGTTTCTCGCTCACAGTCCCACTCATCTTCATAATCATGAACAGAAACCGTTATTTTTGTATCGCCAGTAACTTCTACCGTTAGTTCCCGTTCAGCCTGCACATTAATTTTTGTGCCGCAGTCACTTATAACCGCTTCCTGGCAATTTGGCTGTTGAATAACCTTCACCCAAACATCGTCATCTCCGCTGCAGTCATCATCACGATAGGAAAGTTTGATCACATCTTTGTAGTCCACTTTTTCCGTTACGACAGCTGTTTTCGTATGATTGTGATAAGAATACCAGACGTTGATCTCGTACGTGCCAAACACCTCTGTCTTATGGCCGTTTTTCTTGGCCTTGTACTCATGATTAATGATCCAGCAACCTAGAATGCCGGACGGCTTATTTGGCGGCAAAACAGCATGATGCGTCTGCGTGTACTTTCTGCCTTTGGCGACGACGGACTTCGTGATGATTTCGCGATATTGACTCAAGATGTGCGTCCCTCCCTTTGTTAGTCTTTGTATTGTATGCAGCATGTGTAAGTGTGGTGCCCATGAAAATTTTTCGCACGGCAATTCCGTTTGCACTTCCCATTTTTTCAAACAAAAATCCCGTCACGATGTTCGTGACGGGATTGGACTGCTTTTTAACAGCTGCCCGGTGTACTATTTTGAACTTGTGCGCCGGTCTCGCCTCTCAGCAAATCGCCGCCCGTTTCTTCAAGTATATTATCCGTTACTTTGTTTGAAATCGCCGTTGCAACCATTTGTAAAATTTCATTTACATCCGTTTGAGACTGTTTGAACTGCTGAACAATAGGCATTTCATCCAGTTCAATTTCAATTTTTTCAATTTTTTCTTCAACCATTTTTAAAGCAGACTCTTTGCCGTAATGCTGGAAGTTTACAGCTTGTTTTTGTAAACTTTTCAAGCTGGCCATCTTTTCACGCAGCTTTTGGTTTTCATGAATTTTAGCCTCTGCCTGCTTAAAAAATTCTACTTCTTCCGTTGCCGAAATCATGTTTGCAATTTCTGTTGCTTTTGCGATAATATCATCTTTTGTGTATAATGCTTTTTCCATATTAGTTCACCCCGGCCATTTTTTGATTTTCTACTGCTACTCCATCAAGCGACCACGTTTTCGCTTCCGTAATTTTCACCGGAATAATTTTGCCAATCGCTGACTTTGGTGCTTTTACATTGACGAGCTTGCTTTTCGTTGTGTAGCCTGCTAAAACATCCGGGTTCTTTTTGCTTTCGCCTTCAATTAATACGTCGACAACTTGCCCTTCATATTTCTTCATAGATTCACCGGCAAGCTCATTCACGAGGGCATTTAAACGCTGAAGACGTTCTTTTTTCACTTCCATCGGGACATTGTCAACCATCTTCGCCGCCGGTGTACCTTCACGCGGCGAGTAAATGTATGTGTACGCAAGTTCGAAGCCGACTTCACGGTAAAGTGACATCGTTTCTTCAAATTGCTCATTCGTTTCATTTGGATAGCCAACAATAATATCCGTTGTCAGCGTCACATTCGGAATTGCGGTTTTAATTTTACGGACAAGTTCAAGATAGTCCTCACGCGTATATTTACGTGCCATAATTTTCAACACATCCGTTGAACCTGATTGTACAGGCAAATGAATGTGATCCATTAAATTACCGCCTTTTGCAAGCACTTCGATTAACTGATCATCAAAGTCACGTGGATGGCTCGTCATAAAGCGGACGCGCGGAATGCCGATATGACGAATTTCATCCATTAATTCTCCAAGACCGTACTTCATATCGTCAAGGTCTTTTCCGTACGCATTAACGTTTTGACCGAGCAATGTCACTTCTTGGTACCCTTGTGCAGCGAGATGTCTCACTTCCCTAATAATTTCTTCAGGACGCCGGCTTCGCTCTTTCCCGCGTGTATAAGGGACAATACAGTACGTGCAAAACTTATCGCAGCCGTACATAATGTTCACCCATGCTTTAATATTTCCACGGCGTACTTTCGGCAAGTTTTCAATCACGTCGCCTTCTTTCGACCATACCTCGACAACCATTTCCTTTGATAGATATGCTTCATTTAAAATTTCCGGCAAACGGTGAATGTTATGCGTACCAAAAATCATATCGACGTGATGATATGATTTCAAAATTTTATTAACGACTGCCTCTTCCTGTGACATACAGCCACATACACCGAGCAATAAATTGGGATTATCTCGTTTGAGTTGCTTTAAAAAACCGAGTTCTCCAAATACTTTATTTTCTGCATTTTCACGAATGGCACACGTGTTCAATAAAATGACGTCTGCTTCTTCTGGCGTATGAACAGCTGTATAACCGAGCGCCATGAAAATACCGGCCATCACTTCTGTATCGTGTTCATTCATTTGACATCCATACGTGCGAATGTAAAAGTTTCGTTCTTTGCCCATTCCTTGAAACCGTTCATCAATTTTAAAGTCAAGATGAGTGACTTCTTCTTTTCCTCGTTTTTTCGCTTCTTTTAACGAAGGCGGTGTATAAACGGTTTCAAAATACTTGCTGTAATCCTTGTCGGATTTTTTGTCCGATGGATTAATCGCCTGCTGCCCGTCTTTTCGTTGTTCTTCGTTCATCGTAAATCTCCTTTCCGATCTTGCTAGACTATCGTGCACATTCCTTTAGTATATAACGGAAAAACAATGTGCTCAAGCGAACAGCTGCAAAAGACGCAGAGTTGTAAATTCTCTGCGTCAAAAAAATTACATAAATTCTTTGAGAAGCTCATCAAACGCAGCTTCATTCATTTTCAAATCAGCATGTGCTAGCGGTTCTTCCGAATAGCCATTGACAAGCTGCTGATAAGAGGAACGTTCTTTATTTTGGTAAATGATGCCTGTCACTAAGTCATCGTGCTGCATCAATGTATTCATCGCACCTTCACGGCTTGATGGATCATAGCCTTCAATGTCCGCAAGCTTCGTTAAGTTTTCTTTAAACCAGTCATACGTGTTCACTTTATTATAGGTCACACATGGACTAAAGACGTTAATTAAGGAAAAACCTTTATGATTAATGCCTGCTTCAATGATGGCCGTTAAATCTTTTAAGTCCGTCGAAAAACTTTGTGCGACAAATGTTGCCCCTGTTGTAACGGCTAACTGCATAGGAGAAAGAGTCTGCTCAATAGATCCTTGCGGAGTGGACTTTGTTTTAAATCCTGCTGCTGAACGCGGAGACGTCTGTCCTTTCGTTAATCCGTATATTTGGTTGTCCATGACGATATATGTCAAGTCGATATTACGACGCATTGCATGAATTGTATGGCCCATACCGATTGCAAAACCATCCCCATCACCGCCTGAGGCAATAACCGTTAAATCTTTATTTGCCATTTTAACACCCTGGGCAATCGGAAGCGCTCGGCCGTGAATACCATGAAGACCGTATGAGTTAATGTATCCTGAAATACGGCCAGAACAGCCGATACCAGATATAACAGCTAAGTTTTCAGGTGTTAAGCCCACATTTGCTGCAGCCCGCTGAATCGCTGCCTGCACCGAGAAGTCACCACAGCCTGGACACCAGTTTGGTTTTACGTTATTACGGAATTCTTTAAATGTCACCATGATTAGATCAACTCCTTGCTGCTATCAACAATATGATGCGGTTGGAACGGATTTCCATCATATTTCAAAATACTTTTAATTTTTTGCGGATAGCCCGCATTCATTTTAATAATGCTTGCCAGTTGTCCTGTTGCATTGTTTTCCACGACAGCAACATGTTTCGCTGATTCGATTAATGGCAAAATTTCGTCCGTTGGGAATGGATGGATAAGTCGCACACGCGCATGGTTCACTTTTATCCCATCAGCTTCTAAACGTACCATTGCTTCTTCAATCGCACCGCCTGTCGAGTTAAAGCCAATTAATAGAAGATCCGCTTCTTCATGTTTCACATTCTTTTCAATTGGATTCGGGAACGTCTTATGCAAGTTATTCAGCTTGCGCATCCGCTTGTCCATTTGCGCTTTCCGGTTCGCTGGTGATTCAGACGGTTTACCTGTCTCATCATGCTCAACGCCGGTTACGTGATGGATTCCGTTTACAACACCTGGAATAACACGCGGCGACACACCGTCTTCTGTTACTTCATATCGTTTAAAATATGCCTTATTTTCCGCTTCCGGTACACCTTCTGTAACAAGTTTACCACGGCGAATGTCAATCTTATTATAATCGAGCTTATCCACTGTATGTTTACCTAAAGACAGTTGCAAATCAGATAATAGAATAACCGGCACTTGGTATTCTTCAGCAATATTAAAGGCTTCAATTGTATCATAGAACCCTTCTTCTGCTGTACCCGGCGCGATGACCACTTTCGGAATTTCACCATGTGTGCCGTAAATCATCGCCATTAAATCTGACTGTTCCTGTTTTGTCGGAAGGCCGGTCGATGGACCGCCGCGCTGTGTATCAATCACAACAAGTGGTATTTCCGTCATACCGGATAGGCCAATGGCTTCCATCATGAGGGACAGACCAGGGCCTGCAGACGCTGTAAATGACCGAATCCCGCCGTAGTTTGCACCAATCGCCATGGTCGCTGCCGCAATTTCATCTTCCGTTTGAATGACGGCACCACCGACTTTCGGCAGTTTTTTGATTAAATACTCCATAATTTCAGAAGCCGGTGTAATCGGGTAAGCTGGCATAAGACGGACACCTGCTGCAAGCGCACCGAGGGCAATCGCATCGTTGCCGATCATAAACATACGCTTGTTTCCATCCGCTGGCGGCAGTTCAAGTACGCTTGACTGTCCACCCATTTTTTCTTTCATATAATCATAGCCCTGTTGAATGGCCTCCATATTTTTCTGGACAACCTTTTCCCCTTTACGGCCGAAGATTTCCTCAACAACATCAAGAAATACCGATACATCCAGGTTAATGATCGCACACGTTGCACCGACCGCGACCATGTTTTTCATAAGAGACGTGCCAAGTTCTGTTGCGATTTCTGTAAATGGAACCGCGTAAAATGCCGCTTCTGTATCAGTCGGCTTCACCGGTTTAAATTTTGTGTCAGCAATGATAATCCCATCTTTATGAAGTTCCTGATAGTTGACATCGATTGTTTCTTGGTCAAATGCAACAAGAATATCGAGGTCATCCGCTATCGCACTTACTTTCGTGATACCGACACGAATTTTATTGTTTGTATGTCCGCCTTTAATGCGGGATGAAAAGTGGCGGTATCCGTACAGATAATAGCCAAGGCGGTTCAGGGCCGTAGAGAAAATTTCTCCCGTGCTTTCAATCCCTTCTCCTTGCTGTCCTCCCACTTTCCATGAAAGTTGTTCTAACATCGTTTGTTACACTCCTTTAATCGTGCCAAATCAATTGATTTACTTCCTTTAGTCTATCATTTTTTAAAGTAAATCACTATATGAATCTCTTATGTTAAAAATACCAAATCACTTATGATAATCCTCATTAAATGAATCGGGTTTAAACAATGTTGATAGTGTATTCTTTTTATCTTAAAAATGCAAATGATTTTCCACAAAAAAAAAATTTCGGTCAATTGACCGAAATTTTTAGCGGGATTGAATAATTAATTTCATCGCTGTCCTCGCTTCACCAGCAATCATTATACTTGTAAATGCAGGGATACAGATTAAATCAATGCCGCCCGGTGCAACGAATCCCCGGGCAATCGCCACAGCTTTAACCGCCTGATTAAGGGCGCCTGCACCGACGGCTTGAATTTCTGCGTTTCCTCTTTCACGCAAGACGCCAGCAAGCGCACCGGCGACTGAATTCGGGTTTGATTTTGACGATACTTTCAAGACATCCATTCGTTTATCCCCTTTCAAAAACCTCGATTCGTCTTTCATATATATTCAATTGAGGCGGGGCTATGAATTAATAATCACTGAATGGATGGTCTTCGTTAATTAAAATACGCCGGATCGATTTGGAGAGACCTGTTTTCCGGTCAGCTTGGACGATGCAGCCTGATAACTGCGTGCGTCCTTCTTTCGGTACTTCAAAACGAGCCGGTAGTGCATTTTGAAACTTTTTGATGATGGCTTCTTTCTCCATGCCAAGAATGCCATCATAAGGGCCTGTCATGCCTACATCTGTTAAATAGGCTGTACCTCCTGGCAGCACTCGGTTATCTGCTGTCTGTACGTGTGTATGCGTTCCAACGACCGCTGTCACCCGCCCATCTAAAAACCAACCCATCGCCTGCTTCTCACTCGTCGTTTCTGCATGAAAATCGACGAAAATAAACGGTGTGCGCTTCCTCGCTTCCTCAATAAGTTCATTCGCCTTTTTAAACGGACAGTCAAGATCGTTCATAAAGACACGTCCCTGAAGATTGATCACAGCTACTTCAAATTCACCTGCCGGCACGTAAGCAATCCCTTTTCCAGGCGTTCCTTCAGGAAAGTTAGCTGGCCGTACAAGCCATTTTGCTCCGTCAATAAATTCAAAAATATCTCGATTGTCCCACGCATGATTACCGAGAGTGATAACATTCGCTCCATCGTTCATAAAGGTTTTATAAATCTTTTCCGTAATACCGCGGCCGCCTGCTGCATTTTCACCGTTTATAATCGTCATTGATGGCCGATACTTTTGTTTTAATTTTGGCAAATACTCACTTACCATATCCCGGCCAGGTGAACCGACAATATCACCGATAAATAATAGTTCCATAATTGCTGCCTTCTTTCTCGTTTTTTAACATAGCTCTAGTATAGAACACTGTTGATGTTTATCTTGTTAACGCTATGAAATGTTTAAAGAACGTGCATGCGCTCTCACGTTCTCCTGACGTTTTATAGTGTTAGAGCAGCCTTTCAACTGTTCTGCAAGGCGTCTTAGAACCGTGGTTCCAAGACGAAATACGAAATGAGCCAAAAATCGTTTAATTAACAATCGTGTTTAACAAAAAGAAAGCGATGTGACCAGCGCACACCGCTTTCGCTTATTTTGCGTATTCTACAGCCCTTGTTTCACGGATGACCGTTACTTTAATGTGACCTGGATAGTCGAGCTCGCCTTCAATACGTTTTCGAATATCACGCGCAAGTCGATGCGCCTGCAAGTCATCAATTTGTTCCGGTTTCACCATAATTCTTACTTCGCGGCCAGCTTGAATAGCAAAGGATTTTTCAACACCATCATAAGATTCAGATATTTCTTCTAATTTCTCTAGACGACGAATGTAGTTTTCAAGTGTTTCACTTCGTGCTCCAGGACGGGCAGCAGACAATGCATCTGCTGCAGCCACAAGAACAGCAATGACAGATGTCGGTTCTGTATCCCCATGGTGAGAAGCAATGCTGTTAATGACAACTGGATGCTCTTTATATTTTTGACCGAGCTCGACACCAATTTCAACATGGCTTCCTTCTACTTCGTGATCAACTGCTTTTCCGATGTCATGAAGTAACCCTGCACGGCGTGCCAACGTTTCGTCTTCACCTAGTTCAGCAGCAAGAAGACCAGATAAATATGCGACTTCGACAGAGTGTTTCAGCACGTTTTGACCATAGCTTGTCCGGTATTTTAAACGTCCAAGAATTTTGATCAAATCTGGATGAAGTCCATGAACGCCGACTTCAAATGTCGTTTGTTCACCGATTTCGCGAATATGCTCATCCACTTCACGTCTTGCTTTATCGACCATTTCTTCAATACGTGCTGGATGGATACGTCCGTCCTGTACTAACTTTTCTAGTGCAATACGGGCTGTTTCACGTCGGATTGGATCAAAGCCAGACAGAATGACTGCTTCCGGTGTATCATCAATGATTAAATCAATACCCGTTAGCGTTTCAAGTGTACGGATGTTGCGCCCTTCACGTCCGATAATACGGCCTTTCATTTCATCATTTGGCAATGTCACAACGGATACAGTCGTTTCAGCGACGTGGTCAGCCGCACAACGCTGAATAGCCAGTGATAAGACCTCACGTGCTTTCTTGTCTGACTCTTCTTTCGCACGATGCTCATTTTCTTTTACCATGACGGCAATATCATGAGACAGTTCTTGTTCCGTTCTTTCTAAAATGATGGATCGCGCTTCATCCCGGTTCAGAGCAGAAATTCGCTCAAGTTCAGACTGCTGCTTTTTCACCATCTCATCCACTTTGCTGTCCATCTCTTCAATATGTTGTTGTCTTGTGTTTAACGCTGCCTCTTTAAGTTCGAGCGTTTCTTCCCGCTTATTTAGAGAATCATCCTTTCGATCAAGGTTTTCTTCTTTTTGAAGGAGGCGGTTTTCCTGTTTTTGCAATTCATTTCTTCTCTCACGGATTTCAAGTTCTGTTTCCGTGCGCAGTTGATGAATTTCATCTTTTGCCTCAAGCAATGCTTCTTTTTTTGAAGCTTCCGCTTCACGTTTCGCGTCATCCACAATTTGATCCGCGGCGGTTTTCGCGCCTGCGATTTTTGATTCGGCAATTGATTTTCGTACAAAATAGCCAACAACGACACCAATGATAAGGCCAAGCAAAATGGAGATGATTGTAATGGGTTCCATCATTTCACCTCCCCTTGCTATAGATGATTGTCATGTCTTTAACATGTCGGCTGCTGTCACAACTTTAGTATGGGACAAACAGCGCTACATTTCCATTTTCAAGATAAAAAATGTCAAATATATATCTTCAATTTTATCGGTGTGAAAATTTATTGTCAAGGTTTTCTCAAGGTATGATACTGATTATGTAGATAATAGGATATTTTCAAACAAAAAACAGGAGGAATCCCTCCTGTTTATGTTTTATTCTTCTTCAAAAAGCGATCCATCTTGCAGCGGTGTATCTTGATCATTTTCATCCTCTATCGGGTTCACAGAGATTTGATCCAGTCCATAACGCTCACGGATTTTCATCATAATTTCATGGCGTAGTTCCGGATTTTCTTTCAAGAATTGTTTTGCGTTTTCACGACCCTGACCAAGACGCTCTTCATTGTATGAATACCAAGCACCACTTTTTTGAATAATGTCTTCATCAGAACCGAGATCAATAATTTCCCCTTCACGCGAAATGCCTTCTCCGTACATAATATCAACTTCCGCTACACGGAACGGAGGTGCCACCTTATTTTTGACAATTTTAATTTTTGTTTTATTTCCTACTATATCGTTGCCCTGTTTCAATGCTTCAGCACGTCTTACTTCAAGGCGTACAGAGCTATAAAATTTGAGCGCACGGCCGCCAGGTGTTACTTCTGGATTTCCGAACATGATCCCAACCTTTTCACGAATCTGGTTAATAAAAATCGCAATCGTATTTGATTTATTGATAGCTCCTGACAGCTTACGAAGTGCCTGCGACATGAGACGGGCTTGCAAGCCTACGTGAGAGTCTCCCATTTCGCCTTCAATTTCCGCCTTCGGTACAAGCGCCGCTACGGAGTCAATAACAATAATATCGACCGCACCACTTCGTACGAGCGCTTCTGCAATTTCAAGTGCCTGCTCGCCTGTATCAGGTTGCGATAAAAGTAATTCATCAATATTAACGCCGAGCTTTTGCGCATAAACGGGATCGAGCGCATGTTCTGCATCAATAAAAGCAGCTTGTCCGCCTTTCGCCTGTACTTCTGCAATCGCATGAAGGGCAACCGTTGTTTTACCCGAGCTTTCTGGCCCATAAATTTCCATGACACGTCCGCGCGGATACCCCCCTACACCAAGTGCCACATCAAGGGCTAGAGAGCCACTCGGTATTGTCGATATACGGCGCTCTGCCTGTTCTCCAAGTTTCATAATAGAACCTTTACCGAATTGTTTTTCAATTTGTTTTAGTGCCATATCTAAGGCAGCTTGACGGTCATTCGTCATAAAATTCCTAGTTAAATCTCGATACAAAAGTTATCATATCCTATAAAAATATGAAAACTCCGAAAGATAACCAGGACTCACCTCCTTACATTTTTATTATTTCAAAGTGAATAAATATTAGTGAAAGTTTCTTAATCTATTAGTGAGAACAATTGTTTTTATAATTGCTTCATAACCTGTCACAACTATACCGCATTTAAGAGGTAATTACAAGCGAAAATCGAACATTTATTCGTTTTTTAAGAGAAGGAAAGATTTGCTGAGAAGAAGCGGAAGAGCACTAGAGGCGTTTTCTTACAGCACACCCGGGACAGTATGCTCTTTCTATTATAGCACAGTATCCATAAGAAAAGCGCGCCCCGACATGGCAGCGCGCTAATGATCAAATTATGAGTTGATTCCCGTTCCTTTTTCAATTGCTTGTTTTAAGTCTGCAATTAAGTCTGTAGGCGATTCAAGACCGATAGATAAACGAATCAATTCTTCTGTTGTACCTGTCTTTTCCATGTCTTCCGCACTAAGCTGCTGGTGCGTAGTCGATGCTGGATGAATAATCAAAGATTTTCCGTCTCCGACATTCGCTACATGAGACCATAGTTCCACTGAGTCAATCGCTTTTTTACCAGCATCACGGCCGCCTTTAATGCCAAAGATCACTATCGAACCAAACGTACCATTTAAATATTTTTGTGCTAGTTCATGAGAGGGATGATCATCTAATGATGGATGAGAAACCCATTCAACACCTGGATGATTGTTTAAGAATGCGATGATTTCCTGTGTGTTTTCATGATGTCGCTTAATACGGAGGTGCAACGTTTCAAGTCCTTGCAAAAGCAAAAAGGCACTGTTTGCACTAAGCGCTGGACCGAAATCACGCAGCAACTGAACACGCAGCTTCACTGCAAACGCTGGGCCTTCAATATCTGCATACTTTAACCCGTTATACGACTCGTCAGGCGTTGTAAATCCCGGGAACTTATCTGTATTCCAGTTAAACATTCCACTATCAATCACGACACCGCCTATAACCGTTCCATGGCCGCTAATCCATTTCGTTGCCGAGTGGACAACAATATCTGCGCCCCATTTAATTGGCTGAGAACCATAAGGAGAAGCAAATGTGTTGTCGACAATTAACGGGATTCCATTTTCATGAGCGACTTCTGCTGTTTTTTCGACGTCCAATACATTTAACGATGGATTGCCGATAATTTCAGCAAAAACAGCTTTTGTTTTCGATGTAATCGCTTTGCTGATATTTTCCGGATCTGTTAAATCGACGAATTTAACCTGAATTCCATATTTCGGTAGTGTATTAGCAAATAAATTGTATGTACCGCCGTATAGATTTACATCTGCTACAATCTCATCCCCCGCGTGGGCTACGTTCATAATCGCAAATGAGATAGCTGCCATGCCGGATGACAGTGCCACAGCTGCTGCACCACCCTCTAAAAGTGCAACTCGCTTTTCAAATACATCAACCGTCGGATTCGTAATACGTGTATAAATATTGCCTGCCTGTTCAAGCGCAAATAATGCCCGGGCATGATCTGTGTCTTGAAATACATACGACGTTGTTTCATAAATGGGTACAGCACGGGCTCCTGTTACCGGATCAGGATATTGTCCACCATGCAGCAAATTCGTTTCAGGCTGCCACTGTTCTCTCGTCATCTATCGTTCCTCCTCTTTGTTCATTCACTATAAGTATATCGATTCTTCGCGTTCATCGTCAATTCGTTGTCAGAACATTTCAGCAAATGACTGAAGTAAGTAATGACAGCCGTATTTCACTGTCCGTTTGCGAACGCCCTCACGGCTGCCTATCATTTTTAATGGATGAACAATCGTTTCCTGCCCTTCTGCCGCAATCGCCAGAAAAACCGTTCCCGGTTCATGTCCCTCAAGCGGGTCAGGTCCTGCAACACCAGTAAAACTAATACCGATGTCCGATTCGCATAAGTTTCGTACATTTTCAGCCAGTTCTTTTGCGCATTCACTGCTGACCGCACCATACTTTGATAACGTGTCGCTTTTCACACCGAGAATTTGTTTTTTTACTTCATTCGTATAACAAACAATGCCTCCTTTAATATGAGTACTCATACCTGGAATAGCGGTCAATTCTCCAAGGAACAATCCACCGGTCAAACTTTCAGCAGCTGCAATAGTCAACTTTTTTTCTTTCAATTGATCTGCGAGTTCTGCTGCAATGGTCGTTTCATCATATCCATAAAAATACTGTCCAACCCGTTCTAAAATTTCATCTTCTGCCTTTTGTATCATGCGGAACGCTTCGTCCGATGATTCATGTTTAGCCGTGATCCGAAGTGTAACTTCACCTTCACCTGCAAGTGGGGCGATCGTCGGGTTTGTCTGCTTCATTAAAATATCATCAATGTCCGTCTCAAGTGTCGATTCGCCAATACCAAAAAAACGCAGTACACGCGATTCAATTCGCTCTACTTTTTCCAGGACATTTACAATTGCAGGCCGTCCATAGTTTAAAAACATCGGCTGCATTTCGCGCGGTGGTCCTGGAAGCAGGACATAATACTTTCCATCAACTTTTGCAAACATACCGGGTGCCATACCATGGTCATTTTTTAATACAGTACTCCCTTTAATGACCAGCGCCTGCTTTTTATTATTTGCCGTCATTACACGGCCTGTTTTATCAAAATAAGTTTGAATGCCGAAGAGCGCCTCTTCGTTATATTCAAGTGTCCTACCGAGCATCCGAGCAATCGTCTCTTTCGTTAAATCATCTTTTGTCGGCCCAAGACCACCAGAAAAAACAATTAAGTCTGCACGGGATTGGGCTAATTTCACCGCTTCTTTAAGCCGCTGTTCATTATCACCAACAACTGTATGATAATATATATTAACGCCTATTTCAGCGAGATGCTGTGAAAGAAAGCGGGCATTCGTATTTGTAATTTGCCCTAATAATAATTCAGATCCAACTGCAATAATTTCCGCATTCATATGTATTCGCTCCTAAGTTTGAAAAAGGTACCCGTGGAGTTTCCCATAGGCACCTATCTGTTATTTCGAGTTTTTAAAAATATCTTTATTTAATTTAAAATAATCCCAGCCAGACCACATCGTAAAGAAGAGAGCAATCCAAAGCATGATGTCTCCAAATGGCATGTTTATGCTCTCAAATGGAGCATTGTGAAGCAATAATATAGCAATCGCCACAATTTGTGTCCACGTTTTAATTTTACCGAGGGTATTGGCTGCGACGACTTCACCTGTACCTGCTAAGATGAGCCTTAGACCGGTCACCGCAAATTCACGGCTAATAATAGCAATAACGATCCACGATGGAGCAAAATTCAATTCTACTAAAATAATAAGTGCCGCTGAAACGAGCAATTTATCAGCGAGTGGATCTAAAAACTTCCCGAAATTGGTGATGAGATTATATTTCCTTGCAATATAGCCGTCAATCCAATCTGTTGTTGATGCGACAATAAATAAAAGCGCTCCAACTAAATGTTCAATCGGCATGTCTGTTCCAAATACGCTAACTGCTCCCCATCCAAAGTCAACAACCATAACAAGGATAAAAAATGGAATCATGAGAATACGTGAGATGGTAATTTTATTCGGTAAATTCAAAATAGTTCCCTCCAAGAAACAACCGTTATTGTGCTTTTAAACGAATGACAATATCTTGCCGCACTTGCTCTGCTGCCGGCAGTTTATACGCAAGCGCTTCGCCGTTCACAGTAATAACGGTATCAGGTGCAAATCCAACAACAATTTTTGCTTCTTTTTGCCCTGCTAAGTTATGGGTTTGCGCCTGTCCTTTTGTAAGAATGCCATTATAATATTTTTTACCGCTGCCATCTGCCAGCTCAATCCACGTTTCACCCTTCGATGATATGGCGATTTCAAATGACTTTGCTCCAGCTACTTCATATACAGTCTGTCTTCCATTCGTTGATACAGCAGACATTGTTTGAGCAGGTGCTGGTGGTTTTTCTACTGCCGGTTTTTCTACCGGAGGCTTCTCAACAACAGGTTCCTCTGTTTCTACTGCTGGATCTTCTTTAACCTGTACTTCTTCATCAACAGCTGGTTCACTTTCTGAACCGCCTTTGGGAATCATCATCCAGACGAGGAAGACACCCCCAACAATAAATGCCGTCACTAAAATTTTCGGTAAATACTCTAATAACTTTGATGAACTGCGAACTCTTTTCGATGCGTCGATGCTTGTCGTTTGTCCCGAAGCAGTCGGACGAAGCGGGACTTCATCTTCTTTAGATGACGGTATTTCGCCTTTAAATTCTTCAAACAGTTCATCTACGTTTAAGCCTATCGCTTCTGCATACTGCTTAATAAACGCACGTACATAAAATTTACCCGGCATTATATCATAGTTACCTTCTTCAATGCCAGCGAGATAACGCTTTTGAATCTTTGTCAATTCTTGAACATCTAACAACGACATTCCTTTTGACTCCCGCGCTTCCTTTAATTTTTTTCCTAATTCTGTCACCCATAACACCTTCCAATATTAAAAGTTAAAACCACCAAAGTTCGAATCCTGGAACAGGTTGTTTTTTTCTACTGCTTCATACGTAATTTCTTCATCCGGTTCATTTCGAAGTTCAATAATATAGTCAAAATCATCCAGTGAATAATCACTGTTCGCTGCGAAGACATCCGGATGTTCGACCACTTTTACAGCCGGAAGTTGCATGACTTCCCGGACGAGCTGCCAGTGTTTTTCACCGGCCCTTTTTGCAGAAATAACACCATCAAGAATAAAAATGTTATTTGAATTATATTCATCACGCAAAAGTTGTTCCCGTACCGTTTGCTTAATCATTGTAGAAGACATGAATAACCATCTTTTATTTGCACAAACACTCGCTGCCACAATCGATTCCGTTTTTCCGACGCGCGGCATTCCACGAATTCCAATTAGCCGGTGTCCTTCCATTTTAAACAATTCTGCCATAAAGTCGACGAGAAGTCCAAGCTCACTGCGAATAAACCGAAACGTTTTACGGTCATCTTCATCACGCTCGATATATCTTCCGTGACGCACAGCCATCCGATCACGTAATTTCGGCTCCCGCAGCTTGATAATGTCAATTGTATCCATTGTCATTAAAATCGACTCGAGCCGTTTAATTTGATCTTCATTTTCCGTCCGCATTAATAATCCGCGGCTTTTATCATCGACCCCATTGATGGTCACAATATTAATTGACAGCATACCGAGCAAAGAAGAAATATCACCAAGCAGACCCGGACGATTCTTTTTTATTCTATATTCAAGGTACCACTCTTTTTTCACCATCGAACTCCTCCAGTCGGCATGCTCCTGATCTTTTGCATCTGATTACTATAATAAATGATATTATGTATTTTTAAAAGCAGAAGTGAAAAGAAAACCCTTCTTGAACGGGAAGGCTCAAGAAGGGTTTATAAAAGGGTTATTGTTGAACGAGCTTCATCATGCATCTCGCTAATGCTTTTTGCTCATTCTCATCGGCAACCGACCATAAGTCAGCCAATACACGTTCCTGTTCATTTTTCGGGTCTACATGAGCATGCAGATAATCCCCGACTTCAAGTGCAAGCTTGTTAATTACATCTTCTGGAACACCTTTAACGACCACATTATCCATTTTGTTACCTAAAAATCGCTTCCAGTCCTGCCAGTTATCAAGTACAGACATGTAAGAAAGCCTCCTTTAAAAGTAGAATCTTTCGTAGTATGTTCTGACCGTTTTAAAATTATACGTACCAACCACCGTTCACCGATAACGTGTGACCGGTAATATAACTAGCTGCAGGTGAAAGCAAGAAAGCTGCCGCTGCTGCAATTTCATTAGGCTGGGCAAAACGGCCAAGCGGAATATTTGAAACAATTTCTTCCTGTTCATCTATTGAAAATCCGCTGTTCATAGCCGTTTGTACAGCACCGGGTGCAATGGTGTTTACACGTACACCCGATGGACCTAATTCTTTTGCCAATGCTTTTGCAAAAGCAATTTGAGCGCCTTTTACAGCAGAATAAACCACCTCACAAGAGGCACCCGTTTCGCCCCATATAGACGAAATAAGCGTAATAGACGCGTTGTCCTGATGAATTAACGTTGGAATAAGGGCACGTGAGATCATCATAGATGCTTTCAGATGAACGTGCCAAAGTTCATCCATTTCCTCGTCTGTTACATCTTGAAGCATGCCATATTGACTCATTCCGGCCGCAAATAAAACGGCTGTTACATCAGAGGCTTCCCTAATAAGGGATTTAACTTCTTCACATTTCGTTAAGTCAGCTTGAAGAATGACCGCTTCGCATCCTCTTTCACGAATCTGGATGGCGAGATGATCCGCTGACTTTTTATTTTGGCTGTAATGAATATATACATCCCATCCATCTTCTGCTAATTTAACCGCAATAGACGAGCCGATGCCGCCTGATGCACCAGTAACCAATACTTTTTTTCGCATTAGGCCGTTTCTTTTGGCACAATAAAGCAAGATGAAAAGCTTTCTTCTTGAATCATCTTTTCCGCCAGAGCGACAACGTCTTCCATCCTCATTGCTTCAAGCACAGGTACTGTTTCAAACAAATTTAACCCGTTAAATTGATACCGTGTAAATTGATTGGCAATATATTCCGGTGAATTAAAGGCCCGCAGCTGTGCTCCAATTTTTTTCTTGCGTGCTCTATTAAACGATTCACTGGTAATATTTTTTCCCTCTTTCGCCTCAAGCAATTGTGTCTTAATACGTTCTGCTAATTTTTCCGGCTCGTCTGTATCACCGCCTACAAGGACGAAGCTAAATCCACGTTCACCTGTATAATCAAATCCGAACGTCTCATCAATAAGCCCTTCATTATATGAATTTTCATAAAACGCCGCGCTTTTGCCAAACAAAATTTCAAGCAGCAGCCCTGCCGCCAATTCTTCTTTTAACTTTTCTGTTCCTGTTTTAAGGGAAGCTGGCATTTTCAAACCAACTTCACATTTTGGCGTATTCACGCTCATTGGGATGGCACGATGCTTTTTAGCAGATTCTGGCGGTTCATTTGGAAAACGGCGATCAACTGACTTTGGTTCAGGGAACTTTTTACTGGACTGATTTTGGCGTACAAGCTTCATCATTTCATCTGGATCAACCGGTCCAACGATAAAAAGAGACATATTTGCCGGATGATAAAATGTTTCGTAACACGTATAAAGATAATCTTTCGTAATATCTGCAATGGACTCAACTGTACCGGCAATATCAATTTTCACTGGATGATATTTGTATAAATTTTCAATTAAACCAAAATAGACACGCCAATCAGGATTGTCGTCATACATACGAATTTCCTGTCCAATGATCCCCTTTTCTTTTTCCACCGTTTGCTCTGTAAAATACGGCGCCTGAACAAAATCAAGTAATGTTTCAGTGTTTTCTTTTATGTTTGACGTTGCGGAAAATAAGTAAGCTGTTCGCGTAAAAGACGTGAATGCGTTGGCTGATGCTCCCTGACTGCTAAACTTCTGGAACACATCTCCATCTTCTTTTTCAAACATTTTATGTTCAAGAAAATGGGCAATTCCATCTGGTACATGCAAAAACTCTGCTTCTCCTTTTGGAATAAACTCATTATCAATCGATCCGTAGTTCGTCGTAAACGTCACATATGTTTTATTAAAACCTGCTTTTGGCAAAATATACACGTTCAAGCCATTTTCCAGCTGCTCCTGATAAACCGTCTCATTCATTTGGTCAAAGATTGTTTTCTTCATTATGCTTCCTCCTTACCGGACAAAAAGTACACTGTATCGACAGCCACTGTTTTCGCCACTGCAGATACTTCTTCTTTCGTGACCGTGTCAATCTCCTCGATCCATTTATCAATCGGACGATCAACGCCCGCTGCAATATTGTTATACAGTACTTCCACCATGCCGCGTGCTGTATCTGCTGATTCTTGCAACTGGTTTTTCAATAGTGCTTTCGTTTGATCCATTTCTAGATCTGAAATACGGCCATTTCTGACTTCATCCAGCTGCTCATTCATAATTTGCACCGTTTTATCATAATTTTTTCGATCAATACCAGCAAGCATCATTAAAAAACCTTTATGACTGTCAAAACGGCTTGCTGCATAATATGCCAGACTTTCCTTTTCACGTACGTTCATAAACAATTTTGAATGCGCAAACCCGCCAAATACTCCGTTAAATACTTGCATTGCAGCAAATTGCGGATCAGCATATGTGATTCTCGTTCGGCAGCCAATATTTAATTTACCTTGATTAATATCCTGCGTTTCATGAATAACACGTACCTCTTTTATTTGATGAGAAGTAGCATTTCCTTTTAAAGCCGCTTTTCGCTTTTCAAATGGCAAGTGCGATTCAATCTTTGCAGCCGCCTCTGCAGCCTTTATATTACCGATCACAAAAATGTCAATCATATCTTCCGCCAATGTTTTTTTGTAATAATCATAAAGGGATGTTGCGGTAATCGGCTCCACTTCGTTTAAAAGACCGCCTGCCGGTAATCCATACGAATCTCCTTTGTACATCTCCTCCACAAGTTTCATTGACGCATAGCGCGTTTTATCATCATAAACAGAGCGAATGCGCTGCTGCAAGCTTCTTTTTTCTTGTTTCATCGTCTGCTCAGAAAATGCACCTTCTTGTAAGTATGGCCGGAATAGCACATCAGACATGATCGTAAGCGCTTGATCAAACAAATTACTTTCCCGATGCAAATATTTTTCATTTGCCACATCAATCGTAAATGTTAGAACATGTTCATTTCCTCTTTTTGAAGAATCCGCAAAAAAATGAGCACCATACAACTCATCAAGCGCCGAACGAAAAGCTGTCGCTGAAGGAGCATTTTCCGTGCCCGACTGCAAGACATGTGGTAAGAGAGCACGCATCGTAATGGTGTCTTGCTTAAGCGGTGCTCTCATTTTAACGATAACTGTATTCGTTTTATATTTTTCCGTTTCAATTACATGGACATTACATCCAAGCTGGTTAAACGATTGCTCACGTGTTTCTTCCATTGTATTTCCTCCCCTAATCGGAACTTCTACATAGCTTTTACTAGTATATCTTCACTATCTTAGTTTAGGTAAAATATTGTATTATATCCACAATAAACACTTATAATAATGAAGTTTCTAGAATGAATAAGCAATAAAATTAAATGCATAATAAAAACAGTATGAGAAAAAGTATGAGTTTTTACTCCTCATTCTTCAAACTGTTTTTTTATTATATACACATACAGCTCTAGAAATACTGAGACTGTATTGTTAAATATAAGATTTTTCCAAACCAGGGGATCACCAAAAATTTTGTGTAAATGACGAGAACACTCTCCTTGTAGCCCATCATTTAATTAGTGCGGTTTTATACCTGGTATTAAATGATTGTTATCGATCTCCTATGCTTTCATGGCGATTGACCAATTTGGAATTACCCCAAGTTTCAACCTAGTCCGCTACGCATAATCTGTGAGAAAGAGCGCGGACAGGTTGAGCGCAACAAATCTGGATAGATACTAAAAATATTGTTCGTTATCCCTTTTTGACCTTTTGCTTAAATTTGTCGTTGCGGTCACGCGGAATCCTAATAACACTTTTTTATTATTTAAATTAATAGCTTTGCAGGTAACTGCTGTCGCCACCCGAGCAGCTTTTAAAATAAAATGGTGCGGTAAAGATATGGGATTTTCCAACATCTTATATAAGTCGAGTAAGGAACAGGGTGACCCTTTATCATCCTAGAAGTCCGTGAACAGTAAGGTTGAACCAAATTACGATCATGCGTGCGGAATATACTTCTTCTTTATTAGGTTCAAAATAGCTTCAAAAAGTCTGGAAAATCAATAATCTTTTCCTCAAAAAGTTCATTACTTTTCATATCATATTTGTTTTACGTGGGTGTCTTGTGGGTGCTCCGTGGATATTATTGCTGTCTTTAATTTCACCCACAATCAAAACGTGCGTGAAAGAAACCTTTTCTTTACAAATGGATTTATACAATGTTTTTATTTAGTTTTTAGATGTTTCTCTAGTGTTGGATTTCCGTTCCATGCTCTTCCATGCTTTGGATTACCTTTTTTAGTAGTAGTTCCAACTCGATATAAATCTTTATTTTTTAACATGTCTAGTATGTAGTTGACCCTCTTTTCTGCAATATTAGGAGCTATACCCTCACAATCACCATAGGCCAAGATGATAAAATCTACGTTATCACAAACCTGCTCTATCCATTTGTCATTTTCCTCATTATTTAATATATTTTCCGGGATGTTCTCTAAATTTTCAGGATGTGGATCGACATAAGAGAACAAGTTTAAGCAGTGCACAATATCAAAAGTATGAGAGCGATTTTTATAACACCAACAAAGAACTTTCCCAATAGTAGGATCTATTTTCCATTCATTATCTTCCGTAAACCCAGTGATAGACCCGTTCATTTGTATTATAGCAACGCTTTTCCCCTCACTCGGTAGTTTGGATTCAAATTTCAATCCATATCTATGAGCCCCTACTTTTGAAATATAATTTTTTAGGCTCAACATGCTGTAAATTATAATATCTTTTTGCTTTGGACAATTTTCTTCCCCTTTACCTAATAATATCTTTTGTGGAGCGTCTACACTTATCTGGACAGAAAAATTAATGAGTCAGCTCAGTCAAATGAATTGAAACGCGAGTTTCAGCAGACAGAAGCGAAAAAAGTAGTCGTCAGTGATTTAACATACGTCAAAGTCAAAAACAAATGGCATTACGTATGTATCTTTGTCAATCTCTTTAACCGTGAAATCATTGGCTTCAGCACAGGACCCAACAAAGATGCGAGCCTTGTCGCACGGGCTTTTTCTTCCATTCAAGGTGATCTGCGGGATATCCAGCTGTTCCACACCGACCGTGGCAGCGAGTTTAAAAACCAGCTCATCGACGAAACGTTAGCGGCCTTCCAGATTGGCCGCTCTTTAAGCATGAAAGGCTGTCCATATGATAATGCCGTGGCGGAAGCCACGTTTAAAATCATTAAAACAGAGTTTGTCAGCCAGATGAAGTTTGATAGTTTAGAGCGTCTCACACTCGAATTCAGTGATTATGTTAACTGGTTTAACAAGCTGCGAATTCACGGAACACTAGGCTACATGAGCCCGATTGAATACAAACGATCGTCCCTTAAGAAAATTGTCTGATTTAGTGTTGACAATCCAAATCCTTCTGTCTAATTAAAACAGGCCTCATTCCTTGAAAAGCAAGGGATGAAGCCTGTTTTATTGTGTATTTGCAAATGCAGCAAATCAGAAAACTTGTATCCAATTGTAAGTATTGGGACCTTTCTGCCTTCAACCTGTATATTTCTCAGAAAGATAATTTTTTTCGTTTTGTTTTTCTTCATCCGGCGATTTCATAAATTTCATTAGTACAGCACCAAGGAAATACAAGCCAGCAAAAATCCACATTACGCCGTGAACGCCGACAATTCCAATAAAGGCTCCAACGATTGCTGGCGCGATAAAGTAAGACATTCCGGCACCAAAGCTTACCACAGCCATAGCAGAACCTTTTTGATTAGGCGCTAATGAAGTCACAAGAGCTGTAAGTGGTACAAAGCCACAAAGGACGATTCCAAAAAAGATCCCAACTACCGTCATTGCCCAGAAACTGTTACCGAAGACCTGAGGGGTATAAAGCATAACCAATGTCATGACACCGCAACCGAAACTACCAATCCACATAACCGTATTACGCCAGCCTAGCCATCTGTCACTGATGTACGGGATAACAAGGTTAAATAAAATATTCGCCACCCACATTGTTCCCCAAACCTGCAGCCATTGCCCTGTACTAAATCCATATTCAGAAGACAGGTATAGAGGAAAGAAGATTGGGAGAGCACCGATACCGGTTGAATTGATGATACGGACGATCCCGCCGATCGCCACTTTCGGCTTTTCCACACAAATGGTCAACCCGCTCAATAGACTTTTCATTTTTTCTTTTGAATTGCCTTTAGAGCGAATTCCTTCATCTTTCACAACTAAAAGTCCAACTATTCCACCAACAACTACCCAGACAACCGCACTCCACATCAATCCGATGTATCCTATTTTAGGAATCATGTACGCCGGGAAATAACTTCCGACAACATATAGCCCACCGCTCCAGGCGGCCCAAAACAGACCGACAGCTGTCGCCATAATACGATCTGGACTGCGATATGTTACCCATACTAAAAACGAGTAACAAAATAATGGATATCCAAATCCGCGCAGTGCATAGGTTGGCAGCATCCAAGCATAATTATGGTCTTTCAAGCCAAATTCAATAAAAAGAATTTGCCCAACCAGCCAGAGAAGCAATCCCGCCAGCATGACTCTTCTTGGTCCCAAAGCTTCTGTCAGTACGCCAGAAAAGTAAGAGGCAATGGCCAGCACCGCTCCATACGCTGTAAATAATGTAGCTGATTGTTGAACAGTCAGCCCCCGTTCAACAAGATATGGAGAGAGCCATCCATGCTCAAGACCGTCGCCAACCATAAAGATTAATGTTGCGACATAACCCCAAATGACAGCAGCTGGAAGCCCGCGTTCCTTTTTTGAAATCGCATTCATTTCTATCACCTCAACCTCACATTTTGTTATAGTGCCTCATGATGTTTATAGACAATTGGATGAGCAGGAGAGAGTTCTCCTGCAACGGACGTCAATACTTTAAAAACGCACTTGCACGTGGCTCCATAAACAAATATGACTTGTTATCCCCACTGCATTTTTGTAAATGGTTCTTTAAACCATTTCTTGTTCAACAGAATCATAAACGTCTTTCAATTTAACTATGAACTTCCTGTTTTGTGTTTACTTTCACCCATTTTTGTTGTTGATGGCTTTCTAAAATCGCATCAGTAATGCACATAGATAAATGTCCATCCTTAAATGTAGCAAAATTGGGTTGATCGCCTAGAGGATCTTTGTTTTCTCTGATAAATGTATAGAAATTTAACATTCCATTTTTCAAAGCATCCGGCCATCCTTCATTATGGCCGCCTGGATGGTGAATTGCTTCTCTCGCTTCCTCAGCAAATAAAGCAGGATCGGCTAAGAGAACTTTATTTGGCTGGTCTCGATGTCCAATCCATAATTTCTCAGGTTCCTCTTGGTTCCAATACGCTGAATGGTGGCTGCCATTAATTTCAAAACTTAATCTGTTTTTTCGGCCTGCACTTACCTGGGAAACCGTGAATACACCTTTTGTTCCATCTTCAAACCGGATAAGAACCGATGCATAATCTTCTGTATTAATTGGAATGTCTTCGTATGTTTCTTCCTGGTTTTTCTGTGCACCAAAGGTAGCTACGTTTGAAGTGGATTTTTTCCTTACCGGGATAACTGTTGCTAAATCAGCAAAGACTTCCACAATTTTTTTTCCTGTTACGTATTGAACGGTATCACACCAGTGGGAGCCAATATCGGCTACAGCTCGGGATTTCCCTCCAACTTCAGGAGCCAGACGCCAATTAAAGTCTGTTTCAAACAATAGCCAGTCCTGCAAATAGCTTCCGTGAACCAAATTGACTTTTCCTAATTCTCCATTTTGTATCATGGTCTCTAACTGCTTTACAATCGGGAATTGCCGGTAATTAAAGTTAACGCCATGTACGACTTTATGTTCTTTGGCCAACGCTAATAATTCTGCCGATTCCTCGCTGGACATCGCTAAAGGCTTTTCAGACAACACATGCTTGCCTGCGCGTATGATCTCTTTGTTAATCTCAAAGTGAAGATGATTAGGGGTACAGTTGTGTATAACTTGAATGTCATTGTCCTGCAACATTTCACGGTAATCACCGTAGGCTTTAGGAATGCCAAGTTCGGATGCTTTTTTCTCAGCTGACTCTAAGCTGCTCCCTGCTAATGCCACGACTTCTACAAATCCAAGTCTTCTAACAGCTTCGATATGAGTAGGACCGATAAAACCAGTACCGATAACTCCGACTTTTATTTTTTCCATGTTCTTTCTCCTTCCTGTGAAATGAAAAGTTTTTTCTTTTAGAGGAATCCGTATTCACCTTTAATAGATAGAGAGGACGCTGGTTAGCGTCCTTTATAAAACTTTTGATTTATTTTACTTCTGCTGCAACCTTTGTAAGGTTCACCCATTCGCCTTTTTCGGCTGATTCCAGGATCGCATCTGAAATCACTGCGATTTGGTAGCCGTCTTCAAAGTCTGGTGAGACGCTTGTATCTTCCGCAATGGATTTCATAAAGTCATACGTTTCAATAATTTTTGTTTCACCGTATCCAATACCTAGAGCCGGGATTGGCCATAAACCTTCTCCGTATGGATGAGCAGGACCTGTATACACGGTTCTGAAACCACGGCTGTCACCTGGATCATCTGAGAAGCACACCTGAAGTTCGTCACGGCGTTCATAGTTAAAGACGAGCGAGCCTTTTTCACCGTGAATTTCAAATGTTAAGAAGTTATTGCGTCCCCACGCGTTACGGGTAGCCTCAATGCTTCCAACAGCACCGTTTTCAAATTTCACGAGTGTCATGAATTCATCATCTACATCAACCGCTGCTTTTGGTACATCTTCATCTGCTTTCACGGTGCCAAGCTTATCAGCGCCCCCGCTTTGAATTGGGCGTTCGCCGATCCATGTTTTTGCAACAGCGTTTACATCGGAGATTTCACCCACAAGGTAGCGGGCAAAGTCAATCACGTGTGTACCAATATCTCCTAAAGCTCCAGAGCCGGCACGGTCTTTTTGAAAGCGCCATGAAAGTGGTGAATTCGGATCAGCCGACCAGTCCTGCAGGTACGTGCCGCGGAAATTCAAAATCTTGCCCAGCTTGCCTTCTTCAATATATTTTTTCGCCAGCGCAACCGCTGGTGTTCTGCGGTAGTTGAACGCAACCATGTGCTTTACGCCTGCTTCTTTTACGGCATCAAGCATGGTTTTGGCTTCCGCTGCATCACGCGCAAGCGGCTTTTCAGAAATAATATGCTTGCCTGCTTTTGCAGCTGCAATCGCAATTTCCGCGTGGGAATCATTTGGTGTCACGATATCGATAATATCGATTTCCGGGTCTTCGACTACTTTTCTCCAGTCAGAAGAATAGTTGTCAAAACCAAGGCGTGCCGCTGCATCTTTTGCCAATTCGTCTGTTACATCTACTACTGTGTGACGGTGTGGAACAACTGGAGCTGGCCAGAAAAACATCGGCATCCCTGCATACGCAAGTGCATGCGCTTTCCCCATAAATCCTCCGCCAATCATGCCTACATTAAGTTTTTTCATTTTAGTTTCCTCCTAAATGGTCATTATTTTTATTTTGCTGCGCTTTGAATTTCTTCTTTTCCGGCTGCTCGGGCTGCTCTGCTAAAACTCCCTCTCCAGGTACATCCCAAACAGCAAAGCTATATTAATTCTCTTCCTTTATTACTTTTCAAATGAAGATAAGAAACGCCGGCTTATTTCTGCTCCTTGCTTCGGTACTTCATAGCTGTCCAATTCAACTGTAATCCAATCGTCGTAACCGGCTTCATTCAGAAGGCGGAGCATCTCATCAAACTTCTGATGACCTTCACCGAGCGGTAGAAATTCACCATTTTGATAGTCTTTAAAATGAATGTATTTAATTCGGTCTGCATACTTGCGGACCACCTCAACTGGATCACCGCCGCCGGCTTCAATATGAGCCGTGTCAGGACATAAGCCAATTGTTGTATGCTGCATCAGCTTATCCAGCTGTTCCGGTGCTTCAACATTCGTTCCAAGATGCGGGTGATAGGTTGGAATGAGCCCTTGCTTTTCGGCAATTTCTTTTACTCTATTAAGTGCTGCTCCTAAATCTTCGTAATCGCTTTCCCGGATACCGGTTGAACGAACTGCCCCTCCGCCAATCACTAAGTGGCGGGCGCCAAACTCAGCAGCCAGTGCCGCTGTTTCTTCAATTTTTGTAAGTTCTTCTTCTAAAATATCCAAATAAATAAAGTTGCCGCCTGTATAAACACCGATCAGCGTTAACTCGTATTTTTCCATCAGCGCTTTAAATTCTTCTTTATTGTTCTTATATTGCATTAGGTTTCCATCAAAAATTTCAAATCCTTTAAAACCGGCTTCCGAAATCTCTTTTAATGCTTCTTCGGTAGACCCATTCGCTAAGTAATAAAGATCTTTTATCGAAGTGACTCCGGCAGGATGACCGACAACCCCGCCCCACGTATTTGTTTGGTATCCAAATTTCATTGTTTTTCCTCCGTTTTGAAATAGTTTGTAAAAGTGCAACATCGATTGCGAATGCGGCTCCACCACCTCCTTAAGGGAATAACTTAAGATGATCAAGAATTTTTATCAAAGAGTGTTCCGTAAACGTTTACACATTTTCCACTTTTGTGCCGTTGTTATCAACTTACAATTTGAAGTAATTTGCGGATAAACAATTTTAAGACTTTACTTATTCCATAAACGTTTACATCAACCGCAAAATTTTTTATAGCATAACTGTCTTTCTCTGCACAAAAACTCTTTATTAGCAAGACCAATCACAATTGCTCCTTAGGTCTATCTGTAAACGTTTACATCACCTTTTTAAAAATGTATGTTTTTAACGGCTGCATTTATGGCATGAATTCCGAAGAACAAGCTTGTTCTCTAAAATATACTGTATTTTTTCTAGCTCCTGCTTTGTCACGAGGTCCATCAGCAATTCCTTCGCTTTTGTATCGATATCAAAAGTTGGTTACGAAATTGTCATTAGTGCCGGTTTTTTGATGGTCTCCTTCGCTACCGTTTCCGGCTTGCTTAACACCCTGGATACTGTAGCGATTAAAATATTTGCCTGTTTAACTACCTCTTTAATTCCTGGCATGTTAGGATTCTCTTTTCTTTTTTGTTTCTTGTTGTTTGCTATAACCGCATTGTAACCTTATCCAATTTTAGTGTCTAACCGCTTTCCGACATGATTTTCTTCCATTCAACAATATATTTCTTAGGTTTCAGACTTAAAAATTGTCCTTTTAAACAAAAAAAGTAGAAATTTAAAAAAATAAAAAAGCTCAGCAACCCTATTTATGAATTTCATAAACAGGATAGCAAAATTCTTAAAATCACGATTGTTTCAGTATTTATCAAGAACTTTCTTTTGAGCTGATCTTCTTTATGGATCTGCTTGCGGAATAGCATCAAGTGCGCCTGTATGGTAAACCATTCTCCAGGATTCCTAAATATTTTTCTGTGTTACATTCAATGAAGGCACTGCCACATAGGGCGGCGCTTTTTTACGGGCAAAGACTCCCCTGCTAAAACGCTTCAGCAATCCTTTGGTCATAACGAGTAAATTGCAGCCGCCAATTTCATTACGTTATTTCATACTCATCGTTTTAAGCGGAATATTACTCGATCCCTTCTTTCCATACACACAGCATATCAACAACAAAAAACATGTACGTTCGGAGATAGTCTTCTTTATGCCAGTGTAAATTGTTTGGCGGATTGTTCAAGATCTTTCGATAATTTAGCGAGTGACTGCGCACTTTCACTGATTTCTTCCATCGATGCATTTAATTGGTGGGAAGCCGCGGCCGTTTCTTCTACACTTGCAGAAGACTCCTCGGAGACAGAAGCGACTTCCTGGCTGGAGGAGCTGATTTTATGGCTTCCTTCGCTGATCGAATCTAGGCGCAAGGAGATGGTTTGAATACTTCCTGACGTTTCGTTGACAAACTGAATAATGTCCGAAAATGTTTTCTTCGTATGCTGCATTGCCTGGCTGCCTTTTTGCACTTCATTAAACCCATTATTAAGTGATGTCACAACATCGGCTGTTTCACTTTGTACACCATTAATAATGCCGGTAATTTCATTAACAGATTCATCTACTTGCACAGCGAGCTTTCTTACCTCATCCGCAACAACCGCAAAACCCCGGCCATGCTCCCCCGCACGCGCTGCTTCGATGGCCGCATTTAAAGCCAGCAAGTTTGTTTGAGCTGATATGTCCTGAATCACATTTGCCAAATGGGAGATTTCAAGGGTCCTTTTTTCAAGTCCTTGTACTTTTTCAACAGACTCTGAAACGAGGGAGGTAATATGCTGCATCTGTCCGGCGGTTTGTTCCATTTGTATCCGGCCTTCCTCTGAAACATGAAGCACCCTGTTTGATGTTTCGGAAAGCTGTATGCCGCTTTTATGGGTATCTGCAATTTGTTGATTCAGGGATTCAATGAGTTCACTGATAGAAGATGCAGCATCTGCCTGCTGTTCTGTTCCTAGAGCCAATTCATCCATTGAGCTAGCAATTTGCTCGCTGCCGTCTTTTACTTCAACAGCCATTGAATATAATGTGCCGCTTTGTGTACCAACTTGCTGTGAAATAGTAAGGAGTTGAGAAACAATTGATCGTAAATTATCAGCCATTTTGTTTACGGATTCTGCAAGCTGTCCAACATCATCCTTGCCATCGTAATCGATCGGTTCAATATTTAATTTGCCCTGGGCAATACTTGTGCTGACATGTATGACTTTTTTCAAATTCAATTCAACAACACGGCCGATCCATTTAGAGAAAATGATGCTCAAGAGGGACGCAATGATTACAAATAGAATTAGCAAAACAAGAGATTGTCTTGCTGCTTCTTTTGCTTCTTGAACAGAAGCTGAATAATCATTTTCTAAATCTTCTTGAAGGCTGTCAATATAGTCAATTGTCTGAGACCGCAGAAAAGCCGTCAATTGTTTTGAAGAAAACGTTTCTTTTTCATTATTCTGTTGAACAGAAGGAATAACCAAATCGTTAAAAATACGATTCATTTCACTGTCATTGGCTTGAACCTGGTCCAATACACCGAGAACTGAAGCAGGTGCTATTGCTCTTGCCTGCTCTAACATTGTGTTTAACTGTTCGCTCTGTTCATTATATTGATCAATGGCCGTTTGATCCTCCAGCAAAATGTAGTCACTTATCCGAATGTCTTTTTGGCGAAATAACGATGCCATTTCACTGAGAGCAAGAGCGTTGTTTCCTTTTTGTTCAAGCTCGTCCAGCTTGTTCGCCAAATCGTTTAAGATAAAGGATGTGACAGCGGTTCCGGTAATAAATAATAAAATAACGATTGCAAAAACGGAACCGTATTTTTGGCTGATGCGCTTATTTTTAAATAAAGAAATTCCTTTCTTTGTTCGTGTCTTTAGTTCTTTTTTCTTGCGCGGCCAGTGTATTTTCTTCTTCAGCATGTTTTCACCATCCATATAGTGTAGTCGCTGAATTGTAAAAACTATTAATTTAAGAAAAGCAAAGGACCGGACCCAAAGGCAATGAGAATGGACTTCGGGTCGGTCCTGATTTGTTTTAAACTTTATTGCGCTGCTTGTTGAATAACATCTGGTGCATCTGTGCGGTAAACCATTTTCCAAGATTCCAAAATGTTTTCCTTCGTTACATTTAATGAAGGTACTGCAACATATGGCGGTGCTTCTTTTCCAAGCAAGGAGTACCCTGACAAAATCGCTTCAGCAATCCCTTGGTCATATGGCAGCTGTGCACCAAGCCCTTTTACAGTTCCGCCTTGCGCAATATCGAGAGCAACGTTTGTCCCAAGATCAATAGTTGTGATAACAAGGTCGTCTTTTCCTGCTGTACGGGCAGCGGAAAGCACTCCTTCAGCCGGTACATCCCATACAGCGAAGATCCCATCTAAATCATTATTTTTTGTCAACATAGCGGATGCGATTTTTTCACCTGTATTTGGATCTGTAATACCGCTGCGTGCAATAATTTCAATGTTTGGATATTTCTCTTCAATTGTTTTTTCAAATGCTTCTGTACGCTGGCGTGTAACAAAGAAATCTGCGTCATGATAAACAACACCGATTTTCCCTTTTTCTTTAAGCTGAGCAGCCATAATTTCTGCCGCCTCTACACCGTTGCCATAGTTATCAGCAGAAACAATGCTGACATAATCTTTCCCTGCTACTAATCCTTTTGGTGCGTTATCCATGAAAACTAATTTCACACCTGCTGCCGCGGCTTTTTTATACGCTTCGGCTGTTGAAACAGGATCTACCGGAATACTTACGATAATATCTGGATCTTTTGCTAATACTGTTTCAATGTCTGACACTTGTTTTTCCGGTTTAAACTGGCCATCTGTTACAGCAATGACTTCGATTCCCATCCGTTTAAACGCGGCTTTTAATCCATCAATCTGTGCTTTAGACCAGTCATTGCCTGCATAATGCATAACGATTGCGGCTTTATACTTTCCTTCTTTCACTTTCGCAATCTCTTCTTCTGATAAATTAAGTGTTTTGGCAGAAATTGCTCCTTCTCCATTCGGCCCTTTACTTAAAATCTTCGTGCCGCTTGGAATATCCTCACTAATAGTTAAAGCGCCTGAATCTGGAAGCTCAGCTGCTTTTTGTTCTGTTTTTCCTTCTTCAGTTGCAGCGTTTTGGTTGCCACATCCCACAAGAGCAAGAAAAGCGCCTAACAGTACTGTGATGAACATTAAAAACGTTTTTTTCATGTTAATCCCTCCATTCTTTGAAACCGATTTCCAAATTATCCTAAGAAATAAAAACCTATTGATGCAAAAAACTGACATTTCTGTAAATGATTTTATTGACTTGCTACTGAACCTCCATCTACGCGAAGATTCACTCCATTAATAAACGATGCATTATCGGATACTAAATACAAAACTGCTGACGCTACTTCTTCTACTGTGCCTGGGCGCTTCACCTCAATGTGAGGGCGATGATTTACAAGAAATTCCTGAACAGCTTCATCAAAAGTGATATTTTGTTTTTGGGCAGATTCCTTTAATACTGTCTCAAGCAGCGGAGTCATGATAAACGCTGGCGATATTGTATTAACCAAAATTCCATTTTTCGCATATGCTTTTGACAAGCTTTTCGTAAAATTAATTAAAGCAGCTTTTGATGCGTTATAGTGCGGCATAAAAGCATCCGGCTGAACGCCAGACTCTGAAGAGATATTAATAATACGCCCATAACCCGCTTTTTTCATGTAAGGAATGACTGCTTTTGTTACCCGTACGGTCCCAAACAGGTTCACATCAAACAGCTTCTGCCAATCTTCTATTTGTAAAGTTTCAAAGTCATCAAAGCCGCTGACGAACCCGGCATTGTTTACCAGAATGTCAATCGTTTCGTAGCGTTCAATAATAGAAGAAATAAGATGATCTACATCTTCCTGTTCGGACAAATCAGCTTTTATTGCGAGAACATTGCCTCCTTCTTGCTTAATCTCTTTTTCAGCCTCATGCAGCGCTTCTTCACCGCGTCCACAAATAATAACGCTTGCTCCTTCGGCAGCCAAGGCTGCAGCAATCCCTTTGCCGATTCCCTTGCTCCCGCCGGTTACAAGTGCCGTTTTGTTTACAAGGTTAAGATTCACAGTTTCTCACTTCCTTTCCGGCCTGTATCATTAGCCCTCTTCAGATACGTTAAATACTTCTACCTGAATCGGTTCGCTTAAAACAAGCTGTACTTCTTCTGCAAACTGTTTAAAGTGGGCTGTTGCTTCATGATAGTCAATAGACTCTTTATCTTTCCATTTCTCCAAGAATACAAAACTGTTTGGCTGTTCTGGATTTTCATAAAACTGATAGCTTATATTTCCTTCTTCAGCCTGTGACGGGACTGCCACCTGCTTGGCTTTTTGAAGAAAATCATCACGGTGTTTTGGATTCACTTTTAAAAATGCATGAATAATAATCAATGATACTTCCTCCTTCTTATGTTCATTTTCATCTGCTTAAACCGTTTGGACAATTTCTTTCATATGCTTGATAGACTGCTCTGTAAAATGATCAAAAATATTCGCTTCCCCTTGAAGCGATGACGCAAGATACGGATTTGACACGGCCGGTAAAAATTCCATCGTAATATATCCTTTATAGCCTAGTTCCTTTAGAAAAGAGATCACAGGCTTGAAGTCTGTTTGGCCAAGCCCGGCTGCTTCACGTGTATTATCTGCTATATGAACGTGAGCAAGATAAGGTGAAATCTTTTTTAAAGATTGAATCATGTCCCGCTCCTCTAAACTCATATGAAACAAATCAGCCATGATCTTAACACTTTCCAAGTCAACTTCTTTTACAAACCTCAATCCTAATTCTAAATTGTTAGCCAAATAGGTCTCGTACCGATTTAGCGTTTCAAGAGCCAATGTAATATTGTGCTCTTTTGCATAAAGCCCCGCTTTTTTTACGCCGTCAATGGCATAATTCCATTCTTCTTTGATGGTCGTTTCCGGCTGAACTTTCCCTACGCATGTCGGAACAACAATAACAGTCGAAGCGTGTAAGCTTTTCGCTAAATTCACACATTTTTTCACGTATTCCACCGCATTTTTTCTCACTTGTTCATCTGCAGAGGAAAGGTCTCGTTCAGGTGTGTAAATTCCACAGATCGAGCTGCATTTTAACCCATACTTTTTAAGTAATTGCTTCGTGGCTTCAATGTTGATTGAATCAGGCTCTCCAGCTAATTCAACACCTTGATAACCGTATTTTTTTAATCTTTTTAAACTGTCTTCTAAGTTTTCATTACCGTAAATCCACTGTGTGGCACTATACTCAAACATGTAAATCCCTCCACCTATATGGGAGAAAAGGGATAAAAGCAGAAACAATCTCTGCCTGTATCCCGCTTCACCGTTTTTTTAATCAGCTACAGTAACTAGAAGTTTAATCGTATCCTTATTCTTGTCGGCCTCTACAATTCCATCTTCCAGCTGATCCAGCGCAACCGTTTTACTGAAGATATTATGAGGGTTAAATCTTTTTGATGAAATTAATTCAATTGCTTTTACCCATGTTCCGTACGTACCTGCATACGAGCCTACGATCGTTAATTCTTTGCTGAAAATATCAAAAGGCTTAATTTGCATAGCCTGATCAGCAGGCGCGGCGCCGTACGCAACTAATGTGCCGCCTTTTCTTACTAGATTTAATGCCTGCTGATAAGTAGGAATCGCACCTACTACTTCAAATACAACATCAGCCCCTCGTCCATCTGTCTGATTAAGCACTTCTTGAACAGGATCCGTTTCTGAGGCATCAATGACAACGTCTACACCTAGATCTCTTGCTTTTTGAAGACGTGCCTGGTTCATTTCCGAAATAATGACTTTGGTTGCGCCGTTTAACTTTGCCATTAGCGCATGCGCAAGACCCATTGGGCCAGCTCCGATAATGGCAACCGTGTCACCCATGCTGACATTTGCGCGTTCCTGTCCTCTTATGACACAAGCGAGCGGTTCGATATAAGCTCCTTCTTCCCAAGACATGCCCTCTGGCAATATATAAACATTATTTTCCGGAGCTTTCACATACTCAGCAAATGCACCATTCACATGAACACCGAGCTGGGTAATATTTTCACAGAAAAGCTTTTGTCCTGTCCGGCAATAGTAACAATTTCCGCAGCTGATATTAATATCCGCTGTTACACGGTCTCCTACTGCAACACTTGTTACATTTGAGCCGACCTTCACAACTTCTCCGGCAAATTCATGACCTTGAATGAGCGGCATCGGTGCAGGAAAATGACCGTTGTAAATATGCGGATCTGTACCGCATATTCCGCATGCTTTCACTTTAATTAGTACTTCATTATCTTTAATTTCAGGAACAGGAACCCGTTCAATTTTTAAATTTTGTTTTCCGTATGTTACAGCTGCTTTCATTTCATTTGTCATCATGCTTCCTCCTTAAACAGGTTTTTCAGGAAAACGATCGACTCTTCCGTGTATTGATCATAAAACTCTTCACAGCGCACACCATTAAATGGATCGGCAAAGGCAGGCAATAGTTCCATTGTTAAATATCCGCTGTAGTTAATATCCTGAAGCGCTTTCTTTACAAGGTTAAAATCAATATGGCCTCTGCCAGGTGCTGCTCTATTGCTGTCCGCGATATGCAAATGATATAACTTGTCGCCAGCGAGGCGGATTGCATCGCCAATATCTACTTCTTCAATGTTCATATGGTATGTATCACCCATGCATCCAACGCTCGGTAAATCGATGGCATGTACAAGCTCCAGAGACTGTTCCATACGGTTAATGAAATAATTTTCATAGCGATTCCACGGCTCCACTGTAATTCTGACTCCGTGTTCACCTGCATATGTTCCCGCTTCTTTAATTCCTTCAACAGCCCAAGAAAATTCAGTTTTTCTATCGGCCTCCTGGTGTATTTTCATACAGGCAGTGGGTGTTAGCGAAATTCCTGTCGCACCAATAAACTGAGCAAAGTCAACACAGCTTTTAATGTACTCTACTGCGTTTTTTCTAATTTCTTTTCTGCTGGAGATTACATCTCTTTCTGGGTTGTAAATTGCACAAATAGTGGAAGCAGCGATATTATACTTACTAAGCAATTCTTTAATGAGTACACGATCCTGCTGTTCAGGTTCTCCCACAAATTCGACGCCGTCATAGCCGAATTTTGATAATCTAGCGATGCTCGTTTCAATGTCTTCCCCTGCATACACGAGTGTATTATATGAATACTTAATCATAGCGGCTTCCCCTTTCATTTCCTGGCTGTTTTAAATAGCAATACTGGAGCTTTTTAAGCCCACCACATTTCCCCGATTTGCTCTTTAAACATCACGTCTTTTAATAAAGAAATCGCTTTGCCCAGCCCTTCATCAACAGAAGCAAGCATATCTTCGTGCTCGATCGACACCACATAATCATAGCCAACCGCTCGGAGCGCGCTCATGATATCTTTCCACATTTTTTCATTCTGTCCGTACCCAACAGAACGGAATGTCCAGGCACGGTTTAAAATGTCACTGTAGTGTTTTGTGTCAAGCACACCGTTTACATCAATATTGGCTTGATCTAAATACGTATCTTTTGCATGGAAATGATAGATTGCATTTTCTTTTCCAAGTTTTTTAACCGCTTCTACCGGATTAATTCCCTGCCAGAGGAGATGGCTTGGATCAAAATTCGCACCAATTGCTTCTCCTGCATGTTCTCTCAACCTCAGTAAGGTGTCTGGATTATAAACAACGAATCCGGGGTGCATTTCAAGTGCAATTTGATTAATCCCATGCGATTGTGCAAATTTCACTTCTTCTTTCCAGTATGGAATCACGACTTCATTCCATTGCCAGTCGAGCATTTCCGCATACTCCGGCGGCCAGGAACAAGTCACCCAGTTTGGAAATTTCGCTTCGGCATGATCTCCGGGACAGCCGGAAAAGCCATTTACAACCGGGATTTCCAGGCGTTCTGCAAGCTTCACAGTTTTCTGCCATACGGCATGAGATTCTGATGCAAATTTTTTGTCCGGGTGAAGCGGGTTGCCATGGCAGCTCAACCCGCTTATTGTCATTCCCCGGCTTTCAACAGCTTTTTTAAACGCTTTTGCTTTCTCAGGACTGCCCAAAAGCTCATCTGGATTACAATGGCTGTTTCCCGGATAATTACCGGTTCCGAGCTCTACTGCCTCCACGCCCATTTCTTGCAGCTTGTCCAGCATTTCCTCAAAGGGCAGCTGTTGATATAAAACAGTAAATACACCTAGCTTCATAGTATAACCTCCTTCTTTTATTTTCTTCATTTATGCCCCTCCTGTTCGACTTAACGCTTAATTGCTTTTTTACCAAACGCTACAGCCAGGATGATAATTAATCCTTTAATCATCATTTGCTGGCTGACATCAAGACCCATAATGATCAACCCATTGTTAATGGTTCCGATCATTAATGAACCGATGACTGTACCAATGACTGTCCCTACGCCGCCGAAAAGGCTTGTTCCGCCAAGGATTACTGCAGCGATAACGGAAAGTTCGTCCCCTTCCCCAAACGTAAAACGCCCGGCATGCATGCGTCCTGCATAAAGCAGCCCGGCAAACCCCGCCATAAAACCAGAACCGAGGAAAACAAGAAGCTTAATGCGTTGTGTTTTTACACCTGAGAATCTTGCAGCGCTTTCATTTCCCCCTGTGGCAAGTGTTTGTCTTCCAAATGATGTCTTGCGCAGTAAAAAATGAGCGATAATAGTTGCTAATACTGTCCAAACTAAAAGAATAGGAATCGGTCCGATATCTCCTGAACCAAATACAAAGTTGAATGTTGCGTCTACAATCGGCACTGGTGCCGTGTCCGTAATCCACATTGCAAGACCTGCGACGGTTCCCATCGTACCAAGTGTCACCAGGAAAGATGGAATCGCCAGTTTTGTTACTAACAAACCATTCACTAATCCAACAAGAAGCCCTGTCCCTAAACCAACTGCTACGCCGCCGATCATGCCAAATCCGGCTTGGATGGTCAATGCTGCTGTTAAAGAAGACAATGCGGCAATTGAACCAACAGACAAGTCAATTTCTCCGGTGCTGATAACAAATGTCATCGCAAGACCCATTAATGAAATCATTGCTGTTTGACGAATAATGTTAAGCAAGTTGTCCGTTGAAACAAATCCCTGGTCATGTAATGTGAGTGAGAAATAAATGATTACACCGATAAAAGCAAGGTAGACAATGTAGTCCCGCCAATCGATTGATTTCTTCTTGCGCGAAACCGTATGGCTGCCTAGAACAACTGTACCGTTTAAATTAGAATCCTTGGATTGCATGTTGTAATTCCTCCTCTGTTTCAATATCACGTCTTTGCATTTCCTTAATCATTCGCCCTTCATGCATGACTAGTACACGGTCACTTAATGCGAGAAGCTCAGGAAGTTCTGAGGAAATGACCAAAATGGCTTTCCCGCTGTTTGCGAGTTCGCGCACAACATCCACAATCTCGGTTTTCGCTCCAATGTCTACACCAATGGTTGGTTCATCAAGTATTAGCACAGATGGATCATTCGCCAGCCATTTTGCCAAAACAATTTTTTGCTGATTGCCGCCAGATAATAGATTAGTAGTTTTATAAATATCATCTGTTTTAATGTTTAGTTTTCTAACAAAGTCATTGGCCACTTTATTGGCTTTTTTATTATCAATAAAGAAACCTTTCTGCATTTTCGATAAGATCGGCAGAATGATGTTATCTTTCACACTATGTTCTAAAACAAGACCCTGTACACGCCGGTCTTCTGGAATAAGCGCTAATCCTGCTTTTATGGCATCCGATGCATTTTTAATCGTTACCGGCTTACCGTTTACAACGATATCGCCGCTGTCTTTCGGACCTGTTCCGAAGATAGCGCTTACGGTTTCAGTCCGGCCGCTTCCCATTAATCCGGCGATGCCCACGATCTCACCTGGATACAGGTTAAAATTAACACCTTGTACTTTTGACCCTACTGTTAAATTTTTCACTTCCAATACAGGTGCAGCATCTTTTGCATACTCCCGTTCCTTCCATTCAAACGCTTTATCCATACCCGATCCGACAATGTACTGAATAACCATGTCTAGATCGATTTGTTTGCAGTCTTCAGTAGCGACATGTTTTCCGTCGCGTAAAATCGTAATACGGTCACAAATTTCAAGAATCTCATCCATGCGATGCGAAATATAAATAATCGCATAGCCTTTTGATTTCAACTGATTAATAAAGGAAAATAAAACTTCTGTTTCTTTTTTTGTCAAAGAAGCGGTCGGCTCGTCCATGACGAGAATTTTGGTTTCCTGCGATAATGCTTTTGCGATTTCAGTCATTTGCCAGTACCCCACTCCAAGGTTTCCGACAAGTTCATTCGGATCAATATCGACTTCTAGCTCTTGAAGCAGTTTTCTTGTTTTTTCAACACATTCTTTATCATTTAATAACCCAATGGATGTTTTATCTTCTCTGGTAAGAAAAATATTTTGTGCCACTGTTAATGTGGGAATTAAGCTGAACTCCTGAAAAATCATCGATATATAATTTTTTCTGGCATCATCTGTATTGTTAATTTGAACAACTTCACCATCAATGTAAATTTCACCCTGATCGGTTGTATAAACACCTGTTAAAATTTTCATCAGTGTCGATTTTCCGGCCCCATTTCCGCCCATCAAAGCGTGAACTTCGCCTTTTTCAACAGAGAAATCGACTGAATTAAGTACGGTAATTCCATTAAACGCTTTTGAGATATTTTTCATTGAAAGCATTGGCTTTTCCAATCTCATTCACCTTCTTTTTAACAGAGGCTGCAGCTGCAGCCTCCATCTATTTTTTTGAATTTCTTATTTCGAAAGATCTACCATTTCACCTGTTTTCGAAAGGTTCACCCATTCGCCTTTTTCGGCTGATTCCAGGATTGCATCTGAAATCACTGCGATTTGGTAGCCGTCTTCAAAGTCTGGTGAGACGCTTGTGTCTTCCGCAATGGATTTCATAAAGTCATACGTTTCAATAATTTTAGTTTCCCCATAGCCGATTCCAAGTGCCGGGATTGGCCATAAACCTTCTCCGTATGGATGAGCAGGACCTGTATACACGGTTCTGAAGCCACGGCTGTCACCTGGATCATCTGAGAAGCACACTTGAAGTTCGTCACGGCGCTCATAGTTAAAGACAAGAGACCCTTTTTCACCGTGAATTTCAAATGTTAAGAAGTTATTGCGTCCCCACGCGTTACGGGTAGCCTCAATGCTTCCAACAGCACCGTTTTCAAATTTCACGAGTGTCATGAATTCATCATCTACATCAACCGCTGCTTTTGGTACATCTTCATCTGCTTTCACGGTGCCAAGCTTATCAGCGCCCCCGCTTTGAATTGGGCGTTCGCCGATCCATGTTTTTGCAACAGCGTTTACATCGGAGATTTCACCGACAAGGTAGCGGGCAAAGTCAATCACGTGTGTACCAATATCTCCTAAAGCTCCAGAGCCGGCACGGTCTTTTTGGAAGCGCCATGAAAGTGGTGAATTCGGATCAGCCGACCAGTCCTGCAGGTACGTGCCGCGGAAATTCAAAATCTTGCCCAGCTTGCCTTCTTCAATATATTTTTTCGCCAGCGCAACCGCTGGTGTTCTGCGGTAGTTGAACGCAACCATGTGCTTTACGCCTGCTTCTTTTACGGCATCTAGCATGGTTTTGGCTTCCGCTGCATCACGCGCAAGCGGCTTTTCGGAAATAATATGCTTGCCTGCTTTTGCGGCTGCGATCGCAATTTCTGCATGGGAATCATTTGGCGTTACAATGTCGATAATATCGATTTCCGGGTCTTCGACTACTTTTCTCCAGTCAGAAGAATAGTTGTCAAAACCAAGGCGGGCTGCTGCATCTTTTGCCAGTTCTTCTGTTACGTCTACTACTGTGTGGCGGTGTGGAACAACTGGAGCCGGCCAGAAAAACATTGGCATCCCTGCATACGCAAGTGCATGCGCTTTCCCCATAAATCCTCCGCCAATCATACCTACGTTTAATTTTTTCATTTCATTTTCCTCCTAAATAGTAATTGTCTTTATTTTGCAGCACTTTGAACTACTTCTGGTGCCGGCTGACGGTACACTAACTGCCAGGCATCTAATACGTTTTCTTCTGTTACACTCAGCCCTGGAACTGCTACATACGGCGGTACTTCTTTTCCAAGAAGAGCCTGCCCTGCTAAAATAGCTTCTGCGATGCCCTGATCGTACGGAAGCTGAGCTCCAAGTCCTTTAATGCTTCCGCCAGAAGCAATGTCCAGCGCTGCATTCGTACCTAAGTCAACTGTTGTGATCACTAAATCTTCATTTCCTGTTGCCCGGGCTGCCGCTAACACCCCTTCTGCAGGCACATCCCAAATAGCAAAGATGCCATCCAGGTCATTATGTTTAGTCAACATGCCTGAAGCCACTTCTTCACCATCATTCGGGCTTGTGATACCGCCCCGTGCAACGATTTCAATATCTGGATACTTTTCTTTGATTGTTGTTTCAAATGCTTCAACACGCTGATTGTTTACAAAGAAGTCAACATCGTGGAAGATAACACCGATTTTCCCTTTGCCGCCAAGTTGTTTTGCCATTGTTTCTGCAGCTGCTACCCCATTTCCGTAGTTATCTGAAGAAACAACGCTTAAATAGTCCTTCCCAGCAGTTAAACCAGTTGGTGGAACATCCATAAACACTAATTTCACGCCGGCTTCAGCCGCTTTTTTAAATGAAGCAGCAGTAGAAGTAGGATCTACAGGCAAGCTGACAATGATATCAGGTGATTTTGCCAGAACCGTTTCAATATCAGCAATTTGTTTTTCAGGCTTAAACTGTCCGTCTGTTACTGCTACTACTTCAATCCCCATTCTTTTAAAAGCAGCTTTTAAGCCGTTTATTTGTGCTGTCGAGTAATCATTTCCTGTGTAGTGCATGACAATAGCCGCTTTGTATTTACCTTCTTTAATTTTTGCCAGTTCTTCTTCAGTCAATTGCAGCTTAATGGCTGAAAAAGCATCTTCCCCGTTTGGACCTTTGCTCAAAATTTCTTGTTCGGATGAAATTTCAGGATTGATTGTCAATGGTCCTGTTTCTTCAAGCTTTACTGCTTTTTGCTGGCTCTCTTCTGTTTTTGAAGCGCTTTCCCCGCCGCATGCAGCAAGCATGAGGCTGCCACCCAATAACATAGCTGTTAATAGTGAAGATTTTCTTTTCATAGTCCCATCCCCTTTGTTTGTTAATTCTCTTTATCTATTACTTTTCAAAAGAAGATAAGAAACGACGGCTGATTTCTGCGCCTTGCTTCGGCACTTCATAGCTGTCCAGTTCAACCGTAATCCAGTCATCGTAACCGGCTTCATTCAGAAGGCGGACCATTTCATCAAACTTCTGATGACCTTCACCGAGCGGTAGAAATTCACCATTTTGATAGTCTTTAAAATGAATGTATTTAATTCGGTCTGCATACTTGCGGACCACCTCAACTGGATCACCGCCGCCTGCTTCAATATGAGCCGTATCAGGGCATAAACCGATAGTTGTATGCTGCATTAACTTATCTAATTGTTCAGGCGCTTCCACATTCGTTCCAAGATGCGGGTGATACGTTGGGATCAACCCATGTTTTTCTGCAATCTCTTGTACCTTATTAAGTGCTGTCCCCAAATCTTCGTAATCGCTTTCTAGAATACCCGCCGAACGGACAGCTCCTCCGCCGATAACTAAATGACGAGCACTAAATTCAGCAGAAAGTGCAGCTACTTCTTCAATTTTTGTAAGTTCTTCTTCTAAAATATCTGAATAAATAAAGTTGCCGCCTGTATAAACACCAATCAAGGTTAGTTTGTATTTTGCAAGCAACGCTTTAAATTCTTCTTTATTGTCCTTATATTGCATCAGGTTTCCATCAAAAATTTCAAATCCTTTAAAACCGGCTTCCGAAATCTCTTTTAATGCTTCTTCGGTAGAGCCATTCGCCAGGTAATAAAGATCTTTTATCGAAGTGACTCCGGCAGGATGACCGACAACCCCGCCCCACGTATTTGTTTGGTATCCAAATTTCATTGTTTTTCCTCCGTTTTGAAATAGTTTGCACAAGTGCAACATCGATTGCGAATGCGGCTCCACCACCTCCTTAAAAGGAGCAGCTTGTGAATTTTAAAGAATCCAAGGTAAACGTTTACATTAACTAAAAAAATTATCTGTAGTATAACTACTTTCCTTTTCGTTAAAGCTTTTGCCATCAAAACTTCTAGTGAGGCTGTTTTATTCTGCCCGTAAACGTTTACATCGTTTTTTTAAAATTTGTCTTTCACTGTCTGCATTTATAGCATGAATCCCGAAGAACCAGCTTGTTTTCTAAAATAAACTGTGTTTTCTCCATTTTCTGCTTTGTCATGAGGCCTATTAAGAGTTCCATTGCCTTTGCCCCTATGTCAAAAGTCGGCTGTGAGATCGTTGTTAGTGCTGGCTTAAAGATGGCCGAAAACTTTATATTGTCAAAGCCAATAACCGATATGTCGTTCGGAACAGATAATCCTTTTCGTTCAATTGCATTGACAGCACCAAAGGCCATCTCATCGTTCGCCGCAAAAACTGCTGTAGGTGTGTGGCTGTACGCTAAAAGTTTGAGCATCATATTCAAGCCGCTTTTATAAGAAAAGTTGCCTTCCTGCACTAATTCGGGTTCAACCTTCAGATTATACTGTGCCATCGCCTGATAAAATCCCTTCAGCCTGTCTCTGCTCAGTACGCTATTCATGGGGCCTGAGATAAAGCCTATTCTCTTGTGCCCAAGATTAATCAGATACTCGGTTGCTTTTCGTGCACTGCTGACGTTGTCAATAGAAACTGTCGGAACATTAACGCCTTCCAAGTATTCGCATGCAAGAACGACCGGATACTCAGAGGCTATTTCTTCCACGTTGTCCGCTTCAATTCCAGCTGTCAGCAAAATCATTCCTGCTGCCTTTTTTTGGCGAAGTATGCTTAAGTATCCCTTCTCACGTTCAGCACTATTGTCTGCATCTCCAAGCAAAACCTGGTAACCGTTTTCAAGAGCTACAAATTCTATCCCTCTCAGCACATCGGAAAAGAATGTATTCGTAATATCCGGGACAACCACTAGAATCGTTGTTGTTTCAGACATTCGTAGCTGGCGGGCCGCTGCATTAGGTTGATAGTTTAAATTTTCGATGACTTCTAATACTTTTTTGATAGTCTCCTTCGCCACCGTTTCCGGTTTGCTTAACACCCTTGATACAGTAGCAATTGAAACATTTGCTTGTTTGGCTACCTCTTTAATTCCTGGCATTTTAGAATTCTCTTTTCTTTTTTGTTTCTGCTTGTTTTGCTATAACCGGATTGTAACCGGATTCATTTTATGTGTCTAACTGGTTTCAGACATGATTTTCTTCCATTCGACAAGATAATTTTTAGGTTTCAGACTTAAAAATTGTTCTTTTAAACAAAAAAAGCAGAAATTTAAAAAAATAAAAAAGCTCAGCAGCTTGTGCTGAGCTTATTATTTATAACGACTTATACTTTTGCAATTCATCAATTTTATGCTTTGAAACCCTTGCCTTTTTGTCGTAATCCTTAAAATACGCTTTATACATTTGACCTGATGCTTCAATTTTTGTTAAAAGCCCCATATTGATGATAAAGGATCGATGAGACGCTATAAACCGGGAGTCAAGGGCATCTTCTAAGCTGGCTAGCGTTTCATTTGTTTCAAAATGATTGTTCCTTGTATGGATGATGGACTTACGGTCCTCTCTCTCGATAAAAATAATGTCATCAAGCGGAATAAAAATGATATTTTTGTGCTGTTTAATCATTAAATTCTTTTTAGCAGACGGCTCTTTATCAGCTTTTTTACCGGCTTGTGCAGCCCTCTCTAACGCACTGTATAAACGATTTCGCTCAATTGGCTTTAAAATATAGTCAACAGCTCTTACATTAAATGCCTCGAGTGCATAATCGTCATGGCCGGTAGTAAAAATAACCTGCAAGGATGGAAAAAGTTCTTTACATGCTTTAACTGCTTCCATACCATCCATTAAAGGCATTCCAATATCCACCAAAGCAATATCCGGTTTTTCTTTCGTCACATACTTGATTAATTCTTCACCGTTCGTTGCTTCTCCAACAATTTTATAATCAGGTAAACTGCCGATAAAATATCTTAACAGTTTTCTTGAGGCTGCGTCATCCTCAGCGATTAACACTTTCATCCGGTATTTCCCTCTTTCCTTACACTTCTTCTTGAGCTGCTGCTTTTTGAATAATGGCTGGCGCCTCCTTGTTATAAACGAGTTTCCAGGCGTCCAGAATATTTTCTTTTGTTACTCTTAAAGATGGGACAGCCACATAGGGCGGCGCATATTTTCCAATTAACGCATATCCTGCTAGAATGGCTTCAGCGACTCCCTGCTGGTATGGAAGCTGCGCACCCAGTCCCTTTATTAGACCGTCCTGGGCAATTTCCACTGCCACATTTAAGCCCAAATCGGCCGTTGTAATGACCAAATCATTTCTTCCTTCAGCATGAGCAGCTTTTAAGGCTCCTTCAGCTGGCACATCCCACACGACAAAGATACCATTCAAGTCCTGATGTTTTCCAATCATGGAAGCTGCTGCTTTTTGCCCCTCATTCGGACCGTCAATGCCAATGCGGTCAACAATTTGAATTTTAGGATAAGTTTCTTGTATCGTTTTTTCAAATGCTTCTGTTCTTTGTTTGGTTGCAAAAAAATCCTCTTTATAATAAATAACACCTATATTGCCTTTTCCACCTAATTTATCAGCCATAACATGAGCGGATTCAATACCATTTCCATAGTTGTCAGAGGATACAATACTAACATAATCTTTTCCATGCTGCAGGTTCTTTGGTATATTATCCATGAATACCAGCTTTGTATTCGCCTGGGCTGCTTTTTTATATATGCTTGCCATTCGTGCCGGTTTTACAGGGATACTTATAAGAATATCCGGTCTTTGGGCTAAAATGGCTTCAATATCCGCCACTTGCTTTTCCCAATCAAATTGGGCATCCGTTACCGCTACGATCTCAATCCCCATTTTTTCAAAAGTGGCTTTTACTCCTTCCACTTGGGACCTTGACCAATCGCTTCCGCCATAGTGCATGGCGATGGCTGCTTTGTAGTTCTTTTTCTTGATTTTCTTCAAATCTTCTAAAGATAACTGGAGTGTTTTTGCGGAGACAGCTTCTTCCCCGTAAGGTCCTGTGCTTAAAATTTTATGATCTGGGATATTTTGATAAATTGTTTTATTTAACGTTTCCTGCACGACTGTTAAAAACTCTTTTACATTTATGGGTTTTGTCACATAGTTATCAAACCCTTTAGCCAAGGCATACTGAATATCCTGCGGCATCGCATTTGCACTGACTGCAATAACGGCAATATCCTTCGTTTGTTCATTCCTTTTTAGCCTGTCAAAAACTTCGTAACCATGAATATCGGGGAGATTAATATCAAGCAAAATTAAATCCACTTTTTTCTTCGCTGCGAGTTCTAACCCTTTTTTTCCAGTGGTGGCTGATAAGAGCGTAAAGGAAGGCTGCGATTCAATAATGTTACTTACTAAATGAAAATTGGCCTTATTATCTTCGATATAGAGCAAGCGGTAGTGCTCTGCTTTATCATTATTTACAGTACGTGGTTCCACCTGTTCACCCCACCTGACAGCGGCTTTTAAATTAGTTGGAACGGGCAGACTAAAAGAAAAATCACTTCCTTTTCCTTTAGTGCTTGTCACACTAATATCCCCTCCCATTAAGTGTACAAGCTGTTTAACGAGAGACAAGCCGATGCCTGTCCCTGCTTCCTTTGTGCCTTCGATTCGATAGAACGGAACAAATATTTTAGTATATTCTTCTTTTGAAAGCCCTATACCTGTATCCACGATATGAACAACCTGCTCGCTCCCTTTTTGGTAGCAATCAATATTTATTTTTCCGTAATCCTTGTTATACTTAATGGCATTATCCAGAAGGTTAAGGATTATTTGTTTAAGGCGAATTGGATCAGCAAGAACTAAGGTGTTTTGGAAGGGAGTTAATTGATTATGAATGCTTATGTTCTTTTTCTTTGCCAGCGGCTGAACAATATTGATACATTCGTTCATAACGGTAAGAAGATTAACCTCATCTATTGAAATTTTCAAATTGCCTGTTTCGATTCTCGATAAATCCAATACTTCATTTACTAATTCTAATAAATGCCTTCCTCCATTTAAAATTTCCTGAACAAAGTCTTGCTGCGTTTCGGTTAATCCCTCTTCCGCTTCCAAAAGCTGAGCAAAGCCAAGAATGCCATTTAGCGGCGTACGGAGCTCATGGCTCATTTTAGACAGAAAGTCCGATTTAGCTACATTTGCTTTTTCAGCTTCTTCTTTTGCTTGAATAATCATTTTTTCCATTCTTTTGCTTTCAGTCACATCTTCAAAACCCCACAAATAACCATAATCCTCGTTTTCCTCATTAAGTGGAACACAGTTACACCGCAGTGTGACAGTTTGATGGACTTCAATCTCTTTTGCTATGCTTTTCTGATTTCCGAGCTTTTCAGTTTCCAGCTCATTCATTTCTTCGTCAAAAAGGCTATGTAGGTCCGGAGCATGATGTCCAATGTATAAATCAATCCCGCCGTCTAACTTGAACATTTCATAAAACTTCTTGTTCATAAGCCTAATCTTTTTATTTCGATCTGTCACAATAATTCCGCTGTCCAGCCGATCAATCAAATTGCGCTGAAAAGCGTAAGAATCCATTAATTTTCTTTCTTGTTGTTTTTGAAATGTAATTTCGGAAAGTGTCACAAGAGCAGAACGTTCATACTTACCCGGTAATGTAAGCGGGTTAGAATTAACAGAAAGCCACTTTGTTTCCTTGTTTTTATCTTTTACTCCTAATATAAAATCTTTAATAGGAGTGCCATTCCGCTGGGTAATGACCCCCGGCAGCTCTGAATAAGGAATCGTTGAGCCGTTTTCTTTTATGTACTCCTGATTTAATTCCTTCATAGAAGATTCTGTAAAATCACCTGTTTTAATCCCAAGCATTTTATTTACGCTTTCATTAAGCGTGATGATTTCTCCCCCTGTTTCAATCAGTACCGCTTCAGACATTGTTCCAAGAACCGTCCGATATAAATTTTCTTTTTGTCGGATGTCTTCTTCCATCTTTTTTCTTTTTGTGATGTCAATACACGTTCCGACTATTTCAACCACTTTCCCTTCTGAAACCAAAGGTCTTAAATATGTCACATACTGTATATCATTGTACACACCTTCGTATTCGACAAAACGGCCTTCCCACGCTTTTTCGTAATATGTAATTAATAAGTTTGCCATCTCAATGTCGTCTGGATACACTTCATATAATGTTTTTCCAATAAGCCCTTCTGGGTGAAAATTCATTTTATAAAGTAATTCGCCTTCAGAAAACGTATGGATAAACTTGTTATTTTTGCGTATAAACTTAAATATCATCCCCGTGTCCTGAAAGCCTTCCTCTGAAACATATCCCGAATCCTTCATTTGATTCTCTCCTCACTTGTTAAAAAACGAAATAAAAGTAAAAAGATCAGCGTAATCCTTAACAGTAATTCTGGCATTAGCATGGCTGAATGACAACCCTTTCCTAAAAAAACGATTTCTTATTGGCTTGTTTTAAACTAAATGAATGGTATGTTATACCAATGCTTCATTTTTACATCCGCTGGATAACTGACCATTGTACCTATAGAAAAAACACCTCCAAGTGGGAGGGGGGACTGAGCCCGTTTTTAAGACAGGGATCAAAACACCTTTTAAGCAGCCAGCTGTCGGTACTTGACAAGCGGCTGGTTGTTTAGTATCACTTGAATACGGATATGGTTATAATAGTGAATATAGTTCTCAACAGTTTGCACAACGATGGCCGTCGTAGTGCTTCGAAGCTCATCGAGATAGAACGTTTCAGACTTTAGCGAGGAATGAAACGATTCGATCGGGGCATTATCAGCGGGCGTCCCTTTCCGGGACATGCTCATGATAATGCCTTTTCCTTTGACTGCCTGCTGATAAGCATACGATGTGTAAACAGATCCCTGGTCGCTGTGCAGAATGCACCCTTCTGGGAAGGATGGCAGCTGAGCCAGCGTATGCAGCACAAAATGTATATCCTGGCAGTCTCCGATAAAATAGGCAATGATTTCACCGTTGAATAAATCCTGGATACTGGAAAGATACATTGTTTTCTGTCCAAAAGGCAAGTATGTAATATCCGTTACGAGCCTCTGAAGGGGCCGGTCTGCCTGAAAGTTACGATCCAACAGGTCGCCCGCTGTATAGTAAGGCTGGCCGGTTTTGCGGCGTTTCTTCCTCTTTACACGGCACTGCCAGCCATACTCCTGCATCGCGCGTTGTACCGTTTTATGGCTAATAGACATTTCCCGTTTCAATAAAGCAGTGATTTTACGGTAGCCGTATCGAAACTTATGGTCCCGGCACAACGTGCCAATTTTTTGTTCAACTGCCAGCTTTGTTTTTTTGTCCCGGCTCTTTCTCTTCCAGCGGTAATAAGTAGATCTTGCCAGGTCGATCCGCGCTGCTGCTCTTTTGGAAAAACAATATGAGGATGGAGTGTTTAAGTCTGAATCCAGGAAGATGTTACATGACTTTATTGCGGAATTTCTAGATTGGTACAGTCACCACGCTAAAGTAACAAGTATCATTTCACGTCGTACTGCCTTCAAGAAACTATGTGAACCATGGGGAAATATGCAGATGCGGCAACTGACCAAAAAAATCTATCAGGATCGCCTCTATGAATTATCGGGTGAATACAGCAAAAGCTTCATTAGTGGCATGCACTCTTCCATGCGTATGATGTACCGTGAGGGCTTGAATTAGGACTAGTAAACAAAGACCCTACTGAAGGCGTAAAGCTCCCTAACAAGCAAAAACAGGCGCTAGACGATGAGGATGAATCGGAACATCTGAACTACTTAGAGAAAGATGAGCTAGCACTTTTTTTAAAAACAGCCAAAATGGATGGTCTCAAATACGATTACCTTATTTTTTCTCTACTGGCATACTCGGGTCTTCGAATCGGAGAGCTTCTTGCCCTTAAATGGCCGGATATTGATATGGATAATCCTTCAATTAAAGTAACAAAAACACTCTTCTATTCAAGAAACACGTATCAGTTTCAGATACTTCCGCCGAAAACAAAAAGTTCCAAGCGGCTTCTTCGAATGGATTCAGATGTGATGTTGTTGTTTAAAAAACATAAGACGGCCCAAAACGAGCAAAAGCTGCGTTATCGAAAGCGCTATGAGGACATGAACTTTGTATTTGCTCGGGAAGACGGCTATCCACTTCTTCCAGCATTGATAAGATCACGTTTAAAGAGACTTCTGAAGAAAGCAGGCATTGATAAACAAATTACACCGCATGGCTTCCGGCATACACATACGTCCCTTTTAATAGAGGCTGGTGTTGGCGTGAAGGAGATCCAGCAGCGGCTCGGTCACTCTGACTATAAAACAACTATGAACATCTATGCCCACATGACAAAGAACATGGAAGAAAAGGCAGCAAAAAAGTTCAGTCAATTTATGAAGGGAATGATCTAAAATTAGCCATGATTTTTAATTGAAATTTATTCCATATGAGTTTTTTATGATTTTTATGATTTTTATGATTTTGAATATAAAACAAAAACTCTGAAAACCCAATTAAATTAAGGATTAGGCACCTATCTCTTCTAATAGTGTAGTATATCTTCACTATACAGGAGCATTCATGAAATGAAAAAGATTTTGGCATAATTAACGTGTGAATAAAGGCATTTTCAATGATTATTAACGTAAAAAACACGTCCCTTTGTGGTAGACGTGTTTTTTCTTTGTTTATTTCCTTTACTAGAACCATCCGTGGCTACTCAAGGAAAAATGGAAGATATCAGGAAAAAGGTCTTACTTACATCCGTCTGCGCAAAACATGGAAACTGAACTTATCCGCCCGAAAAAAGTTGACCGAGTATAGAACAGGTAACTCACTTTCCGTATAATGCAGCTGTTTTAGTGTAAGCATCGCTGTTTCAGGTTCACATTGTAAAATAGGTGATATTTTTTCATGCCAGCCGAACGGCTCAATATTCGTAACCGCATGAGATATTGGACCTGTTTCCAGTTCATCAAACAATGTAAAAAGAGACTCCCGCCCTGCATCAAACTGCCCTGGAAAAAGAGAAAGTGGTATTTTATCAATACAATAAACAACGGGTTCACCATTAGCTGTTCTTACTCGTTCAATAACCATTAACTCCCCATCTACTGCACATAAAAAGCGACGCGCATCTTCTTCAGTTGCCTGCTGTATGTTTGATGAAAGAAAAATAGTACCTGGTTCCATGCCAGCATTTACGATCATATCTGTCACGCTATTGAGCTGTTCAATGCCTGACATAAAAAGCGGTTTTGAATGAACAAATGTGCCAACACCATGGCGCCTAATAATGACACTTTCTTCTTCAAGTATCCGAAGCGCTTCACGAAGCGTCGCTCGGCTTACACCTAGCTGTTTAGCCAATTCAAATTCAGAAGGTAATTTTTCTTTTTCTTTATATATCCCTTTTTCAATATCCTTTTTTAATCGGTCAATTACTTGTAAATATAAAGGCCGGTTGTCCTGTTTAATGGACACGGATTTTTCACCACCTTCTCTTTCAGACATCAGACCTCTGAAGTTTAACATCTACGTTCATTTTACCTTAATATATCATTTCTTTCCCGACTTGAAAAGACAATATTCGTCATAACTGCTTATTTTTCCTAAATAAGGCTGTTCTTTTTACACCATTTCATCAGATGGTTTTGGAATAAGCACAGTCCGTGGCTTACTTCCTTCATATGGACCTATAATACCGCGCATTTCCATTTCATCAATTAGACGTGCTGCACGACTATAGCCTATCCGAAAGCGGCGCTGCAACATCGAAACAGACGCTGTCTGCATTTCAGATATGAGCTGTACAGCATCATCATATAACTCATCTTCTGACTGTGCCGTTGTTTCCGGGATATCATCTGGAATCATTTCTTCTTGGTACTGCGCTTTTTGCTGAGAAATAACAAAGTCCACGATATCTTCTACTTCTTCATCCGATAAAAAAGCACCTTGCACTCGAACTGGTTTCACGGCACCAGTCGGGTAAAAAAGCATATCACCGCGGCCAAGCAATTTCTCTGCCCCGCCCATATCAAGAATCGTCCGTGAATCAATGGCTGATGACACCGAAAAAGCGATACGTGATGGAATGTTTGCTTTAATGATTCCTGTAATAACATCTACAGATGGACGCTGTGTTGCAATAATAAGATGAATACCAGCAGCCCGTGCCATTTGTGCGAGCCTGATAATTGAATCTTCCACATCATTGGAGGCCACCATCATTAAGTCTGCAAGCTCATCGACAATGACTACAATGTACGGCAACTGGGGCTGTTTTTCACCAGTTTCTAAATTATGTTTTGTCACATGTCCATTATAGCCTTCAATATTGCGCGTACCTGTATGGGAAAATAAATCGTAGCGCCTTTCCATCTCTCCAACTACTTTTTTCAATGCTTGCGATGCTTTTTTGGGATCTGTTACAACTGGTGCCAACAGATGCGGCACGCCATTATACACATTTAATTCCACCATTTTAGGGTCAATCATCATCAATTTAACTTCATGGGGTTTGGCACGCATTAAAATACTTGTAATAATGCCATTAATACATACACTTTTCCCACTTCCAGTGGCACCCGCTACGAGTAAATGCGGCATTTTATTCAATTCTGCTCCAATCGCTTCGCCCGTGATATCACGTCCCAGAGCTACAAGCAACTTCGAGTCAGACTTTTCATTTTGTCTTGCCTCAACTACTTCTCGGAAACTGACCATGGCGACTTCCGCATTTGGCACCTCAATGCCGATTGCCGATTTCCCTGGAATCGGTGCTTCCATCCTAATATCTTTCGCAGCAAGCGCCAGTGCCAAGTCGTCTGTTAAACTGACAATTTTGCTTACTTTCACACCTGTATCAGGATGCACTTCATATTTTGTGACTGCCGGGCCAAGATGCACCTGTGTAACTTTTGCTTTGACACCAAAGCTTTGAAATGTTTTCTCTAGCTTTTGTACATTTTTTTGAATACGTTTCTTTTCATTGCTTTGGTCTACTTGTTGAGGCTGTTTCAAAATCGAAGCAGGTGGTAATTTATAGTCTTTGTTTTCTTCTTCTGCAAACGATATAACCGCTTCTTCTAGTTCTTTTTCCTCCTGTATAGGCTTCCCTGGAACAGGCTGCTCAGCATCGGACGCTTTTTCAACAAAACTAGAAATAACTGGCTCGGGTTCACTTACAACTCCGTGGAATTCGGGATTAGGTTTTATTATTTCTTTTGACTCTTTCGTTTCTATATGGACACGGCTCTTCTCTTTTCTTCTGTCGTTTATTTTTTCTTGCCATCCATACCATACTTGTTTCATTTTTTGACCAAATAATACAACACTATGCCCTATTTTTTGAATAAGCGGCTTGCCGCCGATCATCAAAATACCAGCAAAGAATAAGATAAGGGCAAAAATCCATGTTCCTGGACGACCAAACAAAAAGTAAAAAAACGAGAATAGTGTGCCGCCGATCATACCGCCACCTATATCGACTGCTTCGTTATACGTAATGCTTTCTTTATACAAAAACCATGTTTCAGCTAAATAATTTGTTCCGTCTGCTAGTGCACCAAATAAGCGTATATGCAAAAAAACGAGAATACTTGCGATAATCAATAAAATGCCGGCAATATTTCGTTTCCATAAAGGAGGACGCTGTCGTTTAATCATCATATAAAGGGCCATTCCAGCAAGACCGATTAATCCCATTATATACAGACTACCAAAGAAAAAAGTGGCCGCTTGTGTCACAATTTTGCCTGCCATTCCGGTGCCAACAATTCCAACCATACAGATTGCGAGTATAATAGCACCCGCCACCTGAAGCTTTAATGATTGCATTCGTTCTTTTTCCTTATTCGTTCGGTGTGCCGGTTTTTTTCGTTTTTTGTGTGCCAATTCTATCACCCTTATTTTTGTTCTTTAAACAATCGAAAGCAGCCAATTGTGGGCTGCTTTCCAATTATATCATATTTAACGAAATCGAACATACGAGCGATTATACTTCCATAATAATCGGCAGAATCATTGGACGACGCTTCGTTTTCTCATGTAAGAATGAATTCAATTGATCACGAATATCCTGCTTAATACCTGACCATTCAAACGACTCACCAGCCAAGTTTTGTTCAACAATATTCGTCACAAGCTTCACTGAATCATCAATTAATTTTTCTGATTCACGGACGTATACAAATCCGCGTGAAATGATCTCTGGGCCCGCCACAATTTTTTTCTGCTTTTTACTGAGTGTAATGACAACCGTGAAAATTCCATCTTGCGAAAGCAATTTTCTGTCACGTAGCACAATATTGCCAACATCACCCACACCGATCCCATCAATAAGAACATTTCCTGCTGTTACTCTTCCAGCTGGCCGCATCCGACCTTCTTTAAATTCAATGACGTCGCCTTTTTCAGGGATATAAATGTTTTCATGCGGTACACCCGTCATTTCAGCCAGTTTCGCATGCGATTTTAACATGCGATATTCCCCTTGAATCGGAATAAAATATTTTGGCTTCATTAAGTTTAACATAAATTTTAAGTCTTCCTGTGAACCATGGCCAGATACATGAACACGACGGCTGCCCGTTAGTACATTCGCTCCCGCACGATACAATAAATTCACTGTTTTTGCTAAAAGAATTTCAAGACCCGCAGACGGTGTTGCTGTAATAAGGACCATATCGCCTTCTTTAATTTTCACATGTCGGTTTGTTCCTTTTGCCATTTTTTGCAGTGCTTCAATAGGTTCACCTTGTACGCCTGTCGCAAGAATAACGACTTGATGATCCGGGTATTTACCAATTTCATTTAAATTAATTAAGATGTCCTCTTCAACTTGCAGATAACCAAGACGAATCGCAATATCGTTTACACGCTGAATACTTTTGCCGCTTACTGCTACTTTACGACCATGTTCATAAGCCGCATCAAATACTTGCTGCATACGAATTAAATTCGATGCAAATAACGATACGATAATACGCCCGTTTGTTGAATGAAACGCATCAGACAACTGAGCTTCAACAACTGCTTCTGATGTCGTGTAACCCGGACGTTCTGCTTCTGTTGAATCAGATAACAACGCAAAAACACCATTTTTGCCGAGTGTCGCCATTTTGCCGATATCTGGTGCGTAATGTCCTTTTGCACTCTGATCAAATTTAAATTCACCTGTGTGAACAATTGCTCCTTCAGATGTATGGATTGCCACGCCAACTGAATCTGGAATACTATGCGTCGTCCGGAAAAATGTAACTTCTGAATGATCGAAACGAAGGCGTGATTCAGAATGTACCGTATAGAACTTTACATCTTCTTTTATATTTTCTTCGCGTAGACGCATTTTTGCAAGCGCTAGTGTCAATTTCGTTCCGTATACAGGCGCTTTCACTTTTTTTAATACATACCCCAGTGATCCAAGAGAGTCTTCATGTCCATGTGTTAAAAAGATCCCTTTAATCCGGTCTTTATTTTCTTCTAAATACGTAATGTCTGGAATAACGATATCAATCCCCAGCATTTCATTTTCCGGAAACATGAGTCCTGAGTCAATCACAAAAATATCTTGATCCACTTCCACAACCGTCATGTTTTTACCGATTTCTCCAACTCCTCCGAGTGGAATGACTTTAATTAATTCATTTATTTTCTTGCTCACTTTTATTTCCTCCTAAACATTTAACAAACCCGATCTACAACACGTTACGTCTATTATAATCGATGAAGAAAAGTAAAGCCAATACAATCCTCCGTATGTAAAAGGAAAAGCCGGCTTCCGCAGAATGATTCTGCAAAAACCGGCCACCTTTTAAAGCAATGTCGATAATGCTGTCCGTTCTTCTTCTGTCAATGGAATGAGCGGCAGGCGAACGCCGCCGACATCCAAACCTTTTAGCTGTAAGGCTGTTTTAACTGGCACCGGATTTGGTGCCGCAAACAATCCGCGGAAAAGCGGAAGAAGCGCTTGATGTATTTTAGCAGCTTTTTGAATGTCTCCTGCATAAAATGCATTGATCATTTCCTTCATTTCATTTCCAACTACGTGCGACGCTACTGAAACGATGCCTGTACCTCCGACAGACAAAACAGGAAGTGTCAAACCATCATCACCGCTGTAAACTAGAAAATCATCTGATGTATTCGCAATAATTTCCGTAATGATATCGATATTGCCGCTTGCTTCTTTTGTTGACACAATATTTGGCACTTCTTTAGCAAGACGGATTGTTGTTTTTGGTTCGATTAAAATGGATGTACGGCCCGGAATGTTATAGATCATAACCGGGAGGCTTGTCGATTCAGCAATGGTTTTGAAATGCTGAAAAAGTCCTTCTTGATTCGGTTTATTATAATAGGGCGCAACAAGCATAATGGCATCTACGCCTTCTGCCTCCGCTTTTTTGGTTAGTTCAATGGATGCCCTCGTGTTATTGCTGCCTGTACCAGCAATAACGGGAATGCGCCCCGCCACTACTTTTACTGCATGACGGAAAAGCGCTATTTTTTCTTCTGCTGTCAGCGTTGGTGATTCACCAGTCGTTCCTGCTATAACAAGCGAGTCTGTTCCATTTTGAATTAAATATTCAATCAGTTGGGTCGTTTTATTGAAATCAATGTTTCCTTTTGAATCAAACGGCGTAACGATCGCCGTTGACAACCGGCCGAAAGTAACCATACGCATTCGCCTCCTGTATTCCCGGGCCTCCTAATATTATTCAGCCTGTTGATTTATTGTTTTGAAGTAAGAATGCATCATGCAGTGCGTTAACAGCCGCTGGCATCTGATCTTCTTTTATAAGTACCCAGATTGTTGTGTAGCTGTCAGCTGACTGCATAATGCTAATGTTTTTTTCTGATAGCGCTGTGACGATTTTAGACGTTACACCTGGTACGCCTGTCATACCTGCACCAACGACAGACACTTTTGCACAATCCGGCTCCATGAACGGTTCGTACCCATTACCGATCAGCTTTTGCTGTGCACGATTGGCATTTGCATCTGTCACAGTGTATGTGACACGGTCTTTTGATATATTAATAAAATCAACGCTGATATCTTCAGCCGCCATCAGTTGAAAAATATGAGACTGATTCGTTGTCTGAACACTAATACGGGTAATATCTGTTACATGAGCAATACCCGTGACGAGACGATCACGGGTATCAAAGCCACGATCGTCGTCCGATGCAGAGGTAACAAGCGTCCCCGGTTCTTCTGAATAAGTCGATCGGATGCGGAGCGGCACTTCTGCCTGCATCGCAATCTCCACTGCACGCGGGTGAATGACTTTTGCTCCCTGGTAGGCCATGTTACATACTTCTGTATATGTCACGATAGAAAGCGGCCGTGCATGCTGTACAATGCGTGGATCCGCTGTCATAATCCCGTTCACGTCTGTAAAGATATCGATAAACTCAGCATGTACTGCAGCGCCTAAAGCAGCGGCAGATGTATCACTGCCGCCCCGTCCAAGCGTAGTCACTTCACCAAATTTTGACGTTCCTTGAAAACCTGCCACAACAATCACATCGTTCGCTTCCAGTTCTTTTAACAGACGCGTGCAATTCATTTCAATAATTTTGGCATTCATATAATCATGATCTGTAATAATTCCCGCCTGCCCGCCTGTCAACGCTATTGATTGAAATCCATTTTCCTTTAGCATGTTTGAGAAAACGAGGCTGGAAATCAGTTCACCAGTAGATAATAGAAGATCAGTTTCTCTTCTACTCAACATACTTTCTCCGCCGCCTGTAAGCGCTAATAATGTATCCGTTGCATACGGATCGCCTTTTCGTCCCATGGCAGATACAACGACAATGACTTTATATCCTTCACGAACGGCACGCTGTACGTGGTTGAGGGCACTGATTCTTGACTGTTCATCCCGCACAGACGTACCGCCAAATTTCTGAATGATGATTTTCATGTGAACACCTGGCCTTTTCATGAAGAATGGCGGCCGTTTATCCCGCATTAACGAACAGTAAACCCTTTTCTCTTTCAAACATCAAAAAGAAAAAAGCGATGTAAGATGAGATTAGGCAACTGTTCGAAAACGCCCGATTGGGTCCGGTCCTGTATGTGATCCCGGTCTCTCAGGTATTGCCGCAGGACGCGGCGCTTTTTATCTGATTTTTTCCTTTATCAAGCAGTCCGAATTGATCCTTACTCAATAACGTTTCACTTTATTTTTCTGTGACAATTCCCATGTCAATCAATGTTTCAGCGATCTGCACAGAATTCCATGCTGCTCCTTTTAACAAATTATCAGAAACAACCCACATATGAAAACCGTTATCCGTATCAAGATCTTTGCGGATGCGTCCAACAAACACTTCATTTTTACCAACACAGTCTGCCGGCATTGGATATACTTGTTCAGCCGGATTATCTTGAAGGACAACTCCTGGAGCATCCTTTAACAACTCTTGTATATCGGATGCTGTAAGCGCACCTTTTTCTGTTTCAAAATAAAGTGATTCAGAATGGCCTACAGCCACAGGCAAACGAACACAAGTCGCTGCAACTGGCAGATCATTCATGTGCATAATTTTTTTCGTTTCATTCATCATTTTCATTTCTTCAAATGTAAAGCCATTTTCTTCAAATTTATCGATTTGTGGAATCGCATTGAATGCGATTTGATAATGTTTTTTATCGCTGCCAACTGGCAAAATTTTTGGTTCAAACGATTCTTTATTAACAATTGCTTTCGTCTGATTATAAAGCTCTTCTACCGCCTGTGCACCCGCACCCGACACCGCCTGATACGTTGATACAATGACTTTTTTCAATCCATATGCTGCACGAATGGGCTCAAGTGCCACAAGCATTTGAATCGTCGAGCAGTTTGGATTGGCGATAATTCCTTTATGATTACGCAAATCTTCTTTATTTACTTCTGGTACAACAAGTGGAACTTCCGGATCCATGCGGAACGCGCTCGTATTATCAATGACAACAGCGCCGCGTTTTGCTGCTTCAGGAGCGAGCTCTTTTGAGACACTGCCGCCTGCTGAAAACAACGCGATATCGATTCCGTCAAAGCTTTCTGGTTTCGCTTCCTGTACCATTATATCTTCGCCTCTAAAAGAAACGGTTTTTCCCGCTGAACGGGCGGATGAAAGTAGCGTCAATGATTTTATTGGAAAATCACGCTCTTCCAGTGTTTTTAACATTTGTTGCCCGACCGCCCCCGTCGCACCGACGACGGCTACGTGAAAACCTTTGTTACTCATGTAAATCTTCCCCTTCCAGAATAAGTGATTCATTTTACGTATAAAATACGTTGTCGAATAGTAGCATATCGTGAAAAAGTATTTCGATACTTTTAATAGCATTATTTTAACACAATAAAGGATGAATAAAAGAAGAAAATCATTTGTTCGTAAAAAAGACGAGTTTTTTCAGGGGAATTGCGCATATTTTATCTTAGCAGTGGCTGAATTTGACGGTTATTGATAGCAGCGGCAACTGTTTCTGGAACGAGATCCATTTTAGCAACGAGCGAGTTTGGTTTTTTTATTGGATCATCCTGTCCAAATGGAACGAAATAAATATTTTTTGTTGTTAACAACTTAGCAATATTGTGGCTGTTTAAGCCAAGTCCATCGTTTGTCGAAACTGCCACAACGATCGGCCCTCCATTACGAAGTGTTGCTTTCGCTGCCATAAGGACCGGTGAATCCGTATTGGCATTAGCAAACCGGCTAAGGGTACTGCCTGTCATCGGTGCAATGACCATGCAGTCAAGCGGTTCCTTTGGCCCAAGCGGTTCTGCATCTTGAATCGTGACGATCGCTTTTCGACCTGCTTCTTCCTCTATCTTTTGCAGCCATTCACCTGCTGAACCGAAACGGCTCGCTTCTTTTTGAACAGTAGCCGTCGCTACCGGAACAACATGGGCACCAAGTTCAACTAATTTTTTCACAACCGGTACTATCTCTTCAAATGTACAGTGAGATCCTGTTACTCCAAATCCTATTCGGCGTCCTGCTAAAGGCGATTCCACTGTTTACAGTCCCCTTTCGATTTTCCATTCACTGGCAGCATTGACAATGACCTGCCCAATTATTTTACCTGCTGTTTCCGGCGCCGTTTTCCCCGGCAGACCTAGCGCATGAATGGCTTGAATACCAGCTGCCTCTGCTGCTTTGAAATCCGTTCCACCTGGCATGGAAGCAAGATCAATAATAATTGCTGATTTTTTCATCTTCCAAATCACTTCATCTGTCAATAAAAGGGCTGGTACTGTATTAATAATGATATCCACCTGACTTGCCTGCTCGAGAAGGTCCTCCATATAAAACGGATTAAGCCCCATTTCTAATGCGCGGGCAAATTTACCCGTTTCTCTCACAGCTGTTGAGACAATTGCTCCGACTTGATGAAACAAACGTGCTGTCGTCATCCCAACCCGTCCAAATCCCACCACCAAAACCTTGGATTGATGAATGGTAAATGGTGTTTGCTCCATAGCGATCATAAGCGTTCCTTCAGCCGTTGGAATCGAATTATGAATCGCTGCATCTTCACGTTCAAATAAAAAAATGATTTCACGTTGGATTATTTGCTTAAGCGCAGCTGTTTTTATACCGCTCATGACTGCACACGATTCTGGTATTTTGTCTGCGATTTCTTTTGTAAAAAAAAGCGGTTCGTTTGCATACGTTGCCTCAACTTCTCCATTTTCCTTTACGCCTGATACTGGTAAAACGAATAAGTCAATGGATAGATCGTGCAAATCATCCGTTTTTATTTTTTTCACATTGTCTGCTATCTCTATTTGTTCAAACCCTATCATCGATACATTATACCCATGCTGAACAAGAATACGGCTTATTTCCAATTGTCTTGCATCCCCACCAAACAAAACGGCGTTCATCTTCATCTCCTCCATCTTTGACGTATTCTTTTTATTGTATGAAGTGTTTATTTTGCTGTGCCATTTTACTGCCGATAAAAAAAGAACCCGCAAAAGGCGGATTCAATTGACAGCTGTTTTTGGCCATTTGCCGTCCGGACTGATTAAGGACGCAGAAAATGGTTTATCAAATAATTGTTTTGCGAGTTCATCGATCCGTTCTTTTGTTACACCATCAATGAGTGAGACAATTTCATCCAATGAACGGTGACGTTTTAAAAGAAGTTCATTTTTCCCGTTGCGGCTCATCCGGCTATTTGTGCTTTCCAAGCTTAACATTAAGCTGCCTTTGAGCTGTTCTTTACTGTTATGCAATTCTTTTTCCGTCAATCCTTCCGTTTTTACGAGATGAATTGAGTTTTGTATCGTCTCATATAATTCATCAAGCTGCTCAGCACCTGTTCCACCATAAAAAGTAATTAGACCTGTATCTTTATAAGAGGAATGATACGAGTAAACAGAATATGCAAGACCTCGTTCTTCCCGTACCTCTTGGAACAAGCGGCTCGACATGCTGCCGCCGATAATATTATTCATAACAATTAGATTGTAAATATCTTCATTTCCGATAGGTAGTCCTTCATAGCCGAGACATAAATGTGCCTGCTCTGTTTCTTTTGCACGCGCTTTTTTCTCGTAATAAAAATGAGAGACTGTTTCCAATTCAGTTGCCTTGCCCCCCGTATACGAACCAAAGAGTGTCTCTGCTTTTCGGACAATGTTTTCATCAATATTACCGGCAATGGAGATAACAACCCGATCCGGTGTGTACATGTTATATATATATTCTTTCAATGTCTCTCGTGTAAAAGAAGAAAGAGTTTCTTCTTTACCTAAAATAGGCAGACCCAGCGGATGGTCACCGTATGCGGCACTGCTCAATAAGTCATGAACAATATCGTCTGGTGCATCTTCATACATTTTAATTTCTTCATATATCACATTTTTCTCTTTTTCCATTTCTTCTTCTGCAAATGTTGAATTAAAAAACATATCAGCCAGTACATCGAGTGCACGATCTGCATGATTATCAAGTACTTTTGCATAATAACACGTGTATTCTTTTGACGTAAAAGCATTTACTTGTCCGCCTATACTGTCAAAACTTTCAGCAATTTCTTTGGCACTTAAATTTTTCGTGCCTTTAAAAAACATGTGTTCAATAAAATGAGATACCCCATTTAATTGAGAAGACTCATTGCGCGAGCCTGTCGCAATCCAAATTCCAATCGCAGCTGAGCGGACAGTTGAAAGTTCTTCTGTTACAATCGTCACACCATTGTTGCATGTAAATCGTTTTATCAACGTAATCTATTCCTCCTAAATATCTGTTTCATCTTGATGTCTGTTTCAATAACCAACATTATCATAGGTCACACATTTATTCCATAAAGAAAACGCCTCTCTCAAAAGAGAGCGACGCTTTCTTTATAATTAAGATTGTTTTGCTGCTTCTTCTTTTTCTCTTTGCTCTTTCAAAACGGCTTTACGTGATACATTGACACGGCCTTGATTATCAACACCGATCACTTTTACAAGGAATTGATCGCCCATTTTTACGACATCCTCTACTTTGCCAACACGTTCTTCAGCCAGTTCAGATATATGAACAAGTCCATCTTTTCCTTTAAACAATTCAACAAATGTACCGAATTTTTCAATTCGTTTTACTTTCCCCATATAAAGTTCGCCTACTTGAACTTCACGAACGATATCTTCAATGATTTTTTTCGCGCGCTCATTATCTTCTTGATTGATGGATGAAATAAAGACAGTTCCATCTTGTTCAATATCGATTTTAACGCCCGTTTCTTCAATGATTTTATTGATCTGTTTACCGCTTGGTCCAATAACGTCACGAATTTTATCCGGATTAATCGTCATCGTCATAATTTTCGGTGCATACGCAGACAATTCCGTACGCGGCGTGTCGATTACAGATAGCATATGTTCTAAAATATACATTCTGCCTTCTTTCGCCTGCTGCAATGCTTCCTCCAAAATTTGACGGCTTAATCCATCAATTTTAATGTCCATTTGAAGTGCTGTTATACCTTTTGCTGTACCTGCTACTTTAAAGTCCATGTCGCCAAGATGATCTTCCATACCTTGAATGTCAGAGAGGACCGTATAATGTTCACCTGACTTAACAAGACCCATTGCAATACCAGCAACCGGTGCTTTAATCGGTACTCCCGCATCCATCATAGCCATTGTGCTTGCACAGATGCTTGCCTGTGAGGATGAACCATTTGATTCAAGCACTTCCGACACGACACGAATGGTGTAAGGGAAGTCTTTTTCGTCTGGAATGATTGGGTATAACGCTCGTTCCCCAAGTGCACCATGACCGATTTCACGACGCCCAGGGGCACGAAGCGGACGCGTTTCTCCAACGCTGAAAGAAGGGAAATTGTAATGATGCATAAATCGTTTTGACTCTTCTACACCAAGGCCATCCAATATTTGAACGTCACCGAGCGCACCAAGAGTTGCAATGCTGAGCACTTGTGTTTGTCCACGTGTAAACATGGCAGAACCGTGTGTCCGTGGAAGCAATGCTGTTTCCGACGCAAGCGGACGGATTTCATTGATCTTACGGCCATCCGGACGAATTTTTTCAACAGTGATGAGACGCCGCACTTCTTCTTTTACAATTTTACCCAAAATTTCAGAAGCTTCTCGAATTGACTCTTCTTCGCCTTCTTCTTCAAGTGTTGATTTCACTGCGTCTTTCACTTTTTTAATTGCTTCCTCACGCGCATGTTTTTCAACCGTTTGAATGGCTTGAATCATCTCACTCTCACACAAAGTGCGTATTTTCGCTTCAAGTGCTTGATCATTTTCATAAAGAACAACTTCTTGTTTTTCCTTACCGCATTTCGCAACAATTTCTTCTTGGAAAGCGATAAGACGTTTGATTTCTTCGTGGCCAAACATGATCGCTTCAAGCATGACTTCTTCAGGCACTTCATCTGCACCTGCTTCAACCATGTTGATCGCTTCTTTCGTACCAGCAACCGTTAAATCAATATCACTCTCTTCTGCCTGTTCGACCGATGGATTAATAATAAATTCACCATTAATGCGCCCGACCTGTACTCCCGCAATTGGACCTTCAAACGGAATATCTGATACTGAGAGCGCAAGAGAGGATGCAAACATCGCCGCTATTTCAGAAGAACAATTTTGATCGACACTCATGACTATACTGATAACTTGAATTTCATTGCGGAATCCATCAGGGAAAAGCGGACGAATCGGGCGGTCAATTAGACGACTCGCAAGGGTTGCTTTTTCACTCGGACGGCCTTCACGTTTAATAAATCCGCCTGGTATTTTACCGGCGGCATAAAGACGTTCTTCATAGTTCACAGTCAATGGAAAGAAATCAACTGCTTTCGGTTCTTTTGAGGCTGTTGCAGAGCTCAATACAACGGTATCACCATAACGTACTAGCGCCGAACCATTAGCCTGCTTAGCGATTTGCCCTACTTCGACAGTTAGCTCATGCCCTGCCCATTCGATGGAAAATATTTGTTTTCCTTGCTCCATATAGTTGCACCTCTTTTATTTTAACATCATATTTTTTCCCTAACAAAAAAGCGGGAAGAATCCCGCTTTTTTGTGAATTATCGGCGCAAGCCGAGTTTTTGGATCAGTTCGCGGTAACGTGCAACATCCTTGTTACGAAGGTATGAAAGCAAGTTACGACGACGGCCGACCATTTTTAAAAGACCTCGACGTGAATGATGGTCTTTTTTATGTGTACGTAAATGATCATTCAACGTGTTGATTTGTTCAGTTAATACAGCAATTTGCACTTCTGGAGATCCTGTATCAGACTCGTGCGTTCTATACTCCTGAATTAGTTCGTTTTTACGTTCTTGTGATAATGCCATTATTTTGTTTCCTCCTTTAGTTTGTTTCATCCCCGTCAGCCTAGCATACGTTGGAGACTCGCGATGCCAAGCAGCGGTTCGAAATGTTAATCACGGTATATTATACGAAATTTAAAACTGTTCGTCAAGCCGTTTACGATCAAAGAAACGAATAGCTGCCTGTTTATCTTTTTCAATTTGCGCTGACAACTCGTCCATACCATTAAACTTTTGTTCTCCACGTAAACGAATATGCCAGTCCACGTCGACTTCTTCTCCATAAATATCTCCATTATAGTGAAACATATGCACTTCAATCGATAAAACAGGCTTATCTGGACTTTTAAATGTTGGTCTGAATCCCACATTGCATACCCCTTCATACCATTCATTTTGCACATTCATTTTCACTGCATATACACCTGTAAGGGGCAAAAAGTAGGAATCATCCGGTTCAATATTCGCAGTTGGAAAGCCCATTTTACGTCCGCGCTTATCGCCATGAATGACCGTTCCTCGCATACGATAAGGTCGTCCTAATAAATCGGATGCATCACGTACGAGACCCTTTGACAAAAGTTCCCGTACTTTTGTAGAACTTATTTTTTCTTTTTCATAATCAAGTTTATCCACCCCAGTGTAAGTAAACTGACCACGTGAATGAAATTGCATTGTTTCCATTGTTCCTTTGGCAAGATGGCCATATGTATAATCAAAACCTGCGACAACATGCTGTACATTCAGCCCGATAATAAACTCATCCACAAATTGCTGTGGCTCAAGTGCAGCAAAGTCAGATGTAAATCGGACAATAAATAAATAATCAATACCTATTTCTTCAAGAAGCCGTTTTTTTTCTGCTAACGGTGTAATATGACGAATATGCGTATGTTTATTGCCAAGTACAAGAGACGGATGTGGATCAAACGTCATGACGGCACTTTTCCATTCATTCTCAATAGCAATTTGTTTTGCTGCCGTAATGACTTGTTGATGACCTTTATGTACACCGTCAAAAAAACCGAGTGCAAGCGCCATGGGTTTAAACTCGTCTTTCTTTTTTTTATGCGGATGATGAAGCATAATAACTTCCATAGGTTAACACCTGTCTTTCTTTCAGTCTCGCATTACTTTGACCGGTTTTATTTTCCCTTCTTTTTCTGGATGAATCTGGTAAATAGCAAGAAGTTCATTATTTAAGTAAACCGCCGCTTCCTTTTCTCCCTCAGGCCAGTCAGCAGGTACCGGCAGTACAGCACCGTTTTTTATGGTTACTGCTACTTTATCAAATACATTCCACTTCGGCAAATGAGAAACCGCGATTTCAACCGGCTTCAGCACCTCTGTTGGCTTACGTAAGGAAAGCTCTTCCAGTGTGACACAGTCTTTCTCGTAAAAGCCCCCTGAACTTGTGCGGACGAGCTTTGACATATGCGCGGGATAACTAAGTTTCTCACCAATCATAACCGCCAATGTTCGGATGTACGTACCTTTTCCGCAGATGATCCGAATAGAAAACCGCACTGTTGCGTCATCTTGCACAATGTCGCTTATTAACTCTATTTGATCAATCGTTACGGTCCTTGATGGCCGCTCCACGATTTCTCCTGCACGTGCATATTCATATAGACGTCTGCCATTTACTTTGACAGCAGAATACATTGGCGGAATTTGTTTAATTTGTCCTGTTAACTCCTTTAATACAGGCAATAACTGATCTTCTGTGATAGAGGCATCTATTTTTTTTGATTCAACGACTGCACCCGACGCATCTTCTGTTTCAGTCGATATTCCAATCGTCACTTCCGCTTCGTACGTTTTACCGCTGTCTGTTATATATTCAGCAAGTCGGGTTGCTTTTCCAATGCAAATTGGCAATACGCCTTCTACATCAGGATCTAACGTACCAGTATGACCGACTTTTTTCGTTTTCAATATTTTGCGTACTTTAAAAACGCAATCATGCGATGTCATGCCTTTTTCTTTCCATAAGGGTAAAATTCCATTCACTGGATGGGCTCCTTTCTTCATAAAAAAAACGTCTGACAGACAGCAAGATCAAGTTTGCTGCTGCCATGACGTCTTTTTTCTTAGGACGGTTCATTTGTATTGCCAATTTCTTTTAAAAGAGAATCAATTCGGCTGCCGTATGCAACCGATTCATCAAACTCAAACATAAGCTCTGGTGTTTTCCGGAGACGGATTCTCTGACCGAGTTCAGAACGGATAAAGCCCTTTGCTTTCGCCAGTGCTTTTAACGTCCCTTCTCGCTCCTCTTCCCCACCAAGCACTGTAATGTACACAGTAGCTTGCTGCAAATCGCCAGTGACCTCCACATCTGTTACCGTTAAAAAACCGATACGTGGATCTTTCACTTTCCGGCTTAAAATCTCCGTCAATTCTTTTTTCATTTGTTCTGCTACACGATTTGAACGCATTGACATGTATATCACCCCTTAAAATGAAAGGTTATTTGCGCTCAATTTCCTGTTCGATGAACGCCTCAATAATATCTCCTTCTTTGACATCATTGAAACCACGAATTGTAATTCCGCACTCATAACCTTGTGCAACTTCTTTAGCATCATCTTTAAATCGTTTCAAATCATCGACTTCACCTTCAAAAATAACGATGCTATCACGAATTAAGCGCACACCCGAATCACGGGTAATTTTGCCTTCTGTTACATAGCTGCCCGCAATCGTACCAATTTTTGATACTTTAAACGTTTGTCGCACTTCAGCCTGTCCAATAATTTTTTCTTCAAATTCTGGATCCAGCATTCCTTTCATCGCAGATTCAATTTCTTCGATGACTTTATAAATAATACGGTGCAGGCGCACTTCTACTTTTTCCGCATCTGCTGTACGTTTTGCATTGACATCAGGACGAACGTTGAATCCAATCACAATTGCGTTTGATGCTGATGCGAGAATAATATCCGATTCTGTAATCGCACCAGCGCCTGTATGAATAATTTTAACGTTGACGCCTTCCACTTCAATTTTTTGAAGAGCAGCAGCCACCGCTTCAACTGAACCTTGTACATCTGCTTTTAAGACGATATTTAAGTCTTTCATTTCCCCTTGTTTCATATGTTCAAATAAGTTGTCAAGACTGACTTTTGTTTTTTCACTGCGCTGCGCTTGAAGTGCTTCTTGTGCACGTGTTTCACCAATCTGACGAGCTGTTTTTTCATCTTCAAATACCACGAAACGGTCTCCCGCGAGTGGTACATCATTCAAGCCTGTAATTTCAACTGGTGTTGATGGACCAGCTGTTTTCACACGGCGCCCAATGTCATTAACCATCGCACGTACACGTCCAAATGTATTTCCGACTACGATTGGATCTCCAACATTAAGTGTTCCATCTTGAACGAGCAATGTGGCAACAGAACCACGGCCTTTATCCAGCTCCGCTTCAATAACAGTACCCATTGCACGACGCTTCGGATCTGCTTTCAATTCTTCTACTTCCGCGACGAGAAGAACCATTTCAAGTAATGTATCAATTCCTTCTCCCTGCTTCGCTGAAATCGGAACAAAGATGGTTTCACCGCCCCATGCTTCTGGCACAAGACCATGTTCTGTTAATTCTTGCATTACGCGATCTGGGTTAGCCGCAGGCTTATCAATTTTATTAACCGCCACAATAATAGGCACTTCTGCTGCTTTTGCATGGTTGATCGCTTCAACGGTTTGTGGCATGACGCCGTCATCTGCTGCTACAACAAGAATGGTAATATCCGTTACTTTTGCCCCGCGTGCACGCATTGTCGTAAATGCTGCATGTCCAGGTGTGTCGAGGAACGTAATTTTCTTTCCGTTCGTTTCAGCCTGATAAGCACCGATATGCTGTGTAATCCCGCCTGCTTCACCCTCTGTTACCTTTGTATTTCGAATTGAGTCAAGCAGCGTTGTTTTACCGTGATCAACATGGCCCATGATCGTCACAACCGCTGGACGCTCAATTGTATCTTCTTCTGACACTTCTCCTTCAAAATACGTTTCAAGGTCCGCTTTGTCGATTAGAATTTCTTCCTCAACTTCAACATTAAATTCACTTGCAACAAGTTCTATTGCATCTTTATCAAGCTCTTGATTGATTGTTGCCATAACACCAATCATAAATAACTTTTTAATGACTTCCGACGGTTCGACGTTCATTTTCTTCGCTAATTCCGCTACTGTCAGTGAACCTGAAAAAACGATTTTTTCTGGAATTTCTTTCTTTTTAACGACTGGCTGCGGTTTTGGCGTTCCTTTACGCTGTCCACCGGAACGGCCTTTGCCGCGTGGGCCACCGTTAATTCCTCGTTGGCCTGGCTTTGAAGCGCCGCCACGTGCACCGCCGCCTGCACCGCCGCCTGTTTTTTGCTGTGCACCTGGTTTAGAGCCAGTCGGTTTTGGTTTTGCTGGTCCTCGATTTTGTCCTGGTTGGCTTGCTGATTTATTCGTTGTTTGTTGATTATTTGTTTTATTATCCAAGTTTAAATAGCCTCCTTGTCATGACTAGCATTTATAATGCTGTCATTCCCCATCGATAAGCGTCTGCAGCTTTTGAGCGAAACCAGCATCTGTTACAGCAACGACAACTCGAGCATCTTTTCCAATCGCCTGCCCTAGTACGTAGCGGTCCTGTATCCGTCTGACTGGTACACGATAAAAGTGCGCCTTATCGGTAATTTTCTTTTCTGTATTATGCGATGCATCTTCTGATAAAATAACTAGTTTTGCATTCCCGCGTTGAATTTCTTTGACCGTCAATTCTTCACCGGAAATAATTTTACCTGCTCGAGTTGCAAGTCCTAAAAATGATATCCAGGGCTTCACAGCCATCTTAATTTTTTTCCTTTGCAATAAAATCAAGCAATTCATCATAAACGGATGGAGGGATTTCTGCGCTAAGCTGGCGGGCGAGGACATTTTTCTTCTTTGCCGCTTCGACCGCTTCCTTTGATTTTGTTACATATGTGCCACGCCCTGATTTTTTGCCAGTCGGATCAACAGACACTTCTCCTTCTTTTGAACGGACGATGCGGATCATTTCTTTTTTTGGTTTCATTTCACCCGTGGCCGCACATTTGCGGAGCGGGACTTTTTTGGGTACAGGCATCGCTGTTCCTCCTTATTCGATGTCTTCTGAAAAGAAATCTTCAAGGTTGGTATCTGACGCTGGTTGTTCAAATTCGTCATCTTCATCAACGGATACGCTATTTTTAGAAGTCGGATAAATACCGGCTTCACGTGCATCTGTTTCACTTTTAATGTCTATTTTCCAACCTGTTAATTTCGCCGCAAGTCGTGCATTTTGTCCTCGTTTTCCAATGGCCAGTGACAATTGATAGTCTGGAACAATAACGGTCGTTGCTTTATTTTCTTCATCAAACGTCACTTCAATGACTTTCGCAGGACTAAGGGCATTTGCGACAAATACAACAGGGTCATCCGACCATTTCACAATATCAATTTTTTCACCTTTTAATTCATTGACGATTGCCTGTACACGGTTTCCTTTAGGTCCTACACATGCACCAACTGGATCGACTTCTGGATTTTCAGAATGCACCGAAATTTTAGATCGATCGCCTGCTTCACGTGAAACAGAGCGGATTTCAACTGTGCCATCGAAAATTTCTGGCACTTCAATTTCAAATAAACGCTTAAGCAATCCTGGATGTGTACGTGATACAAAAATTTGCGGCCCTTTTGTCGTCCGTTCTACTTTTGTAATAAATACTTTAATCCGATCATGCGGTTTATATGTTTCATTCGGCATTTGCTCTGACTGCGGCAAAAGCGCTTCAATTTTACCGAGGCTGACATAAATAAAGCGGGCATCCTGTCTTTGCACAATCCCCGTCATAATATCTTCTTCGCGGTCGATAAATTCAGAATAAATAATGCCGCGTTCTGCTTCACGTACGCGCTGCGTAACGACTTGCTTTGCTGCCTGCGCTGCAATACGGCCAAAATCTTTTGGTGTCACTTCCAATTCAACGATATCACCAAGTTCGTAAGCGGGGTTAATTAGTATCGCATCTGGCACTGCAATTTCAAGCCGTGAATCAAATACTTCATCAACGACTTCTTTGCGTGCATATACACGTATTGAACCGCCTTCAAGATTTAAGTCTACCCGCACGTTTTGAGCTTGATTAAAGTTACGCTTATAAGCAGAAACAAGCGCTGCTTCTATTGCATCAATTAATACATTTCGTTCAATGCCTTTTTCTTTTTCAAGATAAGTGAGGGCATCATATAGCTCTGAGCTCATTGGCTAAAAAGCCTCCTTACATAAATATCTTATTAATTTTTTTAAAAGGTAACAGCAAGACGTGCTTTTGCTACTTTATTTAAAGGTATCGTCAACTGTTTTTTACGTGTTTTTATCGCATATTCAATCGTTAATTCTTCTCCGTTAAACGAAAGAAGTTTGCCTTCATACGTTTTTTCACCGTCAATTGGTTCATACAGCTTTACATTTACATGTTTACCAACAGACCGTTCAAAGTCTTCCGTTTTCTTTAATGGTCTTTCCGCACCCGGTGATGACACTTCGAGGAAATAATTGTGTGGAATCGGATCCGGATCAAGGGCGTCCAATTTCTCACTTAAACGCTCGCTGACCATTGCACATTCTTCGATATCAATGCCGCTTTCTTTGTCAATGTACAATCGAAGAAACCAATTCTTTCCTTCTTTAACATATTCGATTTCAACTAGTTCAAGATTCAATTCTTCAATAATTGGCTCGGCAATTTTCTCTACCGTTTCGATGATTTTACTCATTGTTTTATCCTCCCGCATGAAAAAATTTGTTTCGGAACATTCCCGCAACAAACACGAAAGAGTGGGGGCGGCCCACTCTTTCGAAGAGAGTTATCATGCAATTTCCATCTTTAAGGATACCATGATTAGGTCTTTTTTGCAAACAGCACATTAGAACAATGACAGCTGGTTCTGGTCAGGCAACGCATCAAGGCAGCCCATTTTCTCCAAGTATTCCATAATCGTTTTTGACACTTTCCCTCTCTGCTGTAAATCTTCTTTCGATAAAAACTCACTGTTCGCTCGAGCAGCAACGATATTTTTTGCTGCATTCGTACCAAGGCCCGGTATAGCGTTAAATGGTGGAATAAGCGAGCCGTCATCGATGATGAATTTATCCGCACTTGAACGGTACAGATCCACCTTTTGAAAAGTAAAGCCCCGTTCAACCATTTCAAGTGCCAATTCAAGCACTGTCATTAAGTTTTTTTCTTTTGGTGACGCATCAAGTCCTTTTGAATTGATTTCTTGCAATAATGCTTTAATCGCTGCCGATCCTCTCGACATCACATCAATTTCAAAGTCTTCTGCACGAACTGTAAAATACGCTGCATAATATAAAAGTGGCAAATGAACTTTAAAGTACGCAATCCGCACCGCCATTAACACATATGCGGCCGCATGGGCCTTCGGAAACATATATTTAATCTTTTTACATGAATCAATATACCATTCCGGTACTTCATTTTTACGCATTTCCTCTTCCATTTCATCCGATAAGCCTTTCCCTTTACGGACAGACTCCATAATTTTAAAGGCGAAAGCGGGATCAAGTCCTTGATAAATTAAATACACCATAATATCATCCCGACAGCCTATCACTTCTGATAGTTCGCAAACGCCTTTTTGAATTAGTTCCTGTGCATTCCCTAACCAAACATCAGTGCCGTGAGACAGTCCAGAAATTTGAACGAGTTCTGAAAATGTCGTCGGCTTCGTTTCTTCAAGCATTTGCCGGACAAACCTTGTACCGAATTCGGGAATACCGAGTGTTCCCGTTTTACACATAATTTGCTCTTCTGTCACACCGAGCGATTCGGTGCCACTGAAAATTTTCATCACTTCTGGATCATCGGTTGGAATTGTTTTAGGGTCAATACCTGATAAATCTTGAAGCATCCGGATAACGGTCGGATCATCATGTCCGAGAATATCCAGTTTAAGCAAGTTATCATGGATCGAATGGAAGTCAAAATGAGTTGTTTTCCACTCCGATTTATCAGAATCAGCTGGATATTGAATTGGTGAAAAATCGTAAATATCCATATAGTCTGGTACAACGATAATCCCGCCTGGATGCTGACCTGTTGTCCGTTTCACACCAGTGCACCCTGACACGAGGCGGTCTACCTCCGCACTACGATATTGCTTCGTGTACTCTTCCGCATATTTTTTCACGTAACCATAAGCTGTTTTTTCTGCTACCGTTCCGATCGTTCCTGCTCTAAATACATACTCTTCACCGAATAGCTCTTTCGTATAGTTATGAGCTCGCGGCTGATACTCACCGGAAAAATTCAAATCAATGTCGGGTACTTTGTCTCCTTTAAAGCCAAGAAACGTTTCAAATGGAATATCATGCCCGTCCTTTTTATAAGGTATATGGCAATTTGGACAATCTTTATCTTCCAAGTCAAAACCCGAACCGACAGAACCGTCATCAAAAAACTCCGATTTTTTACATTGCGGACAAACATAATGCGGCGGCAGCGGATTGACTTCAGTAATTTCTGTCATCGTGGCAACAAATGACGAGCCTACAGAACCACGGGAGCCAACAAGATAGCCGTCATCCAACGATTTTTTTACCAGTTTATGTGAAATAAGATAAATTACGGCGAAGCCATGCCCAATAATACTTTTTAATTCTTTTTCAAGACGCGCTTCCACAATTTCAGGCAGCTCATCCCCATAAATACTTCTTGCCATACCGTAACTCATTTCACGCATTTCATCTTCTGCGCCTTCAATTTTCGGCGTAAACAAGTCATCTTTAATCGGCTTGACGTCTTCAATTAAATCGGCAATTTTATTCGTATTATTGACAACAATTTCATGTGCTTTATCCGTCCCGAGAAACGAGAATGCCTCTAACATTTCATCTGTTGTACGGAAATGAACGTCCGGCAATGTTTGGCGGTTTAGTGGATTGGCACCACCCATCGATGAAATTAAAATATGCCGGTACACTTTGTCTTCTTCATTTAAGTAATGCACATTTCCTGTTGCAACAACTAATTTCTTCTGTTCATCTCCGAGCTGAATTATGTTCCCGATAATATCTTCCAGTCCTGCTTCGTTTTTTACAAGCTCCATTTCCATAAGCGGTGCATAAACAGCTTTTGGCTGTACCTCGAGGTAATCGTAAAATTCAGCTGCCTGACGCGCTGTGTCCATCCCTTTTTGCATCATCGCTTCAAACACTTCACCCTTGTTACAGCCTGAACCGATTAATAAACCATTCCGATGTTTTTGTAAAACAGAACGCGGGATACGCGGTACACGATAAAAATAGTCAATGTGCGACTTGGAAACAAGCTTAAATAAGTTTTTCAATCCGTCCGCATTTTGTACTAAAATTGTACAGTGGTAAGGGCGTGCCCGTTTATATGCGCCGCCTTCCCCCATATAATTATTAAATTCATTATGACGTTTTATGCCTTTTGCATCCGCGTCTTTCAATAGCTTTAATAAAATATAGCCTGTCGCTTCTGCATCGTATATGGCTCGGTGATGTTGTGTTAATTCCACATCAAATTTTTTCGCCAATGTATTGAGCCGGTGGTTTTTCATATCAGGATAAATGAGACGGGCTAGCTCGAGCGTGTCAATAACTGGATTTCCTGTTCGGCCAATATCGTATTTTTCATAACCTGTTTGAATAAAACCCATATCAAATGAAGCGTTATGCGCGACTAATATCGAGTCGCCGCACCATTCTTTAAAGTCACGCAATGCTTCATCGACGTCCGGTGCATCTCTTACCATTTCATCTGTAATGCCTGTTAACTCAATCGTTGTCGCAGAAAGCGGATGATGTGGATTCGCGAACCGCTCAAACCGATCGATAATGTCATCGTCTTTTATTTTAACAGCGGCCAATTCAATGATCGTATCGTATACAGCTGACAATCCTGTTGTTTCAACGTCAAAAACAACGAACGTATCGGTGGCAAGTTCTCTGTCTGCATCTTCATATGCAATAGGTACGCCATCATCCACAAGATTCGCTTCCATGCCATATAAAATTTTCACACCATTCTTTTTTCCGGCGCTGTACGCTTCTGGAAACGACTGAGCGACTGCATGATCGGTAATCGCGATCGCTGAATGTCCCCATTTTTTCGCTTGACCGACGAGCGCGCTGACCGATGTAACAGCGTCCATCTGGCTCATGGGTGAATGAAGATGAAGTTCTACCCGTTTCTTTTCTGCGGTATCTTCACGTGACGGCGAACGAATTTCATTAATATCGTTGGCAATCATGACTAGGTCGCGGACGAATGTATCATTTTGAACCGATCCTCTGACACGCACCCACATTCCTTTTTTGACACGATTAAATATCGCTGCATCTTCTTTATCACGAGAAAACATTTTAATCATTAATGAATCTGTGTAATCTGTAATTTTAAATGTAAGCAGCGTACGGCCGCTGCGCAGTTCTTTCGTTTCCGCATCAAAAATATACCCTTCCGTTGCAATACGGCGTTCTTCATCGATAATTTCTTCAAGCCGTTTAAATTCACTGTCACGCTTAATCGTATACCCAATCGTAACAGGACCCGAATCCTCTGCAGTACCGGATTCCTGCTCTTTCGCTCGATTTTGCATCTCAACAACCGCTTGTCTTGCCCGTTCCGCATCTTCTTTTCGCTTTTCTTCGAGAAACTTCTCATACTCTTCATTTTGGGTATTTTCTGTTATTTGCACATCAAATGTAAGCGGCGGAAAGCCAAGACTTTCATATATATCACAAAGGCGGCGCCCGTATTTATTTTTCAGTGCCATTCCTTCCATTTCATTTTGCGTGCGAATAATCAATTTCGTTCCAGACACCCCTGGCTGCTGTTCGTTTAACGCAGCAAGAATCGGTGGCGCAATGCCGTCTAGCTGGCGAACACAATACGACCAATAATCCAAAATATGCTCTGGTGTACAGGATCGATCCTTGACCTCAATCGCAAACGTAACCGAAGCAATAGGCGAAAATGTACTTGAAAGCGCATCGGCGAAACGCATGAGAACACTGCATGGTATAAGTGCCGGTGCTGAAAAAATAAATTGCCATTTTTGATCTTGTTTATGAACAATCAATTTTTTAATTTCAGTTTCATCAAAATGGCGCACAACGGCATCTTCCGTTAAACGGAGTTGTTCAAGTAAAATTAAAAAGCGGCTCCGGCCGTCGGATGACGATCCATTCATAGCCCTTCCCCCTTACGTATAAGAGGATGATCGGCAAATGCCGCTCATCCTCTTTTTTACATCGTTCCTTGCAAGTCACGAATAGTGTTGACAACATCTTCAACAGATGATTCAATAACGTCACCTGTTTTACGTACTTTGATTTCTACTATACCTTCTGGTGCTCTTTTACCGACTGTGACACGTACTGGCAAGCCAATTAAATCGCTGTCTGTAAATTTAACGCCTGCACGCTCAGCACGATCATCCATTAATACGCTGAAGCCTGACTGCCGCAGTGTATCATAAAGTGCGTTTGCTGCATTCACCTGAGCTTCATCCTTCACGTTGACCGGTATTAAATGGACATCAAATGGGGTGAGATTAACTGGCCAGACGAAGCCTTTCTCATCGTTGAACTGCTCTGCAATTGCTGCTACAATACGCGAGACACCAATTCCATAACAGCCCATAATCATCGGCTGTGTACGGCCATTTTCATCCAAGTACACGGCATTCATCGCTTCACTGTATCGTGTACCCAGTTTAAATATGTGGCCGACCTCAATGCCCTTTGCAAATTGAATGATTCCTTCTCCATCAGGTGATGGATCACCTTCTAAAATGAAACGAAGATCCGCAAATTCAGATACATTAAAATCACGTTCCATATTTGCGTTCACGTAATGCCAGCCGTCTTCATTTGCGCCACAGACTATATTTGTAAGTGAACGAACAGCCTGATCAGCAATGATTTTGACATTTGCCGGTACCCCTACTGGACCAAGTGAACCAAACGTTGCGCCAAAAAGGTGAGCTGATTCCTGTTCCGCTGCCATTTCGACTGTTCCAGCGTTTAAGAAGTTTTTCAATTTAATATCATTAATTTCATGATCGCCACGTGCGAGTACGATGACTATTTCTTCATCTACTTTAAAGACGAGCGTTTTTACGCACTGTTGAGCTGGCACATTTAAAAAGGCGGCCACAGATTCAATGGTCTTACAATCCGGCGTTTCCACTTTTTCAAGCATTTTTTGCTCGTCATTGCTTTTCTCGTAAACCGTCACAACTGGCGCCATTTCGATATTTGCTGCATAGCTTGATGTATCTGAATACGCAATTGTGTCTTCACCGATCTCAGATAACACCATAAATTCATGGGTATCTTTCCCACCCATGGCTCCTGAATCAGCAATAACAGCGCGGAAGTTCAACCCGCAGCGACGGAATATATTCGAATACGCTTCAAACAAACGATCATACACCTCATTCAGACTATCCTGAGAAGAATGAAATGAATAAGCATCTTTCATAATAAATTCACGGCCGCGAAGCAATCCGAATCGCGGCCGTTTTTCATCGCGAAACTTCGTTTGAATTTGATAAAGTGTCAGTGGTAAGCGTTTATATGATTTCACTTCATCCCGAACGAGAGCCGTAATGACTTCTTCATGTGTCGCACCAAGTGCGAATTCACGTGAATGACGGTCTTTTAAACGCATTAATTCCGGACCGTATGTTTGCCAGCGGCCTGATTCTTGCCATAACTCTGCCTGCTGTAAGGCAGGCATTAATATTTCTATTGCCCCTGCATTATCCATTTCTTCGCGGACGATGTCTTCTACTTTGCGAAGCATTTTCTTACCGAGCGGCAGGTAGCTGTACACACCACTCGCATTTTGCCGGATAAAGCCGGCACGGAGAAGGAGTTGATGACTTTTTACTTCTGCATCAGCCGGCACTTCTCTCATTGTTGGAATTAACGTTCTACTTTGCTTCATTCAATCGCACCTCGACTAAAAAATTATTGGTTCTGTTTATTATAAAAAGAATCGCTGTATGTCGTTCCATGTGACAACAATCATTAATAGCATTAAAAGCGCAAAACCAACAAAATGGATCATACCCTCCATTTGACGGTCAACCGGCTTACCGCGCACTGCTTCATAAAAGAAAAACAACAATCTGCCTCCATCAAGAGCAGGCAACGGCAGCAAATTCATAATACCTAGATTAATACTTAAAACGCCCGCCCATTTTGCGAGATTTAGAATGCCTGATTGGGCAACGGTATCCGTAGACACGTATATACCAACAGGGCCAGATAACATGTCAATCGAAAATTGACCTGTTACGATTGTACCCAGCAATTGAATAATCTGGATTGTCCACGCATAAACATCTTTGGCTCCGTAAACAAATGCTCCGAAAAAAGACTTTTCAAAAGGGGTGTATACTCCGATCATTCCGTACGTTTCACCTTCTGCTTCTTGAGCTGATGGCGTAACCGGAATCGTCAGCTGCTGCTCGCCGCGCTCAATATTAAAGACAAGCTCTTTTCCCGGACTTTTTTGAATAACGGTGACAATATCTTCCCATGATGACATTGTTTCACCGTCAATCGACATAATACGGTCACCTTCTTGCAATCCTGCTTCAACCGCCGCGCCGTCCTCAATGATTTCTCCTAGCTGAGGCTCATTTGTTGGGATTCCTTGAATCATCGCTAGAACGACAAAAATGATAAATGCAAGGATAAAGTTAAACAACGGCCCTGCAAAAATGGCCATTGCACGCTTAGGCAACGTTTTTGAATTAAACTGACGATCATACGGGGCAATTTGTGTACTCAAATGATCTTCAGTCATTAACGCCTCACGGTAAACGCGGAATGTTTTTAATTCATCCTCGCCCTCTTCATAACCGCTGATGATTAGTTTGTGTTCAAGGTCCGCTTTTTCAATTTCAATCACACGCGCCTCTTTGAAGCGATCACGGCCATTGACAATTAAATGAATCACTTCGTCTTGGTCATTAAATATAACACCAATACGCTGTCCAGCTTTTAGTTCAGTCATTTCTGGATCTTCACCGGCCATTCGGACATATCCACCGAGCGGCAACAACCGGATTGTATAAACCGTTTCTCCCTTTTTATGTGCAAAAATTTTCGGTCCAAATCCAATCGCAAACTCACGGCATAATATACCTGCTCGTTTAGCAAAAATAAAATGACCAAGCTCATGAAAGAAAACAAGTGATCCAAAGATAACGATAAACGCGATTACGGTATTCAAACGGTTCTAACCACCTTTTTATGATAAGAATGAGCGTACAAACGCTCTCCCTTCTGCATCGGTTTCGATAATCGCCCCTAGCTCAGGTGACTCAATCGAATTGTGTTGTTCCATTGCCCGCTCCACTACTTCTTCAATTTGCAAAAATGTAAGTTTGCTATCAAGAAAGGCCGCTACTGCTTCTTCATTAGCTGCATTCATGATTGCTGGCATCGTGCCTCCTATTTTTCCTGCTTCATACGCAAGTTGAAGCATCCGATACCGATTAAAATCTGCTTTTTCAAAATGCAGCTTGCCAATGGCAGCAAGATCCAGAGGTGCTGTATCTGGTAACGGAAAGCGATCTGGCCACGTCAAGGCGTATTGAATTGGCACACGCATATCAGGTGAACCTAGCTGCGCTATAACAGAACGGTCATGAAACTCAATCATCGAATGAATGATGCTTTCTCGATGTAAAATAACATCTATTTGATCATATGGCAAGTTAAAAAGCCAGTGCGCCTCAATCACTTCAAGTCCCTTGTTCATCATCGTCGCAGAATCAACAGTAATTTTAGCACCCATTGACCAGTTTGGATGATTCAATGTTTCTTCAACTGTCACATTTGCAAGTTCTTCTCTTTTTTTATCCCGAAAGCTTCCACCTGATGCAGTTAAAAGGAGACGACTTACATTTTTTTCATGTTCTCCCTGCATGCATTGAAAAATCGCTGAATGCTCGCTATCGACCGGCAACAGCTTAACACCCGCTTTTTTTGCAGCTTCTGTTACAATATGTCCCGCTGTCACAAGCGTTTCTTTATTCGCAATCGCGATTGTTTTCCCTGTCTCAATGGCCTTCAACGTCGGTTCCAAGCCTACACTGCCAAGAACGGCATTCACAAGGGTATCTGCTTTTTCATCAATTGCCGCTGCTTCGAGTCCCTCTGCTCCACTCAAGACACGAATATGAGGATACTCTATCTTCAGCCGATTTGCTTCATCTTTCTCAAGAACAGATACGAGATCTGGTTTAAATTCATTGATAATTTGCCGTGCTGCATCTATGTTCTTCCCGGCGGAAAAAGATGTTAATTTGAATCTTTCGGGGTTTTTTCTAATAATATCGAGCGTTTGTAAGCCGATCGAGCCTGTAGCCCCTAGCAGACTTATCGTTTTCAAAAAATCATCTCCTTTAAAGCAATTGAAGTAGGTGTAAAAACGGAAATACAAACAGCCAGCTATCTGTGCGGTCTAATACGCCTCCATGGCCCGGCAATAATGTACCTGAATCTTTTACACCATAATGGCGTTTGAGAGCAGATTCAGCAAGATCACCAATTTGCCCCCCGATCGATAATAATGCCGTTCCCGTGAGTACCCATAACGGATTAACATCAAAATCAATAATAAATAAAAAGATAACTGCCACTAACACAGCAGATCCAATACCACCGTAAAAACCTGCTACTGTTTTATTGGGACTAATCTCAGGCCATAACTTTCGTTTGCCGATCGCACGGCCAACAAAATAAGCACCAGAGTCTGTTGCCCACGTAATGAGCAAAGCGAAAAAGACGAATAAAACACCTGCTTCTCTCGTCTCAATCATATATGAAAATCCGAACCCAATATAAAGCGGGACCAGGACACAAAATGCCGCTTCATCAAATGTAAATCGATTTTTCGTTATGACTGTATATACTAAGAAAAATAAGACAAAAATAAGCAATAACTCTTGCTTTCCATATCCCGCATCCTGCCATTTCTCCGCAACAACTTCTGGCATAAGTAACATGAATGAAAGGAGGACAGATAAAAGCGCAGGCAGAGAAATAGCTGGAACACCTTTCATTCTTAACGCTTCGAGTACCGCAAAAGCACTCATAATATAAACGAGTATGACAAACGGCCATCCCCCATACATAACAATTGGTAAAAATAAAGCAGCGGCAATGACGCCTGTTACAATTCTTTGTTTCATAATTCTATATCCTCCAGCTTGTTCTTCACGACAATCCCCCGAAACGTCGTGACCTTTTTTGAAATACAGCCACCGCTTCAAGAAGATCTTCTTCTGAAAAATCAGGCCACAATACGTCTGTAAAGAAAAATTCAGTGTAAGCAAGCTGCCAAAGCATAAAATTACTGAGGCGGTGTTCACCACTTGTACGAATGAGTAAGTCAGGCTCTGGTAAATGACTGGTCATTAAGTAGTGAGAAATTGTTTCATCTGTCACATCATGTTTTTCCAGCACACCCAATTGTACATCATTCATTATCCTCTGAACGGCATTGACGATTTCTGCACGGCTGCCATAATTTAAAGCAAAATTTAAAATAAGTCCATCATTGCCAGCCGTTTTATCCATCGCATTTCGAACAGCCCGTTTTGTATGTACAGGTAATTTCTCTATATCACCTATTAGTTCAACACGTACATTTTCTTCTATTAATTCCGGCAAAAAAGTAGATAAAAATTCTTCGGGCAATTTCATCAAGAAATCAACTTCCACTTTAGGTCGCTTCCAATTTTCCGTTGAAAACGCATAGAGTGTTAACACCTTTACCCCGATCCGATTGGCACTGCGGGTAATTTTCCGTACGGTTTTCATGCCTTCATTATGTCCGGCAATACGCGGCAAAGCCCTTTTTTTTGCCCATCGACCATTTCCATCCATTATGATCGCAATATGTTCAGGCACATTTTCTTCTGAAAAGGCTGTTTCACCTGTTTGTTTTGATTGCCAGAACCACGGTTTATGTCCCATACAAGATCCTCCACATCGCTTCTTTCCTATACATTTTACCATATAAGACGATTTCATAGTAAATACAGCGATAAAATCCAAAAAAAGAACCCTCTTGCCTAAGAAGAGGGTTTGCTAATTAGCGTATTACACTTCCATAATCTCTTGTTCTTTATCTTTAGCAATTTCATCCACTTTACGAATATATTCATCCGTCTGCTTTTGAACGTCTTCTGTATAGCCACGAAGATCGTCTTCTGTTATATCCCCATTTTTTTCACTTTTCTTTAATTCATCGTTTACATCACGACGGATATTGCGTATCCCCACTTTCGCGTCTTCTGCTTCTTTCTTTACAAGCTTCGCAAGTTCTTTACGGCGCTCTTCTGTCAAAGCTGGGAAGTTTAAGCGAATGACTGCTCCATCATTCGATGGATTTAAGCCTAGATCAGATTTCAAAAGTGCCTTCTCAATATCACCCAATGATGTTTTATCGTATGGCTGAATTACTAAAAGACGCGCTTCTGGAATGTTGATAGACGCAAGCTGATTAATCGGTGTCGGAGCTCCATAGTAATCAATTGCAATGCGGTCTAACACATTCGCACTCGCACGACCTGCACGGATTGATGCAAGTTCACGTGTAAATGCTTGAATCGCTTTGTCCATTCGCTCTTTTGTCTGATTAATAATTTGTTGTACCACGGTTATTTCCCCCTTACGATTGTTCCGATATTTTCACCCATAACAACACGTTTAATGTTTCCTTTTTCCGTGACAGAGAAAACAATTAGTGGAATATCATTATCCATGCACAGGGAAGAAGCTGTCGAATCCATAACTGCCAGTCCTTCTTTAATAACATCGAGATAGGACAATTCCGCATATTTCACTGCGTCTTTTTCCAATTTTGGATCTGCACTATATACGCCGTCCACATTATTTTTTGCCATTAAAATAACTTCAGCTTCAATTTCAGCAGCCCGTAACGCAGCTGTTGTATCTGTTGAAAAGTATGGATTTCCTGTACCCGCAGCAAAAATAACGACACGGCCTTTTTCAAGGTGGCGAATCGCCCGTCTCCGAATATACGGCTCTGCTATTTGACGCATTTCGATGGATGTTTGCACTCTTGTTTCAATACCTTGCTGTTCCAGACTATCCTGCAATGCCATTGAATTCATGACCGTTGCCAGCATCCCCATGTAATCTGCTGTGGCACGATCCATGCCCATTTCACTACCGATTTTCCCTCTCCAAATGTTGCCACCGCCAACGACGACAGCCACTTCTACGTCCAGTTCACTTACTTCCTTTACTTGTTCAGCCACTGATTGAATGACAGCAGGGTTAATACCGAATCCTGCCTCTCCTGCTAATGCTTCACCACTTAATTTTAATACAACGCGTTTATATTTAGGCTGGCTCATGTAAACCTCCATCTGTAATGTACATGAAATCCCTCACCAGATCGGCAAGGGATTTCACTTATTCCATTCCGTCCGACGGAAAAAGAATCATTATTTTTTCACTTGGTTCATAACTTCTTCAGCAAAATTTTCTTGACGTTTTTCAAGTCCTTCGCCAACTTCATAGCGAATGAATTCTATTAATGTTGCGCCTTTAGATTCAAGGAATTGACGTACCTTTTGATCGGGATCTTTAACAAATCCTTGGTCTAAGATACATACTTCTTCAAAGAATTTCCCAAGTCGGCCTTCTACCATTTTTTCAACGATTTTTTCAGGTTTTCCTTCGTTAAGCGCCTGCTCTGTTAATACTTTACGCTCGCGCGCTACTTCATCTTCAGAAACTTGTTCGCGTGAAACATATTTTGGATTCAATGCCGCTGCATGCATCGCAACGTCTTTCGCTGCTGCTGCATCAGTTGTTCCTTCAAGGACAGCAAGAACGCCAATACGTCCACCCATATGCAAGTATTCGCCGAATGCAGCATTCTCGCCTTTTGTACGAATTTCAAAGCGGCGAAGGGATAGTCTTTCACCAATTTTGGAAATCGCTTCATTAATGTACACTTCCACTGTTTTACCGTTTTGCATTGTCTGTGCTAACGCTTCTTCGACAGTAGCTGGCTTGTTTGCTAAAAGGTGCGCTGCGATTTCTTTCACAAGAACTTGGAAGTTTTCGTTTTTCGCAACGAAATCTGTTTCAGCATTTACTTCAAGAATAACAGCATGATCGCCTTCACTTGTAATATAAGTTGTTCCTTCAGCCGCAATACGATCTGCTTTCTTAGCCGCTTTTGCAACACCTTTTTCACGAAGGTAGTCAATTGCTTGATCCATGTCACCTTTTGTTTCAACTAATGCTTTTTTGCAGTCCATCATACCTGCGCCTGTTTTTTCACGAAGTTCTTTTACCATTTGTGCAGTAATAGCCATATTATAGTTCCTCCTTCAATATGTAGAATAGGACCCGCTCAATGCGGTCCACGAAAGCGTTGCGGCAGGCTGCCGCATTTTACACTTTCAAATAAATCCATGTTTCTTTATTTTATCTAGCTTCAAAAAAAGGTGATAAGGGCATCCCTCTTATCACCTTTTTTGTTCATTACTCAGCTGCAGCTTCTGCTTTTTCAACTTGTTCTGCTTCTTCAACAGCAACAGCTTCCACAATTTCCTCGCCTTGCTTCGCTTCAAGAACAGCATCAGCCATTTTACCCGTCAAAAGTTTGACAGCGCGGATTGCGTCATCATTTGCCGGAATAACATAATCAATTTCATCTGGATCGCAGTTTGTATCAACAATACCAACGATTGGAATGTGCAATTTGCGTGCTTCTGCAACTGCAATACGCTCTTTACGCGGGTCGATGATGAAAAGAGCATCTGGAAGACCTTTCATATCGCGAATACCGCCAAGGAATTTTTGTAGGCGTTCATGTTCTTTTTTTAGTTTAACCACTTCTTTTTTCGGAAGTACATCAAATGTACCGTCTTCTTGCATTTTTTCAATATTTTTCAAACGTTGAACACGCTTTTGGATTGTAGAGAAGTTTGTAAGCGTACCACCCAACCAGCGTTGGTTTACATAGTACATACCTGAACGTTCTGCTTCTTCTTTCACAGAATCTTGTGCTTGTTTTTTCGTTCCAACAAACAATACTTTACCACCGTCATCGGCAACTTCTCTTACAAATTTATACGCTTCTTCCACTTTGCGAACTGTTTTTTGAAGATCAATAATGTAGATCCCGTTACGTTCCTGGAAGATGTACTTTTTCATTTTTGGGTTCCAGCGGCGAGTTTGATGACCGAAGTGAACACCCGCTTCAAGCAATTGTTTCATAGAGATTACTGACATGTTTGTTTCCTCCTGTTTGGTTAGATTTCCTCCGCCTTTATCCTATTCCGACAAATTCCGTCACGGACGGCACCGTTTATCTGAATCAAAAGACGTGTGTATTAACACCGTTAGTTACTATACCACATCACTTCGTGTCCCGCAACCATTTTATTGTGGCCTATAAAATTTTAATCCAAGCTGAACTTCTGTAATACCTATTTTTAATTCGCGTGCAATCTCTTCTTCAGAAAATCCTTGCTTTTTCAATTCTATCATCTGTTCTAACGTAGATCGTTCCTTTACCGGCAGTTTCGGTTCTTTTTTCACATTTTCATATGCTTTAGCTGCTGTCGCGCGCGGGACAATAGGTGGCACTCCCTTTTCATCTGACCGTGCTTCATTCAAAATAGGAGGCGCCGGCTCTTTTCGGTTCATTGATTTTTGTGACAACTGTTTGATCAGCTGCTCATTTTCTTCTTTTAGTTCCATTAAAAAAGCTGACATCATTTCTTCTGTTTCTTCCGCCGTTTGCCGCATTTTCTTTTCTGTTTGCTTCATATTATTTTGGCGTTGAAATAATAGAATAAGCGCAAACAAATTGACCGCATGTATTAAAAATGAAGTCGTGATTAAAAATGTTATCATATGCGCTCCTTACCTAATTTCACCAAAATGAATGATTACTTTTTCTTCACAAGCTGCTGTTTTAATTTAAATAACGCTTTTGAATGGATTTGTGAAATGCGGGACGTCGACAATCCGAGAATCTCACCAATTTCCGTCAACGTTACCTCTTCTTTATAAAAAAGGTCAATGATGAGCTGTTCTTTTTCTGTCAGCTTTTCGATTTCGACAGCCAACTCCTTCATTTGTTCCTGCTTTACGAGCTCTTCTTCCGGTGAGATCTTCTGATCGTCTTTCAATATAAACCCTGGCCCGTCCGGCTGGCCTGGTTCAGTTACTTGCTCTTCTATTGATAAAACGTGTGAAAAAAAGTGTTCAGCGATCGTATCATTTACTTCATCTGCTGTTATACCGAGTTCTTCTGCTACTTCTTCAGCTGTCACCGCTCGCAAATAGCGTTGTTCAAGCATAGATGTAGCCGCCTCGATTTTTTTCGATTTTTCCCGAGTAGATCTTGGGAGCCAGTCCGCTTTACGTAAGCCATCTAAAATCGCACCCCGTATCCGAAATGAAGCATATGTATCAAACTTCAAATCACGTGATGGTTCAAATTTTAAAAGCGCATCATATAAACCTGATAAACCAAAACTTGTCACTTCTTCTCTGCTCACCGCTTTTGGAAGTGTTGAAGCAATTCGTCTGCTATAAAATGTCACAAGTGGCAAATAACGAGCGACGAGTGCATCCCCATCATCAGGATGTCTATCTCTTTTCCATCTTTCCCACAAATCATGTTCTTCGTACGGCATTAATTTTGTCATTTCATCCCCCCCATCAACTGACATGACCCGGTACGAATTATTACCTTCTTTAATAACAGTTTAAAGAAAAGTCAGTTGTTTGCCAACATTATGTACAAAAAAGCAGCGGTTTTATATCCGCTGCTTTTTCTATATTTGCTGCTCGCCTTTATTGACTGAACGAATATGTAGAATGAATGTTAACGGATCAAATTCAATCGTTCGCCCACTGTTTCCACCAACATCCTCAGCAAGAATCGGAATACGAGCTATTTTCAGCTGCTGTTTGACTGCCTCTACATTCCGTGGACCAATTTTCATTAAATCAGAACCCGATTTATACTGAAACATTTGCGCACCGCCTGCGATCTTTGCTTTTAAACGAAAAGGACGTGCGCCGCTTTTTGTTAATGTCTTTATAAGCGCGGGTACGCCTGTATCCGCAAACTTCGCCTCATTTTTCGCCCCTGCTTTCGCAAGGCTTGAATCCGGCAGCATGACATGAACCATTCCCGCAATGCGAGCAGTTTCATCATAAATAACGACCCCGACACAGGATCCGAGCCCGGACGTGCGTATCATTTCTGGCGGCTTAACGATCTTCATATCAGCAATTCCTACTTTGACAACTTCCCGCACCTTATTCACTGTATCCGGCCCCGAGTGCCTCGAAAATAACCGGAAATGATTCCGGAGACAGCAGGAGAAAGAAATGTCCTTTTACCGTTTCCACATTATCATCTTCAAGCTCCGTTAATATTGTGTCGATCACGATAGCATGATCGCTGTACTGTGAAATTTCAAGCAGTCCGTAACTGATGATCGCACCAAACATATCGATAGCGAGTTCTGGTACAGAAGGCTGCAATTTCAAATGCGTAAAATCACCAAGTGCAGATAAATAGGAACCGGATAATATATTCCCCATCTCCTGCATAGCTGAGAAACCAATATCCTGCGCTTCACGATTATGAAATGTAAATAGATCATCTGACATTAACTTACGAATAAAGCGGTCTGCTTCTTCTACTGTCAGGACAAAAAACATGTTTCCGCCCGCCTCGCCTTCAATTCGAAGGCTGACACTGACCACTTCTTGTTCAGATCCACCGGTTAATTCCATCATTTCTGAAAAAGGCACAATGCGTACACTCGGTACTTTCATATCAATTCTTCTATTTAAGAGAATAGACAGCGATGTTGCCGCATGTCCTGCTCCTATGTTGCCAATTTCTTTTAAAATATCAAGATGAATCGGTTGAATATTATCAATATAGTTCATCATGAGCCGCCTTTATTTAAATATCTTTTCAAGACTAAGCATAATGAGCAGTCTTTTTTCTAATTTTGCAACTCCTGTAATATATTCATCGCCCATGGAGCCTACAACTTCAGGCTGTGGCTCAATTGCATCAAGAGGGATGTCAAGTACATCATTTGCTCCATCTACAATAAGACCCACTTCCATAGCATCGAGCGCTGCAATAATAATGCGCGTTGTATCATCATATTTTTCATCAGCCAAACCGAAACGGCTGCGTAAATCGATAATGGGTGTCACAACACCACGCAAATTGATTACACCTTTTACAAATGGCACAGTGCCAGGTACACGCGTAATATGCATTAATTTTTCAATGGAGTAGACTTGATGAACAGGCAAAGCATACTCTTTATCCACTAATTGAAAAGCAATAACTTTCACAGCGACTGGAGTACTTGTCTCACTCATAGCCGAACCTCCTCTTATTTGATAAGCGCATTGCAGTCTACAATAAGCGCCACTTGTCCGTCCCCTAAAATCGTTGCTCCTGAAATGGCAAACACATTTGTTAAATAATTGCCAAGAGATTTCAAAACGACTTCTTTCTGACCGATAAAGGAGTCAACGACAAGGCCAGCCATTTTTTCACCTTTCCTAACAATAACGATCGAATAGAATCGGTCATCATCATCTTGATGTGGTATAGAAAAAATATTTTCAAGAAAAAGAAGTGGAACGACTTTGCCACGGAAATCAATCACTTGCTGGTTATGGGCATTTAACACTTCATCCTTCTTGACAATAGCCGTTTCAATAATAGATGAAAGCGGAATCGCATATTTTTCTTTCTCTACTTCTACAAGCATGACGGAAATGATTGATAGTGTTAATGGGAGTTGAATCGAGAATATGGATCCTGATCCTTCAACCGAATCAATTGTAATCGAGCCTCCGAGCGATTCAATCGTCGTTTTGACAACATCAAGACCTACACCGCGTCCTGATAAATCAGAGACAACCTCTGCTGTTGAAAAGCCAGATGCCAGTATAAGTTCATAAATTTGGCGATCGCTTAGTGTCAGCGCCTGTTCGTCTGTAACAATTCCTTTATCCAATGCTTTTCTCAACACTTTATCTTTATGAATCCCTGCTCCATCATCTTCAATTTCAATAAAGACATGATTGCCACTATGGTATGCTTTTAATTTCACTGTGCCTTCAGCTGGTTTCCCTTTTGCAATACGGTCTGCCGGCATCTCAATACCGTGATCCATTGCATTACGGATTAAATGAATAAGCGGATCACCAATTTCGTCAATTACCGTCCGATCAAGTTCAGTTTCCGCTCCGATAATTTCAAGGTTTACTTGCTTGTTTAAGTCCCTCGTTAACTGGCGAACCATTTTCGGGAACCGGTTGAAGACTGTTTCAACTGGTACCATGCGCATATTCAAAATAATTGTTTGCAAATCACCTGAAATGCGTGACATGTGTTCAACCGTTTCATTTAATTCAGAATGATTCAGTTCAGTAGAGATCGACTCAAGGCGGCCGCGATCAATGACAAGCTCTTCAAATAAATTCATTAAAATATCGAGACGCTCAATGTTAACACGGATCGTTTTATTCGTTACAGCATGCTTGGCTTCTTTAATATTGTTCATTTCTTTTACAGCTGGCTTTACTTCTTTGTTTTTGTGCATTTGTTTCGACTGCTCTTGCACAAGCGTACCAGCTTCTTGTTGAGCTTCATTCATCATCAAATTTGCCACTTCCGTGACCGTTACTTGATCAACTTCTGATACTTTTTTTACTTTTTCTTCAATATCTTCTGACGGTTCTTTCGTAATAAGAGCAACGGTGAAATATTCATCAAACTTTTCTTCTTCTAATTGCTCCGTAGGAGGAACAGACTTAATCACCTCGCCACATTTTTCAAGCACTTCAAATACCATAAACACGCGAGCTGCTTTTAAAACGCAATCACTGCGTAAAAAGACCGCAACTTCATAACATGTAAAACCCTGTTCTTTTGACTGTTCAATTACAGTACGTTCAAATTCATCGTATTGAACATCTGTTTTTAATGATAAGGAGGGCTCTTCTTCTTTTAGTTCAGACAGTATAACTGTTTCACCTTGTTCAATTTCTAACAGTTTCCTAACGATTTCAGTTACATCCCGCTTCCCATCACCGCCGGACGAAATATCGTTTACCATCGCTTCAAGGTCATCTACAGAAGAAAAGACAACATCCATAATTTCTAATGTAACGGTAATTTTATGATTGCGTATCGCATCGAGCACATTTTCCATTTTATGTGTCAAGTCTGCAAGATCTTCATATCCCATTGTGGCAGACATCCCTTTTAACGTGTGGGCAGATCGAAAGACCTCATTGACAATAGCAAGATTCGCCGGATCCTTTTCCAGTTCTAATAAGTTCTCATTCATTGCTTGTAAATGTTCTTTGCTTTCATCAATAAAAATTTCCAAATACTGATTCGTATCCACCCGTCTTCACCTCTTATCATTTACATACTTAACAATCGTTACGGCAATTTCATCGACCGGCACTATTTCGTCAATGAGATGAGTCGCAATCGCTGCTTTGGGCATTCCATATACGACACATGTTTCTTTCGATTCTGCAATAGCTTTCACTACGCTTGTTTCTTTTAGTTTAATCAAACCGTCTGCACCGTCTGCACCCATCCCTGTCATAATCACTGTCACTTTTTCAACACCTTGGATGGCTGAGGCAGAGCGGAACGTTACATTAGCAGCTGGACGGTGTCCACCTTCCGGGTCCGTTTGGTCAAGTGCTATAGCGATAAAAGCAGCATTTTTCCTAAACGTTAAATGATAGCCTCCTGGTGCAATATAAACCGTCCCTTTTTGTAAAATTTCGCCGTCTTCTGCTTCTTTTACACGCATTGCCGACAAGGAGTCAAGCCGATCCGCGAGCGACTTTGTAAAACCTGGCGGCATGTGCTGTACAATCACAACAGGGGCTAAAAGTGTTGCAGGCAGCTTAGTTATAACATGCTGCAGAGCCCGCGGGCCGCCTGTTGATGTAGCAATGAGCACAATTTTATCCACTTTTTCATATGAAGAAGGCCGTACCTTACCTTCTCTCCATCCTGAATTAGTCGAAATAAACGATTCGTTGACGACTGATTTTGCTGCTAAAGCAGGCTTCATACTAATATTTGCTTTTGCTGCAGCTAGCACTTTTTCAATTAATATACCTTTGATTATGTGAAGGTCCAATGAGATCGTCCCAGATGGTTTAGCAATAAAATCGACAGCACCTATTTCCATTGCTTTTAACGTTATATCCGTTCCTTCCTTTGTTGCACTCGACAGCATAACTACTGGACAGGGTTGTTTGTCCATGATCAGTTTTAGAACTTCCAGCCCGCCCATTTCCGGCATCTCAATATCGAGCGTAATGACATCTGGTTTTAACTCTATTGCTTTTTTAACGGCATCATGTCCATTTCGTGCAAATGCAATCACTTCAAGATCTGGATGCTCGGATAAAAATTCAGAAATCAGCTTTCTCATAAATGCTGAGTCGTCCACCACAAGAATTTTTTTTGATTTCATCGGCTGTCCCTTCTTTCTGTAAAAAAACGCCGCAATTTATCGATGAAACCTTTTCGTTGATTTTCTTCATTTTCAGGCAAACCGGCATACTTTTTTACAATGTGATCAAACGCTTTTGAAACACGCGCTTCCGGATACAAAATCATAAAAGGCTGTCCGGCTGCGACTGATTTCCGAACAACGTTGTCTTCTGGAAGTGAACCAAGGATGGTTGGACTGACATATAAAAATTTCTCCATCGTCTGCTTAAGACGATCCGCTGTTTTCCGTCCCTCTTCTGCAGTGTCAGCCCGATTGCATATCAAATAAAAATCTTTTTCTTGATCACGTAAATAAATAAATTTCATCATAGAATAAGCATCTGTTATCGCTGTTGGCTCTGGTATCGTAACTGTTAACACTTCTTCGGCAGCATGCAAAATATTTAAACTTTCTTTTGATGCACCGGCCCCCATATCAAACAATAAATAATCATAGTCATCAACAAGTTCTTCAAGAGCATGAATCCATTTGTCCATATAAGAAGCATCCCACTCAAATAGTTGAGCTGCTGCTGAACCCCCATGAATAAAAGAAACCCCTTCCGGTCCAGGCTTGACTAAACTCACAAGCGATTCCCCTTTTTTGAAAAAATCAGCAATAGAATGGCCAGGATCTTCACCAATTAAATGGTATATATTACCCATTCCAATGTCCATATCAAACAATAAAACTTTTTTGCCTAATTGGGCAAGACCTACAGCAAAGTTTACAGAAATGTTTGTTTTCCCAACACCGCCTTTTCCGCTGACAATGGCTACTGTTTTTGCACGGCTTTTTTTCAATTTATTGATTTCAGCCGCTTTTTGCCTCACTTTTTTTCTCAGTGTTTCCGCTTGATCATTCATCGCATGTACTCTCAAATAATGATTGAATAATAGATTTAATCGTTGTTTTCTCAATATCCTCTGGTACATTTTGACCATTTGTGATGTACGTTGTACCTACTTTGTAAGTATACATCAAATTCACAATTGTGCCTTTAGTTTTTGTTTCGTCTACTTTCGTAAAAATAAAACCATCGAATTGAACTAGTTTGAAATTATCAATGACTTCTTCTAAATCCGCCTGTTTTGATGCGGCACTTAAAACAAGATAGGAAAGGGACTCTCCCTTTTTCCTCAACATTAAATCCTGTAAATCATCTACATATTTTTTCTCTCGGTAATTGCGGCCGGCTGTATCAATAAATATGACTTGATAATTTGTAAAAGAATGAAATGCTTCTTCCATATCACTTCTTAAATAAGCTACTTTAAATGGAATATTTAGAAGACCTGCATATGTTTTCAGTTGCTCAATAGCTGCAATCCGGTATGTGTCCGTTGTAACAAATGCCACTTTTCTTTCTTCATCAAGTACTTTTTGCGAGGCAAGTTTAGCAATTGTCGTCGTTTTGCCGACACCCGTCGGGCCAAGTAGATATATGTATGTTGCTGCGTCTTCGTTTACTGTACGGCAAGTTGACAAACACTTCGTCAGAAATTCTATCGCCCACTCCTGTACTTTCACACTTGTTGTCTCACTTCGTTCTTCTTTCCACTTTATCAAAAGATGTTCCGCTGTCCTTTGGCACAGCTCATCAGATAATCCTTGCCTGTTTAATTGTTTCAACACTGGCTGCAAGGCATCCGGATATAAAAAATTAGGCTGGTTTAATTCTTTTAACTGTTGGATCATTTGCTTCATTTCCAGCATTTCTTTATTTAAATTGGCAGGCAGCGGTGAAGGCTGTTGAATGGATGGCGGAGCAGACTTCACATCTATTGTTTTTTCCACTGTTCCTATATATGGATCTATTGCTGCAACCACTTTAATATTTTTCTTTTTAAACAACCCAAAAACACCGCCTGTGTACACCGTTTTTGATTGTAAAATAACCGCCTGTGGGCCAAGGTCAGCTCGCACTTTTTTCATGACTTCCGGCATAGATGCCGCCATATATTTTTTCATTTTCATTCAATTGTCACCACCCCTGTGCTTTGGACTTCTACACTCGGTTCAAGTTCATTGTAAGACAAAACAGGTATTTGGGGAAAATACCGCTCAAGCAGCTGCCGCACATACATGCGCACTGCCGGGGAACAAAGAATAACTGGTGACTGCTGCATAAATGAAGCCTGCTCTACTTGCTGGGCTGTCGCTTCTAAAATACGCTGTGAGTCATTCGGATCAATGGATAAATAATTACCATGTTCTGTCTGCTGTACACCATCTGCAATTAATTTTTCAATTCGACCTGATAAAGTAATCACATTTAGCGATCCCGTATCATCTGAAAACTGCACGGTGATTTGACGAGCAAGAGCCTGGCGTACGTATTCCGTTAATAAATCCATATCTGATGTCATTTTGCCAAAGTCAGCGAGTGTTTCAAAAATAATTGGCAAATTGCGGATTGATAAATTTTCTTTTAATAATTTTGCCAGCACTTTTTGTACTTCACCGACTGATAGCGGATTCGGTGTAACTTCGTCGACTAAAATGGGATAAGATTCTTTCAGATGATCGATTAGTTGCTGCGTTTCTTGACGACCGAGCAATTCGTGTGCGTGTTTTTTGATCATTTCTGTTAGATGGGTTGATACAACACTTGGAGGGTCTACAACGGTATAACCCAAAATTTCCGCCTGTTCTTTTGCATCTTCTGTAATCCATTTTGCTGGAAGACCAAAAGATGGCTCAATTGTCTCAATTCCTTCAACCATATCGTCTTCCTCGCCAGGGCTCATTGCCAAATAATGGTCAAGAAGCAATTCTCCTCCTGCTACTTCACTTCCCTTTATTTTCATCCGATATTCATTTGGCTGCAACTGAATGTTATCACGAATGCGAACGACGGGAATAACGAGACCAAGTTCAAGCGCCAGCTGTCTTCGGATCATGACGATACGATCAAGCAGGTCGCCGCCTTGGTTCGTATCTGCAAGTGGAATAAGTCCGTAACCAAATTCAAATTCAATTGGATCGACTGTCAATAAATTCACGACTGACTCTGGACTTTTCAACTCATCTGTTTCAATCTCTTCTTCTGAAGGCACTGGATCGTCCAGTGCTTTATTTGGTAATCGGGAAGAATTCATATAGCCGAGTAGCGCAAGGCCTGCCGCTATTGGGATCGTTAAAATATCGTTAATCGGCGTGGCAATCCCTAGTAAGAAGATCGTCCCCCCCGCAATATAGAGCATTGACGGATAACGAAGAAGTTGGATGTTTATATCTCCACTAAGATTGCCCGTCGATGCAGCACGTGTCACAACAATAGCAGTGGCGGTTGAAATAAGGAGTGCAGGGATTTGTGACACAATACCGTCGCCAACTGTTAATAAGGAATAACGTGCCGCGGATTCCCCGAAAGACAAATCTTGCTGCATGATACCGATTACTATGCCAACAATCAAGTTAATAATAACCATGATAATCCCAGCAATCGCGTCCCCTTTAACAAACTTCGTTGCACCGTCCATTGCTCCGTAAAAATCAGCTTCACCGCTCACTTTTTCACGCCGTTCCCGCGCCTGAACTTCTGAGATCATACCGGCATTTAAATCCGCATCAATACTCATCTGCTTACCAGGCATCGCATCGAGTGTAAACCGGGCCGCCACTTCAGATACACGTTCAGCGCCCTTCGTAATAACGATAAACTGAATAATAACGAGAATGAAAAAGACAACCATCCCAACGATAATATTTCCTCCGACTACGAATGTGCCGAATGTCTCGACAACGCCCCCTGCTTCTCCATGACTTAAAATGGAACGCGTTGTCGACACATTCAGACCAAGCCGAAATAATGTCAACAGCAAAAGAAGCGAAGGAAACACAGAAAATTCAAGCGCTTCTTTCATATTCATCGAGATGAGCAAAACGAGCAGCGCAAGAGAGATATTGATAATAATAAGTATACTTAATAGCCACGTAGGCAACGGCACGATAAGCATGGCAACGATTAAAATAACTGCGAATAAAACAGAGAGGTCTCTCGCTTTCATTTTTTTCTCTCCCAACAAAAATTACACTTTATTTTTAAGGCGGTAAACGTACGCAAAAATTTCCGCGATCGCTTTAAAAAATTCTTCCGGCACCGCATCCCCAATTTCCGTTTGATCATGCAAGGCTCTGGCCAATGGCCTATTTTCAACCATTGCAATGTCATTTTCTTTCGCTATTAGTTTGATTTTTTGCGCAATGAAATCTTGCCCTTTGGCAACGACATACGGCGCATCAAGTTTTGCATCATCATATTTTAACGCAATCGCATAATGGGTTGGATTTGTGATGACAACATCTGCATCCGGCACTTCCTGCATCATACGGCGCATAGCCATTTCACGCTGCGTCTGGCGAATGCGTGATTTAATGAGTGGATCTCCTTCTGTGTTTTTATGCTCATCTTTAATATCCTGCTTGGACATTCGCAAACTTTTTTCAAAATCAAACTTTTGATAAAAATAATCCAGTATGCCGAGTACAAGCAATGCTGCTGCAGCAACAAGTCCCATCTGTACAGTCAAGGTTCCTACAAGAGGAAGGGTATCTTCAATCGGCTGCAGTGCCAGTTTTAGTACATCTTCTTTATTGTTCCACAGAATAATAAAAGCCGCAGTTCCTACAAAACCAATTTTCAATATCGATTTTAGTAGTTCTACAATAGCTCGCATAGAAAAAATACGTTTAAACCCTTTAATTGGATCCAATTTTTCAAGTTTTGGTTTAATCGGCTCACCGGTTACAAGCCAGCCGATCTGCGCATAGTTAGCCACTACTCCCGCTAGAACCGCTGCGCCCATAAAAGGCCCTATTATCCATGCACACTGCTCTATCAGTTCAAACGCAATTATTTTTAAATTCGCTTCAGTCACAGGCATAAGCATATAGTATTCAATCGAATGCTGAAACATCTGATAAATATCCCGGCCCATCGATGCCGCGAATGCCGACAAAAAGCCGAATAATACGAGCAGACTGACCGCTGTATTTACATCCTGGCTTTTGGTTACCTGCCCTTTTTTACGAGAGTCCTGCTTCTTCTTTGGTGTCGCTTTTTCCGTTTTTTCTCCCGCGAAAAATTGCAGATTTAATTTCAACAGCATCGTCCTATCCGCCTCCAAAAATCGTCATTAAATCACGCATTGTATGCAGCATCATTCCGAACAAATCGCGTACTAATGTAAAAATAACACCGAGGACAATAAAGACAACGATAAAAGCAACACCAATTTTAAGCGGAAATCCCACAACAAAAATATTAAGCTGCGGAACGGTCCGGGCAACGATACCAAGCATAACATCGGTTAAAAACAACACCGCAACAACAGGCATCGACATTTGAAACGCTATGATAAAGACAGCATTAAATGTTCTCGCCATATAATAAGCGGCTTCTCCATTTCCGAAGGGCAAGTACAATTGATCCATCGGAATAAATTCATAACTATAAAAAATTCCGTCCAATATAAGATGATGGCCATTAAGCGCCAGCAGCATGAGCAGCGAAAACATGTATAAATATTGTCCCATTAGCGGGCTCTGTGCTCCGGTCTGCGGATCAATAACATTAGCGATGGCAAACCCCATCTGAAAATCGATAAATCCACCGGCAATTTGAATGGCAGACAGAACGATAAAAGCAGCTAGTCCTATTAATAAGCCAGTCATTGCTTCTTTTAAAATGAGCAATATGTATTCGCCATTTATTTCAAGCGGGCTGACATCTATGGAATAATACATCGTCCATGAAAGCATAAATGCAAAAGCAATCCGGTGTTGTGCCGGAATCGTACGATAGGAAAAGAGCGGCATCGTCACAAAAAACGCTGACACCCGCACGAGGATAAGTAGAAATACGGAAAGGTTAGGAATTAATTCATCCATCCGCCATTACCCAACAAACCTCGTTAAATTTGTGAAAATCTCCATTGTATACGACACTATGCGTGATAACATCCATGGTCCAAAAAAAATCATTCCAATAAGAACAGCCACAATTTTCGGAACAAATGCCAGCGTCTGCTCTTGGATTTGCGTCGTTGCTTGAAAAATGCTAACTGCAAGACCGATCCCGAGCGCAAGCAACAGGAGTGGTGCACAAACGATAATTGTTGTATAAACCCCTTTTTCAGCGAGGGAAAGAACCATCTCTGTATTCATCTCTTCACCTACCTAAAAGCTTTGCAGCAACGACTCAATGACGAGATACCAGCCGTCGATCAGTACGAATAATAAAATTTTAAACGGCAATGAAATCATTACTGGCGGCAGCATCATCATCCCCATTGACATAAGGACACTTGCAACAATCATATCAATGACGAGAAACGGGATGAACACCATAAAACCAATTTGAAAAGCCGTTTTAATTTCACTTAACGCAAATGCTGGTACAAGCGTTGTGAGCGGAATATCCTCAATTGATTCCGGCTGTTTTGCTTGCGTATAATTCAAAAATAATTCTAAATCCTTTTGCCGTGTATGAACGCTCATAAACTCCTTAAACGGACCGCTTGCTAATGTATACGCTTCTTCCAGGTTAATTTCTTCATTAAAAAGGGGCGTCAACGCTTCCTCATTTACTTCCTGCAAAACAGGCGACATAATAAAAAAGGTTAAAAAGAGCGCAAGACCGAGAAGTACTTGTGTCGGCGGCATTTGCTGCGTTCCTAACGCCGTTCTTACAAACGACAACACGATAATAATACGTGTAAAACATGTCATTAAAATTAAGATACTCGGTGCCACCGACAAAACAGTCAGCATTAATAGCAATTTAACAGATGTAGATACATTTTCAGGTGAGCTTGAATTAAAAAACTCCATGAATTCATTCATCTTTTTTCTGCTCCCTGTCTGCTAAATCTTGAATAGCTTGTCCGCGGCTTTTTTTCAGCTCAGCCATTTTCCGCTCTAATTCCTGTTTAAAATCAGAAGATCCAGTCGTCTGAGCCATTGGTTTCTTTCGTTTAACTTGTGACTTCATTCGATTAATAATATCAGATGGCTGTACCATCCTATCCAATTGCTCTTCATAATGGGTAAGCAGTTCTCTTCGTTCTTCTTCATCCTCAATTTCTTTTAATAAAGCAACATTTTCGCCAACACCTAGAATAAGCACACGCCCGCCCACTTTGACAACCTGCACGGACCGACTCCCTCCGAGCGCGGTACCGCCGAGATGACGAACAGTATGATTTTCTTGATACGAGCGACTTTTTTTATTAATAAACCGCATTAAAAAATAAAGAAGTGCTACAACCAAAACGAGCGCTGCAATCATGCGAAGAACGTCTAAAAACCCGATCCCAATCGGTTCACTTATGGTTTCTGATTCCGCTTCTGTTTCCCCGTTGTCTGATGGCTCTTCTTCTGTACACAATTCCGGGTTTTCAATACATTCTTTCACATTCGAATCAAATGGCTCTGCCGCAGCAATCAGGAGATTGCCAGAGAACAGAGCCATTGCAAATAAAAAGGGCATTATCCATTTTAAAAATACGTTCACGAGATCACACCTTTATGATGATAGCACTTTAGAAATGGCTTCAATCACACGGTCCGCCTGGAATGGCTTTACAATAAAGTCTTTTGCACCGGCCTGAATCGCATCAATGACCATCGCCTGCTGCCCCATTGCGGAGCACATAATTACTTTTGCTGCAGCATCTGCCGCTTTAATTTCCTTTAATGCAGCAATTCCATCTTTTTCAGGCATTGTAATATCCATCGTGACTAGATCAGGTTTTAATTCAACATATTTTTCTACGGCCTGTGCACCATTTTCTGCTTCACCAACTACTTCAAAACCATTCTTCGTCAGAATATCTTTAATCATCATGCGCATAAATGCAGCATCATCTACAACCAAAATTCGATTCGCCATCGTTCCTAACCCCCTGTAAAAAATTAATTTAAATTTTTCAACCGGTCTGCCGGGCTTACAATATTTGTAATCCGCACACCGAAATTCTCTTCAATTACAACAACTTCCCCTTTTGCCACTAACCGTTTGTTGACTAGCACGTCTACCGGTTCACCTGCTAGCTTGTCCAATTCAATAATCGAACCGGATGTCAATTCTAGTATGTCTTTGACAGAACGGTTTGTCCGGCCTAGTTCAACGGTTACTTGCAGCGGAATATCAAATAACATATTCAAATTGCGTGCTTCCTTTTCACCAAGCTGTGGTGTATCAAAGGAAGAGAAGACAGCTGTTTCCACATTAACCGGCTGCTGTCCAAAGGAAGAACCGCCAATATGACGCGGTTCTTCTGATTCCCTTACCGGCATTGATGGTGTCTGCTGAACAGGTTGTGCATCCGGCTGAGGTGTTGCTCTTGGAGCCTCTGGCTGCGGTGACGCATCCTGCTTTTCTTGTGGAGGATTCATCAGTTCCGTTACAAGCTGCTTTCCGAACTGCAGCGGAATGAGCTGCATAATATTCGAATCAATTAAATTTCCTACTGTTAAGCGAAAAGAGATTTTGACTAAAAGTTCCTGTTTTGGAATAGTATCGTTCCCTTCACCTTCATTCAAATTCAAAAGCGAAATAGATGGAGGTGAAATATCTATTTTTTTATTAAAAATGGTGGACATCGCTGTTGCCGCCGAACCCATCATTTGATTCATTGCTTCTTGAACTGCACTCAATTGTAGTTCGCCTAGCTCACCGGCCACATCTACCCCGCTCCCACCAAGCATTAAGTCGGCAATAATCGCGGCATCATCCTGATGAATGACAAGCAAATTCACACCAGTAAATCCTTGTGTATATTCAACTTCAATCGCGGCGTACGGATGAGGAAATTCATCTTTTAATCGACTTTCTTCTATAACTGTAACCGTCGGTGTTGTAATTTCCACTTTTTGGTTCAGCAATGTTGATAATGCTGTTGCTGAACTGCCGAATGAAATGTTGCCAATCTCACCAAGCGTATCTTGCTCAAAATGATCTAAGTATTCTTCTACATGGTCAGTCGGACTTGTTTCCGTCTGCATGGGATTATCTATTTCGTCGCTGCTTCCTTTTAACAACGCATCAATTTCGTCCTGAGACAGCATATCATTGCTCATCATCGTTGTCCCCTCCTTTCATATAATCAAGTACTTGCACAGCAACTTTTCGATTCGTTCGACCTGGCTGTGCTGTAAATTTAGGTACATTCCCCACTTTTATTGTAAGCGGGTCACCAACTAATGTATTTAATTCAATAATATCTCCTTCTGCTAATAAAAGAAATTCCTCAATCGTAATATCGGACTCCCCTAGTTCTGCAATAACCGGTAAATGAGCTTGTCGAATCCGCTTTTCTAAACTCTGAATATCTTCTGGGCTGTGTTCTTTACTATCCGGATTTTGCATCCAGTATTGAACAGAAAGCTTTGGGATAATTGGTTCGAGTACGACATGAGGGATACAGATATTAATCATACCCGTCGTTTCACCAATCGTCGTATTTAATGAAATAACTACAACGGTTTCGTTCGGCGACACCATTTGTAAAAACTGAGGGTTCACTTCAAAATCAGTTGCGATTGGATCAATTTCAACAACGTTTGCCCATGCTTCACGGTAGTTTTCAAACGCGTGATCAAACATATTTGACATAATTCTCGTTTCGATTTCAGTTAAATTCTCAATTTTATTTACGCTGACTCCGCGCCCTCCTAAGAGGCGATCAAGCATTGAATATGCAACATTCGGATTTACCTCCATTAAAATACGTCCTTCAAGCGGAGGCACCTCGAATACATTTAAAATGGTGCGATTAGGGATAGAACGAATAAACTCTTCATATGGAATTTGATCGGCAGATACAACCTCGACCTGGACGTATGTTCTAAGCTGTGCAGCAAAAAACGTTGTTAAAATACGGGCAAAGTTATCATGCATTCTCGTTAAACTTCGAATTTGATCTTTTGAAAAGCGGAGTGCACGTTTAAAATCATACACTTTCACTTTCCTTTCTTCTTCCTCTTTCTTTAATTCTTCTGCATCCATTTCCCCCGTTGAAAGAGCGGAAAGAAGCGCATCAATCTCATTCTGAGATAAGATCTCTCCTGACAAATATGTCACCTCCTGTTTATCGCAGACTAACGGGCAGTAAGACTCCCCACTTCAAGACATGGAGAAATCGAAAAAGAAGGAGTGAGGAAAAGCTGCCTGTAAAAGCCCGATTGGTTCGGGCCAGGCTGATTTATTGAATAATGTATGAGGTGATATAAACGGCTTCTACTTCTCCACCTTTCATAATACTATTCAACTCGCTTTTGAGCATCTCCGTTAATTTTTCTTTGCCTGCCTCACCTTTTAAATCTTCTGCCGTCATTTCCGATAGTTTTTTAATAATAATATTTTTCGCTTGAAAGTCACGCTTTTTCATTTCTTCCATTGCCTCTGCACTATCGGTCTGTATTTTAAATGATATACGAATAAAGTCATCTGACGCTAAATTTGTTGTCATCTCAGGTATATCAACCGAGGCCTCCAAAACCTCATCAATGCTTGGTCCTTCTTCAGCCGTGTTCTCTCCAGATACTTTCAAAATCATGACAACTGCTATCGTCCCAGCAAGCAAGATGACTGACATGACAATCATCATGATCATCACCAATTTATTTTTTGATTCTTTTTTTTCACTCTCCATCGTCTTCCTCCTCTGCCCTTACTTTTCCCAGAAGCGAAATACGTGTATAAAATGATTCAACGCTTGCCGTCACTTCTTCATGAGATTCACGCACAACATACTTTTTCCCATTTGTAAGTGTAATTGTCGTATCAGGAAAACTCTCAATCGTTTCTATATAAATAGCATTGAGCGAAAATGGCTTGCCGTTTAGTCTCGTCACAGTAATCATATATACCAAGGCTGAAATAATCCAACAGCCCTGCCTCCCTCCCCGTTTTACTACATAACGATCTATTTATTAACGTTTCAAATTCATCAATTCCTGCAAGATTTCATCTGACGTCGTAATAATACGTGTATTTGCCTGGAAACCACGCTGTGCAACGATCATTTCCGTAAATTCTTCGGATAGGTCAACGTTGGACATTTCAAGAGCACCTGCAACAACAGTTCCCGTTCCCTGCTCACCTGCTATCGCCACTCCACCCGTTTGCCCAGGAGTTCCATTCAGAGCAGCAAAAGTAGTACCATTATAAGCTAATCCTGAGTTTGTCGTCTGTTGGAATAAGTTGTTCCCTACCTTTTCCATGCCTTCTGGATTTGCAAATTTAGCAATTAAGATTTGTCCGGCATATCGTAAATCACCCGTTGCATTCACATATGAAACAACACCATCTGATCCAATACTTACACTTTGTGCATTTGTCGGAATCTGAATCTCCGTTAATACGCTAGATGTATTGTTAACCGATGTTCCATCGGCGACAGGCGGAAATCCTCTAACTTGCAAACCATCAGAATTCACCAATATTCCACCATTATCCATATAAAAGTTCCCTGCACGAGTGTAATAAGGTGTAGTCCCATCTGCAACTATGAAAAATCCATCTCCTGAAACAGCCAAATCAAGTGAACGACCTGTTGTTTGTAGAGAACCTTGTGTGTGTAATGTATCAATAGATGCAAGCTGTGATCCTAAACCAACTTGCTTAGGATTTGTTCCACCTCGATTTGCCGTAGCTGCACTCGCACCTGAAATCTGCTGCGATACCATATCTTTAAATGTTGTACGCCCTTTTTTAAATCCATATGTGTTTACATTTGAAATATTGTTACCGATCACGTCGAGTTTCGTTTGAAAGTTTTTCATACCTGTAATTCCAGAGTACATTGAGCGTAACATAAGTTTGTTTTCCCCTTTCGAATATCGTCTGCGTCATTCGGTCGGCAGACGGACAGGCTTCCTTTTCGGTCCAGCCTGGTGATCTATATCTATAGATCGATTATACGTTGTCCATAACAATGGTGCCGTTGATATTTGTGAATATTTGTGATCTTGCTTCTTCTCGATTCATCACCGTGATCACTGTGTTGTTTTTAGCGCTGGCAATAAGCGCGGCGTCTTTTAACAAGACGAGTGAATCTTTCACGCCTTTTGAACCGGCTTCGGCAAGCTTTTCTCCAATTGACTGCCATTGATCGCTGTTAATGGCGATACCCCGTTCTTTTAAACGCTGTTCTGCGTGTTTTGAAATGATCGGTTTTGAAGCGGTTGACAAAGCTTTTTCAAGCGTGTCACCAAATGAAACTTTTTGATGTGCGTTTTTTTTAACAGGTACAAACGGCTGCATCGTTCCTGTAATAATTGGATTTACGGGTTTCATCTGTTCCTCACCCGCCTATTCGATTTTTGTTAAGCTTGAAGCTGCAATTTTTTCCTCGTTCATCAGCTGAAGCCACACTTGTCCATCTTTCATCGATACAGATTTCACCGAGGCACTCTGTTCACTGCCTTCTTCTCCCCACGTAACGGTTCGTCCGATTAAGTAGCTTGCCTCAACAAGCGGGTTCGAACTGATTTCATTGCCGCCAGATGTTCCTGTGCTGCTGCCAGTAAGTTCGGAAATATTGGCTGGTTCAAGGACGGTGCCATCTGAGAGTATAAACTGAACGCTTTCACCTGTGAATTTAATCGACGCGATGGTTCCTGTGCCTGTTTCTACAACCGGTTCCCCTGCGGCATCTGTTTCTTCGGCCATCTTATGCCAAACAACATCTTTTCCCACGAAGGACTGGTAGTTAATCATTTGTGATGCCTGCTGCGTCTGCACCATTTCTTCAATCATTGATGTCATGTTGACCATTTGCTCAAGTGATGTAAATTGGGCCATTTGTGCGATGAAATCTTTATCTTCCATTGGGTTAAGCGGATCTTGATTTTGAAGCTGTGTCATCAAAATTTTTAAAAATTCATCTTTTCCAAGTGCACTGTTGCCCGTCTGTTTTATCTGAGCGGGATTATTGGCTAAATAAAGCGATGAATCAATTTTCGACATAAATCTATACCTCCATTTCTATGTTTGTTAAAAGGTCTGCAAATGACCCATTTTCTTCTTCTGTTATTTGAGTAGTCTGCTGTTGATCATTTTGTTGCTTTTGTCCATTTTGACGATCTTGTTGATTGTTCCGATCGAACAATTGTTGTCTCGTCTCCTGATTGGCTATTTCAACCTTCTCTACATTGACGTTTTGCTGACCGAATGCATGCTTTAATTGATGGGCATTTTGCTCAAGTAATTCTTTTACTGCTTGCGTCGAGGATAAAATCTTTGCGGTTATCACACCATTTTGCTGCAAAAGTTCAATTCGAAGCGTCCCAAGTTGTTCTGGGTAAAGCTTAATTAATAATTTTGTGCCATTTGGTGTTTTCATCAAACTTGAATTCCCAATAATTTGCGTAAATTTCTCGATAAATTGCTCCATATTCATTGGACGCGGGTCCGTTTTAACACTCATCACCACCTGCTCTATTTTTGTCATTTGGTGCATGATGGGATTGAGTGCCTCCTGCCCTAAAATCGGCCGTACTGTTACCGTTTCGCCTTTCGCCCTTTCCAAGCCTGATCGGGTGAACGTAATTTCCTGTTTCATTAACGGAGTTTCAACTACTTTCAGCTGCGTGGCTGGCTGGCTGTTGACTGCCGCGGAGTTATAGCGTGCATACACTGCCTGCATTACTATTTGACGCGTAGAATTTGTTTGTACTTGTTCTTTTCGCAACGTTGAAGCAGCCTGCTGTAATGCTGATTGCAATAATTTAGCTGTCTGTTCTCCCGGCTGCTGCCCTGTAAAACGCTGAACAATTTGCGCGGCCTTCATCACCATAACCGCCGCCTGTTTATCACTTTTCTTTACAATTTGTGATGCATTAGAGACGATGAGCTGTACAGCTGCAGCAAGTTCTGCAACGGGCACTGTTTCTGAAAATTCTTTTCCTTCTTCACTTTTTGCTAAGAGCTCGTCTACCGCTTCCTGTAAAGATACTGGCCATTGTTTTATCGCTTCTTCATTCGCAAATAAAGACGCCATTTGCTGAATAGAGGCTTTTAATGTTTCAACATCTGTTCCGAGAACGAGTACAAGTTCCTGCATAATGACCATGTCACCATCTTCGAGCATTTCCACGAGTTCCGGTTCTAGGCTTGGAATATCTATAAGTGATTCCACTGGTTCCGCTAAAGTCCCAAGTACAGCGATAAAGTCAGCCTCTTGCACGATTTCAGAAGCCTCTGCTCCGATGAGAGTTTCAAATTGATTCGATTGCTGGACGGTGCCGAGTATTTGTTCAAATCCTGTTTTCGATCCCTTTGGAACTACATTTGAATTTACTTCTGCTGACATCGATGTATTTGGGAAAGCAGTTGCCCTCCAAACAGCCTGCATCTTTTCACCCCCTTTTCCGCTTCCTATTATCTCATAAATATCCTTATTTTTCTTCATTCATTCGACAATATTTTTGTATATTCGGCGGCAGTTTCTGCAGGCAATTTTTCAAGAACCTCTGCCTGTTTCTCAATGCTTAGCTGCTTTAAAAGATCAACTGCTTCTGCATCGGTCATATTGACAATAATGCCTGCAATATTTTTTGCCCCCATTGTTTCATATGTTTTAATGAGTGTATTTGTCTCTGTTTTTGCTGCGGTGCCTTGATTGACTTCCTCTTCCCGCTGCTGCTGTAATTGTTTTAGCTCTGAATTCAAACGATCTTGTTCGGTCAGTAAATCTTCAATTTCTATTTCAGAGTCTGTCAATTTCCCTTGTAAACTTTCAATCTGAGCTTCTTTATTTTTTATTTCCGCTTGTAATTCGACTATTTTCTCTTCATTTTTTTTTTCATCTTCCTTAATATCCGTGCTGACCCATTCTGAAACATACGGAACATTTCCAGCTATTTCTTTCGTTTTCTCAAATATATTTACTCCAGCAATCGTCATGACAATAAGTCCAATTGTCATGGCGAATAAAAGAGGAATAAAGATAACGAAGATGATCCATTGAAATGTGCTGTACCCCTGCTTTTCTTCTGCTTCTGGAGCCGATGCTTTTTTTTGATTTCTGGCCATTTCACTCACCTGATCTTTCGGTTCATAAATTGGATAGAAGATAACTCATCCATTTGTTTAGCTTCTTCTATATTTAACCATTTATGATAAACTGCTAAATCTTTTGTGCGTATTTTTCCATATTTTTTCACTTCAATATTTTTTTCTTTCAGCTGCTGCTCGCACCATTGCATTCTTCCTCTAGCTGTCATAACGACTTGCTGCTGCTGTTCGATCAGCTTTTCAAGATTGCTAATGAATTGTTGGTAATGTTGAATATCTAAAACAGAAAACCCTGTCTTCATTTTTTGCTCCTGTACATCGATCAATTCTTCTTTTTTCTTCAGCAAGCCGTATAACTTTTCTGCTTCTATTTCAAACTGTCCGACCGCTTCCCGATAAATATTCTCTGACTCTTCTTTTTCCCTCTCACGCAACTGCAAAATTTTATCAAACTTATAGTGATAGCCCATTTAGTAGTCAATCTCCTTTATCTGCCAGTTGAACTAGTCCATATGCTGTTTCTTCTAATGTTGATTTTTCATCTGTTCGCTGCTTCAAAAAAGAAAGAATAGGCTGGTAATTTTGAATGGCCCGATCGATTTCCAAAGAAGAACCTTTTTTGTAAGCCCCGATGTTAATTAAATCTTCCGAGTTTAAATACGTATTCAATGAATCTCTTACAGCAAGTGCTGATTCATAGTGATCACGGTCTACAATATGCGGCATTAGACGGCTAACACTTTTCAATACATTAATAGCCGGATATTGTCCTTTATTCGCAAGTTCTCGGTCAAGTACAATGTGCCCGTCTAAAATTCCCCGAACTGCATCGGCAATTGGCTCATTCATATCATCACCATCAACAAGCACGGTATAAAAAGCTGTAATCGTGCCATTTTCATTTGTTCCTGTCCGTTCCAACAACTTTGGCATAATCGCAAAAACAGAAGGTGTATACCCTTTCGTGGCAGGCGGTTCACCGACAGCCAGACCGATTTCCCGCTGCGCCATTGCTACACGTGTCACAGAGTCCATCATCAGCATTACATTAAGCCCTTTATCACGAAAATATTCGGCAATCGCTGTTGCTGTAAATGCTCCTTTAATACGCATAAGTGCTGGTTGATCCGACGTGGCAGCGACAACGATCGATTTTTTCATTCCTTCCGGTCCAAGATCGCGCTCAATGAATTCACGAACTTCACGGCCCCGTTCACCAATTAGCGCGATGACATTTAAATCGGCATTCGTATTACGGGCAATCATGCCAAGCAATGTACTTTTGCCAACGCCGCTTCCAGCAAAAATACCGACGCGCTGACCTTTTCCAACTGTCAGCATCCCGTCAATAGCCCGCACGCCTACTTCAAGCGTTTCCTGAATCGGTGGTCTCGTTAGTGGATTTGGCGGTTCAGCTTCCGTCCCAATGGACGTCATCATACGGGGAAGCGCTGTATCATCGAATGGTTCGCCAAGCGGATTAATAATTTTTCCAATAAGCGCTGGTCCTGCTTTGATCATAAGCGGATGACCGAGCGATTCTACAAGACTGCCCGGTGAAATTTCATTTATATTTGTATACGGCATTAAAATAATCATTTCATCTTTAAAACCCGTGACTTCTGCCATAATCGTCTTTGTTCCATCCTTTGGCCGAATGTAGCAAATGTCGCCGACCGAACTTTCAGGACCTTGTGATTCAATCATTAAACCAACGACTCGTTTAACCCGTCCATACCGTTTAAATGTATCAATCGTTGGAATGATAGATCGCAATTCACTTGCTTTCATCGTTTATTCCCTCTCCAATATGTCATATAACGTTTTTCTTAGCTGCTGTAACTGCGCATCAATGCTCGCATCAATTCGTCCGTTGGCTGTTTCTATAAAACATGTCTCTTCTTCCGCTTCCTCGTTGGGAAAAATGTAACAATTCACATTTCCAGGAAACAATGCTTCAATTTCATCTTTCTGAGATACAATAAATGAATAGCGGGCTGGATGGACGTGAATTTGCACTTCCTTTTGTTCTCTTACTTCCTTAATAGCCGACTTTACGATGCTCATAAACAATTCATCATTCCCTTCTAGCTCTGTATGAAGAATTTTTTCCGCACAGATGAGCGCCAGATTAAGAATTGTTTGTTCAGATCGTTCGACATTTTTTTTATACTCAATCTTAGAAGAAGCAACCGTTGTCTTTGCTTCTTCAATTAACGAATGCACATCACAGTAGCCAGATTCGCGGCCTTCTATAGCACCTTGCTCAAAAGCAGCCTGATATGCTTCCTTTTGAATTCTCTCTTTTTTCAGTTCCCAGTCCGCCTGCCACGCTTCTGCTTCTTCCATCATCCTTTTTTTCTCATATTCGGCCTGCTCAATAATCGACCGGGCTTTTCCGTTTGCTTCCTGAATGACGGCTGATCGCTCATGTTCATAATCAGGCGTTATCTCTTCTCGATATTCATAGTCTGTATGTATCGATTTAATCCCGATTATCCGTTCCTGTCCTTCTGTTGACCTCATATGCTCCGTACGAATGACTCTAGACAATAATATCGTCTCCTCCACCACGGGCGATGATAATTTCTCCTGTTTCTTCAAGACGTCGAATCGTTGCTACAATACGCGACTGCGCTTCTTCTACATCACGAAGACGAACAGGCCCCATATATTCCATTTCCTCCTTAAATGTCTCCACCATTCGCTGTGACATATTTCGGAAAACAACTTCTTTTACTTCGTCGCTTGATACTTTCAATGACAATAACAAATCTTCATTCTCACAATCTCGAATGACCCGCTGTATCGAACGATTATCAAGTGTAACTATATCTTCGAAAACAAACATCCGCTTTTTAATTTCTTCCGCAAGCTCAGGATCTTGAATTTCAAGTGCATCTAGAATTGTTTTCTCCGTTGCCCGGTCAACTCCGTTCAACACTTCAACGACTGCTTCCACGCCGCCTGTTTGTGTGTAATCTTGTGTAACAGTTGAACTTAATTTACGTTCCAAAATCGCTTCTACTTCGTTAATGATCTCTGGCGATGTGCTATCCATAATCGCAATCCGCTTCGCAATGTCCGCTTGTACTTCTTGGGGAAGCTCCGATAAAATCTGGCCAGCCTGCTGTGGATCAAGGTAAGACAAAATGAGCGAAATGGTCTGTGGATGCTCATTTTGTATAAAATTTAAAATTTGTCCGGCATCCGCTCTTCGTGCAAAATCAAACGGTTTAACTTGCAATGATGATGTAAGCCGATTAATAATATTTTGTGCTTGCTCTAAACCAAGCGCTTTTTCAAGTACTGTTTTTGCGTAACCAATTCCACCTTGAGAAATGTAATCTTGTGCTAAAGCAATATTGTGAAATTCTTCAAAAATTTCTTCTTTTATTTCAGTATCAACTTTTTTCACCCCAGAAATTTCAAGCGTCAGCCGCTCAATTTCTTCTTCAGATAAATGTTTATAAATGGAAGCCGAGTAGTCCGGCCCGAGGGAAATAAGCAAGATGGCAGCTTTTTGTTTCCCTGTTAGTTTTTTCTCTTTTGCAGCCATTCGTAATCCTCCTATTCCTCAGACAGCCATGTACGTAATAGCTTCGCAAATTCTTCTGGTTTTTCTTTTGCCATTTTTTCAAGTTGTTTGCGTCGTGTACTGCCTTCTGTTTCTGTTAAAATATCTTCTGTCTCGATTGCTTGCTCTTCTTCAAGTTCTTCGTCTTCTTCCATGCGTCGTCTTCTAACCATCATAAATACAAGGACACCTATAATTAAAAGAAGAACACCGCCGATTGCATATACCCACCATGGAATGGTACTGCTTGTTTCTTCTTCAAATGTAATTTTTCCATTGAAAGGCTGAACGGAAACAGCAATTTTTTCTTCTAATGCTTGATCGGTTAAATCCGCGTTGTATCCTTTATCAACGGATGTCCGAATAATTGTGCCGAGCATTTGCTGGATATCATCAATATTCTCTTGTGGAAATGATTCTGGATCATCGGCTGTAGGAGGTTCAACCATTACTTGAATGCCAAGATCACGGATTTTATAAGGACTTTCTGTAATCTCGCGGCGTATACGATTCACTTCGTTATTGATTGTTTCTTCATTCCGTTCATAATCGCCAGTTCCATTGGCTCCTTCCATGTAAGTAGTAGCCGTATCTCCTGCTTCCTCTGCTTGTGGAATGCCTCCAGCATTTGCTGCATCACCTGTAAACGTCTCCGTAATACGCTGGGCACTAATCTGGATGCCTTCCATATTTTCTTCATCAACCGGTTCAACCAGGTTTTCTTCTCGATTTTCTTGGGTAAAATCCACATCAGCTGTAACGGACACAACTACTTTTCCTTGTCCCATCAGTGTGCCAAGCATACTTTGCACTTGACGCTGAATGTCACGTTCAATTTGCTTTTTAACAGCCATTTGCTGTGCATAACCATCGCCCGCGAAAGAGCCTCCACTGCCTTCCAAATCGAAATATTCGAAGTTTTGATTCATAATAACGATATTCTCAACAGGGAGATTCGGCACACTTTTTGATACGAGATGATAAAGGGATTTAATCTTCTTTTCATCAAACTCATAGCCTGGCTCTGTGTTCAACACAACGGATGCTGATGCCTGTTCCGCTTCTTCTGTTACAAATATTTGCTCTTGTGGAAGATTAATCATGACATTGGCTTTTTTCACGCCATCAATACCTTGAATTAATTGACCAAGTTCTGTCTGCATCGCGTCAAGTTTCAGCACATTAAACTCATTATCTGTCATACCAAATCCTGCATTTTGACTAAAAAAACTGTAATCAATCGTACCCGATTGCGGAAGTCCTTCTGCAGCAAGATCCACTTTTATTGTATCGACCGATTCTTCAGGAACAAGAATTCCCGTGCCACCTTCCGTGATTTCATAAACGATTCCCCGTCCCTCTAGGTTTTCTTTAACAGCACCTATTTCAGATGGCGATAATTCACTGTATAAAGGAGCCATAGTTGTTCTCGTCGTAAAAAAAACAAGAAGCGACAGTGCGATGACAAAAAAAGTAAATGCACCAACACCAATCGCTTTTTGTTTTCTCGAGCGGCTGTTCCAGTATTCTTTTATTTTAGCTAGCTGCTGTTTTATATTTTCGTTCATTCCAATCCCCCGGTTGCCTCATTGCTGTATATATAAATTAAATTTGCATACGCATGATTTCCTGGTACGCTTCTACAGCTTTGTTTCTCATTTCTATCGTTAATTGCATTGTGATACCTGATTTTTGCGCCGCAGTCATCACTTGATGAATATCAACGTTCTCTCCTCTAATCATTTTCTCTGTCAGCATATTCGATTCCGCTTCTGTTTTCATCACATCATTCAATGAATCTTTTAAAAAGTTAGCGAACTTTTGCTGTGCTTCGTGCGGTGTGGAGGCTTTTTTCAGAGATCCACTTTGAATCGCATTCGGTGAGGCAACATTTAATGCTTCAATTGACATTTAGTTTCTCTCCTTATTTTCCAATTTCAAGTGCTTTTGTCATCATTGCTTTGGAGGCATTGTAAACTGTCACATTTGCTTCATAAGAACGGGTCGCGCTCATTAAATCAACCATTTCACGAAGCGGGTCAACATTTGGCATACTCACATAGCCATCTTCAGCTGCGTCTGGATGCTCGGGATCATAAACCATTTTAAAGGGGGTCTCTGTATCTTCTACAATTTTCGTTACTTTTACCCCACTGCCCGTTTCCTGCTGGTTTGTTGCCATATTAAGAAACGAAGCAAATGATCCTTCTTTCGGCCGTAAGACGACGGATTTTCGCTGATATGGCTGCCACTCTCCATTTACTAATTTAGCCCTTGTTGAATCAGCATTGGCCATATTAGATGAAACGACATCCATGCGAAGCCGTTGGGCCGTTAGAGCGGAGGCCGTAATATTCATTCCATTAAACATGTTATTTATCTGCCTCCTCTAATCACATTGGATAACGATGAAAATTTGGAGCTAAGACGGTCTGTCAACGCATTATAATAAATTTGATTAGTCGCCAGGTCCGACATTTCTTGATCCATGTCTACATTATTTCCACTTTCATTATAAGATAGATTTCTTTTTGCTATGATCGTCCCATCTGAAGAGGATGAAAACATAAAATGACGGTCATTTGTGCGATTTGCCTGTAGCAAATCCGATTTTTGCTGCAAAACTTGTTTAAAATTCACTTCTTGAGATTTATAGTTTGGTGTATCAACATTGGCAATATTATTTGCAATCGCCTTTTGTTGCAATGAGGCATAGTCTAATCCGCGCTCAAGAGAGGTTATTGAATTGGAAAAGAGCTTCAACACTTATCACTCCATCTTTTATATTCCGCTGCTCATAATATATACTTTTAAAAATATATCATAAAAGACAATTTACGACACGTTTCTTTACAAACTTAACAATTTTTTCTCAAAAACGACACATTTATCTTTTTTTTGTTATATTTTGATTAAATATGTTCTACTAAATATACTATAATGGGCAATTGGTAACATAAATCTTTAAAAATTATTAATAATTTCATAACTATATATTTATTTCTTGTTACGCTATATTCCCTCTCCCATATTTCACAAAACGTTTTGCAATTAAAAAAAAAATACCGGAAGCAGATTTGCTTCCGGTAAGTCATTTTCATTATTTGGATTTTATTTTTTCCAATTCCATTAAAAATTTATCATTCAACACTTTAATATACGTCCCTTTCATACCGAGGGAGCGCGATTCTATCACGCCCGCACTTTCAAGTTTACGGAGCGCGTTGACAATAACTGAACGAGTAATACCGACCCGATCTGCAATTTTCGATGCAACAAGCAGTCCTTCTTTTCCATCTAATTCTTCAAAAATATGCTCAATTGCTTCTAATTCACTATACGAAAGAGAGCTGATTGCCATCTGCACAACAGCCTTGCTTCGTGCTTCCTCCTGCATTTCTTCCGCTTTTTCACGTAAAATTTCCATGCCAACGATTGTTGCGCCGTATTCAGCCAAAATAAGATCATCGTCTTCAAAGTTGTTTTCCACACGAGTCAACACTAGTGTGCCAAAACGCTCACCTGCACCAATAATGGGAACAATTGTCGTTAAGCCTTTTTGAAATAATTCTTTGTTTTCAATAGGGAACGCTGTATATTCACTGTTTATATCAAGATTGGATGATGTTTCTGTAATATTAAATAAATTGTTTGTGTACTCTTCAGGAAATTGACGTTCTTCCATAAGTATTTTCTTCATGCGCTCCGTTTCAAGTTGCCGATGAAGGCTGTAACCAAGCACTTTGCCACGGCGGCTAATAACAAAAATATTGGCGTCGATTACGCCTGACAATGACTCGGCCATTTCTTTGAAATTAACCGCTTTTCCTGCAGCGTTTTGCAGCATTTTATTAATTTTTCTTGTTTTACCTAAAAGGTTCATGTTGTTGCTCCTTCGCAAGTTATAATATAAATTCGCTCAAATCTTTATTTTGTGCAATCGCTGATAATTTTTCATCTACATATTGTGGTGTAATCGTTATTTGTTCAAGTGTTACATCTGGCGCTTCAAATGACAAGTCTTCAAGCAATTTCTCCATAATCGTATGAAGTCGGCGCGCACCAATATTATCTGTTTCTCCATTTACGTGAAAGGCTATTTCTGCAAGCCGCTTTACAGCATCATCTGTAAATTCCACCTGGATTCCTTCTGTTTCAAGCAAAGCTTTATATTGCTTTATAAGCGCATTGTCCGGCTCCACTAAAATACGGACAAAATCATCTGTTGTTAATTTTTCAAGCTCCACCCGAATCGGGAAACGCCCTTGCAGCTCCGGAATTAGATCAGAAGGTTTTGACATGTGAAAAGCTCCAGCTGCAATAAATAATATATAATCTGTTTTTACTGTACCGTATTTAGTTACAATCGTCGAGCCTTCAACGATCGGTAAAATATCGCGCTGTACACCTTCACGAGATACATTTGCTCCCGATTGTGATCCGCCTTTTACAGCAATTTTGTCCACTTCGTCAATAAATATAATGCCTGTTTGTTCGGCACGGTTTAGCGCTTCTTGCGTCACTTCATCCATGTCAATCAGCTTCTGAGCTTCTTCTTGCTCTAACACGTTACGTGCATCCTTAACAGGAAGTTTTCTCTTCTTTTTCTTTTTAGGTATCAAGCCTCCAAGAGCATCTTGCATATTCATCCCCATTTGTTCCATTCCCGAACCTTGAAACATATCAAACATAGAAGGGGGCTGCTCCTCTATCTCTACAGTGATGACTTCATTTTCCAAGTCGCCTGCTGCAAGTTTTTCCGCCACTACACGGCGCTTTTCGAAAAGAGACATATCTTCTTTCGTGTTTTCTGTTTCAGCTGGTTGTTCCCCGGTTCCGCCAAAAAGCATTTCAAACGGATTCTTTACAGAGGTTGTTTTTTTCCGGGATGGTACAAGCAACTCAACAAGACGATAGTTCGCAGCTTCTTTGGCCAGTTCACGCACTGCATTCATTTTCTCTTCTTTTACTAAACGGACAGCTGTTTCAACAAGATCACGCACCATGGATTCTACATCACGGCCGACATAACCTACTTCTGTAAACTTCGTTGCTTCCACTTTAATAAATGGCGCACCAGCAAGCTTGGCCATGCGTCTGGCAATTTCTGTTTTCCCGACACCCGTCGGACCGATCATGAGCATATTTTTTGGGATGACCTCATCTCGGAGAACTTCATCAAGCAAACTACGACGGTATCTATTTCTCAGGGCGACCGCTACTGCTTTTTTTGCTTCTTTCTGTCCTACAATATATTGATCAAGACGCTCCACGATTTGGCGCGGCGTCATTTCCAGTGCATTACTTTTCATTTTCCCACTCCTCACTGAAGCTCTTCTACAATAATGTTTTGATTTGTATATACGCATATATCGGCCGCTGTTTTAAGTGATGCTTCAGCAATTTCAAAAGCAGACAAATGAGAAGCATACTGCTTTAATGCCCGGCCCGCTGACAATGCATAATTCCCCCCAGAGCCAATGGCTAAAATGCCATCATCCGGTTCAATCACTTCACCTGTACCAGAAACAAGCAGCAAATTGTCTTTGTCCATTACAATAAGCATAGCTTCTAATCGGCGCAGCATTTTATCTGAACGCCATTCTTTCGCCAGTTCCACAGCAGCCCTTTGTAAATTGCCGCTGTATTCCTCGAGGCGCTTTTCAAATAGTTCAAATAATGTGAAAGCATCTGCCACAGAACCAGCAAAACCTGCGATAACTTTTCCATTAAAGAGACGACGAACCTTTTTAGCCGTATGTTTCATTACGACAGCATTGCCGAATGTAACCTGTCCATCTCCTGACATAGCAGACGAACCGTTATGCTTTACTGCAAAGATCGTTGTAGCATGAAATTGTTCCATTATTTTCTCTCCTTTATGCCCGCGGATGGTGATTCATATACGTCTTTTGTAAATGTTCTTTCGTTACATGCGTATACATTTGCGTAGATGAGAGACTTGCGTGCCCCAGCAACTCTTGAACAGTTCGCATATCTGCTCCATTATTCAATAAATGTGTTGCAAATGTGTGACGCAGCATATGGGGATGAATTTTCCCTGACAACGACGCTTTATCCATTAATCCTGTTAAAATGTAGCGAATGCCTCCTGTTGTCAACGGACCTCCGCGAAAATTGACAAACAGAATTGAATGATCATTGTTTTTTATCAATGAAGCCCGGCTTGATTTTATATAGGCTTCTACTGCTTCCGCCGCAAAACTGCCAAAAGGAACATATCGTTCGTTTCCGCCTTTTCCGTGAACAAGAATGACGCCAAGATCAAAATCAATATCTTTCAGTGTGAGTCCTGCACATTCGCTTACACGGATACCGGTTCCATACATTAATTCAAGCAAAGCTTTATTTCGCATGGACAATGCATCAATCCCCTGTACGGTTTCAAATAATTCATTCATTTCTTCTTCATAAAAAAAAGAGGGCAGCTTTTTTGTCCCTTTTGGCCGATGCACATTTAAAAATGGGTTTTCATCTACAATCGCTTCTCTCATTAAATAGCGGTAAAATCCTCGAAGTGCTGAAATTTTCCGAGATACAGACGCACGAGCCATTTTTTTTTCATGGAGTTTTGTTAAATAAAGACGGGTATCCTGATGTGTTACATCTGTTAGTTTTTCTATATGCTGTTCATTCATAAACATAAAAAATTGCTCTAGGTCATCACAGTAGTTTTTCACCGTGTGGTCAGAGCTGTTCTTTTCCAATTGCAAATAAGCAAAATAAGATTGTGTATAATTATTAAAAGGTTTTGACATTTTTTCACCTCAGAAAGGGCTCCTAAATAATAACATACGTTAGTAGCCCTTGCAAGAAAGTTTACAAAGTTTTCAAAAAAGTTTGAATTGTTTCTAGAGCTCGTTCAGCGAGCGCTTCATATCGCTCTTTCTTCCCTTTTATCTTCACTGAAAGTGCAGGGAATAAACCAAAATTTGCATTCATCGGCTGAAAATGATCAGCCGCCGCATTTGTAATGTAATGGGCCATCCCTCCGATTGCCGTTTCAACGGGTGCCGTAACCGGTTGTTGTCCATTTGCAAGCCGTGCCGCGTTCACGCCAGCCATCAATCCACTTGCTGCGGACTCGACATACCCTTCCACTCCCGTCATCTGGCCAGCAAAGAATAAGTTTGGACGCTCTTTCAACTGATAAGTTGATAATAACACTTTAGGTGAATTAATAAATGTGTTGCGATGCATCACACCATAACGGACGATCTCAACATTTTCAAGCCCCGGAATAAGTTGAAGCACTTCCTTTTGTGGACCCCATTTTAAATGTGTCTGAAAACCAACGATATTATAAAGAGTACCTGCTGCATTATCCTGGCGAAGCTGAACAACCGCATGCGGACGTTTGCCCGTTCGTGGATCTTCAAGTCCCACAGGCTTCATTGGACCAAAAAGCATCGTTTTTTTACCGCGTTTCGCCATCACTTCAATTGGCATGCACCCTTCAAAGAAAATTTCTTTTTCAAATTCTTTCAGTGGTACTGTTTCAGCCGCGATTAATGCTTCATAAAAACGATCAAACTCTTCTTCATTCATCGGGCAATTTAAATAGGCCGCTTCACCTTTATCATATCTTGATTTTAAATAGACAATGTCCATATTAATACTGTCTTTTTCCAAAATTGGCGCAGCCGCATCATAAAAATACAAATAGTCTTCGCCTGTTAATCCTTGAATTTTTTCAGCTAAACCACTTGTTGTAAGTGGTCCTGTGGCAATAACGGTAATGCCTTCTGGAATGTCTGTTACTTCTTCATTGATCACTGTCACATTCGGATGGTTTTTCACCCGGTCTGTCACATGTCCGGCAAATTCATGGCGGTCCACCGCAAGCGCCCCGCCTGCTGGAACTGCACATGCATCAGCTGAACTGATAATCACTGAATTCAATTTGCGCATTTCTTCTTTTAATACACCCACTGCATTTGTCAAACCGTTTGAACGCAGTGAGTTACTGCAGACAAGCTCTGCAAATTGATCGGTATGATGGGCCGGTGTTTGCTTCACTGGACGCATTTCATATAAATGGACGTGCAATCCGCGCTCTGCAATTTGAAATGCTGCTTCACTGCCGGCTAAGCCAGCGCCGATTACATTAATTGTTTGAGTCATGTTTGTTTCCTCCTGCTCTTACTATTAAAGGTACGTACCTATATGCATCCTTTAAGCATTTTACACTACTCGTATACAGAAAAAAAGAAAAATGTTTTATTTAATGAAAACAACTGTCTGAATGATGACCGATTCAGACAGTTGCTTTCTGTTCTATGACTGAGGCTGCTCTTTATAATCACATTCTGTGCATTGAATTTGGATACCTTTTTTCAGCTTTTTCTCAACGAGCAGCTTGCTGCATTTCGGACACGGCCGTTCAATCGGCTTATCCCACGAAAGGAAATCACATTCAGGAAATTGGTCACATCCGTAAAAAATACGGCGCTTTTTACTTTTTCTTTCTATTATATTACCTTCTGAACATTTTGGACATTTCACACCGATTTCCTTTACAATCGCTTTCGTATTTCGACATTCAGGAAAATTACTACACGCCATGAACTTTCCGTAACGGCCCATTTTAAACACCATTTCATGACCACACTTTTCGCAGTCTTCACCGGCTGGTTCATCTTTAATTTCAACTTGTTCCATCTCTTTTTCTGCTTTTTCAAGATGGCCTTCAAAACCTTTATAAAACTCGTCTATAACCATAACCCATTCTTTTACACCGTCTTCTACATTATCCAGATCACGTTCCATTTTCGCCGTAAACTCAACATCTATAATATCGGCAAAAAATTCAACCATTAGTTCATGGACAATGCCTCCAAGCTCTGTCGGCACGAAGCGCTTGTTATCTAACGCCACATAGCCGCGCTTCTGAATGGTATCAAGTGTTGGCGCAAAGGTAGACGGGCGTCCTATGCCAAGCTCTTCAAGCGTTTTAACGAGACGTGCCTCTGTATAACGAGGCGGCGGCTGTGTGAAATGCTGCTTCGGATCAATCTCACCTGACTTCACGCTGTCCCCTTCTTCCAAGTTGGGAAGAAAGTTTTCTTTTTCTTCTTTTGCATCATCCGAGCCTTCTACATATACTTTCATAAAGCCTTGGAATTTCACTTTTGAACCCGTTGCTCGGAACATGACATCACCATTTACAATATCAGCGCTTACTGTATCCATCACAGCTGCCGCCATTTGACTGGCCACAAATCGCTCCCAAATTAATTTGTAAAGCCGCAGCTGATCGCGCGATAAGAAGTCTTTCATCGTGGATGGTTCCCGAAGCATACTTGTAGGCCTGATTGCTTCATGCGCATCTTGAGCATTGGGTTTTTTTGCTTCTGTTTTCTGTCCACGTTCTTTCACATATTCATTTCCGTATTGAGATACAATATAATCGTGGCTTTCTGCCTGTGCCACTTCTGATACACGTGTTGAATCTGTTCTCATATACGTAATTAATCCGACCGTGCCTTCTTTGCCAAGATCAATTCCTTCATATAACTGCTGAGCAAGCATCATGGTTTTCTTCGCACGGAAATTTAATTTACGAGCAGCTTCCTGCTGAAGCGAGGATGTTATAAACGGTGATGCAGGGTTGCGGCGGCGTTCTTTTTTCGTTACAGATGTAACAGCAAAATCATTTCCTTGAATAGCCGCCAACACCTTTTTCATGTCTTCTTCCGAAGTTAATTTCGTTTTTTTTCCATTCATTCCGTAAAATGATGCCTGGAATGTCTCAGTGTCTTTTATAAATTGCGCTTCAATCGTCCAGTATTCTTCTGGAATAAATGCTTTTATTTCATTTTCCCGATCAATGATAAGTCGGAGCGCAACCGATTGTACACGGCCGGCACTCAAGCCTTTTTTCACTTTCTTCCAGAGAAGCGGGCTAATGTTATAGCCGACAAGCCTGTCTAAAATACGGCGAGCTTGCTGTGCATCGACAAGATCCATATTAATCGGACGCGGATGCTTAAATGATTCTTTAATCGCATCTTTTGTAATTTCGTTAAACACCACCCGGCAATCTGATGATGTTTCGATATTTAGTGAATGCGCTAAATGCCATGCGATCGCTTCCCCTTCGCGATCCGGGTCAGCTGCGAGATAAATTTTTTTTGCTTTTTTAGCAGCGGTTTTTAATTCTTTTAACACAGGGCCTTTCCCGCGAATGGTAATGTATTTTGGCTCATAGTTATTGTCCGTATCAACACCCATTTGACTTTTGGGCAGATCACGAACATGTCCCATCGATGCCCGTACTTTGTAATTCTTCCCGAGATAGCGCTCAATTGTCTTCGCTTTCGCCGGGGATTCCACTATTACTAAATAATCCGACATAAGATAAAACCTCCCCCGAGAGGTGAAATGAATAATTAGACATATTATTATGCGTACAGTCCACGTTTGTCAAACGATTATTGTTTTTATCATTCATTTTTAAGCTCTCTATGTTGCAAAATAGAACATGTTTCATAAAAATCATTCTGTTGCAAAATCTATATCATATTAACAGGAATTGCAACTATTTTTATACAAAGCTGCAATGGTTTTTCTAAAAGTTAATCGAACTCTGTATAAATATCTGCCGCTGAATGGACAATTTTTGCACCATCTTTAATGAGTTCGTGAACACCTTCAGATAGTGGATCCGTAATCGGTCCAGGCACAGCAAACACGTCGATCCCCTGTTCCAGTGCATATGATGCGGTTATGAGCGAACCGCTTTTTTTTGCTGCCTGAACAACAAGTACAGCGTTCGATAATCCGCTGACAATCCTATTTCTTGCTGGAAACTGCCATTTTTCTGGTTTAGTTGCCGGTGCGTACTCTGAAACAACGAGACCATGTTTGATAATTTGTTGGGCAAGGCCGACATTTTCACGTGGATAAAAATGATTAAATCCACCTGCGATCACAGCGATTGTCTTGCCACACGAATGCAATGTCTGCTCATGAGCAAACGCATCAATTCCTTTCGCAAGCCCACTGACTACCGTTATGTTTTTTTCAACAAGTGGCGGAATGAGTTTCTTCAGTGCGTCTTTTCCATATCGGGTACCCTGGCGTGAACCGACAACAGCCAGCTTTTCCCCGTTCAATAAAGCTAAATTTCCTTTTGCAAATAACGCCCAGGGTGGTTGCGGCAATGTTTTTAACGAGTCCGGGTAACGTTCATCGTAGATCGGAATAAAATGGGTATTTAAATAGGCGAGCGAAGATAAAATGGTTTCAGAAGAGATTGAATGAAGCTGTTGCAAAATGGAGAGAGACTGAAGTTCAGAGCGGCCGGTGAGATGGGAAAATTGAGAAGGGGTGATTTTAGACAAATAGGTTAAATCCGTATCATGTTTAAATAAATTAAAAAAATCTTTCCAACCGGGTCCTTTGCAATAGTGAAGCAGCAACAGATAATTCGTTGTATCGTTCATATTTATTCCTCCTTTTTATCCATAGCAAAATAAGGTACCTGTACAAGAGACAGGTACCTTATTGGTACTTTAATGTGTTTTGCACTCAGCTAAAAGACCTTTTTCCTCTAGAACTTTAATAAGCGTCTCTCCCATTACAGACGGGGTTTCCGCTACTTGAATACCGCATTTGTTCATTATACGGATTTTTTCATCTGCAGTCCCTTTACCACCTGAAATGATCGCACCGGCATGGCCCATCCGTTTTCCAGGAGGAGCTGTGCGTCCACCGATGAATCCAACAACCGGTTTCGTCATGTTCGCTTTTACCCACTCAGCAGCTTCTTCTTCTGCTGTACCGCCAATTTCACCGATCATAATGACTGCTTTTGTTTCAGGGTCTTCATTAAATGCTTTTAATACATCAATGAAGTCCGTTCCGTTTACCGGGTCGCCGCCGATTCCAACAGCTGTTGTTTGACCAATTCCAGCTTGTGTTAATTGATGAACCGCTTCATACGTTAATGTACCGGAACGCGAGACAACGCCAACATGGCCTTTTTTATGGATGTAACCAGGCATAATGCCGATTTTGCACTCGTCCGCTGTAATAACACCTGGGCAGTTTGGTCCAATAAGACGGGTTTTCTTGCCCTGCATGTATCGTTTTACTTTTACCATATCCAACACAGGAATATGCTCTGTAATACAAATAGCAAGATCAAGTTCAGCGTCAACCGCCTCTAAAATCGCATCGGCAGCAAATGGAGCCGGCACGTAAATAACAGAGGCATTTGCACCTGTCTCTTTTACTGCTTCAGCAAGCGTGTTATATACCGGCACGCCTTCTACTTCTATGCCGCCTTTACCTGGCGTTACCCCACCGACGATTTTCGTGCCGTATTCGAGCATTTGCTTCGTATGGAAAAGGGCAGTCGAACCTGTAATACCCTGAACGATAACTTTTGTGTCTTTGTTAATAAATACACTCATGCCTGTACCTGCCTTTCTATTGTCAACATCATTATTATTTTACGAGACTAACGATTTTTTGGGCGCCATCAGCCATTGAATCAGCTGAAACAATGTCAAGGCCGGATTGATTTAAGATTTCTTTACCTGCATCGACATTTGTTCCTTCAAGACGGACAACTAGCGGTACAGACAAGCTGACCTGTTTTGCTGCTTCAACAACGCCGGTTGCGATGATATCACATTTCATAATTCCACCGAAAATGTTAACGAAAATACCTTTTACATTTTCATCAGAAAGGATAATTTTAAATGCTTCTGTTACTTTTTCAGCTGTTGCTCCGCCGCCAACATCCAGAAAGTTCGCCGGGTCGCCGCTGTAATGTTTAATAATATCCATCGTTGCCATCGCAAGACCTGCACCATTTACCATACAGCCGATATTACCGCCGAGAGAAATGTAGCTTAAGTCGTATTTCGATGCTTCGATTTCTTTTTTGTCTTCTTCATCAAGATCACGATATGCTAAAATGTCTTTATGGCGATACAATGCATTTGCATCAAAGTTTAATTTCGCATCAAGCGCCATGACTTTTCCATCGCCAGTCACAACAAGCGGATTGATTTCTGCAATAGAGCAGTCTTTGTCCACAAAAGCTGTATAAAGACTTATCATGAATTTAACAGCCTGTCCCACAAGTTCTTTCGGAATATTAATGTTAAATGCTACGCGGCGTGCCTGGAACGGGCTAAGACCGATAACCGGATCAATATACTCTTTAAAGATTTTTTCCGGCGTTGCTTCGGCCACTTCCTCAATTTCCGTGCCACCTTCTTCAGATGCCATTAAGACAATCTGTGATGTCGCACGATCTAGAACAAGACCGATGTAATATTCTTTCTTAATGTCGCACCCTTCTTCAATAAGAAGGCGTTTTACTTCCTTGCCTTCAGGGCCTGTTTGGTGTGTAACAAGCGTTTTGCCAAGAATTTCTTCTGCATATGTACGCACTTCATCCAGATTTTTTGCAACTTTAACGCCGCCCGCCTTTCCGCGGCCACCTGCATGAATCTGTGCTTTAACAACGTTTACCGTTGTGCCTAGTTCTTTTGCTGCTTCAACTGCTTCTTCAACAGAAAATGCAACCTTCCCATTTGGTACAGCAACGCCGTAACTTTTGAGAACTTCTTTACCCTGATACTCATGAATATTCATGTTCCAGCCTCCTATCGATCTCAAAACATAATGTACAAACAAAACAGACTGCGACTTCATTGTAGTTAAAAAATGAGATTATGTCTAGTTTTTGAACAAAAAAAAACGCTCTCTTTTTAAAGAGCGACTTCATTTTCTAAATTGCTTGCAATTTTATTCATTAAAGCGCTGGTCAAGGTGATAGATAAAGGCAAATACCTCGGCTACTGCCTGATACAAATCCTTTGGAATCGCTTCATTTATTTCAAGCTGGCCAAGCAGTTCAACGAGCCCCGGATCTTCTTGAATGGGAATATTATTTTCTTTTGCTGTTTCAATAATTTTTTCGGCAATTAGTCCTTTTCCCTTTGCTGTGACAGTTGGTACCCCTGCTGCATCAGGATTATAGGAAAGCACAGCTGCCTGTTTGCGGTTAGACGGTTTCATCATATACGTATATCCACCCCTAAATAGCCTTCATCGTCCATAATACGGGCGAGCGGTGCTTTTCTTTGCTGTCTGTTTGGCGCTTCTTCTTTAGATGGCTCTTTGAATTGAATACCTGATAACCGGTATCCTTCTTTTTCAAGCGCTTCTTTTAGATGATCCACCCCGCTCATGCTCATTTTCTTTAACACAGAGGCTGCGGCGTCCGCGATAATATTTAAATGAATGATCCGGTTTTGCACTTGCATATCGATGACTATATTTTTCAAATTTGGCATATCCACATAAAATAATACACGGCAATAATCGGCATTAATTTTACCATTCGGCTGCTTTTGACCGATCCATTTGATCGTGACATCTCCTTGAAAAGCAGCGAATTGAAGCGGTACTTGCATAACAAGCTGCTGGAGAGGGCCAGATTCTGCAGATAATATATGCTGGGCATTCAGCCGGCCGACAATTTGTTCGGCTGCTTCACGAATCGGTACCGGTATGGTATCGACTATAAGCTTCAAGAGCTCCTGCTTTATATTTTGCTGTACGACTTCCGGCTGATTTCTAGACGCCATGACTGCCTCATGATCAATGCCAAGCAGTCGAAAAGCATCCCTCCATGCAGCCGCCACATCTTTTCCTTTAACAGGCATCGGTACTTGCAATTCTTCAATTGATCTTACATCCGTGCCAAGCAGCAACGCCATTCGCACAGCCGCTTGCTCCGGTACTTTCGCAGCAATGGACAAAGCAAGTTGAAATATAGAAGCAATCTGTTTATTTGCAGCAAGTTCGTTTTTCGTTAGTTGATCCGTCAGTTGCGTAACGTGCTGCATAATGGAGAGGCTGTTTGGATGATTTGCGGGAACAGACTGGGATACAGCTTCTTTAATAGAGGCAATTGTCTCCATCGTTACCGGCTTGACTGCCAGCTGAATGAGCGCATCTTTCATCATTTGCATGGGATGAACGGACAGACGATTTGTTGTTTCGTTATTTTTCATTGCAGCAGCCAGCTGTTCCGGTAGATCATCAGCTGGCATAGATGCAGGCGATTTGCTTGTCATTAAACGGTTTTTCACGATAGAGCTTAACTGTTCTTCTTGCACATCAGCGGATAAGTCGGGTATGTTTAATACTTGTTTCATCATTTCAATCGCTGCCATTTTTTCAGATAAACTGCCCGCTGAAAGAGCGGCTGCTAGCTGGGTTGCTTTTGCATTTACATCTAACAACGGTCTGTCGACTATTTTTTCAGATGAAGTTGGCTCTCCAAGCAGCTGAGTAAGCGCAGACATTGCTTCCCGCCCAACTCCCTGTTTTATGAGTGTCTGGTGGAATGCTTCTAACTTTTCTGTCAATGATTCAGTTGAACGAGCCGACATGAGTGCCAAAAAGACGCTTTCTGTAATTGGTAAATGGCGGCTGAACATAAATCGAATCGCTTCCATTCCATCTTTAAGACCCTCTTTTGACAACCAACCTGAAACAAGCTGAATACTGTCTTTTGAAAGTGGCTGGTCCGTTTCAATCGCAAAGGCGGTTAAAGCGATACTTTCTTTCGTAAGTGGTATCTGTAATTTTTCAAGCAATGCAGCCGCTTGGCCGGACGTTCGTTGTATCGGCGCATAATCGGATACAACTTTTAAACGCATTACTCCTTGAAGAGAAGCAACCTGAAAAAAATAACGCTCACCCGCTTGAAGCGGCACTTCAAGCTGCACAGTAACTTTTTGACCGAAGGCAGCGAGCTTAGCCATTTGTCCCGGCAATCGTTTCATCACTTTGCCTGAAAAAATTTGTCCTTCTTTCAGCATGTCAAGCGGATTGCGCCCCAGCTGTGCTTTAATTCCTCTTTGAATGGCTGATTGATTGATCTCCATGCTCATCACCTCTTCTTGCATCTTTATTGAAGCATTTCTTTTATAGGTGCAAACGTTTTACGATGCTGAGGTGTAATGCCATATTCCTCAAGCCCAAATAAATGCTCACGAGTTCCGTACCCCTTATTTTTTTCAAATCCATAACCAGGATATTGGCGCGCATATTCTTTCATCAAGCGGTCTCTTGTTACTTTAGCGATAATCGATGCAGCTGCAATCGATGCGCTTTTTGCATCTCCTTTAATAATCGAAGTTTGATGAATGTCAATCGGAATCACCATTGCGTCTACCAAAAGGTGATCAGGGATTGCAGGGAGTGCCTTCACCGCTTTAATCATCGCTTTTTTAGTCGCTTCATATATATTAATTTGGTCAATTTCATCTGCATTAATAATACCGACGCCTACCTGGCAGTTCGCCGTAATTATTTCATACAACTGATCACGGACTGTTTCACTTAATTTTTTCGAGTCATTTATACCGTTTGGTAAAAAACCATCCGGCAAAATACAGGCCGCTGCGACGACTGGGCCAGCAAGCGGTCCCCTTCCCGCCTCATCGATCCCTGCAATCATTCGGACTCCTTTTGCCCGTTCTGTAAGCTCATACACCATCATTTGAGATAGACGATCCTGTTCCTTTCTTTCTCTTTCAAGGCGCTGTATACAAGCTTTAATAGCGGCCTGAACTCCTTTTCTTTCGTCATCCTTCCAAATGGACAAACGAGGGTCATCTGTTGTTTTCATGATAGACAACTGTTTTTTAATAAAGCCGATCGTTTCTTTTGCCATGTACATTCCCCTGTTCTTTATATCGGTCGTTTTTATTTTTTTTACATAAAAAAGCGCGAAGGCAATCCTTCACGCTTTTTCCGGTGGAATATCGAATGTTAGCCGGCCAAATTGACCACTGCGTACATCACGGATTATAATGTCCGTTACTTTGTCATAGTCCACTTCGCCGCCTGACGTAAGACAGCCGCGCCGCTCGCCAATTTGATGAAATATGTATGCCATATCTTCTGGCAGCACCGCAAATCCATATCGTTCTTCAAGACGTGCCGAATACCGTTCTTCCAAATAACGAAGACCGTAAATCGCTACATCCTGTAGATTCAAAATTGCATCTTTGATCGCACCGGTCAAAGCAAGTTTATAGCCCGTTTCCGGATCTTCAAACTTAGGCCATAAAATACCCGGCGTATCAAGCAATTCAAGATGCTGCGCTGTTTTAATCCATTGCTGCGCTTTCGTTACACCTGGCATATTTCCTGTTTTAGCAATATTTTTTTTGGCAATTCGATTAATAAGCGTTGATTTCCCAACGTTTGGAATGCCAACAATCATCGCCCTCATTGCACGCGGTTTTATCCCACGCGCGCGCATCCGATCAAATTTTTCTTTTAAAATAGTTTCTGCTGCTTTCACAATTTTATCAAGACCGTTGCCTGCCTGTGAATTGACCGCCACTGCCTCAATGCTTTGTTCTTTAAAATAACGGATCCATTCTTTCGTCATCACCGGGTCAGCCATGTCTTCTTTGTTTAAAATAACGAGACGCGGTTTTTGATTCACAATTTCATCTATCATCGGGTTGCGTGATGACAAGGGGAGTCTCGCATCAACAAGCTCAAAAATAATATCCACTAGTTTTAGCTTTTCCGTTACTTGCCGCCGCGCTTTAGCCATATGGCCAGGAAACCATTGAATCGTCAAACTTGCACCCTCCTTTCTCTCCTTTTAGTTTCTAATCCACGATATGGATCCTATCGAATGGCCAGTAAACAAACTTCGTTTCTCCAACGATTTCATCCATTTTAACCGTTCCAATATGCCGGCCGTCTTTACTGAAGCGACGATTGTCACCTAGAACAAAAATTTCACCGTCTGGCACCGTTTCCTGTCCAGTTATTTCAGCAAGTGTAAAGTCTGGTGTAAGAGGACCGTCTGTTACTTCATTTTTGTATTCATTTAAATACGGTTCATCCAGTACTTTGCCATTTACATATAAAACATCATCTACGTATTCTACTGTATCACCTGGAAGCCCGATTACCCGTTTAATGTAATCCTTATTTTCAGGTGCATGAAAAACGACGATATCAAAGCGGTCTGGATTGCTCAATTTATTTACAATCATCCGGTCACCGCTCTCAAGAGTCGGCATCATAGAAAGACCATCTACAACAATTGGCGCGAATATAAAGTATCGAATAAGAGCTGCCATGCCAACTGCGATGAGCAGTGCTTTCGTCCATTCCCAAAATTCATTTTTCCCTTCTGCCATGCGTGATAACACCTCCATACAAAGTAAATTCATCATACCATGCAACTAATAAAATCTGAAAGAAAAAGGAGCCTGCAAGCAGACTCCTTTTAATAAGCTTAGTATCGAATTTCTTTAATACGAGCTGCTTTACCGCGCAGATTGCGCAAGTAGTACAATTTCGCACGACGCACTTTACCGCGGCGCATTACTTCGATTTTTGCGATTTTTGGTGTATGAAGCGGGAATGCACGCTCAACGCCCACGCCGTAAGAAATCTTACGAACTGTAAATGTTTCGCTTACGCCACCACCGCGACGTTTGATTACAACGCCTTCATATACTTGAATACGCTCACGTGTACCCTCAACGACTTTAACGTGTACGCGTACAGTGTCTCCCGGGCGGAAAGATGGGAGATCAGAACGAAGCTGCTCCTGAGTTAATTCTTGAATCAATTTGTTCATTTTGTTTTCCTCTCCTTCTAACAAATGCTCATACCCGCGCATATCGGCGACAGCGGAACACCGTTTTAATGTAGCTATACATTTTTGCACACTACACGCGAAATTTTATCATATTATTTTAGGTAGATCAAGTTGTTTTTTTATTTTTCCATGAATCAATTATCTGTTTTTCTTTTTCTGTTAACGGGTAATCTTCAAAAAGATCCGGACGACGTTCCCATGTCCGCTTCAGCGACTGCTCGCGCCGCCATTGGTCAATATGACGATGATTTCCCGATGTTAAAACATCTGGTACTTTCATTCCTCTAAAATCTGCAGGACGTGTGTAATGAGGGTGTTCAAGCAGCCCCGAAGAAAATGAATCCTGTACAGCCGAATCCTCATTGCCAAGTACACCCGGTAAAAGCCGTACAATACTATCTGCGACGACCATTGCGCCAAGTTCCCCGCCTGTTAACACATAGTCCCCAATGGAAATTTCATCTGTTACAAGATGCGTACGAACCCGTTCATCATACCCTTCGTAATGGCCGCACAAAAAAATGAGATGCTCTTCACGCGCAAATTCTTCTGCTTTCTTCTGTGTGTAGCGCTCGCCCTGTGGACACATTAAAATGACACGCGGCACCGTATCTGCTGCTTCTTTCAGTGCCTCTACTGCATCAAATAGCGGCTGTGGTTTTAATACCATACCAGCACCGCCTCCGTACGGATAATCGTCTACAACTTTATGTTTTCCATCTGCATAGTCACGGAAGTTAACAGCACGAAACGATACTTTTTCTTTATCCGCTGCTTTCTTCATGATAGATGATGAAAAAACGCCATGAAACATTTCCGGGAACAGCGTCAATACATCGATTTTCATTCGAGCAGCCCATCCATCAGCTCAATAACAATGACTTTTTCAGTTGGATCAACAGTCTTCACGACGTCATCAATGTACGGAATGTATACCTCATCTCCATCATTTCGTCTGACGACCCAGACGTCATTTGCACCCGGTGTAAGCACTTCTTTTACTTGTCCAATAACATCGCCGTCAACGGTTCTCACTTCACAACCGACAATTTCATGAAAATAAAATTCACCCTCATCGAGAGCACCGAGCTGATCTTCATGCACTTTTAATACTGAACCTTTAAACGGTTCAACAAGTTGAATTGATGTATAGTTTTCAAACGTCAGCAAGTCAAATGTTTTATGATTGCGATGAGCCGCAACCGTAACAGGAATGCCCTCTTTAGCGCCTTCTTTAAAAATAGAAAGGCTATTGCCTTTTTTATATCGCTCTTCTGGAAAATCAGTGAGAGAGAGCACCCTTACTTCGCCGCGCAATCCATGTGTATTGACGATTTTCCCAACATTATACCATTTATTCATACCATTCACCTCTGCGTGCGGATTTCAATAATAATACCATCTTTTACAACAATCGTACCACCGTTCCCTCCATCGAAACGGTCGCCTGCCTCTACTTCAACAACAGATTGAATATCACGTTCCTTCAATTCAGTTCCCATCGGCAGTTGATCAAGCTGACTCATTTGAAATTCGATTACCGAAATTTTCTCGTGACGCTGATCAATTTCCTGCTGAAATCGCGAAGCAATATCTGCTTGCTTTGTCCCGGCACGTTCCGCTTTTTTCTTTTCAAAGAGAAGCTGTGCGGTTTCTCTTTCCAGCTGACGCATTCGGCTTTCATAATCATGCATCCGATCCTTCTTTAATGTATCCGTTACGACTTGAACGACTGATACTGTTTGCAAAATGTGCACATTTACCGCTCCTTTTTATGGAACAAAAATGGAAATTCCCCAAAAGAATCCTTCTTTTGGGGAATTGTCGTCTTGCAATGAATTACTTGCTGTATTTTGCATTATGGAATTTTTCCATGATGCCTTCATTTGAGAACAAGTTACGAACCGTATCAGACGGTTTCGCGCCGTCTTGCATCCATTTAAGCGCAAGTTCTTCGTTAATTTTCACTTCCGCCGGTTTTGTTAATGGGTTATACGTGCCGATTGTTTCGATTTGACGGCCGTCACGTGGTGAACGAGCGTCTGCTACTACGATACGATAGAATGGGGATCTTTTTGAACCCATACGTTTTAAACGAATTTTTACTGCCATGCTAATAAGCACCTCCGAAATAGTTTCACACAAGATAGAATAATACCAAATAGTTAAAGTGTTGTAAAGTGTTTTTTCTTTACAAGGTTCACAAGAAGCAAGTTACAAATGCATGGCGGCTGGAGTGCCGCGCTTTTTAGCCTTGGAACTGGAAAATCTGCTCCATTTTCTTCCGTTGTCTCCATGCGTTTCCTTGAAGCTCACGGCCAAAATCCAACCTGACTTCACGATACAAAACACCGTTATGTTCGTCTGTCTTTCACTTGCTGCTCCAGAACAGCCAGCGCCATTTTCTTACATAAACGGTAATTTTGGCATTCCGCCTTTTTTCTTGCCTTTTTGCTGCATAGAAGACATTTGTTTCATCATTTTTTTCATATCTTCAAATTGCTTAAGAAGACGGTTTACTTCCTGAATAGATGTGCCGCTGCCTGTCGCAATTCGTTTGCGGCGGCCTGAATTAATAATCTCCGGCTGCTGCTTTTCTTCACGTGTCATTGAACGGATAATAGCCTCAACGCGGCCGATTTGCTTTTCATCGACTTGCACATTACTAAGGCCTTTCATTTTATTCGCACCTGGCAGCATTTTCAATATTTCATCAAGAGGCCCCATCGAGCGTACCTGTCCGAGTTGATCGAGAAAATCGTCAAATGTGAATGACATCGTCCGCATTTTTTGCTCAAGCTCTTTCGCTTTCGATTCATCTACATTCGTTTGTGCTTTTTCAATAAGGGTCAACACATCACCCATACCGAGAATGCGTGAAGCCATACGTTCCGGATGAAACGATTCAAGCGCATCGAGCTTTTCACCCATACCGACAAATTTAATCGGTTTTCCGGTGACAGCCCGAATAGACAATGCTGCACCCCCGCGCGTATCACCATCTAACTTCGTCAGCACAACGCCCGTAATACCAAGCTGTTCATTAAAGCTTTCAGCTACGTTTACAGCATCTTGTCCAGTCATTGAATCAACAATAAGAAAAATTTCTTCTGGTGCAGAAAGCTCTTTAATTTGTTTCAGTTCGTCCATGAGCGTTTCATCAATATGAAGACGGCCTGCCGTATCAACTAAGACATAATCAAGATGTTCATCTTTCGCTTTTTGAATCGCCTGCTTGGTAATCTCAACCGGACTTTCTTGATCGCCTAGTGAAAAAACAGGCATATCCAGTTGCTTGCCAAGTGTTTCAAGCTGTTTAATGGCCGCGGGACGATAAATATCTGCCGCAACTAACAGGGGCTTGCGATTATATTTTTTCCGGAGCAGGTTCGCAAGCTTCCCTGTTGTTGTCGTTTTACCGGCCCCCTGTAAACCCACCATCATGATGACTGTTGGCGGACGTTTAGACGTACCGATCCGGCTTTCTTCACCGCCCATCAGTTGAGTCAGTTCTTCTTTTACAACTTTAATGACCTGCTGGCCTGGTGTTAAACTTTTCATGACTTCTTGGCCAACAGAACGCTCGCTTACTTTTTTAACGAATTCTTTTACAACTTTAAAGTTAACGTCCGCCTCTAGTAACGCTAGACGCACTTCACGCATCATTTCTTTCACATCGGCTTCAGATACTTTCCCTTTGCCGCGAATCTTCTGCATGGTTCCTTGCAGCCGTTCGGCCAATCCTTCAAACGCCATCACGCAGTCCCCCTATTCGAGTTCCTCAAGCGCCAGAACGAGCGGCAAGGAATGCGCATCTGCACATTCCTTCAGCTGCTCGATCAGTTCTTTGCGCTGCTGGAATTTATTTAGCAGCTTTAATTTTGCTTCATATTCTTCAAGCATTGCTTCTGTACGTTTTATATTGTCGTAAACTGCTTGACGGCTCACTCCATACTCTTCAGCGATTTCGCCTAGCGAGTAATCATCGAGATAGTATAAGGACATATAGCTGCGCTGCTTGTCGGTTAGAAGCATCTGATAAAAATCGGACAGATAATTCATCCGCATCGTTTTTTCAAGCAAAGCTGTCCTCTCCTTCGTTAAGTGAAAAACCTTTACACCTAAAATAGTGTACCTGCTTCTTCCTCTTCTGTCAAGAAAGATAAAAAGCAGATACGCTTTCTTTTATTCGTTTACTTCATCGTTCATTTTATCTTCCTTTTTTTCTTCAAATGCCTGTGCAAATAATCCGTATGCATACTTCTCAGCATTAAATGGCTGCAAGTCATCCATTTTTTCACCGAGTCCAACAAATTTTACCGGAACACCAAGCTCTTTACGGATCGCAAGCACGATGCCGCCCTTTGCAGTACCATCTAGCTTCGTCAATACGATACCTGATACATCCGTCGCTTCTTTAAACGTTTTCGCTTGGATGAGTGCATTTTGACCAGTCGTTGCATCGACAACAAGTAATACTTCATGCGGAGCGCCAGGAATTTCTCGTTCAATGACACGCCTCACCTTTTGTAATTCATTCATTAAATTTACTTTATTTTGCAAACGTCCAGCCGTATCACAAAGTAAAATATCTGCACCGCGTGATTTGGCTGCACGAACAGCATCATACATGACAGCTGCCGGGTCTGATCCTTCTGTCTGTTTAATAACGTCAACACCAGTGCGTTCTCCCCATACTTCCAGCTGTTCAATTGCACCTGCCCGGAATGTGTCACCTGCTGCAAGCATCACTTTTTTGCCATCTGATTTAAATGTATGTGCAAGTTTGCCGATCGTCGTTGTTTTGCCGACACCATTTACTCCGACAAATAAAATAACCGTCAGTTCTCCATCTTGAATGTTCAAATCAGACTCGACTTCTTCATCACCCGCATAAATATCAACAAATTTTTCAGTAATAATTTCACGAATTGCTGAAGGGTCATTCGTGTTCTGGCGCTTCACTTCCAATTTTAATTCATCAATCAATTCCATTACCGTATCGAACCCAACATCCGCTCCAATTAAAATTTCTTCTAGCTCTTCAAAGAAATCCTCATCGATTTTACGGTAACGGGCAATTAAATTATTTACTTTTGCTGCAAATCCAGTCCGCGTTTTTGTTAAGCCTTCTGCATATTTTTCCGTTGTTTGTTCTTGTTCCTCCGAACTGGAGAATTTGTCTTTTAGTTTTTTGAAAAAGCTCATTTCGTTCATTCCTTTCTCATTAAATAGACGCGGCCGCTTCTTCAAGACGAACTGATACGAGACTGGACACGCCTGACTCCTGCATTGCTACGCCATATAAGGCGTCTGCTTCTTCCATCGTCTGCTTTCGATGCGTAATAACGATAAACTGTGTATTTTCACTGAACTGTTTTAAATAGCGACTAAATCGGTGTACGTTTACTTCATCAAGCGCTGCTTCTACTTCATCAAGAATGCAAAATGGTACAGGACGCACACGTAGAATCGCAAATAACATGGCAATCGCTGTGAGTGTACGTTCGCCGCCTGAAAGCAAGCTTAAATGCTGCAGCTTTTTCCCTGGAGGCATGGCTGAAATATCAACACCGGAATGAAGAATATCTTTCGGGTCGGTTAATTTCAGCTCTGCCCGCCCGCCGCCAAATAGCTGTGTAAAGGCTGGCTGAAATTCCGCTTTAATCGAGTCAAATGTTTCCTTAAAACGACGCGTCATTTCTATATCCATCTCATCCATAACATCACGCAATGTCCCTTTCGCTTCTTCAAGATCTATTTTCTGATCGTATAAAAAGGTGACACGGGCAAATGTCGTCTCATACTCTTCAATTGCACTAATATTTACATCGCCAAGTTCTTCAATTGTTTTTTTGATTAAACGTATATGGCGCTTCGCTTCATCAAGCGGGCGATCGAGTGGATAATCACGTTGCGCTTCTTCAAACGTAAGCGAATAATGCTCATTTAGTTTTTGCAGGAGCGAATCCATCTCTACTTCCAGACGGGCGATTTTCACATCATGTTCACGCACCGCTTCAGATAGTCCTTTTAATAGACGGCGTAATTCCGTTAATGATTTTGTTTTTTGTTCAAGCTCTTCTGTTTTTTTCAAACGTGTTGATTTTATACGGGCAATTTCCTTAACAGCCTGATCTTTTTCAGCTGACCATTCTTCTGACTGCCGCGCAAGTGTTACACCTGTTGTGCCGCTGTTGCTTTGTTCGCTTTGAATAAACGACCGTTCTTCTAACAGCTGTTCATATATTTTTTCTGTCTCTGTCCATTCAGAAAGCAGACGCATTTCTTGTTCTTTTTTATAATCAAGCTGTTCACTTAACACCGCAATTTTTGGACGAAGTGCATTCAACTCTGCTGCCAGATGTTCACGCTCAGCAGAGGCAGATTTTCGCTTTGATTCAAGCAATGCTATTTGATGATCGAGCAATTGAATAGACTCTTGCTCTTCTTTCAGTGTTGCTTCCACCTCTTGTTTTCTTTTTTGCAAGAAAGTTTGTTCATCATGAAACTCCCGTTTTTCTGCATCATACACGGCTAGACGATCATTAATAGACTGTTCATTAAATGACCATTCCAATAGCTGATTTTTCACTTCCTGCAATGACTGCCGGTACATTTCACCTGTTTCTTCCAGCTTCTGCACATATTGATCTTGCTCCACAGAACGAAGCTGCAAAGACTTTACATCTTGTTCAGCGGATAACGTTTTTCGCTCCATCATTTCGACCTGGCTGTTCAATGTATCCAGTTCATTTTTACGCCCGATTAACGATACACCTGTTTTTTTCAGAGAGCCGCCTGTCATTGAACCTCCCGCATTCACCACATCACCTTCTACTGTTACAATACGGTAACGATAATTTACTTTACGGGCAATATGATTTGCTTCTTCAAGTGAAGCAGCAATAATAACATTGCCAAGCAAATGACCGGCAGCCCCGGCATATTGCTTATCGTAATCAGCAAGTTCATTCGCTGTTCCAAGAAAGCCTTTTTCTCCTCGAATTGATGATTGTATATGTTCTGGAAGTGTTTTCTCTTTCACCGTTGAAAGCGGTAAAAACGTTGCGCGTCCATATTTATTTTTTTTCAAAAAGGCAATCGCTGTACGTGCCGACTGCTCATCTGTCACAAATATATGCTGCATTGCACCACCAAGAGCTGTTTCAATCGCTAGTTCATATTCTTTCGGAACACGAATCAGTTCAGCAGCAGCACCAATGACGCCAGGCAGCCGATTGTTTTTTTCTTTTAATACTTCTTTTACACCTGAATAAAAACCAGCATATTCTTCTTCTAGCGACGAAAGCAACTCACGGCGTGATACGGCTTCCTGCAAAATTTGATACGCTTTATACAGAGACGTGCGTCGTTTCTCCATTGTTTCTTTTACTGTATCACGTTCTTTTTTCGCTTCTCTGTAAAAAGCGTGATGCTCATTCAGTTTCTGTTCAGCTGCCACTCGTGCTTGTTCAAGCTTCTGTTTTTCTTCTTCAAGTAATCGGCGTTCGTTCAAGTATTGATTATTGCTGCCGTCAAGACGGGTAAATCGTAAAGTAAGCCGCTCGAGCTGGCGATCTATCTCACGCAGCTCATTTTTTGCTGCCGCTACGCGATTTAAATGATCAATATAGTCTGATTTTAACGATTCCAGTTTTTCTTCAGCATTTTCAGAAAAAGCTTGAAAAAAGGCCTCTTTTTCTATTGCTTCGCGTTTTAACTTTTCAAGTTCTTCTCGCTTTAACTCTACCAGTTTGCTTGCTTCTACTTTTGATGTTTTTAAAGATATACGTTTTTTCTCTACGTCATCTATTGATTTCGCCAAACGTTCTTCATTGTAGGATGCATTTTTTAGACGTTCATCCATAAGCCGGCGTTTTCCTTCAATTTTTTCAAGAGATTCGATAATGGTAAGTAAATTCTGCTGAGCTATCTCTTCCTGTTCACCGAGCTGCTTTAAATCCCGTTCTATCGTTTTAATAATCGACTCGGAAGACTCTACCTGTTCGGACAATCGGTCTGCCTGTTGTTCATTTCTCTTTTTTTCTTTTTTTTGGCTTTCCCATTTCGTATGAGTTTCTGCGATATCATATGCCCATACTCCTGTCTCAATTTCTTTTAACTCCGCTTTTTTTTCCAAATAATCTCTGGCCGCAGATGCTTGTATTGCAAGCGGTTCGACCCGTTGTTCAAGCTCGTGTAAAATATCGTTCACACGGCTTATATTTTCTTCGGTTTCCTTCAGTTTTTGTTCTGCTTGTTTTTTACGAGTTTTGTATTTTAATACCCCGGCTGCTTCTTCAAAAATCGACCTTCTTTCTTCCGGCCGACTGTTCAAAATTTCATCAACACGGCCCTGTCCGATAATTGAAAAGGCACCCCGGCCAAGACCTGAATCCATAAATAATTCAATAATATCTTTCAGACGGCAGCTTTGCTTATTAATAAAATAATCGCTGTCCCCGTTCCGATTTACGCGGCGCATAATGCTTACTTCGCTGTATTCCAGGGGTAACGCACCATCCCTGTTATCGAGCGTAATCGTTACAGCTGCCTCGTTCAATTTCCTTCTTGAGTCACTGCCAGAAAAAATGACATCTTCCATTTTCCCTCCGCGTAAACTTTTCGCCGATTGTTCACCTAGCACCCAGCGAATGGCTTCCGTAATGTTACTTTTCCCTGAGCCGTTTGGGCCGACAACTGCGGTTACACCAGGCATAAATTCGAGTGAAACTTTTCCGGCAAATGATTTAAATCCTGCAATATCCAATTTTTTCAGGATCATGCCTATTCACCTGTCTTCTAGTTCGATTGTTGTTTCATGTTTTCTAGTGCCATTTGCGCCGCAAACTGTTCTGCTTCTTTTTTAGAACGGCCGGCACCGCGGCCAAGCACTGTTCCATTTAGCGACACTTCAGTGACAAATTCTTTATGATGCGCTGGACCTTTTTCTTCTAATATGCAGTAAGTGGGCGCTCCTTTTAATTCACGCTGTACATATTCCTGCAACTGACTTTTAAAATCCATCACATGAGAAAAAGCACCGGCGCTGATTTTAGAAAAGACGACCCGTTCTAAAAAAGGAATCACTGCCTCAATTCCCTGATCTAAATAGAGTGCACCGACAAAGGATTCAAATACATCGGCAAGAAGAGCTGGACGCATTCTCCCACCGGTCATTTCTTCTCCTTTTCCTAGTAAAATAAGTTTGCCAAATTCAAGTTCATTTGCAAACATGACAAGTGACGGTTCACAGACAACAGCTGCACGCAATTTCGTTAATTCTCCTTCAGTCATAACCGGATATGTCTTATACAAAAATTGCGATACGGTTAGTTCTAGTACAGCATCTCCAAGAAACTCGAGCCGCTCATTGTCTTCGTATGGTCTTCTCCGATGCTCATTCACATAGGATGAATGGGTAAATGCTTGTTTTAATAATGATTCGTTTTGAAAACGGATATCCATGGTTTCTTGAAATTGTTTAAATTCCATATCTTTCCGTTCGGAATAACGCTGCTCCCGATTTGTTTTCTTCATTAATGTTCCTCCGAAAAGTTAAATTGCATACAAAAACAGTTTATCTGAAAAAAATGCATAGCGCAAAGACAATTGAAAAAGCAGATCCGCACGAGCGGATCTGCCATTAATGGACGATTAGTTTTTGCTGTTTATGTATGTTACAGCGTCGCCTACCGTCGTAATTTTTTCCGCATCATCATCGGAAATTTCTACATCAAATTCGTCTTCCAATTCCATAACAAGTTCAACAACGTCAAGAGAATCCGCACCAAGATCTTCCTTGAATTTTGCATCCAAGTTGACTTGTGATTCCTCTACGCCTAGACGATCTACAATAATTTTCGTTACACGTTCTAATACATCTGCCACTATGATTCACCTCCCCTCAATGTATTATAGTCGATTTGCAGTCTTAGAACACGTCTTTTCTTACATTGCCATGCCGCCATCCACACCAATGACTTGACCCGTAATGTATTTAGCCCCATCACTCGCCAAAAAGGCAGCCGCAGCAGCGATATCTTCCACTTCGCCAAGTGTGCCTAACGGGATTTGTCCAACTAACTGTTCTTTTGCTTCACTTGGCAATTCCTCCGTCATATCTGTTGCTATAAAGCCCGGCGCAATGGCATTGACAGTAATGCCTCGTGCTGCTAGTTCACGTGCTGACGCTTTTGTCAAACCAATTACGCCTGCTTTTGCGGCAGTGTAGTTTGCTTGACCTGCATTTCCAATCCGGCCAACAACAGAAGAGATGTTAATAATTCGGCCACTCCGCTGTTTCATCATCTGGCGTGTTACCGCTTTTGTACAAAGGAATACACCTTTTAAATTCGTATTGATAACGTCATCCCATTCTTGCTCTTTCATACGCATAAGTAAATTATCGCGTGTGATGCCTGCATTGTTTACAAGAATATCAACACGGCCAAATTGATCGATTGTTTCTTTGACCATTACCTGAACAGCATCACTATCGGAAATATCACACTGAATGATAAATGAACGGCGGCCTATCGCTTTAATTTCTTCTGCGACGTCTTTGGCTTTTTGTTCATTACCTGCATAGTTAACAACTATATCAGCACCAAGTCGCGCTAGTTCAAGTGCGATTGCCTTGCCAATTCCTCGTGATGCACCGGTAACAAGTGCAATTTTTCCATCAAGATTCATTTTGCTTCCTCCTTCAGCGCTGCCGCTGTTTTCATAATGGATTCCTCATCACTCACCGCAAACGTACGCACACGGCGATTTACTTTTTTAATTAAACCTGACAACACCGTACCTGAACCAATTTCAATAAACGTATCAACACCCTCATTTAATAGCACGTTTACACTGTCTTCCCATAAAACAGGCGAATACAGCTGGCGAACAAGATTTTCTTTAATCGTTTCTGCATCTGTTACAGGTTTCGCATCGACATTGGCCATAACCGGTACTTTACTTGCTTGAATGTTCGCCATATCGAGCACTGCACGCAATTTTTCAGCTGCCGGTTTCATAAGCGGAGAATGAAATGGACCACTGACGTTAAGTGGAATAACTCGCTTGGCGCCTTTTTCCTTTAATCGTTCTGACGCTTTTTCAACACCTTCTTTCGAACCAGAAATAACAATTTGGCCCGGGCAGTTAAAATTGGCTGCGGCTGCGATAGCACCGCTGTTTGAGATTTCTATCATCACTTCTTCCAGTGCATCCCGGTCCATACCAAGGACTGCTGCCATTGCACCAAGACCTGCCGGGACCGCTTCTTCCATTAATTTCCCACGCTGATGGACAGCGACGACCGCTTTTTCAAAGGTAATAGCACCGGCTGCTGCAAGAGCAGTATACTCTCCAAGACTGTGACCTGCTGTAAAATCCGGTGTAATACCAACCGTTTCAAAGCGTTTTAATACAGCCAGACTCATCGTTAAAAGAGCTGGCTGTGCATTTGTTGTTAATGTTAGCTCTTCATCCGGGCCATTAAACATAATATCCGTTAACGAGTACCCGAGTTTTTCGTCTGCTTGATCGAACATCGCGCGGATGTCTTCATGCTGATCCGCAAGTGATTTCCCCATTCCAACTGTTTGTGATCCTTGTCCTGGAAAAACGAAAGCAATTTTCCCCATTAGTTCAAATCTTCCTCTCTACTTGGAAATTTGTGTTTCAATAATCGCCGGTACATTTGATTCCGCCATCTTATATGCCTGCTCAATCGCATGGAAAAATGCATTCGAATCCGATGAACCATGCGCTTTAATAACTGGCGCTTTTAAACCAAAAAGGCCTGCACCGCCATATTCAGTGTAATCCATTGTATTTTTCAATTTGCGCAGTTCATCTTTTAACAGAGCGGCACCTATCTTTGATTTCGTTGAAGAGGTGAGCGCCGTTTTTAACATCGAGAAAACAGACATTGCTGTCCCTTCGATTGTTTTTAATACCATGTTTCCTGTAAACCCATCTGTTACGACAACATCAGCTACTCCATTCAGCAAATCACGTGATTCAACGTTACCGATAAAGTGAAGATCATCTGCTTCACTTAAAAGCGTGAAAGCGGCTTTCGTCAACTCGTTCCCTTTCTTCTCTTCTGTACCTATATTCAGCAAACCCACGCGCGGCTTGTCAATGCCCCGTACCTTTTCCGCATAAACAGAACCCATCACAGCATATTGAAGCAAATGCTCTGGTTTTGCATCCGAATTAGCACCTGCATCAAGCAGGACAAATCCTTTACCATCAAGCGTCGGCAAAGTTGGAGCAAGTGCCGGCCTCTCAATGCCGTCTATACGATTGACAATGAAAAGTCCTGCAGCCATTAGTGCTCCTGTATTCCCAGCGGATACACATGCCGATGCTTCATTGTTTGCGATCGCCGATGCCATCATGACGAGCGATGACTCCTTCTTCCTGCGAACAGCCCGAACCGGTTCGTCAGTACCTAGAATAACATCCGGTGCATGAATAATCTCCACTCTGCTATTCACGTCTAAGTATGTACGTATTTTCTGTTCATCCCCGAACACGATTATTTCGATTTCTGGTATTTGCTCCAGTGCCCGATTTACTCCAAGTATGATTTGCTCCGGTGCATTGTCGCCACCCATTGCATCAATTGCCAGTTTCATTTTGGTCCTCCTTTTCTCGTGACGGAGCGCGGAACATGGAGAATTCTCCACGGAAAACAAGTTCGCTGCCGACAAAGCTTGATACTTTCACTATTGTTTGTAACTTTTCTGTTCTGATCACTTTTGCTTTCGCCACGATACGCTCACCTTCTCTTACCGAACGTGTAAACTGGATATCTGCTTTTCTCGTCAGTGCCATTTCATCATTAATAACAGCAACAGCAAGAGAATTTGCCTGGGCAAATAAATGATGACCGCGCGCAATACCATTGCGCGTAAAGACATGTTCCTTTTTCACGTCAAAAATCGAAATCGCACTTTTATCAAGTTCAATGTCAATAATTTCACCGATTACTTCCTCAATTGGCAGAGATCTCACTTCATCATTCATGTTTCGTTCTGCTACGTATTTTATTCGTTCACGCAATTCAGGGATTGACAGCTCCATTCTGTCAAGTCGAATTGTTTGGACACTGACATGAAATTGACTTGCCAGCTCCTCATCGGTCACAAATGGATTAGCCTGAATCGTCGTCTGAAGATGTTCCTGCCGCTCTTTTTTTGTTCTTCTCATTTTATTCGCCACCATCCATCCGTTATTAGGACTAGGTACTAAAGTTAGTATAGAGACAACAAAAAAAGAATGCAAGGATAATCTTGCATTCTCAGTCAAGCTTTTCATTAGATAGTACACCCGATTCTATTAATATATCCCGTAAAAGACGATATTCATCGTCCGTCCAGAATGCTGGAGAGCCGATGTACGTCTTTGCATCTTCTCGCGCTGTTTCAAGCGCCCGATAATCATGAACCATGTCAGCCATTTTGAATTCAGGCAATCCACTTTGCTTTCGGCCAAAAAAATCGCCCGGTCCGCGTAATTCTAAATCTTTTTCACTAAGAACAAATCCATCATTCGTTTCCGTCATAGCGGTCATCCGTTCTTTCCCTGTTTCTGATTTTGGATCTGCAATAAGCATACAGTATGACTGTTCGGATCCTCGTCCAACACGTCCTCGCAGCTGATGGAGCTGGGATAAACCAAATCGTTCCGCATCATATATGATCATCACCGTCGCGTTTGGTACATTGACACCGACTTCTACAACCGTCGTTGACACAAGTATGTTCAGCTCATTTGCACTGAATGATTTCATGACTGCCTCTTTTTCATCGCCCGACAGACGGCCATGCATAAGACCAACTGTAAATTTCCCTTGATAATAATTGCTCAATTGCGCATGAACATCGAGTGCATTTTGAAAATCAAGCTTTTCTGATTCTTCAATCAGCGGACAAATCACGTAGGCCTGTCTCCCTTTCACCAATTCTTTTTCGGTAAAATCAAGTACACGGCCGAGCATTTCTTCTTTTGCCCAATATGTTTCGATTGCTTTTCGTCCTGCTGGCATTTCATTAATAATCGAAACATCCATTTCGCCAAATACGGTAATGGCAAGTGTTCTCGGAATCGGCGTAGCTGTCATAAACAACACATCCGGATTTTTTCCTTTCGACCGCAAAACACGGCGCTGCTTGACACCAAAACGATGCTGTTCATCTGTAATAACGAGACCTAGGTTTTGAAACAAAACGTCATCTTGAATGAGTGCATGCGTTCCAACTAAAATATCGATTTCTCCCGAAGCAAGTGCCTCAAGAAGTGCCCGTCGTTTTTTTCCTTTGACCGTTCCTGTTAAAAGGGCCGTACGAACACCAAACGATTTAAGTATATCATGAAGCGATTTTGCATGCTGTTCGGCTAAAATTTCTGTCGGAACCATTAGTGCTCCCTGATACCCTGCTGTGACAGAAGCATATAATGCCAGTATCGCTACAGCTGTTTTACCGCTTCCAACATCTCCTTGCAAGAGCCTGTTCATTCGATAAGGCGATTTCATATCTGTACAAATTTCATTCACTGCTTTTTTCTGTGCATTCGTTAGTTCAAACGGCAGTGACTCAATTAATATTTTTAATTTCGCAAGATCGTATTTTTGTACAATACCGCCCGACTGCTCGCGAATTACTTTACGAAGTGCCTGCATTTTCAATTGAAAATAAAAAAATTCTTCATAGACAAAACGACGCCGGGCCTGTTTCATTTCTTCCTCTGATTCTGGAAAATGAAGCGCCCTGATCGCCTCTTTTCGTTCCATAAGCCGATACTTTTGCAAAAGAGCCGCCGGCAATGTTTCTTCAATATATAAACCATATAACTCAATGGCTTGCAAAACAAGTTTACGGAATAATTTAAGCGGAATGGCATTTCTAAGCAAATATACTGCTTCAAAATCCGATTCACGTCTGTATTGCCCTGTTTCAAGGACTTGACCGGATAACGCTAGACGATGCCGATCCCATTTTCCAGTCACCGTTATCATATCCCCAATGGCCACTTTTTTCTTTAAATACGGCTGATTAAAAAATGTCACATTAATTACATGCGGACCAGACAGCATCTTAAATGTAAGGCGTGATTTCTTTTTTCCGTAATACATGACAGAGGGCTCTGTTTGAATCGTTCCTTCAATCGTCACTTTCTCTTCATGCACAGCATCGGACGGGCTTTTTAAGCGCATATCCTCATACCGTGCTGGAACGAATTCCATTAAATCACCCACCGTTAATACACCAATACTTGCAAGTGACATTTCCGTTTCTTTTCCGGCTCCATTCAAGACACTGACTGGCAATTGAAGTGGTGACTCAGCTATGTGCACAGCGTTTCCTCCTTTCTAAAAATGAGAAAAAGAGAGAGATCTCTCCCCCTCTCACTGTTATTCAATCGAGAAAATAAACGGATAAAGCGGCTGCTGTCCATTATGAACTTCCACTTCGGCATTAGGATATTTCTCTTCAATATAAGAGACTACTTGATCGACCTCTGTTTCTATTGTATCCTGCCCATAAATAACGGTTACAATTTCTGATTCATTATCGAGAAGAGACTCAAGGAGGTCTTTCACAGCTGTCATTTTATTTTGATTTGTCACCGTAATTTTTCCTTCTGCAAGACCCATAAAATCGTTTTTCTTAATGTCAATGCCATCAATACTCGTGTCTCTGACGGCATACGTAATCTGTCCTGTCTTCACATATCCCGCCGCACTTATCATCGCACTTTTATTCGTCTGTTCGTCTCCATCCGGATTAAAGGCGATCAATGCTGCGATCCCTTGGGGAACCGTTTTTGTCGGTATAACAATAACATTTGCTTCAGATACCTCTGCCGCTTGTTCCGCTGCCATAATAATGTTTTTATTATTTGGTAAAAGGATAACGTGATCCGCATGGGATTCATGAATGGCTTTTACCATATCTTCTGTTGATGGGTTCATCGTTTGTCCACCCTCGATGACAAACGTAGCACCGATGCTTTTAAACAGTTCTGCAACACCTGCACCCATTGCCACAGTAACAACGCCGTAACGGGCTTTTTCTGCTGCGCGTTTTGGTTCTTGAACAGAGCCGCCTGTAATGGCACTATGCTGTTCACGCATATTTTCAATTTTCATATTAATCAAGCTGCCATATTTTTGCCCAATTGTCAGTACATTTCCTGGATGTTCTGCATGAATGTGCACTTTCGCTATTTCGTCATCTGAAACGACGAGCAACGAGTCTCCGAATTCACTTAATTCATCACGAAACCTTTCTTCTGAAAACGGATTTTTTGCTAGTCTTTCAGCATCAAACTTCACCATAAATTCCGTGCAATAACCGAATTTAATATCCTCTGTACTCATAAAGCTTTGAACGCTTTTATGATGTTCAGCACTGACAAGATCTGTCATGTCTTGACGCGTCGAGAGTGATGCCGGAAGTGCTTCTCCTTTTAATTCAGCAAGAAACCCTTCGTATACAAGCAGAAGTCCCTGGCCACCGCTATCAACAACACCAACTTCTTTTAATACAGGCAAAAGATCAGGCGTCCGATTTAATGAAGCCTGTCCTTCTTCCACGAGTGCTTCAATAACAGCAACAATACTGGTTTCAGTCTGTGCTATTGCTGTTGCTTTTTTCGCCGCATCTTTAGCAACAGTTAAAATCGTTCCTTCAACCGGTTTCATGACCGCTTTATACGCTGTTTGTACACCTGCTTCAAAGGCAGCTGCCAATTCAATAGCTGTCACTTCCTGTTTACCCGCAATCGCTTTTGAAAATCCACGGAACAGCTGGGACAAAATCACACCTGAGTTTCCGCGCGCACCCATTAAAAGTCCTTTGGAGAGGGCTTCCGCTGTTTTGCCAACGTGCATTTGTTTGTTTTGTTCCGTTTCTTTTGCTCCGGACGTCATGGACAAATTCATATTTGTTCCTGTATCTCCATCCGGAACCGGGAAAACGTTCAGCGCATCCACCATTGCAGCATTCGCTGATAGATGCTGTGCACCGGCTTGTACCATCCTGGCCAGCCTGATCCCGTCCAATGAATTAATCACCACTAGGTTTCCTCCTTATACTAAGGGGTCGTTACCCGTACACCCTGTACAAAAATATTAACTGCCTCAACCGAAAGGCCAACTGTTTTATTAAGTGTATACTTAACTTTTGATTGAACATTGCTTGCCACTTCTGAAATTTTTGTTCCATAGCTGACGATAATATACATATCGATAAATACTTGGTCTTCTTCTTGACGAACAATAACGCCTCGCGTAAAGTTTTCACGTCGCAAAATTTCCGTAATACCATCCTTCAGCTGCTTTTTGGATGCCATTCCAACAATTCCATAGCAATCTACTGCTGCACCGCCCGCAATCATTCCAATAACTTCATTTGAAATATCAATATGTCCAAGTTCTGTTTTTAATTCAATCGTCACAAAAAGCCCTCCTTTGCGAATCGAACTATTGTCATTTTACTATACTTATATATATATTCACAACTTACGAACCGAGATAGATCGGCTTTTTCACTGTCAAGGTTTTTTTCTTGAAAGACTTTGTTTAAGTAGTTGCATTCATTATGTTATTATGATAAATTATTTAAGTGTCTTGCAAATATAAAACAGACTATATGAATCCTGAACAGTAAGGAGTGAATAAAATGCCAAAAAAATGTGTAATCTCTGGCCGTAAAGCACGCACTGGAAACAATCGCTCACACGCGATGAATTCAAGTAAACGTACATGGGGAGCTAACCTGCAAAAAGTTCGTATCCTCGTAGATGGTAAACCGAAACGTGTATGGGTTTCCGCTCGTGCGCTTAAATCTGGAAAAATTGAACGTGTTTAATTAATCATAATAAAAAGCACCTGTGCACAGTTCATACACCGTGCACAGGTGCTTTTTATTTGTTCTTTTTCCCTGCAGATAAGACCATTCGAATCATTCCACCTACAAATTTTGGCAGCTTTAATGTATAAAATTTCAACGGTTCATCCCCCCGTCAATACTTCTTATAACCATTAATATGCCTGAACGGAATGAAAAGACCGCTTTTTTTTCAATTATTTCATTGCTCACACACCTAGATGAACCACTCTGTAGCAAATAATTTACAAGCGGGTATTTAAACCCTTCAAGTGTTAATTCTTCCACTTTTTCATTCATTGCAAAAAACGAATAATAACGCTCGTTTTCCGCTGCTTCTACTTCTATCCGGCCAGGCTTATATAAAGAGATATGATTATAGCGGTCAATAATTGTCACAGTTACTCCTTCATTCATTGCCTCATCTTTCATAAGAAGAGTCACTGCACTAAAAAAATGATCGAGCCGGCCACCGGTCACCCCATAAATCTCAATCGCAGCTGGTTTCTGACTAATGGCATAATTCAAAGCAATTTCTAAATCCGTTTCATCTTTTTCGGCAGCATACTGGACATAATCAGGCACAGCATGAATGATTCTTTTCTTTTCTTCTTGAGAGACGGAATCAAAATCACCCAGTGCTTTCATCGGTGCGATTCCACGGTTTAGTAAATGAAGCGCTCCACGGTCCACTCCAATCCAGATCATTCCCTTTGTATCTAATAAATGCAAATCCGGCAGTTCCTCTTCTGGCCCGCCGGCGACAATACGGATAATCATACGTTTTCTGCTGCCCATTTAATTGCAGATTTCCGATCTTCTTTATTGTAAATCATGTTGATCTTCAAAACTAATACCTCGGCTTTCTCTCTTTAATTTCCTCCATAAATTGCAAATAATGATCGTAACGGTATGAGGGGATTTCGCCGGCCTCTACTGCTTTTTTTATTGCACATTTCGGCTCATTCACATGAATACATCCTCGAAATTTACATGCATTACTCCGGTCTGCCATTTCGGGAAAGCAAGAAGACAACTCCTCTGCCTCAATTCCATCAAAATCAAGCGAACTGAATCCCGGTGTATCGGCAACAAGTCCACCTGCTGCTGGAATGAGTTCTACGTGACGAGTAGTATGCTTCCCGCGGCCAAGCGAATCAGATATTTCATCTGTTTTCAACCGTAGATCCGGACGAATCGCATTTAACAAAGATGATTTACCGACACCTGACTGGCCGGCAAAAACAGATGTTTTTCCATTTAAGTAATCACCGAGTACTTCTAATCCATTGAACGTTTCAGAGGACGTCTCGATCACAATGTAACCTATATTGCGATAATCTGACACATAATGTGCTAGCTCATCTTCTTTATTTAATAAATCCGTTTTCGTAATACATATAATTGGTTCAATATCTTTTGATTCAATAAGTACAAGAAAACGATCTAAAAGTGTTGTACTAAACGCAGGCTCCATGGCTGAAAAAACGAGTACTGCCTGATCAATATTTGCGATAGGCGGACGGGTAAGTTCGTTTTTGCGCTCTTCAATCGATAAAACATATCCTTCTTTATTATTTTCCGCTTCATATTCTACATAATCACCGACGAGCGGCGTAATATTCTGTTTTCTGAATATCCCCCGCCCCCGGCATTGAATAATTTCTTCTTCTTTTAACACATAGTAAAAACCGCTTAACGCTTTAATAATTTTGCCTTCTGGCATGAAGCACCACCTTATTCATTTTCTCCTTCCGGGAATAGAATCGATTCGTCCATAATGACAATTTGGTCACGAATGACTTTATATCCCGCTTTCTTTCCTTTTTCAATGACAAATTCTAACGTTCGCTCTGTATCTTCTGTAATTAAAAACTTCTCATACGGTTCAGTCATACTTTGATCCCGATCTTCAATATAAATCTGGACTTCTTGCGGTTCGCCAGCTATTTCTGGTTCATAAGGAATAACAACGTCTTTTCTAACCGTCTTAGGCGGAATTTCTTCCGGACCTTTTGACAAAGTAACTTTAACTATACTTCCCGGTGCAATTTCACTGCCCGCCTGTGGTGTTTGCGTTAAAATCTGTCCTGCATCGACTGTATCCGAATATTCTTCTCCTACAATATCAATGATAATACCCGCAGAGTCCGCATAGTCCTCAAGACTTTTTTCAGTGTAATCAGTCAAGTCAATAAGAATAACATTTGCAAGACCGGCACTTACAATTAACTCCACATCTACTTCTTCCCGAATAACTTTTTCACTGGCTTCAGGGTTTTGTTCCAGTACCGTTCCTGCTTCGCTTTCATCGTGAATCATTTCCACATCCACATTTCGAATCCCCGCTTCTTCCAACAACTCGCGTGTCTCCTCCAATGTCTTTCCTACGTAATCTGGCATTTCCACCTGCTCTTTACCAGCAGACACATATAAGTCGACCGTACTGCCCTCTTTCACCGTTTCACCAGCTGCAGGGTCTGTATAGATCACTTTTCCTTCTGTCACATGTGCACTGAATTCTTCATGCGATTCTCCAACAACAAGTCCTGCTGTGACGAGTTTAGAAGCTGCAGCATCCAAGCTGTCCTCTGTTGTATCAGGCACATCAATATCTTTCGGCGCTGTCACAATCGGCCAAAGAATGACTGCGACTATCGAAACAAACAAAAGCAGAGCAAGAAACCACGGCCACTTTTTGCGTCTTTTCTTTAGTTTTGGTTCCTTCGCCTTTTCTTCCATTGCGGGTGCAGCCATTATTCGTTCCGGAGGTTTTGGTGTAACGATCGGAATTGCTTTCGTTACCTCATCCTCTTCATCCGGTATAGTAAATTTTTCTTCATGAAGGCGGTAGTCTTCCAATGCAGTTGACAGATCCACTTCCATTTCTTCTGTACTCCCATATCGGTGAAACGGATTTTTCGCTGTTGCATGAAGCACAATATTTTCAATACTTTGTGGAATGGCCGGATATAATTGCTTTACAGACGGTGTTTCTGATTGCAAATGCTTTAAAGCAATGGAGACTGCCGATTCTCCTGAAAAAGGAAGCTCTCCTGTTAATAACTCATACATCACAATACCAAGAGCATATATATCCGACTTTTTTGTTGCCATTCCGCCTCTTGCCTGCTCTGGAGAAATATAATGAACCGAGCCAAGAACGGTATTCGTCTGTGTAATCGATGTTGCACTCATCGCCATTGCAATACCAAAATCAGTCATTTTCACCGTTCCATCATGATCGATTAACATATTATGTGGCTTTACATCCCTGTGAATAATCGAATGCTGATGCGCGAATGCCACTGCTGCCGTCATCTGTTTCATAATATCGATCACTTTTTCATATGGAAGAGGTGAGTATTGCTGAATATACTCTTTTAACGTCATACCATCTACGTATTCCATCACGATAAAATTAACATTGTCTTCTTCACCGACGTCATATATGCTGACAATATTCGGGTGAATAAGACTCGACGCCGCTTGAGCTTCTCGTTGAAAACGACGCAAAAATTCATCTTCTCCAACAAAATCAAATCGAAGTACTTTAATAGCCACATTACGGTCCAATATGATATCGCGGGCAAGATATACATGAGCCATACCGCCGCCGCCAATCATACGGTCAATTTTATAGCGGCCGCTTAAGCGTTTCCCAATTAACATTTCACTCACCCGCTTTCACTGCCGGCAAAATGTTCGAGAATCACAACCGTAATATTGTCTTCTCCACCGTTTTCATTGGCCATCTGAATAAGTGTATCCGCTTTTATCGGCAACGAACCCGCTGATTGAAGAACTTGTTGCATTTGAGCGGTTGTTACTTTATTAGACAAACCATCTGAACATAAAAGCAAATAGTCCCCTTCTTCGAACATAATCGTCCTGAAATCAACGACCAGTTTTTCATCTGTGCCAAGTGCACGTGTCAACACATTTTTTTTCGGATGATTTTCCGCGTCTTCACGTGTAATTTCTCCAGATTTTACAAGTTCATTGACAAGTGAATGGTCTTCCGTTACCTGTGTAAAACCACTTTCACTTTGCAAATAGCATCGGCTGTCGCCGATGCTTGCTATAGTGCAAAATTTTTCTGTACATAATGCTGCGACAAGTGTTGTTCCCATACCACTGCATTCAGCATGTTCATTTGCATGATTCAAAATATCCTGATTAACGACTAAAATAACCGATTTCAACCATTCAACTGCATGATCGGAGGATTGGATAGTTGATGCGGACATATTCCAGGCACGCTCCATCACTTCAATCGTCATACGGCTCGCAATATCACCTGCATTGTGACCGCCCATTCCATCTGCGACTATCGCTAAACAAAGATGATCACCGTGATAAAACACCCCGCCATGATCTTCATTATGAGCACGAACACGGCCTCTGTCTGTTTGAAATACAGCATTCATACTGATCACCTCGTTTCGCCGGCACGCTCTTTCGCGCGGAGCTGTCCGCATGCCGCATCAATATCCGTTCCTTGCTCACGGCGGATCGTTACGTTAACACCCTTCTGTTTTAATATTTTTTCAAATTCAAAAATTTTATTACGCGGTGTGCGAACATAATCACGTTCGAGCACATAATTAACTGGAATTAAATTAACATGGCACTTAATTCCTTTAATAAGCGCTGCTAGTTCTTCTGCATGGGCAACCGAGTCATTTTCACCACCGAATAAACCATATTCAAAGCTAATTCGGCGTCCTGTTTTTTCCGTATAGTAACGAATAGCTTCCATTAAATCCTTTAGTTTATATGCCCGGTTAATGGGCATTAACTTTGTGCGCAATTCATCATTTGACGCATGGAGGGATACAGCAAAATTAATTTGTGTTTTTTCATCCGCAAATTTGTAAATTTTCGGAACGATACCGCTTGTTGATACAGTAATGTGGCGGGCACCGATATTTAAGCCTTTTTCATGGTTAATGATATGCAAAAATGACATCATTTCCTCATAATTATCAAATGGTTCCCCAATCCCCATAATGACGACAGAGCTGACACGTTCTCCAACTTCATCAAGTGCCTGCTGCACTTTTACCACTTGGGCGACAATTTCACCCGCTTCCAGGTTTCGTTTTAATCCGCCTAACGTCGATGCGCAAAATGTGCAGCCAATGCGGCAGCCTACCTGTGTTGTCACACAAACAGAGTTGCCATAATCATGACGCATTAACACCGTTTCGATTGAATAACCATCGTGCAATTCAAATAAAAATTTAATCGTCCCGTCAGCTGATTCTTGCTGGATCGCTGTTTTTAATGCCGTAAATAAAAAAGACTGATCTAATTTCTCACGCAATTCTTTTGATAGGTTTGTCATATCTTCTACTGATACTGCTCTTTTTATATATAGCCAGTCAAAAATTTGCTCAGCACGGAAAGGTTTTTCTCCGTTCTCTAAAAGCCAGTCTTTCAGTTCTTGAAGTTCCAATGAATAAATGGATGGCTTTGGCTTCGGCTCGTCTGTTTGTTTTTTCTTTATTGCGGTCATGTATGTTTTGCCTTCTTTCTAAATTTACTAATGAAAAATCCGTCTCCGCCAAAATCGTCTGGAAATACTTGCAGCATCGTCACTTTCGGTTGTATAGAAATATGTTCAAGGGGCTCTGGCTGAAATTCTGGATGAGCAGCTAAAAATGCTGTAACCGTTCCTTCATTTTCTTCTTTATCTACCGTACATGTGCTGTAAACAATTACCCCATTTTCTTTTACTAACGAAGCCGCTGCCTCTAAAATATTCACTTGAATCACCTGCAAATTTTCTAGATCTTTTTCCGTTTTGGCATATTTCAAATCCGGTTTTCGACGTATGACACCTAGTCCGGAGCACGGTGCATCCACAAGAATTGCATCAAATGTTTCTTTTTCAAAAATCTCCCCGGCTTTTCTCGCATCCTGTTTCTGAACATGAATGTTTGACAGCGAAAGACGTTCCGCGTTTTGTTTGACAAGTTTTAATTTATGAGCGTGAATATCCAGCGCATCAATATGTCCTTCTCCGTTCATTAACTCTGATATATGAGCCGTCTTCCCGCCTGGTGCCGCACACATATCAAGAACACGCTGCCCGGGCAATGCACCTAAAACGGGCGCTACAAGCATAGAGCTTTCATCTTGAATAGAGATGAAGCCTTCTTTATATAACGACGATCTTGCCGCATTCCCTTGCGCAATCCGCACGGCATATGGTGACACGTCAGAAGGCGATGCTTCAAAACCTTCTTCTTGCAGTTTTTCAATCACCTCATGACGCGTGACCTTCATTTCATTTACACGGATCGTCTGATTAGGCGCGGTTAAATTATGCTGGCACATGGCTTCTGTTTTTTCGGCTCCGTATGCATCAATCCATCGTTTCACGAGCCAAAGAGGATGACTCGTTTCAACAGAAATACGTTCAGCATCATCTTGAATAGATTTCGTATCCCGTATACCTTCACGTTGAATGGAACGGAGCACGCCGTTAACCATACCAGCAATTCCTTTATGACCACGCTTTTTTGCAATATTCACCGCTTCATGAATAACAGCCCGTTCTGGTACTTTATTAAGATAGACCATTTGATAAAGAGATAAACGGAGTAAATTGTTTACCCACCGCTCCGGCTTTTTTTTCAAAAAGGGTGCTAGGTAAAAGTCAAGTGTTAATTTCCTCTGAATCGTGCCATACATGATTTCTGTCAACAATGCAGCATCTCGTCCAGACATGCTGTTCTTTTCAATCGCACTGTTTAACATTAAATTACTGTATGAACCGCTTTTTTCAACTGTATCAATTAATTCAAGCGCCGTTTCACGTACATTCATTATTCCCATGTTATTCTCCAAACCTCATACCGACTTTTAATGTAGAACCTGAACCGCGTAAATAATCACGTGCACTCATCCGCTTTTTCCCAGCAGGCTGTAATTCCATAATTTTAAGAGCCGTATTCGATCCAGTGGATACAATAAAACTATCTTCGTCGATAGCTATTACTTCACCGGGTGCTGACGATCCGGTTTCTTTTGTTACTTTCCATATTTTCACAACATTGCCATCAAGCGTCGTGTAGGCAACTGGCCATGGATGAAGACCGCGCACTTGATTATACAGCTCTTCACCCGGCCGGTTCCAATCCATTTTTTCATCCGCACGGCGTATATTTGGTGCAAATGTCGCTTTTGATTCGTCCTGCGGCGTACGGCTGGCTGTTCCTGATAAAATAGCTGGAATCGTTTCAGATAACAGCGCTGCCCCTATTTCACTTAATTTATCGTGCAATATCCCCGTATGATCTGCTTCATCAATTGGAATGACCGACTGACTAATGATATCACCGGCATCTAACTTTTCAGCCATATACATAATCGTAATGCCTGTTTCTTTTTTCCCTTGTAACAGTGAATAATGAATGGGGGCTCCTCCACGCAATTCTGGCAGCAGCGATGCATGAACATTAATACAGCCATATTTCGGTGCCTCCAGTAGTTCATTTGGCAAAAGCTGCCCGTATGCAGCCGTGACAACTAAATCCGGTTTCAGATCAATAATTTCGTATAGTTCATCAGACTTCGACAATTTTTCCGGTTGTAAAACAAGCAAATTATGTGCAATGGCTGCCTCTTTTACCGGCGGCGGTGTCATCACTTTTTTACGGCCAACAGGTCTGTCCGGCTGTGTAACCACAGCAAGAACATCATACCCGTCTGCGACTAGTTGATCGAGAACCGGAACAGAGAATTGGGGGGTGCCCATAAATATAATTTTCGTCATTAAGAATCCACCCTTTCCAATTCTTCTGCTGGAATGTATTTTATTACTTTCGATGTAAATAAAACACCATCAAGATGATCCATTTCATGCAATATTGCCCGAGCTAAAAAGCCTGTTGCTTGCAATGTATACGAACGTCCTTTTACATTTTTCGCTTTTATTTTAATGACCTTTGGGCGGCTTACTTCACCGTATAATTCTGGAAAACTTAAGCACCCTTCAATATCCGTTTGCTCGCCCGATGCTTCTATCAGTTCTGGATTAATTAACACAATTAATCCATGCTCATCCTCAATATCTACAATAGCTAGACGGATATCTTGTCCGATTTGTGGTGCAGCAAGGCCCACGCCATCCGCTTCAATCATTGTCTCTTGCATATCCCGTATGAGACGTTTTAGCTTGCTGTCAAATTGAGTCACTGGACGGCATTTTGTTTCTAAAATAACGGAAGGATGTTCAATAATTTTCAATAACGTCATATATTTCCTCTTTTCTACATTAACATATATGGATGTATATCAATAGACACTAAGAGTCCGTTCGATTTTCCTTGTTTAGCATAATAGTCAAGCACTTCTTTTAAAACGGTTTTTAACTTTGGTTCACGTTTGTATTTTATCAAACATTGCCAACGATATCTATCGTTGATCCGCGCGATTGGCGATGCAACTGGCCCAAGAATGACAGCAGCAGGTGAAAGTGATGGTTTTATTTTCGCAACAATTTTATTTGCAGCACTGGATGCTTCAATTGCTTCTTTATGACTTACATTAATAAGTGTTAAATAATAAAATGGCGGATAACCACCCATTTTCCGCATCGTCATTTCCTGCTGATAAAACGATTCATAATTTTGTTCCGCAGCAAGTTGAATGCTGTAATGCTCCGGCGTATACGTCTGAATAACTACTTCGCCTGGCAATTGATGCCGACCGGCGCGTCCACTCACTTGTGTTAACAGCTGAAAAGTTTTTTCCGATGAACGAAAATCAGGCAAATGAAGCATCGTATCAGCGCTCAATACACCGACAAGCGTAATATCAGGAAAATCGAGTCCTTTTGCAATCATTTGCGTTCCCAGTAATATATCAGCTTGTTTATTACCAAACTGACGAAGCAACCTTTCATGTGCTCCTTTCGTTCCTGTTGTATCAACGTCCATACGGATAATACGCGCCTCAGGTAAGAGCTTCAACAATTCTTCCTCGACCTTTTGCGTACCAGTGCCAAAATGGCGGATATGCTCACTACTGCATTCGGGGCACAGACTCGGTGCCTGCTCTTCATAGCCACAGTAATGACACTTTAACTGATGACGGTGCCGGTGATATGTCATCGATACATCACAATGCGGACAACCGGCCACATACCCGCAATCACGACACATGATAAAGGATGAATAGCCGCGTTTATTCAAAAACAAAACGGTTTGTTCTCCTTTTTCAAGTCGATCTTTTATTTTATCAAAAAGTGTACGAGAAAACATCGACCGGTTTCCTTCACGCAGTTCTTCTCTCATATCGATAATATTAACGCTGGGCAGTGGACGGTCATTGACACGACTATCGAGCGTTAAAAGTGTATATACACCTTTTTTTGCCCGAGCGAATGATTCCATTGATGGTGTTGCACTCCCTAAAATAACCGGACAATTATAGTAAGCAGCCCGCCAAATCGCTACATCACGTGCATGGTAACGGGGATTCTCTTCCTGTTTATAGCTCGTTTCGTGCTCTTCATCAATGATAATAAGCCCTATATTTTCAAATGGCGCAAAAACAGCCGATCGTGCACCGACGACGACTTTCACTTCTTTCCGGCTAATTTTCCTCCATTCATCATACTTTTCTCCAATGGATAGACCACTGTGAAGCACCGCAACATCATTTCCAAATCGGCTCTTAAATCGCTCCGTCATTTGCGGTGTCAAAGAAATTTCTGGTACTAGCACAATAGCTTCCTGCCCTTTTTCAATGACTCGGCTAATCGATTGCAAATAAATTTCTGTTTTCCCGCTTCCCGTTACCCCATGAAGCAAAAATGTCTCTGTTATACCCTCGTTTATTGTGGCTAGAATCGGTGCGATTGCTTCCTGTTGATTTTCTGTTAATTCGAGTGGCTGATCTGGCTCAAAATGCCTTCCACTATATGGATCGCGATACATTTCTTCCTGCTTTTCTTCTATCCACCCTTTTCCAATCAGTGATTTCGCTGTTGCAGATGACATACCCGTTTCTTTTAACGTCAGCCAGCCGCCTTTTCGTCCTGAAAAGGCGAGTAGTGCTTCCTTTTGTTTAACCGCATTTTTGGCTATCACTTCAACTGTTTCAGCCAGTGCCTCTTCTGACAATAAGCACCTCACCATACGGACCGTTTTTTTACGTCCTTTGCTTTTAACCGAATAGATAACTTCTATCGAGCCGTTTTTCACTTCTTTTCGAATATCAGTCAGTACATCAGTATTACATACTTCTTCCCATGGAATTTCCGTGCGGCCTTTAAATAAGGAAGCCAGTTCTGGTTGAATAGGCTTCTCTTCTATCAGACGGATTATTTTTGAGTATTTCGCTTTCATCGCTGCTGGCAACATAACGTGAAGAGCAGATATTTTATAACAGAGCGATTCGATTGTTAACCAGTGGGCCAGACTCATTAATTCTTCGCTTAATACAGGGACAATATCCATTGGCTCTACGATGGGTTTTAACTTGCGGATCTCTGTGTTTTCTTTTATCTCAAGGACGAATCCTTGCACGTGACGCGGACCAAAAGGCACGATGACACGCATACCGGGTTGAATGACTTCCTGCCATCGTTCCGGAATTGCATAGTCAAATGGGCGATCTGTCTGCATAACAGCCACATCGACAATGACAGATGCTATTTTCATTGTCTATCACCCATTTGCTCAATTGCTTCTGTTAAAAGTTGAACGGCCGCTTCCTTTTTTGACATCATCTCGAATTCTTTATGTGACCCATCACGGTGAAAAATAGTAATAATATTTGTATCGCCTCCGAATCCTGCACCTGCCTGCTTTACATTGTTTGCCACAATCATATCGGCATTTTTAGATTGCAGCTTTCGTCTGGCATACATCTTAATATCGTTCGTTTCGGCTGCAAATCCAATTAAAAACTGATGTTTTTTTTGTTCACCGAGTGTTTTTAAAATATCAATCGTCCGCTCAAGTTGCATTGATAATTCACCGTCTTGTTTCTTCATTTTATGATCATGGACACGTTTCGGCCGATAATCGGCAACGGCTGCCGTTTTCACGACGATGTCTGCTTCCTCATACAATGACATGACCGCTTGGAACATCTCATCTGCACTTTCAACATAGGTAATGGAAATTCCTAAAGGCGATTCAAGGTTGACTGGACCGGAAATAAGTTCCACATCCGCGCCGAAGTCACGTGCTGCTTCAGCGACTGCATAGCCCATTTTACCAGTTGATCGGTTAGTGAAAAAACGAACCGGATCTACTGCTTCACGAGTCGGTCCTGCTGTGACGATGACTTTTTTTCCAGCAAGCGGTTTATACTGCTTTTCTGAAAAATAATCTGAAACGAGCGCTGCAATAATTTCCGGTTCTTCCAGACGCCCTTTTCCTGTATAGCCACATGCAAGATACCCTTCACCCGGTTCAATAAATCGATAACCATATGATTTAAGTGTATTCATATTATTTTGTACGGCTGGATGAGCATACATGTGAACATTCATTGCTGGGGCGATCCATCGTGGGGCTGTAGCAGCAAGTAAAACAGTCGAAACCATGTCATCACCGATGCCATTAGCCATTTTTGCGATCATATTAGCTGTGGCCGGAGCGACGATTACAAGATCTGCCCAGTCAGCAATATCAATGTGCGCAATTTTTGCCGGGTCTTTTTCGTCAAATGTGTCCGTATAAACAGGCTGGCCAGACAGCGCTTGAAACGTATTCACTGTGACAAATTGCTGCGCTGATTCAGTCATGACAACTTTCACCTCAGCACCCGCCTGTTTCAACTTACTTGTAAGGGCGGCCGCTTTATAAACAGCTATACCACCACTGACGCAAAGTAAAATATGTTTTCCATTCATACCATGTACCCCTCCGTCGGAATCATTCTTATAAAAAAGAAAAGGCCGGTATAAGCCGCCCTTTTACATTTGTTCATTATTTATCACAGATTAACAAGCAGTAAGCCTCACTTCAAGACGTAAAAAAATCAATAAAGAATAACTGCCTAAACAAGCCGATGGTTTCCGGGACCGGTCTGAAACCGGTCACTCATGTCTTGCCGCAGGCTGCAGCACTTTTTACTCGAGTTCCTTTTTATTTAGCGGGGAGATGATATAGACCCCTGCTGATGGAAGATTCACTTTATACTTCGTCTGAATACGTTTCATTCGCATTTTTCTTTTTCATTACAAGTTCATCAGCATAAATTTCTTCAAGCGCTTTGCCAACGAATTTATGTGATTTATATGAAGACAGCACTCCTGATCCTTTGTTTTCCTGCATATAACGCGCACGTTTAGCGGCAACACTAACAAGCGAGTATTTTGAATCAATTTTCGTCAATAAGTTATCAATGGATGGATATAACATTAATTTTCACCTTCTAGCATAATTTGATAGCGGTGCTGCACACGTTCACGGCGGCAATGTTCCGCTTCAATAATTGATTGGATACGGCGGCACGCCTGCTCAACTTCATCGTTTTCGACGACGTAGTCATATAAACTCATCATTTCAATTTCTTTTCTCGCCTGTTCCATACGGCCGCGAATCACAGCATCTGTCTCTGTACCGCGATTAATGATTCGGCTGTGCAGTTCGGAAAGACTTGGCGGTGCAAGAAAAATAAACAGTCCTTCTGGAAACTTTTCTCTCACCTGACGAGCACCTTCCACTTCAATTTCGAGAAAGATATCAGTTCCTGCATCAAGTGTGGCACGCACATAATCAACTGGCGTTCCATAATAATTGCCGACAAATTCTGCATATTCCAGCAGCTTTCCAGCGGCGATCAGCTGTTCAAATTCCTCACGGGATTTAAAAAAGTAATCGATCCCATCCACTTCTCCTTCACGCGGCTTGCGTGTTGTCATCGAAATCGAGTATTCAAACTTTAGATCGTCCCTTGAAAAAATTGCTTTTCGCACTGTCCCTTTGCCGACACCTGATGGTCCGGACAATACGATTAGCAAACCTTTTTCTTTCACGTCTTTCACATTCCTTCCTCCGCATCCTCATCTTTCAAAACAGCCCGGTTCGCCACTGTTTCTGGCTGAACGGCTGATAAAACAATATGATTGCTATCTGTAATAATAACTGCACGCGTTCTACGGCCAAATGTTGCATCGACAAGATTTCCCCGTTCACGTGAATCTTGAACAAGCCGTTTGATCGGTGCCGATTCCGGGCTGACGATTGCCACAATCCTCTCCCCCGAGACAACACTCCCGAAACCAATATTGATTAACTGCATCGCCCACATTCCCCTTTGTTATTCTTCTCCGTTCTTGCATACTTGATGTATTATATCATATTTTCTCCCATTATCGCTTAAAAAATAAGCAAACTGCAAATTTACGTATTCATCTATTCCATGATATGATGGATAAATATGTTCGTTTGAAAAGGGAGTATGACTTATGGCATTTGATGGATTATTTACGAAGGCAATGGTAGAAGAATTAAATGAAGCGCTTCAAGGCGGACGCGTCAATAAAATTCACCAGCCTTATAAAAATGAAATAATTATGGTTATTCGGGCGCGTGGAAAAAACAACAAACTTTTGCTATCTGCTCATCCGTCTTACGCACGAGTGCAATTGACAGATATGGTACAAGACAATCCATCTGAACCACCGCTTTTTTGCGTTATGATGCGGAAACATTTAGACGGAGCCATTTTAGAAAACATCCAGCAAAACGGGCTTGACCGGACCATTATGTTTGAGTTTAAAGGGAAAAATGAAATTGGCGATATTTCATACAAACAGCTGTATGTTGAAATAATGGGCCGTCATAGCAACATTATTCTCGTTGATAAAGAAAAAGGAACGATGATTGACAGTATTAAGCATATACCACCAGCCCAAAACAGCTACCGAACCATTTTGCCAGGTTCACTTTATGTAAACCCGCCAGCTCAAAACAAAAAAAATCCTCTTACTGCTGATGCAGAGACAATCTTGCAGTCTATTGATTTTAATACCGGTAAAATTGGAAAACAGCTCGTCGCTTCATTTGAAGGGTTATCGCCGCTTATTAGCAATGAAGTGGCTGCATGTGCGGGTCTTGCCAATCGGGAAACGATTCCCGATGCTTTTGTTAAAACAATGAAACCGATTTTTGAAAAAAAATATACGCCTGTTATGATTGATAGTGGGGATAAAACCTATTTTTATATGATTGACTTGTCCCATTTAAAAGGGGAACGTACGAAATTTGATACCTTATCTATGCTCTTGGACCGTTATTATTTCGGCAAAGCAGAACGCGATCGTGTCCGCCAGCAAGGAAATGACCTCGAGCGTTTAATCAGCAACGAACTTCAAAAAAACCGTTCAAAAATACACAAACTCAAACGAACTCTTGAAGAAGCAGAAAATGCTGGTGAATATCAGCGTCTTGGTGAGCTGTTAACAGCAAACTTGTATGCAGTAAAAAAAGGCATGAGTGAAATACAAGTACTCAATTATTATGATGAAGCAGGTTCTATGATAACGATCCCGCTTGATCCACGCAAAAATCCTGCTGACAACGCACAAAAATACTTTTCACGCTATCAAAAAGCAAAAAATGCGCTCATCATCGTTCAGGAACAGATTGCGAAAACAAATGATGAAATTCACTACTTTGAAGTTTTATTGCAACAGCTTGAATCCGCATCACCGCGGGATATAGAAGAAATTCGTGAAGAGCTCGTCGAAGAGGGTTATATTAAAGCACGTCATATGAAAAAGAAAAAGAAAGCAGAAAAACCAGTGATTGAAGAATATGTATCATCTGACGGTACGCCCATTCACGCTGGCAAAAATAATCGTCAAAACGATTATTTAACAAATAAAGTGGCAAGACGTGATGACATATGGCTTCATACGAAAGACATTCCTGGCTCCCACATCGTTATCCAATCAGCCGAGCCGTCAGAGGAAACTATTTTAGAAGCCGCAATCATTGCCGCCTATTACAGCAAAGCAAAAGATTCCTCTTCCGTACCAGTCGATTACACGAAAGTGCGCCACGTTAAAAAACCATCTGGTGCTAAGCCTGGCTTCGTTATTTACGATCATCAGCACACAGTTTACGTAACCCCTGACGAAGGCAAAGTGATGGAAATGAAGAAATAAAATGAAAGGAACTTTCCACTCTATATTGGAAAGTTCCTTTCATTTCGTTTTATTTTATTTCCTTCCCCATGCATCAGGGTTTTGTTTCCATTGTTTCAACGTTTCGATGTCGCTAGCTTCTACATATTCTTTTTCTGCTGCAACTTCAATTAATGCATCATAGTCGCTTAGCGCGACTGCTTGTAGTTGGGCTTCTGAAAGGCGAGAATCTCCTTTCGGCAACCCATATGTAAAGATTGCCGCAACACCAAGGACATGACAGCCTGCTTCACGCAACGCTTCTGCTGCTGTAATGGCACTGCCACCTGTTGAAATTAAGTCTTCAATAACGACAACTTTCGCACCTTCTGCAATTTTACCTTCAATTTGGTTGCCTTTTCCATGTTCTTTCGCTTTTGAGCGGACGTAACACATTGGCAAGTTTAACACATCTGATACCCATGCAGCATGGGGGATACCAGCGGTCGCTGTTCCAGCAAGGATTTCAGCTTCTGGATAGTTTGTTTTAATTAATTCTGCTAATCCTTTAGCGATTTTTTGACGCGTTTCCGGATAAGATAAAGTTAAGCGATTATCGCAATAAATGGGTGATTTCATGCCGGAAGACCACGTAAATGGATCGTTTGGCTGCAAATAAACCGCACGGATTTTCAATAATTCTTCTGCAATTTCTTTTTTCATTTTAAGATTGTCCCCCCCACAGTGCTTTTACATGATGATAGGCAGCGACTGGATCGGCTGCTTTCGTAATCGGACGACCTACAACGATCATAGTCGAACCGATTTCGCGTGCTTCTCTTGGATCAGCAATACGCTGCTGGTCATTCGCTAGTCCATCTTTTAAACGGATACCCGGTGTTACTTTATAAAATTGTTCACCGCACGCATCGCGGATGGCTGATGCTTCAAGAACCGAACATACGACACCGTCACACTCTGCTTCCTTCGCTTTTTTCGCGTAATGAAGCACGGACTCATGGAGCCGGACAGAAATTAACTGATCAGCTTGCATAGCTTCTTCCGATGTAGAAGTTAATTGTGTCACCGCCAGCAAAATGGGACGTTTGCCGTTAGTTGCCCCTTCGTCCAGGCCCGCACGAGCTGCCGCCATCATTTGAACACCGCCTGCTGCATGAACGTTAATCATGTCCACACCGAGTGATGCGAGTCCTTTCATCGCCTGACGCACTGTATTTGGAATATCATGCAGCTTCAAATCAAGGAAAATACGATGATTCATTTCTTTTAATCGTTCAATAATAAACGGACCATTTTGTAAATAAAGCTCCATGCCGACTTTTACATAAAGCTTTTCCTGATCAAATGGAGCAAGAAATTGTTCAGTTTGCTCCCATGAAGGGAAGTCTAGTGCAATAATTGGTTCTTTCTCCATTACTTCCAGCTCCGTCCCTTCAGTTCGCTAATATGATCCACGTTATGTGCTTCTAAATACTGATCTAACTGCTCAATTAATTCCTGGCATATAAACGGATTAACAAAGTTTGCGGTGCCAACTGCAATTGCATCTGCACCTGCAAAATAAAATTCAATAATGTCTTCTACACTTGAAATGCCGCCCATGCCAATAATTGACAAATTTGTATTTTGACTTACTTCATACACCATCCGAACAGCGACCGGTTTTACCGCAGGACCGGATAAGCCGCCTGTACGATTTGATAATACTGGGCGTGCTGTTTTTAAATCAATGCGCATACCGATTAATGTATTAATCATCGTAATACCATCTGCACCGCCATCTTCTACGGCTTTCGCCATTTCAACAATATTCGTGACGTTTGGCGAAAGCTTCACGTAAACGGGCACAGCCGATACTTCTTTTACACGCTTCGTCAGCTCTTTCGCTGTTTCCGGAATGGTACCAAAGGCGATACCGCCTGTTTTGACATTGGGACAAGAAATATTTAATTCCAGTGCATGAACGTTATCCACTTTGGAAATTTCTTTTGCCACTTGTACATAATCTTCCGTTTGGGATCCCGCTACGTTCGCAATAATCGGAACGTCAAATTGTTTCAACCATTCAAGTTCATTTGCAATAACTTTTTCAAGACCGGGATTTTGAAGACCAATTGCATTAAGCATGCCGGCTGGTGTTTCTGCGACACGCGGTGTTGCATTTCCGTAGCGTGGTTCTTCTGTTGTCGCTTTAATCATAATTGCTCCAAGCGTACTTAAATCGTACAGCTGGCTAAATTCACGGCCGAATCCAAAGCAACCTGATGCCGGCATAACCGGATTTTTTAACGAAAGACCGGGAAGTTCAATATTTAATCTGCTCAAAGCGCTACCTCCCCTGCTGGAAATACTGGACCATCACTGCAAACTTTGAAATATGCAGTGCCTGATTCATCTTCCTTTGGATGGCAGACGCAAGCGAAGCAAGCACCGATCCCGCAGCCCATACGTTCTTCAAGCGAAATATAACCGCGAGGGGCTGCATGAAGCTGTTCAACTGCTTTTAACATGACGGTTGGACCACATGTATAAAAAATATCCGCTTTTAACTCGTGATTGTTTACCACATCTGTGACAAATCCTTGCTCACCAAGTGAACCGTCTACTGTGGACACATACGTATCCCCAAGTGATAAAAATTGCTCTGTATAAAACGCTGCTTCTTTATTTTGAAAACCAAGTACATGAATGGTTTTGACACCATTGGCATTTAAACGGCGCGACAATTCATATAGAGGTGGCACGCCGATCCCGCCGCCAATTAAAAGCGCTGTTTGCCCTGGTTGTGCTTCCTCAACTGGAAAACCATGACCGAGTGGACCGAGTACGTCAACAAAGTCACCCGTACGTTTTTTCGCCAGTGCAGTCGTGCCTGCTCCTTCTGCCCGGTAAATCATCGTAAATTCCTGTTTTTCCTGTTCAATACGGGCGATGCTGATTGGGCGGCGCAAGAGCGGGATCATTTCCTCACCTGCTTTCAAATGAACGAATTGACCTGGTTCGTTCATTTGATTAACAAGTGTACCATGCAATGTCATTTCATAAATATTATGGGCGATTTCCGTTTGGTTTGTTACGGTCATCAACTCTTTTTGAATCATAAATGAGCCGCCTCCAATGCCGGTTTTGGCATTGCTTCCGCGTTAAAGATCATCGATTCAAGTACTTGTAAGATGGCATCAGCTGTATCCAGTGATGTTAAGCATGGGATACCATTTTCAACTGTTTCGCGGCGAATACGGAATCCGTCACGTGCTGGCTGTTTGCCTTTTGTGAGCGTATTAATAATAAATTGTACCTGTCCGCTGCGAATTAAATCAAGCATATCCGGACCTTTTGCACCAATTTTCGATACCGTTTCAACCGGTATACCAGATTCGCGTAAGAAGTTCGCTGTACCGTATGTCGCAAGCACTTGAAAACCAATATTGTAGAAGCGTTTTGCAAGTACTAGTGCTTCCTCTTTATCTTTATCCGCTACAGTTAACAGAACAGCGCCTTTTACCGGAATTTTCATACCGGATGCCACAAGCCCTTTATACAATGCTTTTTCAAGTGTAGCATCTTTCCCCATTACTTCACCTGTTGATTTCATTTCAGGACCGAGTGTTGTATCTACACGGCGCAATTTAGCAAAGGAGAAAACCGGTACTTTCACATAAACGCCTTCTTTTTCAGGTATAAGACCTGTCTCGTAGCCCATTTCTTTCAATGTTTGTCCCATAATGGCTTTTGTAGCAACATTCGCCATTGGAACATTGGTAATTTTACTCAAGAATGGAACAGTACGGCTTGAGCGCGGATTCACCTCAATAACGAATATATCGCCTTTAGAGATGACGTACTGAATATTCAATAGACCGATAATATTTAAGCCCTTCGCGAGTCTCACTGTGTAATCAATGATTTGTGCTTTTTGATCTTCTGTTAACTTTTGCGGTGGATAAACGGCAATCGAGTCACCTGAATGAACACCAGCGCGCTCAATGTGCTCCATAATACCTGGAATAACAACATCTATACCGTCCGAAATCGCATCAACTTCAATTTCCTGCCCTGTTAAATAACGGTCAATCAATACTGGATGTTCTGGATTGATTTTCACTGCATTTGTCATGTATTGAAGAAGTTCTGCTTCTTTATAAACGATTTCCATTGCGCGTCCACCGAGTACATAAGATGGACGGACAAGAACCGGATAACCAATGTGGTTTGCAATTTCAACCGCTGTCTCAACAGAGAACGCCGTTTTACCGAGTGGCTGCCGCACATCAAGTTCCTGTAATGCTTGCTCAAATTTATCACGGTTTTCAGCACGGTCTACGTCTTCTAGGCTCGTACCAAGAATTTTCACGCCATGTTCAACGAGTTTATCAGCAAGATTGATCGCTGTTTGTCCGCCGAATTGTACGATAACGCCTTCCGGTTTTTCATGATCAATAATATGCATCACATCTTCAATCGTGAGCGGTTCAAAGTATAGCTTATCGGAAATACTGAAGTCTGTTGAGACCGTTTCTGGGTTGTTATTCACAATAATTGCCTCGTAACCCGCTTCTTTTAACGCCCATACAGAGTGAACAGTCGCATAATCAAACTCGACACCTTGGCCAATTCGAATTGGACCTGAACCAAGAACGACAACGGATTTGCGATCTGTTACGATTGATTCGTTTTCTTCTTCATACGTACCGTAGTAGTATGGTGTTTCGGATTCAAATTCAGCAGCACACGTATCAACCGTTTTGAACACAGGAACGATGCCGTTTTCTTTGCGCCAGTCGTAAATTTCTTTATCTGTTTTCGCCCACATTTTTGCGATTGTTTTGTCTGCAAATCCGAGTTCTTTCGCTTTTTTGGCAACAACGGCATCAAACGGATTGTTTTCTACCTCTTTTTCAAAACGAACGATGTTTTCGAACTTTTTCAAGAAAAACAGGTCAATCTGGCTCCACTCATTAATCGTTTCAATTGTAATGCCGCGGCGCAGTGCTTCACCAAGATAGAACAAACGCTCATCGCCTGCTTTACGAATACGTTTTTCAATAAAAGCATCTTCTTTATCCGCAAGTTCATCAAGTCCGAGGTGAAAAACGCCGCTTTCAAGTGAACGTACCGCTTTCAACATGGATTCTTCAAACGTACGGCCGATCGCCATGACTTCGCCTGTTGCTTTCATTTGCGTGCCTAGTGTCCGGTTTGCGTTTTCAAATTTATCAAATGGCCAGCGTGGAATTTTCGATACGATGTAATCAAGTGCAGGCTCAAAACATGCGTACGTTTTTCCTGTAACAGGATTCATCATTTCGTCAAGTGTCAATCCAACCGCTATTTTTGCAGCAAGTTTCGCAATCGGATAACCTGTTGCTTTTGACGCAAGAGCAGATGAACGGCTTACACGAGGATTTACTTCAATAATGTAATACTGGAAACTATATGGATCAAGTGCTAGCTGTACGTTACAGCCGCCTTCAATACCGAGCGCGCGAATGATTTTCAAAGACGTGTTGCGAAGCATTTGATATTCACGGTCCGTCAATGTTTGGCTTGGTGCTACAACGATTGAATCGCCTGTGTGCACGCCGACTGGATCGATGTTTTCCATATTACATACAACGATCGCATTATCATTTGAGTCACGCATCACTTCATATTCAATTTCTTTAAAGCCGGCTATGCTTTTTTCAAGAAGACATTGCGTTACAGGACTATGTTTCAATCCGCTTGTAACAATTTCAATTAGTTCTTCTTCATTCTCGCAAATTCCGCCGCCTGTACCGCCCAGTGTATAAGCAGGGCGCACGATTACGGGATAGCCGACACGTTCAACGAATACATATGCTTCTTCTAAATTATGAATGATATCACTATCTGGTACTGGCTCTTTCAAATCATTCATTAAGTTACGGAATAGGTCTCGGTCTTCAGCTTGTTCAATCGCAGACAGTTTCGTCCCAAGTACTTCTACCCTATACTCTTCAAGCACACCTGCATTCGCCAATTCAACTGCCATGTTCAAACCTGTCTGTCCGCCAAGTGTCGGCAAAATTGCGTCTGGACGTTCCTTTTGAATAATACGGCTTACAAATTCAAGCGTGATTGGTTCAATATAGACAGCATCTGCAATTTCTGCATCTGTCATAATCGTTGCTGGATTTGAGTTAACAAGAATAACTCGATATCCTTCCTCTTTTAACGCAAGGCAGGCCTGCGTTCCTGCGTAATCAAACTCTGCTGCTTGGCCGATCACAATCGGTCCGGAGCCAATAACAAGTATACTTTTAATATCTGTGCGTTTAGGCATTTTGTTTCTCCTTTGCAACGTTCTTTTTCATCATATCAATAAAACGGTCGAATAATATATTATCGTCTTCCGGTCCCGGTGATGCTTCTGGATGATATTGAACCGTGAACGCTGGATGGATTTTATGAGCAAGTCCTTCTACTGTTCCATCGTTCAATGCAAGATGTGTTACTTTCAAATCTGTATTTTTAATCGTTTCTTCATTTACCGAATAGCCATGGTTTTGTGATGTAAGAGCTGTTCTTCCTGTTTCCAAATCTTTAACTGGATGATTTGCTCCACGGTGGCCGAATTTCATCTTAAATGTATCCGCGCCTGATGCAAGTGCAAAAAGCTGATGACCGAGACAAATACCAAAAATCGGCACTTTTCCGATTAAATATTTAACCGTTTCAATCGCATATGGTACCTCTTTCGGGTCCCCTGGTCCATTTGTGAGCATAATGCCATCTGGTTTGAATTGCATAATTCGCTCACCTGTTATATCGTGGGGCACAACAATAACATCACAGTTACGATTATTTAGCTCGCGTAAAATACCGTGCTTCATACCATAATCAATGACTACAACGCGGAATCCGCGGCCCGGGCTAGGATAAGCAGATTTTGTTGATACCTGTGCCACCTGGTCTGTCGACAATACGGTTGCTTGCAGACGGTGAACCACTTCTGCTGCATTTGCCTCCGCAGAAACAATAGTGCCTTTTAACGCACCATATTGACGAATAATACGTGTTAATTTACGTGTATCAATGCCAGAAATAGCTGGAATGTCTTTCATTTTTAAATATTCATCAATTGAAAACTCGCTCCTGAAGTTAGATGGAAAATCTGCTGCTTCTTTTACAACAAGTGCTTTCACAGCCGGTTGAATCGTTTCAAAATCATCACGGTTTATGCCATAATTTCCGATTAAAGGATACGTAAATGTAACAATCTGTCCGCAAAACGATGGATCAGATAGTGTTTCCTGATAGCCTGTCATTCCCGTCGTAAAGACAACTTCACCTGTAACATCTTTGTTACTTCCAAATCCTTCACCTGTAAATACCGTTCCATCTTCTAAAATCAGTTGTTTTTTCATGATTGTTTCATTCCTTCCTGCCATACAAGATTTCCTTCAAAAAATGTTGCTTTCGGCCATCCAGTTAATTTGCGGCCTGTAAATGGCGTGTTTTTCCCTTTAGATAAAAACGTTGCTGGATCGACTTCCTTTTCTGTTTCAAGGTCAATAACGGTAATATCTGCTACAACCCCTTCTTCTAAACGGCCAAACGGCAATTTAAATGTTTCAGCTGGTTTGATCGTCATCCAATCAACGAGTTGTTTTAATGTCATCACATTTTTTTGTACAAGCTCTGTATATAGAAGCGGAAATGCTGTTTCAAATCCAGTAATACCGAATGGCGCTTTTTGGATCCCGGCTGCTTTTTCTTCCGCTGTATGCGGTGCGTGATCCGTTGCGATGAAATCGATTGTCCCATCGAGCAACCCTTCAATTAACGCCTCTTTATCTGCGGACGAGCGCAGCGGTGGATTCATCTTAAAATTCGGGTCTTGCTCTGGAATATCAAGGTCTGTTAGCACAAGATGATGCGGTGATACTTCTCCTGTCACATGAATACCGGCTTTTTTCGCATCACGAATAACACGGACCGATTCTTTCGTGCTGACATGACAGACATGATAGTGACAATTTGCTGCTTCAGCAAGCAGTACATCACGAGCAATCTGTACAGATTCACAGATGGCGGGAATACCTGGAATGCTTTCACGTTTTGAATACTCTCCTTCGTGAACGACACCGCCATAAATTAAACTGTTATCTTCGCAGTGGGCAACAATTGCCATGTCGATCGCTGCTGCCTTTTTCATCGCTGCATGCATCATGCCGGCCTCTTGAACACCTACGCCATCATCCGTATACGCAAATGCGCCGTTTTCTTTTAATGAGGGGAAATCGACCAGTTCTTTTCCAGCTTGGCGGATTGTAATCGATGCATAGGGCAATACGCGAACGTGCGCTTTTTCATTAATTAAGCTGTTTACTTTTTGAAGGTTTTCTTTTGTATCAGGTACAGGACGTGTATTTGGCATAGCGGCAATTGTCGTAAATCCGCCTTTCGCTGCGGCCATTGTGCCTGAATCGATCGTTTCTTTATGCTCACCGCCCGGTTCCCGCAAGTGAACATGCAGATCAACGAGACCCGGTGCAACCAGGCTGCCGCCTGCATCAATCACTTCTTCATTAGATGCTGCAAGAGCCGTGCCGATTTCAGCAATTTTACCAGCTTGAATACGAATATCCGCACTCACTAATTCACCATTTTCATTTAAGATTTGTCCATTTTTAATTAACCAGCTCATTTGACAATCTCCCTTCAAGTACCTCTTTTAATACGGCCATGCGTACATATACCCCGTTCTCCATCTGTTTAAATATACGTGATCGTTCGCACTCAACCAAACTGTCGGCAATTTCTACGTCACGGTTTACCGGTGCTGGGTGCATAATAATACTCCCTTTTTTCATGCGCTGTTCCCGCTCTTCCGTTAATCCGAAGTGAACGTGATATTCTTCTTTCGTCATTACAGACGCCACTTGGTGCCGTTCATGCTGAATGCGCAGAAGCATAAGAACATCCACCTGTTCGATAAGTTCATCAATTTCAACATATCCGCCTGAATTCATAAACTCCTCTTCAAACCATTCCGGTGGTCCTGAAAACTTTACATCTGCACCAAGTCTTTGCAATGCTTCTGCATTTGAACGGGCAACCCGACTATGCCGAATATCGCCGACAATGCCAATTTTTAAGCCTTCAAACGAAGAAAATTCCTGTTGAATAGTGAGTAGGTCAAGTAAACATTGTGTCGGATGCTGTCCGCAACCGTCGCCTGCGTTAATAACTGGAATGTCAAGACGACCAATAAGTTCATCATAATATGCATCTTCTTCGTGGCGAATAACTACTGCATTCACACCAATTGCTTCCATTGTGCGCACTGTATCATACAGTGTCTCACCTTTTAAGACGCTCGAACTTCCAACATCAAATGGTATGATATCCAATCCTATTTTTCGTTCTGCCATTTCAAAACTTGTTTTCGTTCTCGTACTCGCCTCAAAAAACAAATTTGCGACAAATATTTTATTATTCGGCGACCATACTTCGCCTTCCGCAAATTTCTGCGCCTGCATTAATATTAACAAAATTTCATCTTTATTCATATCTCTAATTGAAACTATATTTTTTACCATCAATTTTCGCCTCCGTTTTCATGAAAAAAACACCCTCAAGAACGGGGTGTTTTTCGTCTTTACAGCATAACGAAGCTGTACTGCACAAACGCGCAGAACGATTTCACCCTTAAATGCCTCTCGTGCACTTTTAAAAGGTTGTCAATGTTCATAAAGCCTCTCAGGACTTTCATTTAACATTCATCTTTATTCATATATACTAATCCGATCGAACTCATCTATTTCTTCAAGTGTAACGACAATACGCTCACTTTTAGCTGTCGGGATATTTTTACCGATGTAATCAGCCCGAATCGGCAATTCCCGATGACCCCTATCAACAAGTGCTGCCATTTGAATATGTGAGGGCCTTCCGATGTCCATAATCGCATCCATCGCCGCTCGAACGGTCCGTCCCGTATAAAGCACATCATCAGCTAGAATAACGGTTTTACCATTAATATCAACCGAAATGTCTGATCCTTTTATTTCTGGATCGTGATTTTTCATTTCATGTGTCAAGTCATCGCGATATAATGTAATATCGAGCTCTCCAACAGGAATGTGCAGTCCCTCTATTTGAAAAATACGTTCTGCCAGCCGCTGTGCGACATAAATGCCTCTCGTTTTAATTCCGATTAATACACAATTATCAATGCCCTTATTTCGCTCAATGATCTCATGTGCAATTCTCGTCAGCGCCCTATGAATCGCCTGCTGATCAAGCACAACTGCTTTTTCCACAAAAAAAGCCTCCCTACCCGTTATGGTGAGAAGGCATACTGATCCTACATATGCGGGATTACAAATTACACTTGCCGCATTTCATCCGATCCCTTCTCAGCCTCTCCGGACTGTTCTTAAAGGTTCTTATTCAACTGCATTTAGTTTAACGATAAGAGCGCAGATTGTCAAATGTTTTTCTTCAATTGCAGAAGAAGGTCATCAAACTCCTTTGGAGCAGGTGCTTCAAACTCCATGTATTCATCTGTACGCGGATGAACAAATCCAAGAATGCCCGCATGAAGCGCCTGTCCGTTAAGGTCAAGCGTTTTTTTCGGTCCATATTTTGGATCGCCTGCTAAGGGGAAACCAATATATTTCATATGTACGCGAATTTGATGCGTACGTCCTGTTTCAAGTTCACATTCAACGAGTGTGAATTCGGCAAAGCGCTCGATTACATGAAAATGAGTGACCGCAGATTTTCCATTATCAACGACCGTCATTTTTTGGCGATCTTTTGGATCGCGTCCAATTGGTGCCTCAATTGTACCAAAATCATGTGGTATTACACCGTGTACAACTGCTTTATATTTTCTTGTGACGGATTTTTCAACGAGCTGATTGACAAGCTTTTCATGTGCCATATCGTTTTTGGCGACCATTAACAACCCTGACGTATCTTTATCGATCCGATGGACAATCCCAGGGCGCATAACCCCATTAATTCCTGAAAGATCTTTACAATGGAACATTAACCCATTCACAAGTGTACCGCTCACATGGCCCGGTGCCGGATGAACGACCATACCGCTCGGTTTATTCACAACAATAACATCTGCATCCTCATAATATACATCAAGCTGTAAGTCTTCTGCTTCAATTTTTAATTCTTCTGGTTCCGGAATGTGAATCACTACTTCATCACCAACGACAGCTTTATAATTCGCTTTTACAGGCTTACCATTAACGAGTACACGTCCTTCTTTTAACCAATCCTGTACTTGTGTCCGTGAAAACTGCTCATCCTGTGCCGCAGCCAGTTTATCAATTCTGCTTCCATTTCCTTCTTCCGCTACGGTAAAATTCATGTTTTCCATCTTATTCCTTCTTTCCTTTTCGATCTTCAATAAACATAGCTCCAAATAATAACAGAACGCCAATCGTCAATGCTGCATCCGCAATGTTAAAAATAGGGAAATGATAGCCAAAAATAAATGTCTGTGCAAAATCAACGACTTCACCACGAAACAGTCGATCAATAAAATTGCCAATTGCACCACCGAGCAAAATGGCCAACGATGTTTTCATTAATGGCTTTCCTTTTGCTTCTGTTTGCATGTAATACACAAGAGCTACAACAACGATTGCGGTAATGATATAGAATAACCAGAATTGGCCTTCAAGCATTCCCCATGCTGCTCCTCGATTTCGGTGAGATGTTATATGAAAAAAATCGTCAATAACTTTTACACTTTCACCAATTTCCATTGACGTAACAATAAGCCACTTCGTCCATTGATCTAATACGATTACTAACAGTGTCAATACGTAATACATCATACGTTCCTCCATCACCTTGGATAACGGTGAAAAGAGGTTAGCGGTTGCTAACCTCTTTTTATTATCCTTTAGTTTAATTCCGGATAATGCTCGGCCACAACCTCAGCACAGCGTGGGCAAAGTGTTGGATGTGCTTGATCCTGTCCAACTTCTTCAGTCACCGTCCAACAGCGTTCACACGTTTCACCGGACGCTTTCTCAATGACTACAGAGGCTGTGTCAAGCTTCACTGCATTTTCTGGTGCATCTGCTTTTAAACCAACTACTTCAAATCCAGATACGATAAACAATTGTTTGAGATCTTCCTGAATGGAAGCAAGAAGATCCGTCACATCACTGTCAGCATATAAACGTACATGTGCTGTAAGCGATTTGCCAATCACTTTCTCATTACGCGCTTTTTCCAGTGCTTTTAACACATCGTCACGCACATCCATAAACGCTGTCCATTTCGCTTTTATATTTTCTGCGTCCTCGATCTCTTTGTACTCTGGCATATCTGTCAATTGAACATATTGTTCAGTTGTGCCCGGCACCTCCATCCAAACTTCATCTGCTGTATGGGGCAAAATAGGGGATAGCAGTTTCGCAAGAGCCGTTAACGTTTCATAAAGTACCGTTTGAATCGCGCGGCGATCCGATTGATCTTCTGCTTCAATATAAAGAACGTCTTTCGCAAAATCAAGATAGAACGAGCTCATATCTACTGTAAAGAAATTGTTAATTGTATGATAAATGGCTGCGAATTCATAGTTTTCATAATGGCCACGGACATTTTTAATTAATTCATTTAATTTCACAAGCATAAATTGATCAACTTCACGCAAGCTTTCATACGAAACAGCATGCTGTTTGGGATCAAATCCATCTAAGTTTCCTAGTAGAAAACGGAATGTATTGCGGATCTTCCGATAGACTTCTGTCACCTGCTTCAAAATCGCATCGGATACACGTACATCCGCCTGAAAGTCAACAGACGCTACCCATAAGCGTAAAATATCCGCTCCGAGTTGATCCATCACTTTTGAAGGGATAACCGTATTGCCTAGTGATTTGCTCATTTTGCGTCCTTCCCCATCAAGTGCAAATCCGTGGCTAAGAACACCTTTATACGGCGCATTTCCTGTAACAGCAACGCCTGTAATAAGTGATGAATTAAACCAGCCTCGGTATTGGTCTGATCCTTCTAAATAAAGATCTGCCGGCCGCTGTGCATCATCGCGCAGTTCAAGAACACCTTGATGAGAAGATCCTGAATCAAACCATACATCCATAATATCATTTTCTTTGGTAAACTCACCATTTGGACTGCCTGGATGTGTAAAACCTTCCGGCAATAATTCTTTTGTTTCACGCTTAAACCAAATATTTGAACCGTGTTCACGAAATAAATTCGAGACATGTGTAATGGTTTCATCGGTAATGATCGGCTCACCGTTTTCTGCATAGAACACGGGAATTGGCACACCCCATGCACGCTGACGTGAAATACACCAGTCGCCTCGGTCACGAATCATATTAAATAGACGTGTTTCACCCCATGATGGTACCCATTTCGTTTCTTTAACCGCTTCTAATAATTGTGGACGGAATACATCAATGGAGGCAAACCATTGTGCTGTAGCACGATAAATAACTGGTTTTTTCGTACGCCAGTCATGCGGGTATGAATGTGTAATGAACTCCATATTCAAGAGCGCACCGACCTCTGTAAGCTTTTCCGTAACTGCTTTGTTTGCTTTATCATAGAAAAGGCCTTCAAAACCGGGCGCTTCTTCTGTCATCACACCGCGATCATTTACAGGGCAAAGAACATCAAGACCGTATTTTTTACCGATGATAAAGTCATCTTCTCCGTGTCCAGGTGCTGTATGAACGCATCCTGTTCCTGAATCGGTTGTCACATGTTCACCAAGCATAACGAGTGAATCGCGAGCGTAAATAGGGTGAGCAGCGATAATATTCTCCAGTTCTTCTCCTTTGACTGTTTTTTCCTTCTTGTAAGAGTCCCAGCCAATTTTCAACGCTACTTCTTCAAGAAGCGCTTCCGCTACGACGTAACGAACGCCGCCTGTACTGACAACCACATAAGTCAAGTCTGGATGAAGTGCAATTCCAAGGTTTGCTGGAATCGTCCATGGTGTTGTCGTCCAAATGATTATTTTCGTTCCTTCTTCAAGTACACCGTTCCCTTGTTTCACACTAAAAGCCACATAAATAGAAGGAGATTTTTTATCCTTGTATTCAATTTCTGCTTCAGCAAGTGCTGATTCAGATGAAGGGGACCAGTAAACAGGTTTCAGTCCTTTATAGATATAACCTTTTTTCGCCATTTCACCAAATACTTTAATTTGCTGTGCCTCGTACTCTGGCTTTAATGTAATGTATGGATTTTCCCAATCACCACGAACACCAAGACGTTTAAACTGTGTGCGTTGACTGTCAATTTGTTTATAGGCGTAATCCTCGCAAAGCTGGCGAAATTCTGCTACTGTCATTTCTTTGCGATTCACACCTGAGTTTGTAAGCGCCTGTTCAATTGGCAAACCGTGTGTATCCCAGCCTGGAATATAAGGGGCATAATAACCACTCATTGATTTAAAGCGGACAATAAAATCTTTCAAAATTTTATTCAGCGCATGTCCAATATGAATGTCCCCATTTGCATAAGGAGGTCCATCATGCAAAACAAACATCGGACGCTCTTTCGTACGATCAAGCACCTGTTTGTAAATATCTGTTTTATCCCACGTTTTTTGCATGTCTGGTTCACGTTTTGGCAAATTGCCCCGCATCGGGAATTCTGTTTTCGGCATTAATAATGTCTCTTTATAATTCATGTTTCATTCTCCTTTAAGTGTAATAAATGCAAAAAAACCTTTTTCATCCCCTAAATAAGGGACGAAAAAGGTTTCCGCGATACCACCCTGATTGACAGCAACTACCTACACTGCCCGCTCATCATCCGTAACGTGGATATACCGCTTATTCGCTACTATTCGTTCACGAAAAGCACTCAAGGGTGATTTTCCGTCAACAATCAGCATCCGGGCTTACACCCTCCCCGGTTCGCTTTAACACTGATTTATGTAAACGTACTGTCCCCGTCATCGTTTTTACTTATATAGTTATTTGAATGAACCTATTATAAAAATGAAGCGGTCATCCGTCAAGTTTACATATCGTCTTCGCTTAATTGCTCAATTTCATCTGTATCCACTTCAAATCCCATTAACGCATCCCAATCGTCGTTGTTTAACAAATCTAGCTGCGCTTCCATCAACATTTTAAATCGTGTTCGGAATACTTTTGACTGTTTCTTCAATTCTTCAATTTCAACGGCAATACGGCGCGCCTTTGATAAGGATTCCTCCACAATACGATCCGCATTTTTTTCAGCTTCTCGGACGAGAAGTTTCGCTTCTTTTTGTGCATTGCGTTTCACATCTTCTGCTGTTTCCTGCGCAATGACAATCGATTTGTTCAATGTTTCTTCAATATTGGAAAAATAACTGAGCCGTTCTGTCTGTGAAGCAAGCTTTGTTTCCAATTCTTTTTTTTCACGAATAATAAGCTCATAATCTTTTATTATTTGGTTTAAATAATCATTCACTTCATCTTCATCATATCCACGAAATGAACGTCCGAATTCTTTTTTATGTATGTCCAACGGCGTTAAGGGCATACAGTCACCTCCAAAGCGTTACATTAACAACTGTCTTTCATTATAAAGGTTTTTGCAATCTTTTGTCTGTAAATCTTTTTTTTTTTTGAAATTTATTTCAAAATACCTAGTGTCAGGCGCCATTTTTCTTTTTTGGTTTGTCCATCAATCGATAAAATTTTCATCCTTCCGCTGCCACGTACGGACAATACATCTTGTTCTGCACACTCAAACGATGGATTGTCGACCGCTTTCCAATTTACCTTCACAGCCCCGGCTTTAATTAACTGTTGTGCCTTTTGCCTAGACATTGCAGGCAGTGAGGCGATAACAGTGTCCAAACGAATAGATGTAACTGTAACAGACTGTTCGTACCATTTTTCCATCGATTGAATAGCATCCTGAAATCGCTTTTCTTTTAACTTGACCGGCACTTTGCCGACATGATCAAAATGCGTATTTATATATTCCGCTATTTCTTTTACAGCAAAAAGCTGAAAGCGGCTGCCGTCTGTCACGATGTCACCGAACTTTTCCCTTTTTAACCCAAGTCCCATTAAACTACCAAGAATCTGAGGATGACTAATGGTTGAAAACTTTTCCGGATAATCAATTTCATATAACATGACATCATAATCTGTTACATCCGGTTCATAGTAATCCGGATGAAGAAGAGCTCTCTTCCGTTCTGACAATTGGGCACCGCCAAAAAAAGAGACTCTCACGTCTTCATCTGAACCGACGACAGACTGGATAATCTGCCTTTCACGCGGATCAAGAAATCCGGTCAGCTTTGGCGCATACATTTCTGTCACTTGCTGTTTCCATTCTATCGCTTTATCAATAAATTCTTTTTCCTCTGGTCTAAAATGTTGATAAATTCCGTTCACTCTATTCTCCCCTTATGCCCACAGTGACAGCTGCGATAGACCACTTTGCGCTAAGCGCAGCACGATTAACGCGACGATAGGTGAAATATCAAACATGCCAATGGCCGGCACGAAGCGGCGAAACGGTTCAAGATAAGGTTCACTGATCTTTGTTAAAAAGCGTCCAACTGCTGTATCTCGTGCATTTGGAAACCACGACATCAAAATATAGGCGATCAACACCCATGAGTAGAGTTCTAAAGCTTTGTATATAATATAAATAATTGTATCCATTCGACTTATTGCCACCCCGTTTTATCATGATCATTATTATTAAATTGTGTAATACTGCCGCCAATTTCAATATTTTCAGGTGCACAGAAGAAGATTTTTTCGCCAATTTGCTGTATTTCTCCTCCAATGGCATACACGGTACCGCCTAGAAAGTCGACAATACGACGTGCCTGATCTGTTTGAATGCGCTGCAAATTAACGATGACTGCTTTTTTCGTTTTTAAATGATCCGCAATTTCTTGTGCTTCCGCGAAAATACGAGGCTCAGCCATAATGACTTTTGCTGGCTTTTGTGTACTTTTCAAGCTGACAACATTCTTTTTTCGCGCTGTAGGCTGCTCGTGATCTTTTTCATATATATCCTCTTCTATCATGTCATAATCTTCTTCGTCTAAAAGAAAAAATGATTTAAATTTCGATTTCACTCCCACGGTTCCACCTCCGCTCTCATTCTTCTCCAACAAGCGCTGTGCCAATCCGAACCATCGTTGCTCCTTCTTCAATTGCAATGTCAAAATCGTTGCTCATCCCCATTGAAAGCTCAGTACATGGTGCATAATCAAGATGTAATGCCTGTACACGATTTTTGTATTCCGCTAACCGGCGAAAACAGGTACGAAGCAGTTCCCTATCTTCCGTCAGCGGTGCCATCGTCATCAATCCACACACACGAATATTTTTATATGCAGCAAGTGATTCAATAAATGGGATAACCGCTTCCGGTTCTAATCCGTGTTTTGATTCTTCGCCGGACACATTGACCTGTATAAAGCAGTTTATCGGTTTGCTTGCACGGCGGTCAATTTCTTTAGCAAGTGATTCACGGTCAAGCGAGTGAATATAGTCAACTTTATCAATGACGAATTTCACTTTTCTCGTTTGCAAGGAACCGATATAATGCCACTTTGCTCGTTTACCAATCGCTTCATATTTTGTATTCAATCCGTCCTCTCGATTTTCACCAAGATGGATAATACCTGCTTCCATGGCTTCTTTTGTCCGTTCTACAGACACGTATTTCGTCACTGCAATGATTTTTATCTCATCGGGATTACGTGCCGCACAGCTTGCAGATTCTTTAATGCGATTTGTAATGTTCGCTAAATTCTCACTAACCCTCATCATTTCATTCCTTCCAGCCAATGTAACTTATCATTCTGCCTGTATGTCCTCCATCGCGACGATAAGAAAAAAAGTCGGGTGAACAGCTTGTACAAAGGCGTGTTATGTAAATATTACGCTCCAGTACGCCCGCTTTTAAGAAAATATCTTTATTAAATTTCTGCAATGAAAAATAAAATGTTTCAGGTTCATCTAAAACCGGTAAAAACGATTTTTTTTCATCATGATCGTACCATTTTCTTGCTTCATTTATGACCAAATTGTCTACTTTATAGCAATCACCACAAATGGATGGACCGATAACGACCTCGATATCTTTAAGCCTACTCCCTTGTTTTTCCCAATTTTCAATCATCTTAAAAGCAATGCCTCCAACCGATCCTTTCCAGCCTGCATGTGCCGCACCAATCCTTTTTGATGATCGGTCGTAAAAATAAAGCGGAACACAGTCTGCGTAACAAAGCGTTAATAAAATACCACTGTCATTTGTATAGAGGCCATCCGTAGACGATAACGCGCTTTCATAATCAAGCGCGCCTCGTCCACTATCTTTTTTCGTTACTTTTTCAATATGCGTACCATGTGTCTGCTCACATCCGATCCACTGATCTGCCGAGATACCCGCTTTTTCTCCGATATCTATTCTATTCTGTCGGACAGCTAATGAATCGTCATGTACGTGAAATGCCATGTTTAATCCTTTAAACTTACCTGAGCCTTCATTCTTAGATGTAAACCCTGCTATTAAGTCTGGGGACTCTTTTTCCCATCGTTCAATACGATAGAGGCCATCTATTGATTTTTTAAATGGTTCTGTCATTATCTTCTCCTGCCCATTTTCTTCTAGTGTACCACACCGGACCATTTCTCGTCATTGTTCATCTTCTTCTGATGGATTTTCACCATGACGCACTAAAATAACATCATCACCAATTTTCACAATATTCATCCAAAAAATAGTAATTTCTTCTTCTTTGCCAAATAGACCGAACTTTTTGCCGCTTTGTTCAATAATTAAGGCAGAAATAGCTCCTGTCGCGCTATTTAATTCAATATCAGCCAGTCTGCCTAGTTTTTTTCCGTCTTTCACATTGACAATATCTTTTAATTGAAAATCAGAGATGCGCATGATAATGCCTCCTTTCTTTCATATGTATGTATCAAACCAAAGAAAAAAAACAGGAAGTGAAAATCTCCTGTTTTGAATTAGTCATTTATTCTCTTCTTCATTTGCTTGATGGCCCCTTTTTCAAGACGGGATACCTGCGCCTGTGAAATACCGATTTCATCTGCGACTTCCATCTGGGTTCTTCCACTAAAAAAGCGTCTTTCCACAATCATTTTTTCTCTTTCTGATAACCTGCTCAATTCATCAGTTACCGTCATTGTATCGACCCATTCTTTTTCACGATCTTTTCCATCACTTATTTGATCCATCATATAAATCGGATCGCCGCCATCTTGAAATACGGGCTCAAATAGTGAGACGGGATCTTGAATAGCATCAAGCGCAAATACCATCTCTTCTTTTGGTACGTCAATTGCCCGAGCAATATCTTCAGCAGCCGGCTCTACCGATCGTTCTGCTGTCAATCTTTCTCTTGCTTGTAATGCTTTATACGCAATATCACGAAGCGAACGCGAAACACGGATCGGGTTATTATCCCGCAAATAGCGCCTTATTTCACCAATAATCATCGGCACAGCATAGGTTGAAAAGCGGACATTATGGCCTAAATCAAAGTTATCAATTGATTTCATTAAACCAATACAGCCAACTTGAAATAAATCATCCGCTTGTTCATTGCGATGATTGAACCGTTGAATAACACTTAAAACAAGACGCAAATTTCCTGTAACAAGTTCCTCGCGCGCACTTTTGTCACCGCTTTGATATTTTATAAAGAGAACTTTCATTTCAGGGTTTGTTAAAACAGGAAGCTTTGATGTATCGACGCCGCACAGCACAACTTTATTCCGGGCCATCACTGTTCCTCCTCATGATGTCTGTTTCTTAGAACAGTATTTCCGACCCGGAAAATTTTATTCAGCGCAATTTATTCAATTCTTTCTTCAGTCGCCCAATAATTTTCTTTTCTAAACGTGAAATGTATGATTGAGAGATACCAAGCAGGTCAGCAACCTCTTTTTGTGTTTTTTCCTCTTGTCCATTTATCCCAAAACGCATTTCAATAATCTGTTTTTCACGGCCTTCCAGATCTTCAAGTGCTTCTGCCACTAAATGTTTATCAACATCTTCTTCAATTCCTTTTGTAATAATATCATTTTCTGTTCCAAGCACATCTGATAATAGCAATTCATTGCCATCCCAGTCGACGTTTAGTGGCTCGTCAAATGAAATTTCTGAGCGTATTTTATTATTGCGGCGTAAATACATTAAAATTTCGTTTTCAATACAGCGGGATGCATAGGTCGCGAGTTTAATTTTCTTTTCAGGATTAAATGTATTCACCGCTTTAATTAATCCGATCGCTCCGATGCTAATTAAGTCTTCAATATGAATACCAGTATTTTCAAACTTACGGGCAATATAGACAACAAGCCGTAAATTGCGCTCAATCAGCATCGCCCTAACTGCTTTGTCACCAGATGGAAGCTTCGTAAGCAAGTGCGCTTCTTCATCACGCGACAGCGGCGGCGGCAGTGCTTCACTTCCGCCAATATAGTAAATTGTTTTCGACTTCATTCCCGCTTTTTGAAGCACATTATACATCAGATACATCCACTTCGTTTTGACTGGCCGCATATAAACCCACTCACCTTTCCATTCATTGTCGAACCATATTTGGATGCAAAATAAAATCAAAAGATTGATCATCCGAGAGTACTGCTGTCGTAAATGTCACAAGCGCTTTCGGTGTCTGGACAGCTTTTCCGTCCATAAAAACCGTTAATTCATCCGTTCGAAAAGCGGCGAGCAATTGGTTTTCAGCACCTAGAGAGCGGGCTGGAATCCAGATCATCTTTTCCGCCCATCGGTCAGGAAGTTGCGACAATGCCTCTTGCTCTCCGCTTTGAACCTCAATTGGCCAGTTTTCACTACCTCGAATTTGACAGACAGCCACTCCTTTTTTCGTAATCGGATCACATAATGAATTTCCCGTATCAATTAGTGCTATACCGGACCATTCCATTCCACAAATGGAAAACTTGACTGGCACCGTTTGTTTTTTTATATTCCGTTTCGTACTTAAGTTGAATAGACGGCGCTGAATAAAATAAAAAGCAGCCGAGATAGATACAATAAATAACAGGACAATCGAAAACTGGCCAGAAGAATTTCCATTAAAAAGAACAGACTGGAACCCGTATAACACACCGCCTGTTAAAAAAGTAACAAAATAAAACGTGACAGCAGCTGATAAAAGGACAGTAATACCGGTGATTTTAAAGGCAATAATGAGCATAAAAACAGGTGACAACATTTTAACAGCAAAATGATTAAGCAATTCCCATCCTGTAATCAAATGCATGAACAACGGGATTGTCCCGATCATCGAAGCTAGCAAAAGCCTTCGTGCCTGTAACCGTTTTCCAAGTAAAATACCTGTTACAAGCAGCAGCAACCCATCCGCCGCAAAATTAAAAAGGACAATGACTTCTGCGTAACCGGTCAATTCACCCCTCCCTCTTTCCGGCTGCCTGTCCCATGATTATTAGTGTAGCGGATTTAGATTTCATTTTGTGTCGCAATGTGAGTGAATTTTTACAGCAATTTTTCCGAATTTTGTCACTAACACAAAAAATCCTGCCACATATGTGACAGGATCCATACTATTTATCTTCTTCTGTTTCGATTACGCAAAAATGTCGGGATATCAAGCGTATCGTCCGTACTTGATTGCTGAGTTTGACGAATTGGCTGTTCAACCGGCGGGGTATCTTCACGTTCACGTTTCACATCACGCGGTTTTGATTGCTGCGACGGTGCTGCCTGTTGCTGGTGCGTCACCTGACCGAGGCCAGGCCGAGACTGTGCACTAGGTCCACCAGGCTGAGATGGAAGATCTTTAAATCCTGTGGCAATGACGGTAACAATAATTTCATCTTTTAAGTTTTCATTAATAACAGAACCGAAAATCATATTTACTTCCTGATCCGATGCAGATGATACAATATCTGCTGCTTCTTGTACTTCATAAAGACTCAAGTTGCTTCCCCCGGTAATGTTCATTAACACACCTTGTGCACCATCAATAGCCGTTTCAAGAAGCGGGCTGGAAATGGCTTTTTTCGCTGCTTCAACAGCACGATTTTCCCCTGAAGCAACACCAATCCCCATAAGGGCAGAGCCTTTATTAGACATAATTGTTTTCACGTCAGCAAAGTCAAGATTAATCAAACCAGGAACAGCGATTAAATCGGAAATACCCTGAACACCTTGTCTTAAAACGTTATCCGCTTCGCGGAACGCTTCAAGCATCGGCGTACTTTTATCAACAATTTCAAGCAAGCGGTCATTTGGAATAACAATCAATGTATCAACAGATGCCTTCATTGCTTCAATACCGCCTGCTGCCTGTGTCGCACGTTTTCGCCCTTCAAACGTAAATGGACGTGTGACGACCCCAACTGTCAGGGCGCCAAGATCTTTTGCGATTTGCGCAATAACCGGTGCTGCTCCTGTACCTGTTCCACCGCCCATTCCGGCTGTGACAAACACCATATCTGCACCTTTTAACACTTCTTCAATTTGCTCTTTACTTTCCTCTGCGGCCTTTTTACCAACTTCCGGGTTGGCACCTGCACCTAAACCGCGTGTCAATTTTGAACCAATTTGCATCTTTACTTCTGCTTGTGATAAATTGAGCGCCTGTGCATCTGTATTAACCGCAATGAAGTCAACACCTTGTACACCGTGTTCAATCATTCGGTTGACGGCATTATTGCCGCCGCCGCCCACGCCGATCACTTTAATTGTTGCTAGCGAATCTAAATTTGTATCAAATTCCAACATGGCAAATCCTCCTAATTCGTCATAATCAATTCATCTTTATTATTCTTCAAAAAAGTAGCCGAATAGTCGTTTCATTTTCGATCCGACACCATCTTTTTGTTTATCCTTTTCTTTTTTCGACGGTTTAGCTTCCTGCTGCGTATCTTGTCGTTCTCTTCTGTCTTCTTTTTCCTTAAGCTGAACATCATTATTAGGCGTATTTACTTTTCGACCAGTAAGACGAGCGGTTTTATACGCATATTTAATTAAACCGACGGCTGTCGTATATTGTGGCTCACGAACGCCAATATAATCCGGAATTGCTACACGGACACGATTTTGAAAAACATCCTGTGCTAGATCAAGAATGCCATTCATCGCCGACGTGCCTCCCGTTAATACGAAACCGCCTGGTACATCGTGGATGCCTGTTTGGCGAAGCTCCTCCACAATCATCATAAACAATTCTTCCATTCTAGCTTCAATAATTTCTGAAATTTCAAGCTGATTAAACTGGTCATGTTGATCGCTGCCAATGACCGGTACACTGAATACTTCTTCTTCCGATGCAAGGTCATAAAATGCATGACCATGCTTCGTTTTAATTTGTTCCGCTTCTTCCGTCGATGTACGAAGACCAATCGACAAATCTTTCGTAATATGTTCGCCGCCAACAGGTAATACCGTTGCTTGCTGAATATAACCGTCTTTGAAAAACGATACGGTTGTCGAACCGCCGCCAATATCAACCAGCACTGTACCAAGATTTTTTTCATCGTTTGAAAGAGCAATTTCACCACTTGCAAGCGGCTGAAGAACAATCTCATTAATGTCCAAGCCGGCACGTTCTACACAGCGCAATGTGTTATGTAAAAAGGTTCTTGAACCGGTAACGATAATTCCTTCCATTTCTAAACGAACACCCAACATACCACGAGGATCATGAATCTCATCAAACCCGTCCACAATAAATTGTTTCGCAATAACGTTTACAATTTCTCGATCTGGCGGGATAGACATAACCTGTGCTGCATCTTTTACACGAACGACATCTTCGCTTGTAATTTCCCGGTTTTCACTTGAAACAGCCACAACACCGTTGCACGAATGAAGAAGCGCATGATTGGCTGCAATACCTACAATGACAGAGCTAATTTTAACACCGACCATACGCTCTGCCTGCTCAATTGCTTTTTTAATAGATTGGACCGTATCGTCAATATCAACGACCGCACCTTTACGAATTCCTTTTGACTTTACACTGCCGACACCGATAATATTTAAAGTATCATTGACCATTTCCCCAATGATCACCTTAATAGCGGATGTACCAATGTCAAGACTGACTAGTATTTCATTACTGTTCATGCTGCGGCACCTCCTTTACCATAAAAAACCTGAATAATCGAACAACAATTCACACCTATGTTCGTTAAAACGTGTATAAAGAACGTTATTCGTCATATTCAATATATTTTCCTTTTTTAAGTTTAATATTTTTCTAATGTAATGTCTGTGAAACTCTCTCATACAAGTCTACACTAAGATGAGATGCTGGAAAAGGCTAAGTTGTCCCGTTTTCAAAAACTTTATGGTCTTTCTGCCTCTTCCAAGCCTTCTTGTTCTTGTTCCCCTTGCTGCTGCAAAGGATCATACGGTTTAAAATAAGAACCTACTTCAAGATCAATAACTCCTTTTACATTTGGATCAAGTTGATTAGAAATGGATGGATAGTAAATCATCTTCTCTGCAAATGTGGAAAGCGTCGCTGACACTTCAAAACCGTCCGTCATAAATACTTTTATATGAAGCGAATCATTTTTTTTCGGATCATAATGGACTTCTGAAATGATATTAACGACTTCAGATGGCAGCATTTCAATTGCTTTTGTAAAGCGATTCAGCGCGTCGCCTTCCTTAAAGTTATATAAAATAGGCAGTTGCGAAGGTGCTCCTTGTATAGGATTATCTATAATTTTTCCATTTTGTAAAATTGGGTACATATCGCCTTTGCGGGCTGCATAGGCAATTTCATTTTGTTCAACGATTGTTATCTTTAAATCATTTGGAAAACCTGTCGATATCATCGCCTCTTTAATACGTTCATCTTGTAAAAGCCGCTCTTCCGCTTTATTTTTACCTGCTACCCATATACTTCCTCCGACTTCAAGCCCACTTTGTTTAATAATTTCCTGCTCCATCATTAATTTATTGCCTTCTACGTGAATTTGCGCCACTTTACTTAGCGGCGACTGTAAATAAATTAAGAAAAGAGCAAGCAAGAAGAATACTGAAAGAAGAATAAGAAGACGACGATTCGCTTTTCGTTTACGCAATTGTTTAAGCTTTGGAATGCGCTCTTCTATTGAAATGATTTTTTGTTTATTCATATACACACCTCTGTCCGTTTACGGACTAACCATCTGTTCAGCCCCTATGATCTTCTCGTGCAAGATCGATCATAACATTGTATAAGCGATCTGCAGCATCTCGAATACCGAGTTGTTCCGCTTCTTTTTTCATTTTGACTAATGAAGATCCATTCATCAAAATTGCGTCGAGCTCCCGAACGAGAGTATCCGCATTCAAGTCTTTTTCTAAAAGCAGAATGGCTGCACCGCGATCAGTGAGAGTACGTGCATTTTTCTCTTGATGATTATTCGTTACATAGGGGCTCGGTACGAGAATAGATGGAATACCAAGTGCTGTCAGTTCAGCAAGCGTTGTTGCGCCTGCACGCGAGACAACTAGATCAGATGCTGCAAGCACTTCCGGCATATTATGAATAAACGGCACAATCGATACATTGGCCGGTTTTCCGGCTATCTTAAGCATCGAGGAGACCTTTTCGTAATGAACATCACCTGTTACATATAACACTTGATAAGCGCGGCTTGCCAAGTCCGTTAAGGCACCTGTAACAGCATCATTAATCGGTTTAGCACCTCGGCTTCCGCCAAAAATCAGTACTGTTTTTTGTTCACTTTTTAAATCAAATGTTTCCATTACACCTATGTTGCTTGCTTTTATCACTTCAGAAGCACGTGGGTTTCCCGTTAAAATCGTTTTGTCTGCCGGAAAAAATTCTTTTGCTTCTTCAAAGCAGACCGCAATTTTCTCAACATGCTTACTTAAAAACTTGTTCGTTAAACCCGGTACGCTATTTTGTTCATGAATGATGGACGGGATACCCATTTTCGCCGCTGCATAGACGACCGGTCCACATACATACCCGCCTGTTCCAATTACAACATCCGGTTTAAACTCTTGCAGCATTTTTTTACATTCATTTACACCTTTTAAAAACCGCATAATTGTTTTCACATTTTCAAAGGATACTGCCCGGCGAAACCCTGTAATATCTATTGACTGAAAAGGAATGCCTTCCCTTGTAACAAGCTTAGACTCTAGCCCTTTTTCAGTTCCGATATATAAAAAAGATGTTTCCGGGTGCTTCATTTTAACCATTCGAATGAGTGCGAGTGCCGGATAAATATGCCCGCCTGTTCCCCCACCGCTGACTACAATTTTCAATTACGTTCACCCCATTATTCATCTAGCAGCCGTCAAGCTGTTTACATTGGCTGTCTAATGCATTCTCATCTTAAATCAATGTGTCTCGAGAATCAAATATTATCTTGAAAAAGCAGAAAATTTCCTCCATTTTTACCCCTTAAAGCGGCTAATGCCCAGCACAATCCCTGCAGATGCCAGTGTCATGGTCAAAGAAGAACCGCCGTAGCTTAGAAAAGGGAGTGTTACACCTGTTACTGGGAGTAAACCTACTACAACACCTAGATTAATAAATGACTGCAGGCTGATCATCGCGGTAATGCCGCAAACAAGCAGAGCACCGAATGAATCATGCGCACGCATACCAATATGAATGCCACGCCAGATTAGCAGAAAAAAGAGAGTTATGATGAAGGCAGCTCCGATAAGACCTGTCTCCTCCGACCAAATGGCAAATATAAAGTCAGTCTGCGGCTCCGGTAAATAGTAGTATTTTTGCCGGCTCTCGCCATAACCATGTCCAAATAATCCTCCCGGACCCACTGCATAAAGCGACTGAATGATTTGAAAACCGCTTCCGAGCGGATCGGACCATGGATCAAGATAAGCTGTTATCCGTTTCATCCGATAAGGCGCTGATGCAATTAAAACTGCAAGTCCGCCTAAAGCAAACAAACCGGTCATAACAAAAAAACGAATCCGGGCACCCGCGATAAACAATAGAAGAAAAGCAGTACCACCCATGACTGCAGCCGTCCCAAGATCCGGCTGCAGCATAATAAGTCCAAATGCTGCACCAAGGACGATAAGCGGTTTGAATAGCCCTTTCCAAAATAAATGAATGACGTTTTTTCGTTCAGAAAGCAAAACGGAAAAGTAAAAAATAAGCGCAATTTTCATTAATTCTGATGGTTGAAATGAAAGTGATCCGACCCCAATCCAGCTTTGTGATCCGTTTCTTACCATTCCAATCCCTGGAATAAGTACGGCTATTAACAATAAGAAAGCGAGTAATAGCAATGGACGTGCGATTTTTTTCCATACTCGGTAATCAACAGTTGAAACACCTGCCATGATGGTTATGCCAATTGCAGCAAAGAATGCCTGTCTTTGGACAAAATAGAAAGGATTTTCATAGTTAAACTGCCCCCATACTTCTCCTGCACTTGCAACCATAAATAAACCCGAGCCGGTCAAAAGCAATACAAGCATCAAGAATACATAGTCTGGCGCTTGTCTGTAAACGATTCTGCACTCCTTTCCAAAATACTAAAAATAAGAGCCGAAGCCTCATCCGGCTCCGGCTCTTCTTTATAGTGTATTCACACATTTAATAAATATGTCGCCCCGCTCTTCAAATGTTTTGTACTGATCCCAGCTTGCACATGATGGTGACAAAAGAACAATGTCACCTTCCTCTGACAATGAAACGGCTTTTTCCACTGCATCCGTCATATAGTCGGCCTTTTCAAATAATGAAATTCCCGCTTTCATAGCTGTTTTTTCCCATTTATCGGCCGTCTCTCCAAATGCAATAATCGCCTTTACTGAGGTTAGATGTGGAAGTAAGTCATCAAATCCGTTGCCTCGGTCAAGCCCTCCTGCAAGAAGAACAATTGGTGACTTAAAAGCTGTTAATGCACTTTTGGTCGCTAATGTATTTGTGGCTTTTGAATCATTATAAAACTTTCGACCATTCCATTCTCGGACAAACTGCGTCCGGTGACGAACACCTGTAAATCTTTTTAGGACACGGCTGATTGCTTCTGTTGAAACACCCGATAACTTTACAGCCGCAACCGCTGATAAAATATTTTCGAGGTTATGATTACCGGGCAATGCAATATTCGTGATATGCACGATAGCTTCCCCTTGAAAAAAAATCATTTCATCTTCAATATATGCTCCATTTTCTACTTTTCGACTCGCAGAAAATGGAATAACCATCGCTTGACTCGATCCTGCCATCGAGAGAAGAGCTTCCTGATCCGCATTAATAATCAAATAATCTTCTTCTGTTTGATTTTTCGTAATATTCATTTTCGCACCGGCGTATTCTTCTTTGGAACCATGATAATCTAGGTGAGCATCGTAAATATTTATAATAATCGCGATATGCGGACGAAACGTTTGAATGCCCATCAACTGAAACGAGGATAGTTCAATCACGACACAGTCGTCTGTTTCAGCCTTTTGCACAACTTCCGATGCGACTTCTCCGATATTCCCTGCCAGTATGGTTCCTTTGCCGTCTTCTTTCATCATTTCATTAATTAATGTCGTTGTTGTCGTCTTTCCATTCGTTCCAGTAATGCCAATAAAAGGCGCTTCTGAAATAAGTCCTGCAATTTCCACTTCTGTGATAACTGGAATACCTGTCAGCACGGCTGCTGAAATAATAGGATTCGAATATGGTATACCTGGATTTTTAACGATAACTTCAAATCCTTCATCGAGAAGTTCAAGCGGATGGCTGCCGCAAATGACACGGACCCCTTCTGCCTGAAGTGTCCGTGCCGCCTCATTTTCTTCAAGTGGTTTACCGTCGTTGACGGTAACGACTGCCCCTAATTTTTTCAATAGCTTCGCTGCAGCAAGTCCGCTTTTCGCAAGACCGAGCACGAGTACTTTCTTTCCATTATACTGATTGATTTGCTTCATATATTCCATACTCCAATCCAGACGCCAATCGCTGCGGCCACAACTCCGACGAACCAGAACGTGACAACAACACGCCATTCTGACCAGCCGCCAAGCTCAAAATGATGGTGCAACGGGCTCATTCTAAAAATTCGTTTGCCTTTTGTTTTAAAAGACCATACTTGTAAAATAACCGACAGCGTTTCCGCAACGAACACGATACCGATTAATAATAATAAAAATTCAAGTTTCGTTAAAATAGACAATACTGCAATCGCGCCGCCCAGTGCCAGTGAACCCGTGTCACCCATAAAAACATGCGCTGGATAAGCGTTGAATACAAGAAAACCGATGACTGCACCGACAACAGCAAAAGCAAAAATAGCTGTTTCTTCAAGTCCTTGACTCCATGCAATAACCGCGTAAGCACCAAATGCAACGGATGCGGTACCAGATACAAGACCGTCTAGCCCATCTGTTAAATTGACAGCATTTGAAAAGCCTACAAGCCAAAATAAGACGAACACGGCATATAGAATACTCACATCAATCGAAAAGAGCCCGAGTGACAGCTCTGTTGATAATCCATTTTGTGCATAAATAACATAAAATATAATCGAGATGATAATTTGCCCAATTAATTTTTGCAAAGATGTCAATCCAAGGTTCCGCTTCATGACAACTTTAATAAAGTCATCGAGGAAACCAAGAAAGCCGAAACCAATTGTAACGAGTAACAACAAAATTGTTTCTGTACCTACTGAGCCAAACAACTGTACAAAAAACAATGTGGTGACTACAATGGACAGTAAAAAAACGAGGCCGCCCATCGTCGGTGTCCCCGATTTTTGCTGATGAGACTCTGGCCCTTCTTCTCGAATGCTCTGGCCAAATTTTAGCCTGCGTAAAAATGGAATAAATAATGGTGCAATAAGAACGGTTATAAAAAAAGAAACAGCGATAACTAACCCAATCTGCCATTCATTCATGCAAATCCTCCTTTCTTGTCAATAAGCGCTTCTTTTGCGACTTCACGGTCATCAAAATGAATCACATCCTGCCCAATAATTTGATATGTTTCATGTCCTTTGCCGGCAATCACAACAGCATCACCTCGTTTTGCTAAAGTTATAGCCTCACGAATCGCTTCTTTCCTTTCGCTCATGACTGTATACTGCAGCCCTTTCACGCCTGCTTCCATATCGGCTAAAATAGCCGCTGGATCTTCACTGCGAGGGTTGTCCGATGTAAAGATCGCTATGTCTGCATACTGACAAGCTGCCTGTGCCATTAATGGCCTCTTCATTTTATCTCGATCCCCGCCGCATCCGACGATGACGATAATCCGCCCCTCCGTCAGTGGACGAACGGTTTGAAGTACATTAATGAGACTGTCCGGCGTGTGGGCATAATCGACAATAACGGAAACACCACTTTCATTTGGTACCATTTCAAAGCGGCCGGCTACACCATTCACTCGTTCAAGGGCCAATTTCATTGTTTCCGGTGCAATATCTGAAACGAATCCTGCTGCAAACGCTGCAAGCACATTATATACATTGAACAATCCCGCTAATTTGGACTGAATATTAATCGTTCCACCTGGATAATAAATAGTAAAGGCTGTTCCGTCTGACGTAAGACGAATGTTAACCGCTTGAATATCCGCATGATGTTCAACACCGTACGTAACGACAGTGGCAGCTGTCATCGCTTCATATACACGTGATGCCTCGTCGTCCACATTCAGCACGGCATAGGCTTGATTGCCTGCATGAAACGAATTGCCGAGGCGCGCGAATAAAAGACCTTTTGCTGTTCTGTATTCATCCATTGTTCGGTGAAAATCAAGATGATCCTGCGTTAAATTTGTAAAGACAGCCACATTAAACTGTGTACCATTTGTACGTCCCTCCTGCAATGCATGAGATGAGACCTCCATCACAGCAGATGAGACACCTGCCTTCTTCATTTTCGCAAATGTTTTTTGTAATGTTAAACTTTCTGGTGTTGTGTTTTTCGTTTCAATCATTTCATTGCCAATTTTCATATACATGGTCCCGATTAAACCCGTCGTCTCACCGTTGGCCCGAAGAATTTCTTCGATTAGATGACTCGTCGTCGTTTTTCCATTAGTGCCGGTAATAGCAATGAGATGAAATGATTCAGTTGGATGTTCATAAAAATGTGCAGCCAGCTGTGCCATTACTCTTTTCGTGCTGCGCACATAAATAACAGGTACCGGCACATCTACCGGCTGCTCAGCAATAATGGCTACCGCTCCTTTTGCTGCTGCTTCTTTTGCCGCACTATGGCCATCAAATGTATAACCTTTTATACATATAAAAATCGACCCGTTAGAAACAAGACGATGGTCATTTTCAATCGATGTAACTGTCGGATTCCCCGCTTTATCCTGGCTGTAAAATGGAATGGCCTCGAGCAAAGTTGATAAGTCCACGCTTTTCAATCCTTTCTATTAAAAAACAATATGTATAATTCCTGAGATTTCTATTGTAACGAAAAAAAGCCACCGATGCGAATGCTTTTCAGCCTGTTTCAATAATTTTCGGCGGCTTCGCTCAATTATTTCAATAAAACACGCACTTTACTGCCTCTTTCTACTTTAACACCTGCTGACGGTGACTGCGATGCTGCTGTTTCACCGCTGCCTTCAATTTCAATATTAACATTAATTAATTGCTCTTTTAATTCTTGCTTCGTCAGTCCAACAAGATTAGGCATTTCAATCATATCGGGGTCACTCCACGTTTTTTCTTTTTCAATCTGATTTTTTTGCGGTTTAACACCAAGCAGCGGCAGTACATCAGCCATCATCTTTCCGACAATCGGGGCGGCTACCGTTCCGCCAAATTGTACCGTGCCTTTCGGATTATCGATCGCTGTATATATGACGACTTTCGGATCATTAGACGGGGCTACACCGATAAATGAAACGATATGATTGTTTTCTAAATAACGCCCGTCTTTCGCTTTTTGCGCTGTTCCCGTTTTCCCCCCAATTCTGTAGCCTTCTACAAATGCGTTTCGACCTGTTCCTTTTGCAACGACACTTTCAAGTGCTCGACGAACTTCACCAGAAGTTTCCTCTGAAATGACACGCCTTACTTTCTTTCGCTCGTTTTCAATTATTACTTTCCCTGTTTTCGGATTTGTCCAGTTCATCGCTACATACGGACGATACAAAATCCCCCCGTTGACAGCTGCTGAAACCGCCGTAACCTGCTGAATAGGCGTGACCGCCACTCCCTGTCCAAAGGCTGTTGTTGCCGCTTCAACAGGACCTGCTGACTGCTCCGTAAATAAAATACCTGTTCCTTCTCCATATAAATCAATACCTGTTTTTTGTCCGAATCCAAATTTGCGAATATATTGGAAGAGTGCTTTTTTACCGAGACGGTCTCCCATTTCAACGAAACCCGGATTGCATGAATTTTCAACAACTTCAAGAAAGGTCTGATGACCATGCCCTTCTCGTTTCCAGCAGCGCAGCCTCGACCCATTTACGACTACATAGCCCGGATCATGAAAATTCTCTTGATCAAGATCGACTTTCTTTTCTTCTAGCGCTGCTGCTAGTGTAATAATTTTAAATGTCGAACCCGGTTCAAATGTACTCCACACCGGCAAATTGCGATTATACACATCCGGGTCATAATCGCCAAATGTTGCTGGATTGTATGATGGACGGGATGACATAGCTAGTATTTTACCGCTGTTCGGATCCATCGCAATCGCCATTGCCCCGTCTGGCTTGTACATTTTTTCTGCGTTGTCTAGTTCTCGTTCAACAACGGCTTGAATTTTTGCATCAATCGTCAGTTGCAAATCCATTCCGTCTTCAGGCGGTATATAGCTATCAGCCATTCCCGGCATTTTTTCTCCTTTCGCATCAGTGTACATTTGAATAGAGCCAGCTTTTCCTGCCAACTTTTTATCGTAGTACGCTTCGATTCCCGCCAATCCCTGATTATCTACACCGGTAAAACCAATAATATGAGCAAGGCGTTCATTCAATACGTATTCACGGATTGAATCTTCCCCAACCCATACACCTTTCAACTGTAATTTCGTTATTTGCCTAGCTGTTTCAGCTGAAATATTCCGACCTTTTGACTGGAGACGTTCAATCGAAGAACGCTTCGTTATTTTTTCCAATAAAACGGATTCTTTCTCATTCAAAACAGTGGCTAGCTTACGTGCTGTCGTTTGAGGATCTTCAATTTGTGCTGGAATCACGTAAACAGATGATGCATGTTTATTTCCAACAAGAATGGTTCCATTTCGATCTTTAATAAAACCACGCTCGGGCTGAGCAGGAATGCTTCTACCCCACAGTTCTTCCGCTTTCTCGGTTAACTCGCCGCCAATTGACAACTGAATATAGGCCGTGCGGACAATAAGAGCTGTGAATGCAATGAGTGAAACCGCAAGAAGCCAAAACATTCTGTTACGCAATGATTCCCTCTCCTTTCTCCCTTCATGACTATATGCATAGAAAAAGAAAAATTGACAAAAACCGTTATGGAATCCTTCATCCATAACGGTTTTTATCAATTAGCGGGATTGGTCAGAATCTTCTTTTGCCTTTTCATTCGCTTCTTCCACGCTTCCTTGCTGTTTTAGCTGCACAATTAATTTTTGCCCTTCTTTCAATTCACTATCCTTCTGAATATTTTGTGACGTGACATACCCTGTACCGGAATAACTTAATTTCAGTCCGGCAATTTCGGTTATTTTCATCACATCACGGATCGCCCAGCCCGTCATATCAGGCATTGTCCAGTGATCCGATGTAAGAAGCACCGCTTTTTCACCTTGTAACATCTTCTCTCCGGCTGCTGGCACCTGTTTGACAATTTTATTTCCGGTTCCAATAATGACAGGATCTACTCCATATTTTTCATATGCTTGACGCGCTTTAAATGTTTTTTCTTCTATAAAATCTTCTAATTTAACTGTTTTAGAGATGATGTTTTCAGCTGGTTTTACATTCAAATATTGAAGGCTGCTCCGCATGACAGGATTGAATATCCGTGACACAGGGACAGACCCTGATTCATTTTCCAGCTTTGGCTGCGCGACTGCTACATAGACAATCAGCTCAGGGTCATCTTTTGGTGCCATGCCAATGAATGAAAATAAATAGTTGTTTGCTCCAGTTAAATATCTTCCATCATCTCCAACAAGCTGTGCCGTCCCCGTTTTCCCGGCTACTTCATAACCTTCAATTTGATAAGATTTCCCAGTTCCATGTTCAGCCGTCAAAACGGTCTCCAGCACATCCAGTGTTTCATCAGCTGTCTCTTTAGAAATCGGTTCACCAACAACTTCTGGTTCTACGTTCAAGATCGTGTCACCCGTCTCTTTATTGGCAATTTTATCGATAACATACGGTTTCATCATTTTTCCATTATTCGCAATCGCCGTTGCACCTTGGATCATTTGCATCGCGGTAACTGTTGTACCTTGGCCAAACGATGTAGTGACCTGCTCAATCGGAACGTTATACAATATACTTCCAGTTGCTTCATTCGGCAGTTCGATGCCTGTTTTTTGCCCTAAATGGAAATCTTCCAAGTATTGACGGAAAACACCGGGTGTCATTTTCTCCAGAAGTTTGGCCATTGCGACATTAGAAGACCGCTGTATGCCTTCCTCATATGTAATCTCCCCCCATCCAGCGCCGCCATTATGGTCTCGTATACGGTTTGGTCCAACTTGATAAGTACCTGATTCATACGTTTCTTCCGCATCAAATACGCCTTCTTCAATGGCCGCTGCAAGGGTAAATATTTTCGTCGTTGAGCCCGGTTCATATGAATATTCAATAAGGTCATTCATCCAATTGACATCCAACCCTTCACGTGTCCCTGGATGAAATGTAGGACGTTGACTCATTGCTAAAATCTTTCCGGTTTTCGCTTCCGCTACTACCGCAAATGCTTTTGATGGATCATATTGAGCCTCGACTTCATTTAGTGCCTCTTCAAGAAACGTTTGAATCTTAGAATCAATCGTTAAGTAAATATCACTTCCGTCTTCTGGTTCAGCGACCATTTCGTGACGATCTGGCAATAAATAGCCCCATAAATCACTCGTATAGCGAATTTTCCCGTCCTTGCCTTTTAAATACTTTTCGTAAGCTTTCTCAATGCCCATTTGTCCTTCTGTGTGAAACGTAATTTTGCCGTCTTTCCCTTCTTCTTCTATTTGCTGCGTAAAGCCAATTAGATGGGAGGCAAATTTACCGTTCGGATAAAACCGTTTTGCTTGGCGAATAAATGTGATACCCGGCAAATTTTCATTTTCAATTTTGCTTTTCACGCTGTTGGACAAACCACGGCCTGCACTGCCAAATTCTACTTGAAACGGGTCTCCCTCTTTTTTTAATCGTTTTAGTATTTCCGCCTCTTCCATATTAAGATATTTTGCAAGGACTTTCGCTGTTTTCTCAGGATCGGTCACATGATTAGGTTCTTTTGGATCCGTTGTTACGGACGCATCCAATATTGCTGCAATGGTAAACGATGATGTATCCTCTGCAATGACCTCATTATTGGCGTCATATATTGTGCCTCGTTTAGCTTCTAACACATCTGTGCGTCTATATTTTTCAAGAGCTTCATTTTTGAGCTCATGTCCGTCTGCTTTGCCAGTGGCTTGAATGAACAGCACCCGCGAAAATAAGATAAAAAAGAGGAGGGCGAATCCAACAAAAAGGATCGCAGCTCCTATCTTTTGATTATTTCTATTTTCAATCATTTCGGTTCAACAACCTTAATGTTTTTATCACTTAAATCAAGACCCATGGCTTGTGTGCGTTCCCATATCTTTTCATATGTGCTTTCTTCACTAATTTGCATATCAAGATCACGGTTTACTTTTTCTTGTTCTTGGATTTTTGCATTCATATCCTGTATTTGTTTATTCGTTTCATAAATCGCAGCCTGTGTAGAAATGAGCTTAGCACACATAAAACAAATCATCAGGAAAAAAACAAAAAATAATACTTTTTCACCCGGGGTAAAGAAATGCTTATTCACTTTGCGCTGCTTGACAGACGACGACGTTTTCGGTTGTTCAATGATTGGTTGTTCCGCTGTATTATTCATCTTGATCCCCCCTAAACGGTTGCCTTTCTTTTTTCTGCAATGCGCAGTTTTGCGGATCGCGCCCGATTGTTTTCTTCTAACTCTTCTTCCGCTGGCACAATTGGTTTTCTCGTTACAAGTTTTAAAACAGGCTCAAACTCTTCTGGAATGATCGGCAATCCAGGCGGCAATTCCGGTCCTTTTGACGCTTCTTTAAATACCGTTTTGCAAATACGGTCTTCAAGCGAATGAAATGTAATGACGCTAATACGCCCATTTATATTTAAAAGAGCTATCGCATCGTCAAGCGAGCGCTCGAACACCCCAAGTTCATCATTCACCGCAATACGGATCGCTTGGAAAACGCGTTTGGCGGGATGCCCGCCTTTTCGTCTAGCTGGTGCTGGAATAGCATCTTTAATTAATTCGGTCAGTTCACCGGTTGTTTCTACCGGTTTTTTTTCACGCGCTGCTTCAATTTTACGGGCAATTTGCTTTGAAAATTTTTCTTCCCCGTATTTAAAGAAAATACGAACAAGTTGTTCAAATGACCATTCATTTACGACATTATAAGCAGACAATGCAGCTTTTGTATCCATACGCATATCGAGCGGGGCATCGTGATGATAGCTAAATCCTCGTTCTGGCGTGTCCAACTGAGGCGATGAAACACCCAGGTCATATAAAATCCCATCAGCCCCCGTTACACCATGGCTTTTAAGTTCACTCTTTATGTGTTCAAAATTGCTATTTATAAATACGACACGATCACCATACGCAGCGAGACGTTTTTTCGCATGTTCAATAGCTGTTTCATCTTGATCAAACGCATATAATTTTCCATGTGGACCAAGCTGAGATAATAAATATTCGCTGTGACCTGCTCCGCCCAGTGTACAGTCTACATAAATTCCATCCGGGCGAATATTAAGCCCATCGACCGTTTCGCGCAAAAGCACGGTCGTATGATTAAATTCCATTTTCATATCAGTCCAATCACATTTATAAATCAAAATCTGTCAAATTTTCAGCGATATCCGAGTAGAACTGTGCCGATGAGGCGAGGTAGTCGTTCCAATTTGAAGTATTCCATATCTCCATCCGGTTCGAGACACCTATAATGACGCAGTCTTTTTCAAGTAACGCATAGTTCATAAGCAGGTCTGGTAAATTAATGCGGCCCTGCTTATCGAGCGGACATTCATTGGCTCCTGAAAAAAAGAACCGGGTAAATGCTCGCGCATCTTTTTTCGTCAGCGGCAATGTTAACAGCTTCTCTTCAAGTACTTTCCATTCGCACGGCGGGTATAAAAACAAGCATTTATCAAGGCCTCGCGTCACAATGATCGTTTTGTCAAAACCCTCGCGAAACTTCGCCGGAATAATGACTCTTCCTTTTTCATCAATGGTATGACGGTATTCGCCCATAAACATTGTTGTTTCCCCACTTTCTAAACTAACTTTACCACATCCCCCCACTTTGCACCACCATTTTCATTTCTTCCTGCATCCTTTGTTTTCTTCGTGCCTTTTTTCTTTTTTAACCTAAAAAAAGCCTGCCAAAAAGGCAGACTTTTGCTTCACATATAGATAAGATAATGATCCCCTTTATGGTCAAAGGACTGTTCCATTAACTTTTCGATAAATGATGGTCCATACGTATTTAAAAAGGAATAAATATTCCATATTCTTTCTTGCGGCCCGCCTGGATGCAGCGCCGATTCAAGACGATCATAACGCAGCAAAGCTGCCTCATGTGTTTGTTTAAGCACGGCATCACTCTTTTGAATTAAAAATTCAATTTGGCGTTCATGATATGCTTTGTTTTTTTTCACAATCGGCATTAGCCCATTATGAAGCTTGCTTGCCCGCTGCTCAATTTTCTCATAACTTGCAAAAAGATCCGCTTTCATTTCAGCTATCAGTTCATGTAAATGATGATCACGGACTGATTCAATATACGCTTCTTTTTCTATTTTGACGCCCGACTGAATGATCTGTTCTATCGTCAAATCGATTTCAGCAGCGATTCCTGCGATAGGACGTTCAACAATCGAAATATTAACACGCGGTACCACCAACGGCATTTTCAACTCAAAATGATGGAATGCGTGATTCAATTCTGCCCAGTAAGCAATCTCGCCTGGACCCGCAATAAATGCAAGCGTTGGAAATAGCCATTCTTGCATTAATGGCCGTGTGACGACATTGTTGCTAAAGTTGTGGGGAGACATTTCAAGCAGTTCAAGCAGTTCATTTTCTGAATAAGAACGCCCGCTTTTACTTCGATATCGATCGCCGTCTCTTTCAAGTAAATGGCGTTCACCATCTTCAATTAGAAATAAGTTGGCCGGCTGCTCCCCCGTTTCAATTGCTAATGTATATGCTGCTTTTTTTATTTCTTCTTGTGCTTCGGCAACGGATGCAGCCAGTTGTTTATTTTCTATAATTAAGCGTTTGAAAAATGGAACTTCTAGTTGCCTTAATGCTGGATCCGCTGCATCCATAAGCAAAAGACCGTACTTGCTAAACAATGTTTGCGTTAGCTGTGCAAAAAAAGCAGTCAATGTATCGTGCTGATGAACAGCTTCGAGAACATCTTGCCGAAGCTGATTTGTATGATTTGTTTCTTTCATACAGGAAAAAACAGATGTAATCCACTTTTCCATTGTGTTCTTGTCATAAATCGTTTCCGAAGCCATTTGTTTTTTTATAAATCGTTCCGGATAGCCTATTTTATGCATTCTGCCTTCTTTTTCCACGTGGACATGATTAATTTCTAAAAGATCATGATCTTCACCGGCGATCCAAAAAACAGGTACAATAGGAAGACCCAGTTTCTTTTCCTGGTCGGATGCAAGTTGAATAATGGATATGATTTTATGTATAGAATAAAGCGGGCCGGTTAATAATCCTGCTTGCTGTCCGCCAATGATGACAAGTGAATTTTCATCACGCAGTTTTGCAAGCGATCGTTCCGTTTCCTCGGTCAATTGAAATGGCTGCATATAATTGTAAATAATGTCTGCCAGTTTTTGACGCTCATAATGCCGCTTTTGTACATCCGCTGCTCTAGCTGCAAACTCCTCCTGCTCGAACGGACGATAGTCAAAATAACGAGCGGTCTGTTCATCTCCGCTTATGTAGTCTTTTGCAAAACGATTTAAAGCGGGAACCGAAATGCATTCTTGTTCCATAAATGTACTTCCTTTCTGCGCACAATTTCTTGTATGAGTATACCATCTGGTGGAACGAAAGGAAAAACAATGTGCCTATTTTCTGAATATTATTTCAGAAAGCACCCTTTTTTACAGCTTATTTTTAATTCTGTATACCTATCTTTTACTGCAGCGACACTCATGAGGATCAAGATGAGCGAATGTATGCCGTTATGACTCTGGTCGGTTTAACAGGTTTTGAAAAGCACTATCCTTAAATAGGCGGCGGGCAACAGCAATGAAGTGCACTGGCTCCAGATCCGTCCCTTATTTTTATTTGATGAGCCGTTCAGTAATTTAGACACTGACTTGCAAATTAAAATACGCGATGAGCTGCGTGATGTTTTTTAAAAAAGCAGGCATTACATGCATTTTTGTTATACATGACCCAAAAGACACAAAAATGATTGCCGGTCTTGTCATCGTTATCGAAAAGGGTTTTATTATAAAAACAGGCACGCCTGAACTTATTTTGACATACGTTTAGCCGTCTTTTCTTTCCCCTTTACAATATTGTATAGAAGATGAAAAGATGGCACATGCCGTTTTTGTTTTTTCGCTTCTTTTAACAGAATACCAATAATTGCATCGATTTCAGTAAGTCTCCCTGCTTTCATATCTTTTAACATCGATGATTCATTATTTGCTGTTTTGTTACAGATAGAGAGTACAGATTGAAAAGTCTCTTCTTCCGTTTTATATGGATAAACAGCTGCGAATTCCTGACAAAGATCTTTCATGATCGACCGGTATTGCTCGTTGCCAGCAATCTCTCCATTCTTCACTTGAAGGACAGCTGTCAGTGGATTAATCACGGCGTTCGCTGCCATTTTTTCAATAAGCATATGTTGAATATCTTCTCTCCATTCAAACGGAAAAGACTTCGTTTGAATGTCTTCTATAATCGTTTCAGTTCCTCCTCGATAAGTACCGATATTCGTTTTATTCCGCCCGTTTACTTGAATTGTCCGTTCATCTATTTTGACAATACCATGTTCAATTGAGGCCACATATACGTTCTTTTGTGACAGCTTCTTCATTAAGTCCAGATGACTCATTCCGTTTTGAATAAATAGAATAGCATGCACATCCGCGCTTTGTAATACCTTCATGATTTCTCTTAGATGATATTGTTTAACTGCAACGACAAGCAAATCCGCATTTATAGTTCCTATCTTTTTTGAATGAACATAATGAACGGTTTCCATTTCATTTTCGATTACACATATTCCTTCTGACTGTATCTTTTCTGCCTGCTGACTTGTCCTAGTCCGCAGTGTCACAACATGATTACCATTCCACTGCGTGGCAAAAAATAATCCAACAGCACCACCACCAATAATTTGTATGTTCATTATCTTCGCACAAGAGAAATGACACTTTCACTAAGCAACATGTCTCCTGCGCTTCCTCCTTTTCATGATATAGTCGGTTAGGAGATAACCACTAGGCGACTAATGCAACCATCCGGTCATGAGCGCTACTTTTTTAACATTTATGAAAAGTGACGCACTAAATTAATATTTGATTCCTGGCGTATGTAAGCGGTAACATTAATTCACTACATTTTTTATTATGTTTATTATATAATAGAAGTGAACATACAGGTCAAGATTGAGGGCTAAGGGGGAAAAAGCGTATGGGACTAAGTGTTGAAAATTTAAAAATGAATTTCAAAACGATTGATGAATTCAAATCGTTTAAAGAGTATGGACTTGAAGAACTATCAATGCTTGATGAATTACACATTTCAATGGTAGAAGATAATACAACATCTCCTTTTTATGGAATTTATTATGGTGACCGTCTCGCTGCACGTATGTGCTTATACGTGCGGGAAGATAACCTGAATTTAATTCCAACGAGCGAAAAATATTTGGAAATCTGGAAGCTTGAAGTTTTGCCTGCATTCCAGCATAAAGGATTTGGCCGTATGCTTGTAGAGTTTGCCAAGTCATTTCAATTGCCAATTATGACGAAGCCGCGCGTTAAATCACAATCCTTTTGGAAAAAAATGAATTTTGTTCCCGTATCAGAAACGAGCACACGCCTCATTTGGGACCCGAACGTGGCTGATAAAAAAATAATTAGCTGATTTTAAAAGCAAGCTGTCTTCATTTCAGACAGCTTGCTTTTTTATCGCTTCTCTTTTGAAAGAAATGATGCCATCGCTTCTTGATGAGCAAGCTGTTCCCATAAAATTGCACATTCTTTTATTTCCATGTTCATACGATGCTGCAAATTACTTGCTTCCCATTTGGCAATCAGCATTTTTTTATACGCGGTTAGAACTGAGCCCGCTATCCTCTGTTCCTTTTTGAAAAAAGTTTTTGCTTCTGACAGGCCAGCCTGCTCGCTTATCCGGTCGACAAAACCAAGCTGCTTCAGTTGCTCCGCTTGGAAAACAGCCGATTCTGAAAGCATTTTAAATGCATATTGAGGTTCGATCCGTTCCAGTAAAAGTGATCCTCCTCCCCAGCCGGTTGTTATAGCCATACTCCCTTGAATAAACCCGATTTTTACACCTGTACGGGCAATACGATAGTCACATGCTGCTGCGATTTCACATCCACCGCCTACTGCTGAGCCATTTAATAGGGCAACTGTTGGCTTCGGTAATGTTGCCAGTGTATATAAAACATCCCCCATTTTCGATAACATATTATAGGCTTCTTTTTCTGTACGGAGTGCATGAAAAATGGATAGGTCTCCTCCAGAACAAAAGGCTTGTTCTCCTTCGCCAGTAACAGCAAGTATTCGTACATCCTCTTTCTTTGCCCGCTCGACTACTGCTTTTAAACCGTCCATCACTGCATAATTGATCGCATTTCTTTTTTCTTCCCGCTTAATCGTAAATAATAAGATGCCGCTCTGTTCATCCAGTTCTACTGTATAATCCATCAAAAGAAGCCTCCTTTCATTCATTGCAGCGCTTTCAAAATTCAAGAAACAAGTACAAAAAAGGCAGAGAGCCATGGTCTCTCTGCCTTTTTTGAAAGAATAGAAAAGTCTTATTTGTTAACAACTTCTTTACCTTTATATGTTCCGCACTCTTTGCATACGCGGTGCGCAAGTTTCATTTCACCACAGTTCGGGCAAGAAACCATACCGGGCACTTGCAATTTAAAATGCGTACGGCGTTTGTTTTTGCGTGTAGTGGATGTTCTTCTAAAAGGTACTGCCATGTGATATACACCTCCTTAAAGGAATAAAAACTATATGAAGCCAGAATAGCTGTACTTCTCAATTACTCTTCATCAGATGTAAAGAAGTTTTGAAGCCCCGCCAGACGCGGATCAACCGCCGGCTTCTCTTTTTCAGGAAGCTCTTCTTCTTTTTCATAAAAGTTCCAATCTTTTCCTGATGGCATAACATGCTTGTCTGCTTCTTCACTAAATATTTGCAACGGTACTTCCAAAATGACAGCTTCTTCTAAAATCGGACGGAAGTCAATGACATTTCCTTCCGGTAAATGGACATCATCTGTTTCATAGAACTCGCCTTCTTCAGGTTTTAATAGAAACCTTTCAGTAAGAGCAATGTCCAATGGGTATCGTACGTCAACAAGAGTTCGTGAACAAGGGACAATCATTTCCCCTGTCGCTTTCAAATTGAAAACAACTTGGTCATGCCTGATATCCATACGTCCTGTTACATGAACAGGTGAGATCCGACGAATATCATTGTCAAGCGTTGTTAATTCGGTTAAATCGACCATTTCATCGATTTCAAGACCGCGTTCGCGGTATTTTTGCAGTTGTATTATTGACCATTTCATTTAATCACCTCAAGGCAACAAAAGTAATTATAGCCCTCTCCTGATAGTTTGTCAATATATTTTCTTTACAGTGAAATGCCCGTTTGACTTTTTTTTCATCATCTTTGAAAATGAAGATACATTCTGATAAAGAAAGGAATTTTCCTATGAACGCAGCTGGTATTGTTGTTGAATATAACCCATTTCATAACGGACATTTGTACCATGTGAACGAAACGAAACGAAAAGCAAAATCAGATGTCATCATTGCAGTAATGAGCGGATCTTTTTTACAGCGTGGTGAACCGGCACTTGTCGATAAATGGACGAGAACGAAGATGGCTCTTTCCAACGGTGTCGACATCGTTGTCGAGCTGCCCTACGCTTTTTCTACACAAAAAGCGGAAACATTTGCTGCCGGTGCCATTCAGATCCTTGATCATATGAAATGCCGATCATTTTGTTTTGGCAGTGAGAACGGCCAGATAGATCCATTCCTTCAAACTGCAGCCCGTCTCTCTGAGAACAGAGAGGCACTGAATGATTGTATTCGAGCTAGTTTAAAAGAAGGAAACAGTTATCCCGCGGCCCAAACGAAGGCAAGAGAAGCGGTTTTTCGTAATCAGCCTTTGCCTCTGGATTTATCCAGACCAAACAATATTCTCGGTTTTCATTATGTAACAGCGAACAATGAACTGAATCATCCTATGCAGCCACTTACTGTTTTGCGGCAAGGTTCCGATTATCATGATAAACAGGCATCTGGACATATTGCAAGCGCAACCGCGATCCGAAATTTATTATTTAGCCAAAAACAGGTTGATCATTTTTTACCTCATTCCGTCCTATCTATTTTAACAGATCATAGGCAACATGGGTTGATTCATTCATGGGAAATGTACTGGCCGCTTCTACGTTATCGTTTTTTGTCTATTCATTTAGATGACCTAAATGCGATTTATGAAATTGAAGAGGGCATCGGTCCACGGCTCATTGACGCCGCTTTAAAAAGTGATACATTCCTCTCGTTTATGGAACGGGTAAAAACGAAGCGGTATACATGGACCAGAATTCAGCGCATGATAACACACGTATTAACAAATACGACAAAAAAAGAAATGAACGATGCGGCTGCACACATTTCCTTTATACGCCTGCTAGGGATGACACAAAAAGGCCGCAGCTACATTCATACGATCAAAAAAGAGATAGCCGTGCCCTTTCTGTCGAGAACAGCAGCCGACGTAGATTTGCTTTCACTCGATATTAAAGCATCGCGTGTTTACGCTGCCGTTCCGACTGCACCTGCTCATTACATAGAACAGCTTTTAGATCATGAATTTTCTTTATCTCCTGTTTTACTTTGATGCAGTAATATTAGCCAAATAGTTAACAGCGTCTGAAAATGTTTGGACCGGTATAATTTTCATATCGGTCTTTATATCTTCAGCTGTTTTTTTTGCCTGCTCGTAATTCGTCTGCAAATCCTCTGCTTGTTCTGGCAACGGATCATCCGGAGCAAAAAAGATTTCAGCACCAGACCGATCAGCTGCAACGACTTTTTGATCGATTCCCCCAATCCGCCCAACTGTTCCATCCTTTGCGATTGTCCCCGTGCCTGCCACTCGAAGCCCTGCAGCAATATCTTCTGAAACAAGCTGATCATAAATTTCCAAACTGAACATAAGTCCCGCAGATGGTCCGCCAATCTCTTCTGCTTTAAGTGTTACTTTCGGATCACTTTTCAATGTCCGGTCATCCGCCAAACTAATGCCCATTCCTGATTTTCCATCCAACTCTGGAAATGCCCTTAATTCAATTTCCATTTCCTTTTCTTCCTTATCCCGCTCATACGTCAACATTACTTTCTCACCCGGTTGTTTTGACTGTACATAATCAGTCATTTCTTTTGATTCTTTCAATCTTTTCCCATCAATTGCTGTAATTCGGTCGCCTGCTTCAAGCACTTTTTCTGCCGGCATGCCTGGAAATACGCCGAGTACAAAAATGCCGTTATACGTCCAATCATACGTTTTTTCAGCTTCGTCAAACGCTACCGTAATCGCATTTTGTTGAGACGTATTCATTAAATAATATTGTCTTACATTGTATTCCTCATCCGATTCATGTGGATAACGTACTTCTTCTTTTGATAAAATTTTTTCATATTCACGAAATTTTGTCCATATATAGGAGTAAATATTCGCTCTCCCCATACTAATTGTCGTCAACATTAACGTACCGGTATCACCTTGATCGCCGCCATCAACGTAAACAATAGGATCAAGCTCATGCGCATCACCCGGCCTTGTTACGTAAAAAGGGAGCGGAATAAAGGCAGCTGCAATAATAGCAAGTAATAAAATATAAATGATCGCTATTCGTTTATTCTTCACATTTGTTCGTCCTTCCATTCCGAAATCAGCTGTTTAATCAGATCGATTTGTTCACGTGCTGCCCGTTCTCCTGCCGCAATAATATCTATAGTGTGTGTAAACGCGCGTGAATTGTATGAATCGATAGCCGGCCGGATCATCACATCCGACGCCATCTTCCTGCTCTCAATAATTTCAAGCTGTAAAATATCAATACTTTGCATAATAACATCAAAAATGGTAGTTATTTCAGCATTTTTCTTTACAGATGTAACATCGACCCCAATGACAATATCTGCGCCCATTTCTTTCGCTACTGACACTGGCACGCGGTCAATTACACCGCCATCCACGAGCAGCCGTCCATTCACTTTCTCCGGAACTAAAATGCCTGGTATCGCAATACTTGCCCGCACCGCTTCCGCAATCGGTCCTTCTGTAAATACGACTTTTTCTGCCGCCTGTATATCGGTCGCAATAATCGCCAGTTGCACATTTAACTCTTCGATTCGTTTCCCATGTGTAAAGAGGTGGATAAAGTCTTTTAGTTTGCGTCCTGCAATAAAACCCATTTTCGGCACAGTCCAGTCAAGAAAGAATTTGCGTTGAAAAGCAGATGATAATTTGTACAGCATATCCATACTATGCCCGGTTCCGTATAATGCGCCAACAAGAGCACCCATACTGCTTCCCGAAATGATATGAATGGGAATATTTTCTTCCTGAAACACTTTTAAGACGCCAACGTGAGCAAATCCACGTGCTCCTCCCGATCCGAGTGCAAGGCCAATTTTCGGTTCAGCAACCATGAAAACACCTCCTGTCGTCTTACATCCATTCTATTCTTCTGTACGCGGCATATCCTTTCGTACAAGCTATTTTTTATTGTACAAAAAATAATACAAGAAAACTGTATTCATGCTTGGGAGGCTTTTAAATGAACGATATTCCATGGAAAACGGTTATCGCCGCTGTCTTTATGACAGTGTTAACAGCTGCACTTCTTTTTTTTCCCGAAACGGGGGTATATGCAGCCCGAAAAGGTATGGACATGTGGTGGAAAACGGTCTTCCCGTCTCTCCTCCCTTTTTTCATCTTAACAGAACTGCTTCTCGGTCTCGGCGTCGTTGCTTTTTTCGGTGCACTTTCAGAAAACATCATGCGCGTTCTTTTTCGTCTTCCCGGACCTGCCGGTGTTGCCTGGATTCTCTCACTCGCTTCCGGTTTTCCAACGGGAGCACGGCTCGCAGCACGGCTTCGAAACGACAATGCCATTACGCAAATTGAAGCAGAGCGTCTTGTTGCCTTTGCCCACTCATCCAATCCTCTGTTTATTTTAGGTGCTGTTGCAAGCGGCTTTCTTCACGACCCGGACAGTGGGTTTTTACTTGCTGCAGCCCATTACAGCGGAGCTTTTTTCGTCGGTATTACAATGCGCTTTTATGGACAACAGGAACCCATTTCACATTCTGTCTCAGCAGGTGCTATTCAATCCTTTGTAATGTCACGCAGACAGGACGGACGGCCATTTGGTACTCTAATTGCTGATGCAGTCATTTCCTCCGTTCAGACACTGATGCTCGTCGGCGGATTTATTATCTTTTTTTCAGTTATAACTGAATTATTAAAAATGAATGGTTTTTTTTCTGTTTTTTCCTTTCTCTTTTCAAAGGTAGGCCTGAATACGGATATGGCTGCACCGATTTTATCTGGATTGATTGAACTCACTGCTGGCACAAAACAGGCCGCTGAAATGAATGGTGATCCTGCTGGCCTACTCATGATAATCAGCTTTATTTTAGCTTTTAGCGGCTTCAGTGTTCATGCTCAGGTGGCCGCTATTATCAGTAAAACAGATATTCGTTATGCTCCTTTTCTTGCTGCGCGTGTACTGCACAGCATATACGCTGTACTGATCACATTTCTACTAACTTCCTTCAAGCTGGCCGATTCACCTGTTTCTGTTTCGATGATTCCGCCTGAAAACGGGATAAGCGTAACCGTTTTGTGGATGACCATTGCTTCTATTTTGCTCTTTATTCAATATAAAAACAGCCGGCGCAAAAGAAATTGATTTCTTTCGTACCAGCTGTCCTTATTCGTTCAGTCCTGCAAGCCGTTTTTGATTTAATGCCGCTTCAACTTCTTTTGGCACTAGCTCCGAAACTTTCGCGCCATATTTCGCCACTTCTTTCACAATACTGGAGCTTAAAAAAGAATACTGGCTGTTTGTCATCATAAAGAATGTCTCCAATTGATCATTTAAAACGCGGTTCATGGACGTGATCTGCATTTCATATTCAAAATCAGATACGGCACGTAATCCACGCAAAATCGCATTCGCTTTTACTTCTTTTGCATAATCAACAAGCAGACCTTGATAGTAGTCCACTTCAACATTCGGTATATGCGCCGTCACTTTTCGTATTAACTCCGCACGTTCTTCGGTTGAGAAAAGCGGCTGTTTCGACGAATTACTCAATACAACAACATATACTTTATCAAATACTTTCGCTCCGCGCTGAATAATATCAAGATGCCCGTTCGTAATCGGATCAAAGCTGCCCGGACAGACTGCTATACTAGCCATTATTATTCCTCCCTGCCATTCGTCCAATAATAAATAGATATGGAAATGACTCCATACGTTTCAAACCTTACACGTTTAAATGGTCCTGCCACATTTGGCAGTTGGACGTCTGAGCCATGTTCACACATAATAACTCCATCTATTGAAAGCAATGACTGCTGGCCAATAAACTGAAGCATCGACTCAAGCTTCTGCTTTTTGTAAGGTGGATCAAGAAAGATACTGTCAAAGACGATGCCTCTCTTAACAAGTGCTTTTAATGCACGCTCTGCCTCATTCCGGTATACTTCCGCTGCCTCTGTAAAGCCAGTAGACCGTAGATTTTCTTTTACCGTTTGAATCGCTTTCATATCGCGGTCAACAAAAATAACTTGATCAACTCCCCGGCTTAGTGCTTCTATGCCAAGCCCGCCAGAACCTGCAAATAAATCAAGTGCGATACCGCCTTCAAAATAAGGACCAATCATATTAAAAATCGATTCTTTTACTTTATCTGTCGTCGGCCTTGTATCTTTACCTGGGACTGCTTTTAGCGGATGTCCTTTTTTTATTCCAGAGATAATCCTCATTCTATTCAACCTGCCATTCATTTTTCTCCGTTTATGGTATCACAAACAAACTGTCGAATCTACAACATAAAAAAGAAACCTTTTACACGATTGGCAAGGTTTCTTTACAATTCATAAGGCAGCAAATCAATTTTTTCCGCCTTTTCCTGAACTTCTATAAGAAAGATTTTTTGAAACCACACTTTATCGACATGCATGATTCCGTTTATATTTTGAAATGCTGTATCGTACAGCACATAATGACGATCGTTATATGAGACTCGGTTTTCATTTAAATAAAAGTGATACGTCTCAAATTCTTTTTTCATCACCCATTCCCGGCCTGCGGATAGCTCTTGAATCATAAATCCGAGTGATTCGGCTGCTTCTCTCAATGGCACATAAAGAATTCCTTCTCTTTTTGTCATGCGAAAAGCCGTTTTTTTTCCTTCAATCGTCACCGGCCGGCCATCAAAAAAGAGAAGCGGCATGGTGGCGGTGTCCCTTTTTTTATTAGTAGTAAAAAACTGTGTTTCTTCTCCTTTAACCGATCCGAGTAAGTCATCCAGCTTCTGTATTGTCACCGTTTTTCCTCTTAGGCGCTTTAATTTTCCCTGCCATTGAGCCTGTTCCATTTCGGTCAATTGAGCCGCAATTTCTTCTTTCATGACAGCTGCTTTTAAAAAAACAGGCTGTATATCATATAAAGTGACCGCTATAAAAGAAGCCATCCATTTTTCACTTTCTGGTAAAATGAAGGATTGGGATACGTAATCATGAATAATCTGATTTTGAACACTCTTCAATTCCTCTATGCTTTGAATGAGCGTTAACCCGCTTAATTTTGCTGGTTTTGCATTTGGCGCAATGACAACCGTTTGCGGAGCTATTTTATCTTCTTCAAGTGGGATGGAAAATGAAAGCGCAGTGGATGGAATATGCTCAACATTATACACAGTCAAAATCGGTGAAAGTACACTTTTTACGAGCGGCAATTTCTGCCAGTATAAAGGAGCTTGTCCAGATTTTCCTTGAAATGAATAAAAGTCAATAATCGACATTTGTTTCGCAGCAGTCTGTTCAAGAGACGATATCCATTCCCCACCCCGCTTCGTATAATCTGTTATTATGACCGTTGTTGCCGACATTTTGACATCAGAGAACGTAGCGTACCAGTTATCCAGCGAAAAAGAATCCGTTATATGAGGAGCCGGCAATTGGTAATAAATCGTCAGGCTTGCTCCATTCACATCAGCGATACCCGTTTGACCTCCAATTTCGCATATATCTCCCTTTGAACATGATACTTTATCTGCATCCGCCGGGAGTTTAAAAACCATTTTTTCATTTTCAGGCAATAACTTGATCGTCTGGCTTATCTCAAAACGGTCTTTTTTTACATCAAGTTCAATTTCTTGTTGAGAAATAATCCTTTCAGATGCTTTTGATATTTTTTCATAGCCAATCCATTGCATTGTTAATAATACCCCGGAGACAATAAACAGCAACAAACTAAATACCAAGACTTTTTTCATCTATTTGTCTGCCTCCTGTAGGATAATGATTCACTTTCATCATAACAAATCTTTCGCTTTTTTAAAGATGTAATTTATTATAATCACGTGAACAATTATTGTTTATTAACTAGAGAAGCGGTACGATAGATGTGAAAAGAAGGGAGGCTTTGACATTGATTCAACGATTCATTGAACTTGGAGAAGGGTATTCTGATTTGTATGAACTGATTGATGTAGCAAAAAGAGCTGAACAGCGCGTCCAGCATTTTCTCGCGCTGCATTCAAAAGTAGATAAACGGCGTATAACTTCATGTGCCGTTGTTCTAATGCCCACTATACCGGGCGACTTCCAACCAATATACATATGCCGGGAAGGCATTCCCTATCCACATGAAAAGTCAAATGAGCGATACCGGCTTTTTGAAGAAACAGCACATTCACTTCATAAAAATGTCATCGAGCTGGACGTCAAACCGTCTACTGCTTTTGCAGAAACAGTGCTCTACTATCAATACCTTATTGGTATTTTGCGGCTCAATCGTCACATTCCGCCGCTCCAATAAAAAAGAGGATCTGTCATGGAGACAGATCCTCTTTTTTAAACCCCAATTTTATAATCATATTCTTTCGCTTTATCAGGCCGAGAATTTTCATAGTCTACTTTTAAAAATGGTTTCTCTGAAAATTCCACTTTTTTCACAAATGAAAATGTATCAAGTTTTTCTGCAAGTGCAGCTATCTCCAGCTGATCACAGTACAGCACGACATATTTCATTTTTTTTGATACGTAATGAACATTTCCATACTTACGTAATGATTTAGCCGGCTTAAGTGAATGAAGCCATACAATTAACGCCTGTCGTTCCGTTAACATATTTCGCCCTCCGGCCCTATATTTTTTATCTTGCGTTAAAGAGTCATACAATCCCCGCTAATGGGGCTACGCTATTATGCGGAGCATCCGCAAGAACCGCCACTTTCGTTGCTTCCACAACTCCCACAAGCGCTTGAGAACACAGAACCTGCACCGGGCACTTTCACCTGATCAGACACAGAACGGGCAATAAGCAAACTGACATCGTCAAGTAGCTGCTGAAGTTCTGTCTCCGCCTGTCTAAATGCGGCAACATGTTCATCCAGATCCATTTCACGCTTTGCCTGGCGTGTTTCCATCATAATCTTTTTATAATCAGGATGGTAGCGGCCAAACCGCTGCACATCTTCATACTGATCTTTTAATCGGCTGAACGCGAAAATTTTTCGTTTCACCGATTCGTTTTTATAAAGTGTTTTATAACAGTCGCGGTATTTAATTGCCGTTTCAGACTGGAGAATCATCACTCCAAGTTCATCTGCTGCATCCGCTGCGTTGATGAGTTCCATCGTTGTCGCAATCATGAAATGCACCTCCATCGACTTATTTTACCATATAACTTTACTCTTCGGTGAAATTTTGTGTGTAATGTTTCCGATAAGCGCCAGCACCTAGTGTAGAGATCGATTCACTAAGCATAATCTCCCTGTGCTCCTTTGAATTAAGCCACCCTTCTACCGCTGCAGCAGCGTCTACATAATTTGCTGCAATATTTTCACCAGCGGTAGTATACGTAACATCCGCACGCTTAAGTCGATCTTCCAAACTGCCAAATTGCGGTGATTCATGATCGAAATAACCTGTCGAAAACATGTCTTTGCTATGACTTTTAGCTACAGCTGCAACTGCAGTATTCCATTCAAGAGTGGATAAACCAAACCGGCTTCTCATCACATTTGTAATTTCATATATTTGCTGCTCACTTCCTCTCTCAATATGAACCCATTCCGAGCGCCCCGGTGACGGCGCTTCAGGCAAAGTCCCTTGATATACTAATTCATATGGCTTCATTTTTAATAACACATCCTTCGTCATAAAACGAACGGCAGAAAGAGTTCCTGAAAACTGGTCAATATACAGTTGAGCATAAAAATTTCCAATCGGTATAATTGGACGGAGATTTAAATCCTCTTCAGATAGTTCAAACCGATAGTAACTGTCATTCGCATTGACAATAATCTCCGTTTCAGGGTAACGTGAGCGGAAAATTTCACTCGATGAAATACCGAGTGTAAAAGGCTCGGTATCCATGTTGCCTGTTGCATAGATTGTTACAATCCGGTTGTTTTCTACCCCTGCAAGAAAATACGCATTGCCTGTATGATATACCCACCAGTCATATCCATAGGCAGATGGTTCTTTCCGAACAGGCTGTCCATATAAAGTTAATAATGTCTCTGCGGGCTTTCCAATAAAGGAACCAGCGCCTGATTCTGGTGTTTTTTCCGTTTCTATTTCTTTTGCCGGTTCTACTTGACCGCTACTAACAGGCGGCGGCACCGGTGTTGCTTCCTCTTTTCCCTCATTCATCGATTTATCTGTATAAATGCCTGCAAGCATAATAACCAAAATAATAATTAAAATTTTAAAAACAGAACGCAGAAAATCTCCTCCTTTGTAAACCCGTACACCAATATCTCTTTCTCAGTATATCATTATTCCAGATTCTGATTTTAAAAAACTTTCTATCTAATCTTTTCAAAATTGTCATAGACAATCAAATGAAGCACATTGCATGAATGCGTAATTTCGACTATTATGGAAGAGGTAGCAAAAAACATGACGGAAATGCAGGAGGGAACTTTTTTCATGAAATTTGAAAATACTGGTTTAGAAAAAACCCAAATTGATTTAAACCGCCTTACTTATATTATGGAAGAGCATGGAATGGTGCTCGCCGGTCAATGGGACTATGAGCGAGTTACATACGATCGCAAATTTGAACTAAAAGAAGGCGTTTATTACTTACGTGTATTTGGCTTCGCCGTACAAGGCGATGTTGGTGCAGATGATTCTCTTATTGAATTATTGACGCCAATGCTTGGTAAACATTACTATCCACATGGTGTGGAATATGGTGATGATGAATATTATCCAGAATCACTTGTCAAAACTTGTGAAAAACTGCTTGCTGATATTAAAGCCGAGACGCTTCATTACGTTGGTTAAAAAAAGCTTTCCTCTTTAAAAAAGAGGAAAGCTTTTTTTATGAGCCAAGAATCGCTTTAAACACGGAGGTTGTCGGGCCTCCTGTGTAAAAAACATACAATAGAAGATAAACGGCTATACCCGTAATCGCTGTAAAAAACCAAATAACACTTGTATAAGGACCCACTTTGCGGTGACGAATTAAACTGTTCTTTAATCCACTCACTATAGAGACAATACCGAACACCGCTCCAGTCGTCGCGAGACAAATGTGAAATATAAGAAAGATCGTATAATACTTTTTAATATCGTCCGGTCCTCCAAATGCGGTGTTTCCGATAAATAAGGTTCTGCTTATGTAAATAATAAAAAAAGTAAGCGCGAAAACACCAGCAAGTAGCATTGTTTTTTTATGCTGTTCCACTTTTCTCTGTTTAATTTGTGCCCAGCCAATTGCAACAGTAATGGCGCTAAGCGCAATAAAGAGCGTGCTGATTGTAGGCAAAATCGGTAATGACATGAACATTCCTCTCTTTCATTATTAATGAAACGAAGGGAACAAGGTCCCAACGTTTCTTTTTCTACGTGGCTCTGTATAGAACTCGCTTAATTTAGGGCTCCCGTTTAGCTAGGTCAAAAGAAGTTCCTAGAACCATCATTTCGAATGAAAGGAACCAGAAATCGTTTGATCAAAATGAGCGTTTAATATAAGCCATTGATTTAAGACATTGATTTATCGTGGCGTGCTAAAGCGGCTTTAGTAATTTCATCTGCTTGATCGTTCTCTTTACGAAACCATTCAAAAAACACTTGCGCTAATACTACACCGTATACGATTTCTTGGATAATTTTCATAATCACACCACCAAGTTGCTGATCTTCAACAACCGGCATATTTGAAAACAATTCCGGACCGCTTAAATTAAGGCCAGCCAGCGTGTCAACAGGCACACACAATTCCATCGCTTTTAACCAGACAGAAGCGTCTGAATAAGTTGCATAAAGCGGTGCTGAAGCAAAAATAATGAGGGCACATGCCGGTGTGAGCAGTATACCATCTGCAAAAATGTATCCTACTTTTTTCAAACCGTGTAAAGTTTTCCCTTCCTTCTGTTCATTTACGAGCGGCCACCACATGAAAATGGCAAGAAAGAACAGAATAAGGGTGTATATACTATGAAGTGTATTGCTCATTTTAATGAAATCAAAAATAAGCGGAATATGATAGAACGAGAATAAACCATTAAAGAGTATTAACGCAACGAGCGGGCGCGTTGCAAACGAAAATATCTTACGTATAACCGGCAGCTCAATTGTTGCTTTCCATACCCACCAAGGAATTGCTTTAATAAGCAACGGCGGAATAACAAGATATAAAATTGCCATCTGAATCATGTGATATGTCATCATAATGTGACCCATCAAATCGATTGGAGAACCTTTCATTGCATACAAGATCACCATGGCTGTTAAAAAAAGGATCGCTTGTCTTTTTGTCAACGGTTCACTAATGCTAAAGTCTTTTCTCCACTTCACCGTAATTAGGAAAAAAAGAACGGTTAAAAACAAAAGCACGACAATAAATAAAGGACTCCATAGAGCCTGAAAGCCAAATATTCCTATAGGCATCATTCTTCTATCACCTCAATGTTTTTTTGATGCTCTATCCATTATAACTTGCTAAAAAGCTTCATACAACGCTATGTATTGACAAGTTCATGACAGAAAAAAAGTGTTTCCCTTAAAAAAGGGAAACACTTTCCTTTCTTACCACCAGACAATTGTCACAAAGGCAAGTACCGTCAAGAACCCGACGAGAATACCAGAATACATAAATAATTGAGGTGCCTCGTGACCTTTATGACTCATGTGCATGAAGTAATAAAGCTGGAATATAACCTGTACGATTGCAAGAAGCAATACAAATGGAATGATAAACCATTTAGAAAATCCTGCTCCAACAGCTGCAAATGCGATAACCGTAAAGAAAATCATCATCGTGAATGTCACGACCTGCATTTTCATTTCTTCTGCACTTTTCTTACGGCGGTATTCGTAGTTAACTTTAGGATCATTTGAATTCGATTGTAAATTCGCCATCCGTTATCCCACCATTCCCATTAAGTATACGACCGTAAAGATAAATACCCACACAACATCAATGAAATGCCAGTAAAGGCTTGCTAGGTAAAACTTCGGTGCATTATAAAGGTTCAATCCGCGCTTCGCATTGCGGACCATAAGAGCAATAATCCATAAAAGGCCGAACGTAACGTGCCCTCCGTGGAAGCCGACGAGCGTGTAAAACGCTGAACCGAATGCACTGCTTGTAAATGTATGTTCATATTCGTGAACATAATGATTGAACTCATAAATTTCGCATCCAAGGAATCCAAGACCAAGTACAACCGTAATGAACAACCATGTCTGCATTTTTTTGAAGTTATAGTTCTTCATATGATACATCGCGAAAACAGATGTTAATGAACTGGTTAAAAGAAGCATCGTCATCAAGAACACGAGCGGAAGTTCAAATAAATCTTTCGCAAGTGCATGATCTGGGCTTGGTACACTATCTTTTAACGCCAGATACGTGGCGAAAAGAGAGGCAAATAATACCGTCTCGCCGCCAAGGAAAAGCCAGAAACCTAAAAACTTATTTTTGCCTTCTAGAGTTGCCTGTTCAGGTGATCCAGGCCACGTCTGCGGTGTGAATTTTTCTTCAGCTGCCATTATCGTGTCCCTCCCTTATCAGCATCATCAAGAAGATCTTCTTTATGAATGTGAAAACCGTGGTCATCTTTAATTGAACGGTAAAGCATTGAAGCAAATGCTACAGCCAGACCGATAATTAATACTGGAATTGCCCATTCTTTGTCATCCACTTGATACATCGCACCAAAAGCTGCAATGAATAAACCTAGTGAAATCATGAACGGTGTAAATGAATTGTTCGGCATATGAATGTCACCAATTGGTTCTGCCGGTGTCATTTCTGTTTTGCCTTCCATTTTTTCAATCCAGAATGGATCTAAACCACGTACAAGTGGAAGCTGCTTAAAGTTGTAGAATGGTGTCGGTGATGGAAGTGCCCACTCAAGTGTGCGTCCATCTTTCCAAGGATCCGTTCCAACTTTCACCTTTTTCACTTGTGTCACGACGACATTAAGTAACAATACAACGACACCGACAAACATAAACGCGGCACCGATCGAACTAATTAAGTTTCCAGTTTCTAATCCTTGCCCCGGTAAGAATGTCCAAACCCGGCGTGGCATCCCCATAAGTCCAAGGAAATGCTGGATAAAGAATGTTAGATGGAAACCGATAAGGAAGAATGCAAATGTTACTTTTCCTAATTTTTCACTCAACATTGTGCCAAACATAAGCGGCCAGTAGAAGTGAACACCTGCTAATAATCCAAATACAACGCCACCAACGATAACGTAGTGGAAGTGAGCTACGATAAAGTAACTGTCATGGAACTGGTAATCAGCAGGAGCAGCAGCCTGCATAACCCCTGTTACACCACCCATAACGAATGATGGGATAAATGCAATTGCATAAAGCATCGGCACTGTAAATTGAATGCTTCCACCCCACATTGTTAAAATCCAGTTAAAGATTTTAATACCAGTTGGAACAGCGATCGCCATTGTTGCTACTGCGAAAATCGCATTGGCAATCGGACCTAAACCAGTTGTAAACATATGGTGAGCCCATACCATGAAGCCAAGGAACCCGATTAACACAGTCGCGAATACCATTGAAGAGTATCCGAACAAACGTTTTCTAGAGAACGTTGGGATTACTTCAGAGAAAATACCGAACGCCGGTAAAATAAGAATGTATACTTCCGGGTGACCGAAAATCCAGAATAAGTGCTCCCAGATAACTGTATTACCACCCATAGCTGCATCAAAGAAGCCTGCTCCGAACATACGATCAAATAACATCATGAACAAACCTACAGTAAGTGGCGGGAATGCAAATAGAATAAGCGCTGATGCGACAAATGTTGTCCATGTGAAGAGCGGCATTCTCATGTATGTCATGCCCGGTGCGCGCATATTGATAATTGTAACGAGAAAGTTAATTCCCCCCATCAATGTACCGAAACCGGAAATTTGCAGCCCGAGCACGTAAAAGTCAATTCCGTGCCCTTCTGATGCTAGTGAAAGTGATGCGTAAGATGTCCATCCTGCATCCGGCGCACCTCCCAAGAACCATGAAAGGTTCAAGAATACGCCGCCGAAAAAGAACAGCCAGAATCCTAAAGCATTAACAAATGGGAACGCAACGTCGCGTGCACCGATTTGAAGCGGCATAACCGCATTCATAAAACCTAATAACAGCGGCATTGCTGCCAAGAAAATCATCGTCGTACCGTGCATGGTAATAATTTCATTAAAAAGACCGGCACTGACAAAATCATTGTTTGGTACAGCCAGCTGAATACGAATCATCATCGCTTCAATACCACCGATTAGGAAGAAAAGACCCCCGGCTAGTAAATAGAGAATAGCGATTTTTTTATGGTCAACTGTTGTTAAGTAATCCCAAACTGTACCGGCAAATCCCCGTTTTTGCGTGTGTGCAATGGTACTCAACGGTTTTACCTCCTTTATGATGTTTCAGTAATTATTGTTCTACTTTCAGACCCATCAAATACGTTGCCAGTTGATCAAGTTCTTGATCATCCAATTCGCCATATGTGCCTGTCATTTTGTTGCCTGGTTTATAAGCTTCTGGATCAGCAATCCAGTTTTTCAATTCTTCTTCGTTATGCTCTAAAACACCTGCAACAAGTTCACGGTCACCAAAGTTTCCAAGGTTCGGTGCCATACGTGCTGCTTCCGGACGTGTATCCGCTGGTGATACAGCGTGACAGCTTAAGCATTTTTGGTTAAATATTTCCTGTCCTGCAGCAGCTTGTGGATCTTCTGGTACAGCTTTTGCATCAACTGCTTGCATCGCTGTTGCCCATTGGTCAAACTCATCTTGTGGAATGGCACGTACTTTAAAGTCCATCAATGCATGAGACGGTCCGCAAAGTTCGGCGCATTTTCCATAGAAAAGATTATCCGCTTCTGCTGCTTTTTGATTATCAAATTCAAGCCACATTTTATTGACATTTTCCGTGTTCGCATCAATTTTCCCGCCCGCAGCCGGAATCCAGAATGAATGTTTAACATCTGATGCTTTTATATTAAAATACACTCTTTGATCCGTTGGAACGACAAGGTCCTGACTCGTAATGATTTTTTGATTCGGATACTCAAATTCCCACCAGTAAAGACTCGCGCGAACATTTATAACGAGAGCATCGGTTGTACCATCTTCATTCTTTTTATCCATCGCTTTTGTATCCGCAAGTTCAAACGTAGTGATAACGGTTGGAATCGTAAGAATGATGAGTAAGAGAATCGGAATAACCGTCCAGACAATCTCTAACACATGGCTTCCTTCCACTTGTTTCGGGATGGATTCATCGCCTTTTTTACGACGGAATTTAATGATGGCGACAGCAAACATAATCGTTACAACGATGACGACACCGACCATGATCACAGTACTCAAGAGCATGAGATCATATGCAATTTGACCCGCTTCTCCGGCTGGAATCAACGTTGAAAGAAATGGTTCACCACAGCCAGACAGAACGAGCGTCAGCAAGCCAAAAACCGTCAAAAGACGCCATTTTGTTAACTTCTGTTTCATAGCTTATTACTACCCCTCTTTCCTATAAATTTCTAAAAACAGTGCATATATATGGATTTCTTAAAAGAAAGAATTCCCTCATTTAAATAACGGTCACAATGACCATTGCAACAAACATAATTGTTAAATATTGAAGCGAATAAATAAACATATTTTTCGCCCATTTTAAATCGTCTTTTGCTTTAAACCCCGTAATTGCAAGCGTTACCCAGCCTATATTTAACAGCGTAGCCAAAATGAAAAACGCCAGACCGAGGTCCATCATAAAAAACGGAAGTGGCAGAAGCAGAAGCGTCCACACAAACATGTGGCGCTTTGTGACAGCAAATCCTTTTACTGTCGGCAGCATTGGAATACCCGCTTTTCCATATTCCTCGCTCCGTTTCATCGCCAGCGCATAAAAATGCGGCGGCTGCCAGATGAACATAATTAAAAACAGCATCCATGCAAGCACATCAAGTGACGGATCCACGGCAGCCCATCCTATTAATGGAGGCACAGCCCCTGATACACTTCCGACTATCGTATTGCTAACATGACGGCGTTTTGACCACATAGAATAGATTACGACATAGCTTAAAATACCGATAATGCCAATCACACCTGCTGTGAATGTTGTCAAAAATAAAAGCGCTGATCCAATGGTGACAAGCGCAAGTCCTAAAATCAATACTTTGGAATAACTGATTTTTCCTGTCACAGTCGGTCGTGATTTCGTCCGCTCCATAAGCGGATCAATGTCCTTGTCTATGTAATTGTTTAAACTAGCCGAGCCGGCGATAATAAATGCCGAGCCAATCAGTGTAAAGAACATCGTGTCAAGGTTAGCCAGGAACGGGACATCATTCATTACAAATGCGAGCCACATACCAGTAAAAACCGTGATTAAATTAGAATTGACGATGCCGATTTTTATGAGCGCCATAAAATCTTTCATTGCGGTTGTTTCAGGCACATTCGTTTTATCCATCGTTGTTGCGGCACGCGACACATTTTTCTCCTCCTCTCTCGTACAACAGCTTCTTCCTCCTACTATAAAGGATAGAGCCGCACTTTTCTACATTATTTAAAAACATTTCAAACAACGGATGCTATATTCCATATTAAATCATATCCATTCTTTTTTATGTGAACAGATGATGAACTAATTTTGTCGAATTTGTGACTCGTGAATATGTTCTGTTTTCATTGTTTCATTTTTATAAGATAATATTAATTATGTGCAGAGGCTAGTTGCAGAATTGCGTCTTTCTCTGTATGATCATGTACGGATACGTTCATATACAGAAGAAGGTGAATCTAATGCAGAGTTGGCTTAAATGGCTCGGCGTGCTAACAACTCTAGTCATGTTAGGTGTGTTAATTGGCGGTGCGCTTGTGACAAAAACAGATTCCGGACTTGGCTGCGGTAATGAATGGCCGCTTTGCCACGGACAGATCATTCCGGAAAATATTACCCTGGAAACAATTATTGAACTTTCTCATCGCGCTGTCTCAGGAGCAGCCGGATTACTTGTTCTGGCTCTTTCAATTGGCTCATGGCGTGTAATTGGAGATAAACGGGAAACCAAATTTTTAGCAGTAATTGCCTGCTTCTTTTTATTGGCGCAGGCATTGATCGGTGCTGCTGCTGTATTATGGGGACAAAACGACTTCATTCTGGCGCTTCATTTCGGTATATCGCTCATTTCTTTTGCGTCTGTTCTTTTATTAACATTGCTTATTTTTGAAGTAGACAAGCGTTTTGATGCGTCGAATATCATCATTGATAATCGAATGAAATGGCACACAATTGGTGTCACTCTTTATAGCTATATGGTGGTTTATACGGGGGCACTCGTCCGCCACACAGAAGCAAGCATGGTGTGCGGTTCCTGGCCGCTTTGCGGGAATAATTCTTTCCTTCCGTCAAATATGTACCAATGGATTCAAATGGGGCATCGGGCAGCGGCAGGGTTAATTTTTATTTGGATCGCCTATATCACCTATCTTGCTGTTAAGTATTACAAACAGCAGCGCGTGTTATATTGGGGCTGGATCATCGCATTCGTTCTCGTTTTATTACAAGTAATTGCTGGTGCATTTATTATTTGGACAAATTTAAATTTATATATAGCACTTGCACATGCGTTATTTATTTCTTGTTTATTTGGGCTTCTCTGCTACTTCATTTTACTTATTTCCAGAAGCAACACAAACAGCCAGTAACGCAAAAACGAGCCTTAAGAATGATTTTAAAGGCTCGTTTTATTTATTTTGTGCTCTGTTATAGAACATCTTATTCAAACTCAATTGTATCTCCCCGCTGAATATGACCGCCTTGAATGACTTTAGCATAGACGCCAATCCCACCGTTATTTCGCTTTACAGCCGTTTTTAAGACGCTTGTATCTTTAGGAAGATCACCTTGAGGCAATGTAGTCATGACGCAACGTACTGTTGGCTGCTCGATTTGCAGGCGTACTTCTTTACCAATACGAAGAGTCTTGCCAACCCACTCGTTTTCGATAAAGCCTTCATCTTCAGGTACATCCACAACGAGATTCGGACGAAAACGCCGTACTTCAATTCTGCTCTCCGGATTCAACTTGCGCATCTGATCAATAGTAGCGGTCGTAAGCAAGTGAACCATCGCTGCATCAAAAAAAGTGCCTTGTGGAGATGCACAGCTAATGACTGAATTACGATTGTTTAGTTCCTCTATATCCGGAATATATTCCTCAAACTGCACTTCATTAGATGTTGGCGTGACAAGATGAACAGGGCGATTCAACTCCACTGAAAGTCGATCATTTAGATTTTCTTCAGTGCTGACCCCTGTAGAACCATCAGGAAAGGTAATCCGAATGTCTGTAATGGAATGAGGATCAGTAGGCGGTTCAACGAATGAAGCCCGGTAATCAAACATGTTTGGCCATTTACGCGGGTTTTTCGCGTTAGCAAGTTTTCCCGTTGACATATCCATCAAAGCATAGGCACGGTCCCCGAGCAACCCTTTTAATGTCACCTCACACGCATTCATTTCTTCTCCCATCATGGACTTTACAGGATAGCGCCAAACTGAAACGATTGTTGGATTTCGCATAAAATGTCGCTCCTTTATAAATATTTACATCCTCTTCTTCCCCTTCAATTATAGCCTACATGTCACAGATTTGTTAATATTAATCATAATATTCAAAAAATACTCGTTTTTTTGTACTGATTATTCGCTGTGAAACTGTCAAACCGATTTATAGATAAATTTTGTATAAAGCCTATGCTGCTAAACAATAGTGTTGATCAGCAATGTTCTACAATAAATTCTATGTAAAAACAAAAAAAGCCCCAAATAGGGCTTTTTCATTTCCACTATTCGGGGCAGATTTCCTTCATTTATTTTTCAAGTTCAACCAGTAAATCACCAGTAGCAATTGCTTCACCGCTTTGAACGTATACCGATTTGACTGTTCCATCAAACGGAGCTTGCACGGTCGTTTCCATCTTCATCGCTTCTGTGATCATCAAATGATCACCGCGTTTTACTTTATCTCCTTTTTCAAGGATAACTTTAATAACTGTACCTGGCATTGTCGCACCAATATGGCATTCATTTTTCGGATCGGCTTTTACTTTTGCATTTACAACCGATTTAATGCTTTCATCTTTAATAACTACATCACGCGGCTGACCATTTAGTTCAAAGTTAACGACACGTGTTCCATCTGCCTGCGGATGGCCGATTGAAATCAATTTCACAATCAGCGTTTTTCCTGTTTCGATTTCGATTTCTTTTTCTTCGCCTAAACGCATACCATAAAGGAACGTAGGTGTGTCTAAAACCGATATATCACCGAATTGAGCAACGACTTTTGCGTAGTCTGTAAATACTTTAGGATACAGTGCATAGGCAATGACGTCATGGTCTGTCGGGTCTTCATTGATTTCTTTCTTTAACTCTTCACGCAACGCTTCAAAGTCAACATCCGCGAGCAGTTCTCCAGGACGCACTGTAATCGGTGCTTTACCTTTCAGAATAACGTTTTGAAGCGCCTCAGGGAATCCGCCGACTGGCTGGCCAAGATAGCCTTCAAACAGTTCAATTACTGAGTCTGGGAAGTCAATTTTATCGCCTCGAAGTAAAACCTCTTCTTCTGTTAAATCATTTTGCACCATGAATAAAGCCATATCACCAACGACTTTAGAGGACGGTGTTACTTTAACAATATCACCGAACATTAAGTTCACACGGCGGTACATATCTTTCACTTCATCCCAGCGTTCGCCAAGACCGACTCCTTTTGCTTGCTGCTGAAGATTACTATACTGTCCGCCCGGCATTTCATGCTCATAAATCTCTGTATGCGGTGCGAGCATACCGCTTTCAAATGGCGCGTAGTATTTACGTACATCTTCCCAATAAGAAGACAATTTTTCAAGCGCATCGACGCTAATAGACGGTGCACGATCTGTTCCTTCCAGCGCATAGCGAAGCGTGTTTGCACTTGGCTGCGACGTTAAACCAGCCATCGAGCTAAGTGCTGTATCTACAATATCGACACCTGCTTCAATCGCTTTCGTATACATGTAAATACCGTTTCCGCTCGTATCGTGTGTATGAAGATGGATCGGAATATTAATGGTCGCTTTTAATTCAGAAATAAGACGGTAAGCAGCTTGCGGCTTCAATAAGCCCGCCATATCTTTTATGCCAAGAATATGGGCACCTTGTGCTTCGAGTTCTTTCGCCATTTTTTTGTAATATTCGACGTTATATTTCGCGCGAGATGGATCATCAATGTCACCCGTATAGCAAATAGCCGCTTCAGCAATTTTGCCTGACTGGCGAACAGAATCTATCGCAAGTTCCATTCCTTTTACCCAATTTAAGCTGTCAAAAATACGGAATACATCAACGCCTGATTCCGCTGACTGCTGAACAAATTCACGAATGACGTTATCTGAATAATTTTTATAACCGACCGCATTCGCTGAGCGAAGAAGCATCTGAAACAATACATTCGGGACTTGCTTACGAAGTGTTTCAAGGCGTTTCCATGGATCTTCTTTCAAGAAACGATACGCCACATCAAATGTTGCGCCGCCCCACATTTCCATTGAGAATAGTTCAGGAAGTAAACGTGCTGTCGCCGGTGCAATATGTGCTAAATCATTTGTCCGTACACGTGTAGCAAGAAGCGATTGATGGGCATCGCGGAATGTCGTATCGGTAAGCAATACTTCATTCTTTTCTTTTACCCAATTGACAAGACCTTCTGCCCCTTGCTCATCCAAAATTTGTTTCGTGCCGCGTGCTGGTTTTTCAGACAGTTTCACTTTTGGAATGCGCGGTGTTTCAAAGACTGGTTTTTTCTTCTGTTCTACACCCGGGACACCGTTGATTGTGACTGTCCCAATGTAGTTAAGCATTTTTGTTGCACGGTCTTTCTTTTTAGGAAAAATAAAAAGTTCCGGGGTTGTATCAATAAATGACGTATTGTAATTGCCCGCAATGAAATCTTCATGGCGCATGACGTTTTCAAGAAACGGAATATTTGTTTTAATACCCCGAATACGAAATTCCTGCAAATTGCGCACCATTTTTGATGCTGCTTGTTCAAATGTCATCGCAAATGTAGATACTTTTACAAGTAATGAATCATAGTAGGGTGTAATAACAGCTCCCTGGAAACTGTTCCCGGCATCTAACCGAACACCGAAACCACCGCCGGAACGATACGCCATAATGCGTCCTGTATCTGGCATGAAGTCATTTTCAGGATCTTCCGTCGTAACACGTGACTGAATGGCATAACCCATTGTACGAATGTTTTCCTGTACCGGAATGGCTACTTTTTCGCTATGCAGGGAATGACCTTCTGCCACTAAAATTTGTGTTTGAACGATATCAATACCTGTAATCAATTCCGTAATTGTATGTTCTACCTGAATACGCGGATTCACCTCAATAAAGTAGAAGTCTTCGCCCGCTGTTAAAAACTCAACTGTTCCAGCATTTAAATAGCTTACTTTTTTCATTAACTTAACAGCTGCTTCACAAACACGGTTACGCAAGTCTTCTGAAATTGATACAGCTGGGGCAACTTCCACAACTTTTTGATGACGACGTTGTACAGAGCAGTCCCGTTCATACAAATGAACGACGTTTCCTTCTTCGTCGCCGATAATCTGTACTTCAATATGCTTCGGATTTTGAACGAATTTTTCCACGTATACTTCGTCGTTTCCGAACGCTGCTTTTGCTTCAGATTTTGCACGCTCATACGATTCACGTACTTCCCCAATGTTCTGTACAATCCTCATACCTCGTCCGCCACCGCCGAGCGATGCTTTAATAATAATAGGGAATCCATACTGTTTGCCAAATTCCACAACTTCTTCAAGGCTATTAACAGGACCGTCTGTACCCGGGATTACCGGAATATCCGCATTGATCGCCTGTGTACGCGCTTTTACTTTATCACCAAACATGTCAAGATGGCTTGATTTTGGTCCGATAAAGATAATACCTTCTTCTTCGCAGCGTTTTGCAAATTCAATATTTTCAGATAAAAATCCGTATCCAGGATGAATAGCATCAACATCTGCCTGCTTGGCTATTTCAATAATGCTTTCAATGTCGAGGTATGCATCTATTGGTTTTTTTCCTTCTCCGACAAGATATGCTTCGTCTGCTTTATAACGATGATATGAGCCAGAATCTTCTTTTGAATAGATAGCAACCGTACGGATATGTAATTCAGTGCAGGCACGGAAAACACGAATGGCGATTTCGCCCCTATTGGCCACCAGCACTTTGCTGATTTTTGTCATCTTCATCTCTCCCCTGATATGTTGGTAAAGTATATATAAAAAGGTTCAACTAGTTGAACCCTCTTATTTTAACATTAGGTCTTATAATTTTTTTCATATTTTGCATGCATAGAAACATTCACTAAAATGCCCATTGATAGCGAAAGCAAAATGAGCGAGGATCCACCGTAACTAATAAAAGGAAGCGGTACACCAGTAATCGGAATTACGCCGGATATCCCCCCTAAATTAATAAAGGATTGAATCCCAATCATAGATGAAATGCCTACTGCGAGCATAGCACCAAATGGATCACTGCATTTAATAGATGTGAATATTCCCCTTAATATGATAAAGGCTAAGCCGCCTATCGTAATGACCACACCCAGCACGCCAAGTTCCTCCGCAATAACTGACATGATGAAATCTGTGTGGGGTTCAGGCAAATAGCCAAGTTTTTGAACACTTTGGCCCAATCCCCGACCAGTTAGTCCGCCAGAACCAATGGCAATGTACGAATTAACAAGATGATATCCCGCATCTTCTTCATATCTAAACGGATCCAGGTAGCTTGTCACACGGCTCATTCTTTCTTCAGAAAAAATATTGTCCTTTTGCCATATAAAGAGCGGTGATACGATTACACTAATTATAATTAGCAGCAACGTAAATTTTGCAAGCTTTTTCATTTTTATACCGGATGATAACAAGATTGTCAACCCGATCAACAGAATAATGAACGCTGTTCCAAAATCCGGTTCAAGCGCAACTAAAAACACGACTCCCAGCAGCACAATAACCGGTGGTGCAATACTGTTGTTCAATGAATTAATATTTTTTTGTTTTTTAGAAAAGGCCGCTGCCATATAAATGATAATGACAAGCTTTGAAAATTCGGAGGGTTGGATAGAACGCGCGCCGATCTGAAACCAGCTTTGCGCATTATTTGCGACACTTCCGAATAAAAAAAGAAGGAAGAGTGTTAGAAACATGCCGCCCGTAATAAAGAGTAAAAAACGCTTCGCTTTCAGCTTTTTATACGGAAAAACCGCCATCACACTAAAAGCTAAAATTGCGAGAATAACATGAATCTTTTGCTTATCATAAAAAAAGCCGCTTGCTACTTCAAATCTTTGAACAGCAATAACAGAGCTTGCGCTATAGATCATCATTAACCCGAATAAACAAAGAATCAGAAATACGGCAATAAGCGAGTAATCATACGATTTTAACATTCTTTTCCACATATAAACCTTCCATTCGTGCGCTTACCGAAAAGCGGTACTCATTTTAAGTGTAAAAAAACTCAAACGCTCGTTTGAGTTTTTTTGTCTGTTTACCGATTGATGGACGCTTCATGCAGAGTGGACAGTTCCTGTTCAAGCGAATCAATAAGCTTTTTACCATCCGCTTCATCCACTAGCCCAAGACGTATAGCGAAATCTATTTCACGGGATAAACCGAACATTCGAGTATCGAGCACTTCTTCATAAAGAGGACACTGCGGCATCGTCAAGTTGTCCATTTGAACTTTGATGAGGCGCAAAATTTTTTCCGCATCCTCCTGTAACAGAGAGTAGGCTTTTTCCCGATGATCTATTTTTAAATTAGACGCCATATTAAACTCCCCCCTGTCCAAAGAATGAAATTACTTATATAATTAAAGATTTTATCGTTAATACTAGCAATTTGCAAGGAATTTTAATACGTAAACTGACAATCGGAAAAATTCACTGTATACTTAATTTGTACATAGCAAAATCAAAGGAGACTTATTCATGGAAAAAATCATTCCTTTTAAAGGGAAAGTCGCGTTTCCCATTACACTTGATCCAAGTGTATGGATTTTTGATGATCGTCGGATTGACCTTGATTCTTATTTCGCCGAACCAGATCAACCCGAAATAGATCCAAATGAAGAGTATACGAAAAGCGTATCGAAGTTCTGGGAAAAAGAAATCCGTGAAGGCGCCACTCTTCCCCCTACGATTAAATCCGAGAAAAAATACGAAAAAGAAAAAGTGCTTACCGGTTCATTTGGCATGCCGCTTGCACCATTTTTAGAAAATGCAGAGCCGGCTGATCATGCATCTCAACTTGTAATCGAAACGAAAAATGGAGATCATTCTTTTTCTATTGAGAATGCTGATTCACTTATTATGGCTTTTTCAAATAAAGGAAAACCATTCCTCATAGACGGGCCTGTCCATATTTTATTAAAAGACGGCTCAAATCTCGATCGACCGATTACCCATGTGACAGCCATCCGCCTAGATTGAAAAACTTTCTATTTATTAGAAAGTTTTTCATTACTTGTATCGCTTGATGACGCGTTTCCGCTGTTAAAGTAGGCTGTCATCCGTACGCCCATCTTCAATATACACATACGTAATGCCTAACATCTGTAATCGGTTAATAATAGACGTTGTCAAATTGGCACACGTTTTCAACAAAATTTTCCCTTTGCTGTTAAACACGTTTTCAGCTAATTTTACGTCTTCCTTTATAGATGATACCGCGATTAATCTCAACTTGCCCCTGTCTCCTTACATAATCAACTTACATTGTTGTTCTTGTTAACTGGGTGGATATTCCTTTTTTCAATGCACCGGTAACTTGACGGTTTGGTTTAAGAACGGCTTGCATGCCAAACATTTTCCGCTAAACAGACTTTCTTGTAACTATCGAACTGTAAAACATGACCTTCCGCACTTTTTTAGCTTTTTATTCCATTATACCGATAAAGATATTCCTTTTCTATATAAAAGTAATCTGCCATCATCCATGTTATACTATTGAAAAATAGTATGGGGGTGTGTTATGAGAGTAAAATGCATTATTTGCGATAAAATTGAAACGATTGAAGACAGTCTTCCCGCTGCAAAGAAACTGCGAAACCGTCCTATTCATACCTATATGTGCGATGAATGCCGGATGCGTATTACTGAGAAGACGACAAAGCGGGTCAACACCGGGCAGTTTTTCGTTTACCGATCAGGCAAACAAAAAGAATGGCTTTCATAAATATATGTCATAAGAAACATGTTACCATAAGCTCATATCGGCTTTTTAATAAATAAATAAAGCGGAAGACTTTAACACGTCCTCCGCTTTATTTATTGTGTTGTATTTTCTTCTTTTTGATGCTTTTTAAGTCTTAATTTATACGTACCTAAGATGAGGGCCGCAACAATAAGACTTTCGACAACCGGCAATTGGTAAGATAGAATTAAAAGAAGCAATGAACCAATGGCAAGTGAAATATATATAATGACGTTCTGCCACATTTTTAATTTTTTCGCAAACCCGAGATTGTAAACGAGAATGGAAAGGGCGATTAATAGCCCCCAGTAAATGTAGACAGCTCCTTTAACACCGAACGCTTCGATGAATGCTCCCAAAAGCGGACTGACGTGTTCAAGTCCTTCCACATCTATCCCTCCTGCTTATACTTTCTTTTTCGCTGCACGCTCGCGCTCACTCTTATCCAGAATTTTTTTGCGTAGACGTATGGATTCTGGCGTCAATTCGCAATACTCATCATCGTTTAAATACTCAAGCGCTTCTTCAAGCGACATAATACGAGGTTTTTTCATTGTTGCTGTTTGGTCTTTATTTGCTGAACGGACGTTTGTCGCTTGCTTTGTTTTCGCAATATTAACCGTTAAGTCGTTATCGCGTGTATGCTCGCCGACGATCATACCTGCATAAATTTCCGTTCCTGCTTCAACAAATATAATTCCACGATCTTCGACACCCATAATACCATAAGTTGATGCTTTTCCTGTCTCCTGTGAAACTAGAACACCTTGTCGGCGTCCGCCGATCCGGCCTTTTTGCATTGGCTGATATGAGTCAAATGTATGGTTAATAATCCCATACCCGCGTGTCATTGTTAAGAATTCCGTTGTATATCCAATCAAACCGCGTGCAGGAACCATGAAAATTAAACGAACTTGACCATTTCCATTGTTCACCATATCTAGCATTTCGCCTTTACGCGCACCGAATGATTCAATAATTGAACCCGTATATTCTTCTGGCACGTCAATTTGAACGCGTTCTATCGGTTCACATTTCACACCGTCTATTTCGCGGACAATTACTTGAGGTTTTGATACTTGAAGTTCAAATCCTTCACGGCGCATATTCTCGATTAAGATCGACAAATGAAGCTCGCCACGGCCTGATACGATCCATTCATCAGGTGAAGATGTATTTTCAACACGCAAACTAACATCCGTTTCTAATTGTGCATGTAAACGTTCTTCAATCTTTCTAGACGTAACAAATTTACCTTCACGGCCTGCAAATGGGCTATTGTTTACTAAGAAGTTCATTTGAAGAGTCGGCTCATCAATACGTAGAACCGGAAGTGCTTCTTGATGATCTGTCGGTGTTACCGTCTCCCCCACGTTAATATCTTCCATTCCAGATACTGCCACTAGGTCGCCTGCTTTTGCTTTTTCAATCTCAATCCGTTTCAATCCAAGGAAACCAAACATTTTGGTAACACGAAATTGTTTTACCTTTCCATCGAGTTTCATCAGAGCAACAGATTGACCTACTTCCATTTCGCCGCGGAAAATACGGCCAATCCCTATACGGCCCAAATAATCGCTGTAATCAAGAAGTGCGACCTGGAATTGAAGCGGCTCATCGCTGTTATCAATTGGTGCTGGAATGTGTTCAAGGATTGCCTCGTAAAGAGCTTCCATATTCTCATCTTGCTTATCCGGTGTTTTGCTTGCCGTACCGTTAATACCGGAAGCATAAATAACTGGAAATTCAAGCTGCTCGTCATTTGCATCAAGCTCAATGAACAATTCAATTACTTCATCAACTACTTCCGCCGGACGGGCAAAGTCACGGTCAATTTTATTGACAACGACAATTGGACGCAAGTTTTGCTCCAACGCTTTTTTCAGCACGAAACGCGTCTGCGGCATACATCCTTCATACGCATCGACAACTAAGAGAACACCGTCGACCATTTTCATGATCCGCTCTACTTCACCGCCAAAATCCGCATGTCCCGGTGTATCGAGAATATTGATTTTCGTTTCTTTATATTGAACCGCGGTATTTTTTGCTAAAATTGTAATGCCGCGCTCCCGCTCAAGATCATTCGAATCCATTGCCCGCTCATCTACATGTTCATTAGAGCGGAAAATGCCCGACTGCTTCAAAAGCTGATCGACGAGTGTCGTTTTCCCGTGGTCAACGTGGGCAATAATCGCGATGTTACGTAAGTCATTTCTTGTTTTCAAACTATTTCCTCCTGCTCTTTTCTAGAAACTTTTTCAAATACGGTTTCTATTAACTGCGTTATTATATCACACACTTTACACGATGCCTATTTGAAAAAAAAAACGATCCTTGCAAAGAAGGAACGGCTTGTACTACAATAAAGAAAAAAAGGAGGGCCTTCACAGTGTCCAATATTCACTGGCCATTGCTCGGTTTTGCTGTTCTTGCCGCTTCTTGTATGATTGGAATAGGCGTCGCAATCGGTGAACACAGCTGGATTGGCGCCATTCTTTCGATTGTAGTTCTTTTTGTTGTAATGGGTTTTGGATTTTCATACAAAGCAAAATTACGCCGCCTAGGCAAATTATAAAAAAGTCAGAAAGACAAAACCACTGTCTTTCCGACTTTTTTTTATTTCAGCTAGTCAACACTAGTGTTTAACATACCCTTTATTTTAAATAATCGGTTAATATTTGTTCGTGCAGCCCCGGTGCACTGGCAAAGAGTGGATTGATCTTCAGCATATTGACATTCGATCCGTCCAATGTGCTCACAACCCCACCGGCTTCTTCCACAATTATTTTTCCTGCCGCAAAATCCCATGGTGCGTTTCTCATCGTTATGTATGCACTCAAGCGTCCTGAAGCTACATACGCAAGCTCAAGTGCCGCTGAACCGTATGAACGTGTTCCACGCACCTGATTCGCCAATGCCACCAATTTATTTTGATCGAAATGGCGGTTATTAATTAGCCACGTTGCATTAATGCCAATAATGGCTTTTTTTACCGGCACAGGTTTTAGCATTTTAAGCGGTACATCATTCATCCATGCACCTTCTCCACGACGTGCATGATACAACTCATCGTGCACAATGTCATATATATAGCCAAGCTTACCTATTCCGTTTTCATAAATTCCAATCGAAATAGCGAAGTTGCGCTGCTGATGGACGAAATTCATTGTTCCATCAATCGGATCAATAATCCACGTAATACCATCAAGTGACTGAACGTTATCGCCCTGACCTTCTTCACCTAGAATGGCATGAGCGGGATAATTCGTACGAATATTTTCGATGAAAAATCGTTCTGTTTCTTTATCCATATTTGTGACTAAGTCATTTGGATTCGATTTGGACTGAATGCTCAGTGAATGATGAAAAGATTCTCTAATTAACGCTCCTGCTTTTTGAATCCATCGCCTTACCTCTTCATCTATTACTGCCCAATTTGTCATATGATGTCCCCCTTACTGACTCTCAATTCCGCTTTAATTATTTTCACATTAAACTAATTTATAAAGGTTATCAAGTTTTTCCATTCAAATGTGCTATGGTACTATGGATACTATAGATAAACTGAAAGGAGTTTCACATGACGACACCATTTTTCACCATGGAAGATTTTCAAGTATTTAGAATTGACGGGCTTCAGGAGAGAATGAATGCTATTCAAGAACGCATTCAACCAAAGTTCAAAAAAATCGGTGATGAACTGACAGATGACCTTTCCGGACTGCTTGGTCAGGAAATGTTTTTACATATTGCCCGGCACGCTCGGCGCAAAGTGAATCCGCCTAATGATACGTGGCTGGCGATCGCAGGTAACAAACGCGGATATAAACAACATCCGCATTTTCAAATTGGCTTATTTGACGATCATGTTTTTATTTGGCTAGCGTTTATTTACGAACTTCCTCAAAAAACAGATATTGCAAAAACATTTTTGAACAATGTGGATATGATTAGACAAACGATTCCAGCTGACTATGTTATTTCGCTGGATCATTTGAAAAAGGACGCTTTCTCATTAGATGAAATCAATTTAACGGAAGCCCTTGAACGTTTTCACGACGTAAAAAAAGCTGAGTTATTAATCGGCCGGCACATTACAGCCACTGACCCTATCTTAAAAGACGATAAAGCCTTTTACAAACTGGCAAAAGAAACGTATGAAACGCTTATTCCATTATATAAACTGGCCTATAACTAAAAGAAGCCCCCGCTCAAGAGCGAGTGGGGGCTTCCTTTACATACGAACACGTGCATTTTCCGGCGCCTGCTTCATTTTTTGAACAACACGATAAGAGGAATAAGTACTCACCTCTTCAAAATCATCACAAATTCGCTTTTCATCTGCTTTGCCCGGAACAATTTCTTTAAACCGGCGATAGCGTTCCATAAACTCTTCTCGGTTCATACCTTTCTCATATACATTCTCTACCGCTTCAAAAAAAGAAACGACATCAATGACTTCTTCCGTTGACCAATCCGTCCTAAATGGGTACGAATATTCCATTGCTCTCACCTCACTTTATTTTATTCGTTTCACCTTCTACATATCCTTTGTTTTCTATATGTAAAGCATGCGGATTTTTCTTTGCAATAACCTTTCAAAGTGCTATAATGCTTTATGTTTTGAATTATGTAGAAAGAGGTGGATAATGCGTTGTCACAACACAATACACCATTATTTAACGGGCTTCTTCAACACGCAAAGAAGAACCCTGTTCAGTTTCATATACCCGGCCATAAAAAAGGAAAAGGGATGGACCCTGCTTTTAGAGAGTTCATCGGTGATAATGCTTTATCTATCGATTTAATTAACATTGCACCACTTGATGACCTACATCAGCCACACGGCATTATTAAAGAAGCCCAACAGCTCGCTGCTGAAGCATTTGGTGCCGATCACACATTTTTCTCTGTACAAGGAACAAGCGGAGCGATTATGACCATGATCATGGCTGTATGCGGGCCCGGTGATAAGATTATCGTCCCGCGCAACGTTCATAAATCAATTATGACAGCGATTGTTTTTTCCGGAGCCATACCAATTTTTATCCATCCGGAGATTGACAAAGACCTCGGGATTTCACACGGAATAACAACAGAATCCGTCAAACGTGCATTAACAGAACATCCTGATGCAAAAGCTGTCCTCGTCATTAACCCGACATATTTCGGTATTGCCGGGGATTTAAAACAAATTGTCGAGATGGCCCATTCCTACTCCGTACCAGTGCTTGTTGACGAAGCTCACGGCGTTCATATTCACTTTCACGATGACCTGCCGATTTCTGCCATGCAAGCAGGAGCTGATATCGCGGCGACAAGTGTGCATAAACTGGGCGGTTCATTGACCCAGAGCTCTATTTTAAACATTCGTGAAGGTCTTGTATCCGTCAATCGCGTACAGTCTATTCTTAGCATGTTAACGACGACATCAACGTCCTACATCCTTCTTGCATCACTTGACACTGCACGAAAACATTTAGCCGTAAATGGTAAAAAAATTATCGGCGAAGCCATTGAACTTGCTGAAAAAACACGTGAAAAAATTAACAATATTGATCATTTTTATTGCGTTGGTTCTGAAATACTCGGTTCAAAAGCGACGTACGACTATGATCCAACCAAACTCATTATTTCAGTGAAAAACCTTGGTATTAGTGGACATGATGCTGAAAAATGGCTTCGTGAACATTACAACATTGAAGTAGAATTAAGCGATTTATATAATATTCTATGTCTTATAACCCCTGGCGATACAGATACAGAAAGTTCCTTACTCGTCAAAGCTCTAACGGATATGGCTGAGACATTCAGCGACACTGTCCAATCACGATATGCGCACGTCATGCTGCCTGATATTCCCCTTCTTGCATTGTCGCCTCGTGAAGCTTTTTACGCCGAGACAGAGACGGTCCCAATTGAAGAATCAGCTGGCCGGATTATAGCGGAATTTATGATGGTCTATCCACCAGGCATCCCCATTTTCATTCCAGGGGAGATTATTACCGAAGAAAATTTACGATATGTGCACGAAAACGTGGCTGCAGGTCTTCCTGTACAAGGTCCTGAAGATGAGGAGTTAAAAACATTACGTGTAATTAGAGAACGAAAAGCAATTTATTAATAAAAAGGGTCTGTTATGGGATACGGAATTGGTCCCCTCTTTTTGAGAGTGGATCAACGCCACCTTTTAAACAGCCAGTTGCCGGTACGGTGCCGGCAACTGGCTGTTTAATTTTGCTTGAGGTTATACTAATGGCTATTTTGCTCTGCAACCAATGGCCATCATAGTATTTAACTGGTCTATATAGAATCCTTCACACTTTAGCGAGGCCATGATCAGCGGACGTTTTTTTATAGGTGCTGCTTATAATCCTGCTTTTTTTTGAATTCACCCATCCAGCTCCCTCTTTTTCCATAGAAAAAAACACCTCCAAGTTGTCTTTAGGGCGTCAATACCCGTTTTTCAACTTGAAAGGTGTTTTTTATTCGTCTTACTCTAGACTGTTAGCCTCCGTCGAGACAGCTCTTTTTGTATATATTAATTATCATTTTCTGTTTCTGTTTCTTTTTCGCAATCGCATCCACAGTGAGAGTAAAGAACTGTCACCTTATTTTCTTCAAAATATTCAATTGTTTTCAAGCAAGTTGTGCAGATGATTGTTCCCATTTTTCATTACCTCCCATTGTTTCTTCTTTTTGAAAACGCTTTATGTTTCTTAAATATATAATAATATAACACATTAAAGATTGCAAGTATAAATTGTATAACATAATTAAAAATGGGACAAAAATCCCCCTATTTACATTGTATAGTAAATAGGGGGATACAAGTCGTTTATTTTATTATTTCACAACATGAATAGGTGTTCCAAGCGCAACTTCTGCTGCTTCCATCGTCATTTCAGCGAGTGTTGGATGTGCATGAATGGTCATCGCAATATCTTCAAGTGTCATGCCTGCTTCAATGGCAAGGCCAAGTTCAGATATCATGTCTGATGCACCTGTACCTGCAATTTGAGCACCAATTACAAGGCCATCTTCTTTACGCGCTATGATTTTAACAAAACCTTCTGTACTGTTAAGTGCAAGTGCACGTCCATTCGCAGCAAATGGAAACTTAGCTGCTACTACATCCATTTTTTCTTCTTTTGCTTGTGCTTCTGTATAACCGACTGTTGCCAACTCAGGTTCTGTAAAGCAGACAGCTGGAATTCCCAAATAATCGATTTCGGATTTTTCACCACTGATTGCTTCTGCAGCAATTTTACCTTCATAAGATGCTTTGTGGGCAAGCGGTGGTCCCGCAATAATATCACCGATCGCAAAAATATTTTCAACGCTCGTACGGCACTGTTTATCTACTTCGATTACTCCACGGTCTGTCATTTTAATACCAGCGCCTTCAAGTCCAAGTTCATCCGTGTTTGGACGACGGCCTACTGTAACAAGCACGTAATCAGCTTCAATTGTTTCTTCTTTACCGCCTGCTTCGTATGTTACTTTTACGCCATTCTCTGTTTCTTCTGATGATTTTGCCATCGCTTTTGTTACAATGGATACACCTTTTTTCTTCATACTGCGTTTAACAATAGCAGACATCTGTTTTTCAAAGCCGCCTAGAATTTCAGGGGCACCTTCAAGAATGGTTACTTCAGAACCGAAATTTGCAAATGCTGTTGACAATTCTGATCCGATATAGCCGCCGCCAATAACGACCAACTTTTTCGGAATCTCTTGAAGTGCAAGCGCACCTGTTGAATCAAGAACACGTTTTGAAAACTTGAAGTTTGGAATTTCGATTGGCCGTGACCCTGTTGCAATGATTGCATTTTTAAAGTTGTACGTTTGAGCAGAGCTGTCTGTCATAACGCGAAGTGTATTCGCATCGTTAAAATAAGCTTCACCGCGTACAATTTCTACTTTGTTCCCTTTTAGCAATCCTTCAACGCCGCCTGTTAATTTCTTAACAACGCTGCCTTTCCACTTTTGAACTTTTTCAAAATTCACAGTCACATTTTCACTGACAATACCGATATCATCTGAATGCTTCGCCTGATCAAAGCGATGAGCTGCTGTTAAAAGAGCTTTTGAAGGAATACAGCCTACGTTTAAACAAACGCCTCCCAAATTTTCTTTTTCAACGATGGTCACTTTTTGTCCAAGCTGTGCTGCACGAATAGCGGCTACATATCCACCAGGACCTGAACCAATAACTATAGTGTCTGTTTCAATTGGGAAATCTCCTACTACCATTTATTACGCCTCCATTAGTAAAAGTTCTGGGTCGTTCAACAACCGCTTAATATGATTCAATGCATGTTGTGCTGTCGCTCCATCAATCATCCGATGATCAAAGCTCAATGATAATGCTAACACAGGTGCGGCAATAATTTCACTATTTTTCACAATTGCTTTTTCAGCAATTCGGCCAATTCCTAAGATCGCCACTTCCGGATGGTTAATAACCGGCGTAAACCATTGGCCTCCAGCTGACCCGATATTGGTAATCGTGCAAGATGCACCTCTCATTTCTGCCGGTGCCAGTTTACCGTCACGTGCTTTTACGGCAAGCTCATTAATTTCATTGGAAATAGTGAACATTGATTTACGATCTGCATTTTTCACAACTGGTACCATTAATCCTTTATCTGTGTCTGCTGCAATTCCGATATTATAGTAATGCTTGTGAACGATTTCGCTTGTTGCATCATCAATGGAGGTGTTTAAAGCCGGATATTCACGAAGTGCGCTCGTTAAAGCTTTCACAACATATGGAAGGAATGTTAATTTCACGCCTTTTTCCGCCGCTACTTCTTTGAATTTTTTACGGTGCGCCCATAATTTTGTTACTTCAATTTCGTCCATTAGTGTAACGTGTGGTGCGGTTTGTTTTGAATTAACCATTGCTTTGGCGATCGCTTTGCGGATTCCGCTCATTTTTTCGCGTGTTTCCGGGAATTCCCCTTCAGGAATGACCGATGCTGCAACTGGTGTTGATTCTTGCACTTCCGCTTCTTTCACTTTTTCTTGTACCTGCTGTTCAGTTGCTTCAGGACCTTTTTGAAGGTATTGATCGATATCTTCTTTTAGGATACGGCCATTTTTAGCGCTTCCTGATACAAGTGTAATATTGACATCTTTTTCACGCGCATATTTACGTACAGATGGCATAGCAATAACCCGACGATTCGGATCTGCTTCTGATGTATCGGCTTGCGGCTGGCCGGCTGCCCCTGTCGTTTCAACCGATGCTTGTTTTGTTTCTTCTGCTGGTGTTTTATCTATATTTTGACCTGTTTCCGCTGTTGATTGAACTTGCTCTTCTGTTTCAGCGGCTCCTTCATCTTCATGGCTGCCTTTAAACTTCAAATCTTCATAACCTGGTGCATCAAGTTTAATCAATGTATCGCCCACAATGGCCGTAGCACCCTCAGCAACAAGTATATCTTCTACCGTTCCAGCAACAGGTGACGGAATTTCAACCACTGCTTTATCATTTTGAACTTCGCAAAGCACGTCGTCTTCCTGTACTTTATCGCCTGGCTTTACGAACCATTTGACAATTTCACCTTCATGAATTCCCTCTCCGATGTCCGGTAGTTTAAATTCAAATGCCAATGTATTCATCCTCCTCTATAGTCAGTTTAGATTAGAAGGCACGTGGACCCTCATTTTCTAATGTGATCTATTCATTAAAATTCAAGTACTTTTTTAGCCGTTTCAATCACATCTTTATAGTTAGGCAGCCATACAGTTTCCGCTTGTGAAAACGGGAAGACTGTATCGGGTGCTGCAACGCGAAGAACAGGCGCTTCAAGACTCAAGATCGCACGCTCATTAATTTCAGCGACAACATTCGCTGCAATACCAGCCTGTTTTTGTGCTTCTTGTACGACAATTGCACGACCCGTTTTTTCAACAGAGGCAATAATTGTTTCGATATCTAGCGGTTGAATCGTACGAAGATCAATGACTTCAACAGAGTGACCTTCTTTTTCAAGTGCTTCAGCTGCCTTCAATGATTCATGAACCATTGCACCATATGTAATGATTGACAAATGAGACCCTTCGCGCTTTACAGCTGCTTTGCCAAGAGGAATTGTGTATTCTTCTTCTGGCACGTCTTCACGGAATGAGCGGTACAATTTCATGTGCTCAAGAAAAATAACCGGGTCGTTGTCACGGATTGCAGAAATTAAAAGTCCTTTTGCATCGTACGGTGATGAAGGAATAACCACTTTCAAGCCTGGCTGTTGAGCCATTAACCCTTCCAAGCTGTCCGCATGAAGTTCAGGTGTATGAACGCCGCCGCCAAAAGGAGAACGGATTGTCACAGGAGCCGAATAAACGCCGCCAGAACGGTAGCGCATACGTGCAAGCTGTCCACTCACGGAATCCATTACTTCATAGACGAAACCAAAAAATTGAATTTCTGGTACAGGACGAAAACCCTCAAGAGCAAGACCGACCGCTAGACCGCCGATTCCTGACTCCGCAAGCGGTGTATCAAATACTCGTTCTTCTCCAAATTCTTTTTGAAGACCTTCTGTTGCACGGAACACCCCTCCGTTAACGCCAACGTCTTCACCGAAGACTAGTACGTTTTCGTCATTTTTTAGTTCTACGCGCAAGGCATCCGTAATCGCTTGAATCATTGTCATTTGTGCCATGGCTTACTTCGACTCCTTTGCAGTATAAATTTCATATTGTTCTTTCAGATTAGCTGGCATTTCGTCATACATGTTTGCCATTAAATCTGTTACTTTTTGTTTTGGTGTTTCATCTGCTTTTTTAATCGCATCTTTAATTTCTTCTTTTGCGCGTTCAATTACTTCTGTTTCTTTCTCTTCATTCCATAAGCCTTTTTCTTCAAGGTATTTACGGAAGCGAACGAGCGGATCTTTTTTCTCCCATTCTGTATCAAGATCAGAAGTACGATAGCGTGTTGGATCGTCACCAGCCATTGTATGCGGGCCATAACGGTAACACACTGTTTCAATCAATGTCGGGCCGCCCCCATTGATTGCGCGCTCACGGGCTTCTTTCACGACTGTATATACAGCAAGTGGATCCATACCATCAACAAGAACAAATGGGATACCAGCAGCAATTCCTTTTTGAGCGATCGTTTTCGCCGCAGTTTGCTTTTCACGCGGTGTTGAGATCGCAAATTGGTTGTTTTGCACGATGAAGATCGCTGGGGCATTGAATGCTCCTGCAAAGTTAATTCCTTCATAGAAATCGCCTTGTGAAGAACCGCCATCACCTGTATATGTTACAGCAACTGCTTTTTTGCCGCGTTTTTTCAATCCAAGTGCCACACCTGCATTTTGAACATACTGTGCACCAATAATAATTTGTGGAGACAATACATTTACGCCTTCAGGTGCCTGATTACCAACAAAATGTCCACGTGAAAATAAGAACGCTTTCCAAAGCGGAAGCCCATGCCAAAAGATTTGTGGTACATCACGATAACCTGGTAAAATCCAATCGGCTTTTTCAAGTGCGTAATGAGAGGCGATTTGTGATGCCTCCTGTCCAGCAGTCGGCGCATAAAAACCTAGTCGGCCTTGACGATTAAGCGATATGGAACGCTGGTCAAGAACACGTGTATAAACCATACGCGTCATTAACTCTTGAAGCGCTTCATCCGGCATTTCCAGCATAGCCTCTTCATTCACAATTTTTCCTTCTTCATTTAAAACTTGGATCATTTCAATTTGATTTTCAATCGATTCAAGTGTTTTTTGTGGATCGAACTGAGCCGTTTTCTTTACACTCATGATCGTCACCTATCCTTTCATTATTGGTTACACAACTATTTTTTTATTTATAATTTACTGTATCAGTTGTTTTAAAACTCATACTAATACAATATAAAGCTATGATCATCAGTTTATAACATCATGTTTACTACGTCAAATCAAAATATTTTTCTTATATAGCTCTCAAAAAAGAATACCTGTATCAGTTTGTATTCGCAACCTGTATTATAAAAAGGAAGCGCTTTTAACATCTGTTATACATTACGTTTATCTACCTGCCTTCCTCTTTTTCCCTTTCCTTACTTTTCAAAACACATGATATGCGTCATTAACATTTTGCACACTTTTTGATAAGATAAGTACACCAATCGTAAAAAGGAAGGTATACTGATGATTAAAATGAACAATATTGTACGTGAAGGAGAACCTGTCCTGCGTAAAAAAGCGAGCGATGTACCGCTTCCTGCTTCAGCTGAAGACAAGGAAGTACTTGCTTCGCTAATGGACTATGTGCAAAATAGCCAGGATCCGAAAATTGCTGAAAAACATGGACTTCGCCCCGGTATCGGTCTTGCCGCTCCACAAATTGGTGTATCAAAAAGAATGATTGCGATTCATGTAAAAGATGAAAAAGGTGCATTAATCAGTTATGCCCTTTTCAATCCGAAAATTGTGAGCCACTCGGTAGAAAAAGCATTTTTAACAAGTGGGGAAGGGTGTTTGTCGGTTGACCGTGATATACCTGGATACGTTCATCGCTATGCACGTGTCACAATTAAAGGAACGACACTTGCGGGTGATGATGTTAAATTTCGTTTAAAAGGACTGCCTGCCATCTGTATTCAGCATGAGATTGATCATTTAAATGGTGTCTTATTTTACGACCACATTAATCAAAATGACCCATTCTATGTAGAAGAGAATGCGTGTCCTATTGAAAGATAATATGCATAAACATTGTTCATTCTAAGAATACCCATTTTTCTTTTCATAAAGCTGTGTGTATGATAAAATGGCTTTAGGGAGTGATCCACAATGTTAAAAAAGCTTAAAAAAAAGCTTGTAAAACAGTGGAAAGATATGCTCAGAAGAAAAACAATCGCATAACATTGAATGGTTAAGCCCTTCCGAAACGAAGGGCTGTCTTTATGTAAGAGACTGAAGATGTTCATTTCGTGTAAAAACATCTTTTTTTCTATATAATAGGCTCTATTATAGAACATTGTTGCTTTTTGGATCAATTTATAGCTCTAGCACTCTTTCACCATGGCTGAAAGGCGTTCTGAACTTTTGTTCCAGGACAAAATGAGCCAAAAATCGTTTGATCGACAATACTGTTTAACATCGCCGCATATTAAAAAACATTAACATCCTGAGAAGAACCGCTCTCGAGCGGTTTATATATTACTTCGGAAAAAGGAGAGAAGTTCATGATTTACAAAGTATACTATCAAGAAGATTATTCAGAGGTACCCGTTCGTGAAAATACGAAATCGTTATACGCAGAAGCAGATTCAGAACGCGCCGTTCGTCACGCATTAAAAAACCGCCCCTATAATATTGAATTTGTTCAATTGGTGAATGAATCTCATCTCGAATATGAGAAACAGTCGCCAAACTATAAAGTGGAGCAGCTGTAAAGTATGAAGTTTGTAAAAAATGATCAAACAGCTGTTTTTGCCCTCGGCGGTTTGGGTGAAATCGGTAAAAACATGTATGCTGTCCAATTTCAAGATGAAATTATTTTAATTGATTCCGGAATAAAATTTCCAGAAGATGAACTGCTTGGAATCGATTATGTGATTCCCGACTATTCATACTTAGAAAAAAATGCAGATAAAATTAAAGGATTGTTCGTCACACACGGTCATGAAGACCATATCGGTGGTATCCCTTATTTGCTGCGTGTTGTCAATGTACCTGTATACGGCGGAAAACTTGCTCTCGGCCTGCTTCGCAATAAGCTGGATGAGCATGGGCTTCTGCGCCGCGCACGTCTTCATGAAATCGTAGAAGATGATGTAATTAAATTCCGGAAAACGTCCGTTTCTTTTTTCCGAACAACGCATAGTATTCCGGATTCATATGGTGTTGTCGTTAAAACACCTCAAGGAAACATCGTGCATACCGGAGATTTTAAATTTGATTTTACGCCAGTCGGTGAACCTGCAAACTTAACCAAAATAGCGGAGATCGGAAAAGAAGGTGTACTTTGTCTCCTCTCTGATAGTACGAACAGTGAAGTGCCTAACTTTACAATGTCAGAACGCAAAGTCGGTGAAAGCATCCGCAATATCTTTCGTAAAGTGGAAGGCCGGCTTATTTTCGCGACGTTCGCATCAAATATTCATCGATTACAGCAAGTAGTCGAAGCAGCGGTTGAAGACGGTCGAAAAGTCGGTGTATTTGGACGAAGTATGGATAATGCCATTACGCTCGGCCAACAGTTAGGTTACATTCACTGCCCTAAAGACACATTTGTCGATACACACCAATTGAATAAATTGCCGGCTAACAAAGTCACGATTCTTTGTACAGGCAGCCAAGGAGAACCAATGGCGGCCCTTTCGCGTATCGCGAACGGCTCCCATCGTCAAATTCAAATTCAGCCAAAAGATACCGTTGTCTTTTCATCCTCCCCTATTCCAGGGAATACGGTAAGCGTAAATAGAATTATTAATGCGTTGTCACGTGCTGGTGCGGATGTCATTCACGGACCGCTTAATAACATTCACACATCCGGCCATGGAAGTCAGGAAGAGCAAAAGTTAATGCTCAGTCTTATAAAACCTAAATTCTTCATGCCCATTCATGGTGAATACCGGATGCAAAAGACACACTGTCAGCATGCAATCGACTGCGGTGTACCTGAAGAAAACTGCTTTATTATGGATAATGGAGATGTTCTTGCTCTTTCAAAAGAGGAAGCTCACGTTGCTGGCCGCATTCAATCCGGTTCTGTTTACATTGATGGAAGCGGTATTGGCGATATCGGCAACATCGTTTTGCGTGACCGCCGTATTTTATCAGAAGAAGGCCTTGTGATTGTCGTTGTAAGCATTAATAAAACAACAAATAAAATTGAAGCCGGTCCCGATATTATTTCACGTGGATTTGTCTACATGCGTGAATCAGGCGACTTAATTTATGAAGCACAATCAGTATTAAATCGTCATATTAAGCAATTGCTTATTAGTAGTACAACTCAATGGTCCGATATTAAGAATGAAATTACCGATACGCTTTCGCCGTTTCTCTATGAAAGAACAAAACGCCGTCCAATGATTTTACCTATCATTATGGAAGTATAACATAACAAAAGAACTTTCCGTTTATTGGAAAGTTCTTTTTGATTGGAGGTACTTATCATGATTCCTGTGAAAGGAAAATCGCAGTACGATGATACAATAAAGCCGCAATTCCGCTCTTCAGCCTGCGGACCCGTTACTGTTTCCGTTATATTAAACTATTGGTTTAATAACAATTATCCGCTTCATGTGAATGAATTGTACACATCACTGTGCACGACACCGATCGGTCTATTTCGTTTTATGATGGTTTATAAGCTTCGCCGTCTTCTTGGCCCAGACTGGCAAGTGAAAAGTACAAATCGAATCGATGAAGTAGTAGCTGAACTGCAAAAAGGCCACCCTGTTGCAGCAAAATTCGATAAATATTTTTCCCTTCGTTTTTTTTCAAACCCCTTATATGCGTATCACTGGGTTGTCTTAACTGGCTATAAAATAAAGGATGGGGAGATTATTTTATTTTTTCACGACAACGGGGGACTTGGCCGCGATAGTAAACAAAAATGCATATCGTATAAAAAGCAGTCTTCTATACTCCGCTTCGTCCTTATTACACCACCTGATTCACAAAAAATCCCACTGTGAGGTGGGATTTAATCATTCATTTTTTTCTCAAAACGGTCAATATCTCTATCTGCTCCGATAATAATTAAAATGTCATTCAAAATGATTGTTTCATCCGCCTGTGGTGAGACGATGATTTCTTTTCCCCGCTTAATAGCAACAATGTTAATTCCATATCGAACACGTATATCAAGATCAATGATGGTGTTCCCTGCAAGAGCGTCATTTGCAATAAGTTCTTTAATAGAATGTTCATCAGAAAGCTCTAAATAATCAAGTACATTATTTGACACAATATTGTTTGCAATACGCCGCCCCATGTCCCGTTCCGGATGAACAACTTGATCCGCGCCAATTTTCACTAACACTTTTTCATGGTAATCATTCTGTGCTTTTGCTGTTACTTTTTTAACGCCAACTTCTTTTAACATGAGCGTCGTCAAAATGCTTGATTGAATATCATCCCCAATCGCAACAATTACATGGTCAAAGTTGCGAATGCCAAGGCTTTTTAATACAGATTCATCTGTCGTATCTGCAACAACAGCATGGGATGCAATCGAGGCGAATTCATTCACTCGGTCTTCATCTCTATCAATCGCCATCACTTCCATTCCCTGCTCGCTCAGTGCTCTGCAAATACTGCTGCCAAAACGACCGAGGCCAATAACGACAAATTCTTTTTTCATATTCATTCCCCCGCTGTCCATACTAAAGAATGGTTCCTATTATGAAAGTTTACCATGATTTCTTCAAAACTGTGCTTATTTCTTTTTTCCTTTTACATAATCTGCATCGAATAGGAACAGTTTCATCAACAAGATAAGTGAAGGAATAAGCAAGAGCAAGCCTAAAATAAAGGCAATAACGAGTGCCAACGCCATTGTTTCATTCGTTACGTTTTCATGAACTGTAATATATGGATACAAAATATACGGCAAATGAGAGGCTCCGTAGCCAAAAAAAGCGAAGAAAAACTGCAGCATCACCATAATAAACGCCGTTCCATATTTTTTTCCTGTGTAAATAAACCAAGAAGCAATACCGAAACAGAGAAGAGATAACCCAAACATCCACCAATATTCTGTTACAGCTCTATTATAATGTTCTGGATTGTGCATTTGCAGGGATATAAAGACAAGGAGGCTTGCCACAATTGTCGGCATGCTCCAGAACAGCGCGAACTGGCGGATCGTCCGGCGTGCCTGTCTATCATTCGCACGATCTGCATAATACGTTAAAAACATGGCGCTAATATATAAAACGGATACGATAGATAAAAAGACAACACTCCATGAAAACGGACTTGTGAACAACTCTTTAGCAAGGAATGTCACATTATTATCCGTAACGGCTAAGAAGCCCCCTTCAGAGATTGTCAGTACAGTTGATAACGAAGCTGGAATTAATAATCCTGTCGCTCCGTATAAGAAAAGGTACACTATACTATCACGCGAACCATAATTATTAAACGCATAAAACGAACCACGAATCGCAAGTAGAATAATCGCGACACTTGTTGGAATTAGAAGTGCTGTTCCAAAATAGTAAGCTGTTGCCGGAAAAAAACCGACAATGCCAACGAAAAAGAAGACGAAAAAAACATTCGTTACTTCCCATACAGGTGATAAGTAACGTGAAATAAGATCATTCATAATATGGTCTTTTTTCTTCCACCTGGCATAAAAAGCAAAAAAACCGGCACCGAAATCAATAGACGATACAATTAAATAACCATACAAAAAGGTCCATAGAACCGTGATCCCGAGAATTTCTAAATTCATGCCGATCCCTCCCCATTTGGAAAGCGTTTTTCAAGTTCTGCTTCTGCCGGCGAATTTTTAAACATTTTAATCAATACAATTACTGTCATCACACCGAGCACGAGGTAAAGCAAAGCAAACATAACAAACGTAATGCCTACATCATCGTTTCTTGTCGCTGCTTCCGCCACTGTCATATAACCGCGTAAAATCCACGGCTGGCGCCCCACTTCAGCTAAAATCCATCCCGCTTCATAGGCAATAAGAGATAGCGGTCCTGATGCCACAATCGCCCATAAAAGCGGTTTGTTCCATTCATTCCATTTTTTCACTCTACTCATGATAACAAAGAGCGCCGTTACCGCCATAACAAACATGCCAATGCTGACCATTATGTCAAACATATAATGAATCCAAAGTGGTGGACGTTCATCTTCAGGTGTTTCATTTAACCCAATTACTTCCGTATCAAATGAATTACCTGCGAGAAAGCTTAACAGTTTTGGAACACGAATTTCATTCTCGATTTCTCCGTCTTCATTAAGTGTTCCGAAGAAAATGATATCTGCTCCTTCTTCCGTTTCAAAATGCCACTCAGCAGCGGCTAATTTTTCTGGCTGCACTTCCGCTAAAAATTTCGCTGATACATCACCCGCGATGGCTGTAAGAACCGAAAATAGTAATGTGCATGTAACAGTTAAGCGAAGGGCTTTTTTCTCATATTGACTGCGTTTTCCTTTTAAAATAGCAAACGCAACAATCGCTGCTAAAATGGCTGCAGACGTCATGTATGATGTAGAAACGACATGAAACACTTTTGATGGTGTGGCCGGATTTAACATCGCCGCAATTGGATCAATATTAACTGCCTGACCATCCTTTAAATCAAATCCTTGCGGCGTATTCATAAATGCATTTACGGTTGTAATAAACAATGCAGACGCCGATGACCCAATCATAATAGGAATCGTTAAGAACCAGTGTGTCCATTTTCCTTTAAACCGGTCCCATGTATACAAGTAAATACCCAGAAAGATCGCTTCAAAGAAAAATGCAAATGTTTCCATAAACAATGGCAAAGCAATAACTTGTCCTGCTACTTCCATAAAGCTTGGCCATAAAAGTGACAACTGTAAACCAATCGCTGTTCCCGTTACGACGCCTACAGCGACTGTAATCGTAAAACCGCGCGCCCAACGCCTTGCCAATAATAAATAATATGGATCATTTTTCTTAATACCGATAAATTCAGCAATAGCAATCATAACCGGTACACCTACGCCAATCATCGCAAAAATAATATGAAACATTAATGTCATTGTTGTCAGCATCCGGCTGAGCATGACGCTGTCGAGTTCCATTTATACGACCTCCTGAGTGATTCAATTTAAATAAAATTATCACGCTATCCGTATTGTAAACCGAAAACAATAACAATGCTATAAATGGGGTATGACTATTTTGTGACAAGTTTCACAATCATTCACAAAAGTTATCCGTTTTTATATAAAGACACATTAAGGCCTAACAGTTAAGTTAGGCCTCAATGTGTCTTTTATGTAAATTACTTATGTCCAAGAACAGTAAAATAGCGTGTAATAAATGAGATTGCCGTTTCAATAGCAGCTTCATCCGGATTCAATTTTGCATGGTGTAAACCGTATTCTGACCCAACACCTAGCCAAAACATCATGCCTGGTATCTCTTTTAACATAAAGCCGAAATCTTCACCTGTCATTGCTTCACGTGAATGAACGAACTGAATATCCGTTTGCGCTTTAGCAAATTGAATGAATCGGTCCGTCACTTCTGGATCATTAAATACTTGATAATAGCCGCTTCCATTATCAATTTCCGACTCGCATTCAAAGGATACTTCAATGCCCTTTAATAGTGCTTGAACACGTGCTTTTGCCTTTATCATCGCTTCGGGTGATAACGTGCGGATTGTCCCTTCTAGACGCGCATGATCGGCAATGACATTTTGCACGGTACCAGCTGTCATTTTACCAATTGTTACAACCGCGCTGTCGAGCGGATCCACATTTCTAGATACAATCGATTGTAATTGGGTAACGAAGTAGGATGCTGCAACTACCATATCTTTTGTTTCATGCGGGTAAGCTGCATGGCCTCCCTTTCCTTTAAAATCAATAAATAACTCCGACGTGTTCGCAAACAAAAGCCCCGGCTTTGTTGCAATAGTACCGGCTGGATGTTCCGGTGCAATGTGCAATGCATAAATTTCATCAGGCATCCATGTTTGCAGCTCTTCAGACGCCATAAGCGGCTCCGCACCGCCCGGTCCTTCTTCTGCCGGTTGAAAGATAAAAACAAGATTATCATTGATTGGATTTTCAGCAAAATGTGTGACAACACCGAGAGCAATGCTCATATGAAAGTCATGTCCACAGGCATGCATCCGTCCTTCGTGTACGGATGAAAACGGGAGATCTGTTTTTTCAATAATCGGTAAACCGTCGATATCAGCACGCCAGCCGATTGTTTTCGTCGGTTTCAACCCTTCTAATTTAACAATAATGCCTGTACGCCACTTTTTTAGTTTAATTCGGTTCTGCGGCAGTGTATGTAAATAGGCCAATAAATACTGTTGTGTTTTCACCTCTTCAAAGCCAAGCTCGGGAATTCGATGGAGATCGCGGCGAATATCTATAAACCGGTTCATGTGCAAAGTCCTCCTCTTTTTTAAAGGGTATGTTAAACGATAGTGTTGATCAAACGATTTTAAGCTCATTCATCCCAGGCACTGTAAAACGCAAGAAGAACGTACGCCTTACTCTTTCTCTAACGTTCCATAGAGCTAGCTAGCATGATCCTAAAATGAACAACGTATAACAAAACCTTTTTAAAAAGAACGCGCAGGCAACTGCCCACGCGTTCTTCCCCACCGCTCTTACAGTTTACGGAGTTCTTGCATAATTTCTGTTTTTGATTTTGTTTTATCATCAATTTGTTTAATAACACGCGCCGGTGCTCCAACAGCAACCGAGAATGGCGGAATATCTTCTGTTACGATAGCGCCTGCAGCAATGACGGAGCCCTCACCAATACGGCAGCCTTCAAGTACGACAGCGTTAGCGCCGATCAATACGTTATCTTCAAGCACAACCGGTGATGCAGATGGCGGCTCAATAACACCCGCCAGCACAGCGCCCGCACCTACATGGCAATTCTTACCAACTGTTGCCCGGCCACCAAGGATTGCATTCATGTCAATCATCGTACCTTCACCAATAACAGAGCCAATATTAATTGAAGCCCCCATCATAATAACCGCATTGTCACCAATTTCAACTTGATCGCGAATAATAGCACCCGGCTCAATACGCGCTTTAATATTTTTCATGTCAAGCAACGGAATCGCTGAGTTACGGCGGTCATTTTCAACAACATAATCCGTGATTTTATCTTTATTTTGTTCAAGTGCCTCTGATATTTCAGCCCATTCACCAAATACGATAACGGATTTACCTTCCCCAAACACTTTTGCTGAAGCGCCAAAGTTGATTGCTTCAATATCACCGTTTACATACACTTTAACTGGTGTTGATTTCGTACTGTTACTAATAAATGAAATAATTTCATGTGCATCCATCATTTTCATCGTTATGTATTCCTCCCCAGACTTCTTATAATAAATTTTCTGCCTTTACTTTACCAAAGTGAAGCAATTTTCACAAGCAATTTTCATCCGAATGTTCCATAAACCGTTCAACCGTTTCAACAAAGGCTTTCACTTGCCGCAGTTCAAATGCAGCATCATAGCCAAGCATCCATGTGTCCCGCTGGATCGGTTCTCCATCGCGGTCTAGGAGCGGTGTTTTATACAAGTTATTTTCTTGATTTGATAGCGTAATCGCCGGCAAAATCGCATAACCGATTCCATTAAACGCCATTTGCCGGCATGTTTCAATTTGATCAACAACAATGGAGCGCTTTGGTGTTACCTGAAATCGATTATGCCACCATTCTTGAATTTCTTGGTCATAATTTGAATCACTTTTAAATTGAATAAACGGTTTTTCTGTCGTTAACACTTCTTCTACATCCTGAATGTCTTTATCAACTAAATAAAGCGGATCTTCAAACAAATGAATTTTACGTCCCTTCCATTCAGGTGTGCCGCGAATGATTCCAATATGAACGTCACCTTCATACAGCTCTTTTAAAATTTCACTGCTCCAGCCCGTCATAAGTTGAATTTTCGCATACGGATAACGTTCAACAAAGAGCTTTAATACTTTTGGCAGCCAATTTTGACCGACAATGCTCGCACAAGCAATTTTCAGCGTTCCATGTACGTGTGGTTCTAGTGATTGCAATTCTTCGAGCAGCCGTTCTTTCTTCTCAAGTGCTTTTTTTGCATAATCGACAATAAGTTCACCTGCTGGTGTTAAAGATAATCCCTTTGTTGAACGGTTAAATATTTTGTACGTCCACTCTTTTTCAATCGTTTGAAGCCTCTGAGATAATGCCGGCTGAGAGACGAACAGACGCTCCGCTGCTTTTCTCATATTCATTTCTTCTGCAAGCACTGTTAACAAGCGAAATTCTGAAAAGGACATATTTTCTTATTCCCCTTTCTTCAAAAACAACAGCAGCAGGAACGAAACCACTGCAAATAGAAAAACGACCCAGTATACGCTGTGCAGCGATGTCGTCAATCCTTCACTTAAAATGAAACGGACCGATTCATTTATTTGAACGCCTTCTCCAAAAAGGTTATTAATGGAATCGACTGTTAAACCATCAGGCACATTCGGATTGTTTTGCAAGTAAGCAGTAAGACGGATGTTCAGTATACCACCAAGAAGTGCAGCACCAATCGTATTGCCGATATTGCGCATAAACATATTTGACGCTGTTGCTGCTCCCCGTTCATCCCAATCGACTGCATTTTGAATAGAGACAATAAAGGCTGTTGAAGTCAGACCCATGCCAATGCCTGTTACGAAGGATGCAGAAGCCGCCCACCATGGACCGTAAGATGGATCCATCAAGGCGAACATAAGTCCACCTGCAAGCAGTGCCGCGCCACCAATCAATGTTGTCTTCCGGTAGCCCAAAAACAAAAGAAGCCTTCCAGACAACGAGGAAGCAATCGGCCAGCCAATGGACATTGCGGTTAAGGTGAACCCTGCTATCGTCGCGCTTTTGCCCATTACACTTTGCACATACATTGGTAAAAAGGTCGAAATACCGATCAGCATAATCCCTGTCATCAATGACACAAGATTAGCAATTAAAATCGGACGCATTTTCCATAAATGAAATGGCATCATCGGCACAGCAGTCCGCTGCTCATGAAAGACAAAGAAAACGAGTGAAGTCATTCCGACAAGGAGAAGCGGAATCATCAATTTCGTTTTCCCTGCCTCGACAAGAAGATACATAAAAGATGATATACTTATCAAAAACAAAGCCGTTCCGATGTAATCAATATTCGGTTTCTTTTTCTCCACTTTTTCATGCAAAAAAAGAAATAGCATAATGATCGAAATAATGCCAAGCGGTACGTTCATCCAGAATACCCAGCGCCACGAGACAAATTCAACAAGCAATCCTCCCAGTGCCGGACCAGAGACAGCTGAAATACCCCATACACTAGCTAAATAGCCCTGTACTTTCGCCCGTTCTTCCTTCGTGTAAATGTCACCCACAATCGTTGTTGCCACCGGCATGACCGCCCCAGCGCCTATACCTTGTATAATCCTAAATAAAATTATTTGCTCCATCGATGCCGAAAAACCGCATAAAACAGAACCAATTAAAAAGATGACGATCCCGATGACTAAAACCGGGCGGCGCCCAAAAATATCGGAAAGTTTTCCGTATATTAAAACGGTCGCTGCGTTCATTAACAAATAGGCTGAAAATACCCAGCTGTATAACGAAAAACTACCGAGATCCGCTACAATATTTGGCATGGCGGTCGCCACAATTGTCGCTTCAATTGCGCTCATAAACATTACGAGCATCACAGCCACTAGTACGAGCGGCCGGTTTGTTTGTCTTTCTTTCATAATTTAATCCTTCCTTCAACAAGGCTATGTTAAACAATATTATTGATAAAATGATTTTTAGCTCATTTCGCCCTGGAACCGCAGTTCCGGGGGGCGCCTTTCAGCATAGCTGAAAGGTTGCTCTAGCTCGATGAAACGCAGGAGAAAGCGAGCTTTCTCTAAACGCTTCATCGAGCCAGAGCTAAAATGAGCCAAAAATCAATAATGTTCTATAACAGAGCCTTCAACAAAAAAAGACCTACCGCTTAGGCAGATCCTCGTTAATTCAGCTGATCGATGTAATGATTCAACTGTTTTAAAATGACCCGCCTCGTTAAAATCCCCTCAAAATACCCCTCTTCATCGGTCACACACAAAAAAGGATGATTAATTAACAAACCGAGTGCTTTTCGAAAATGATCATGAACCGTTAAACTCGGCTTATCCACCGCCATGACTTCTTCTACTTTCATATGTTCAAGCCGTTCAAATTCAACTCGTTCAAGACCTAATATTGCTTCCGTAATCATCGGAATACTGATTAATCCTTCAAGACGGTACTTTGTGTCCAACACAGGAATCGCCGTATAGCCACTTTTCGTCAAAATGAGAAGCGCATGCTCAAGGCTGTTACCACGCTGAACAAATGCTACTTTCTCTCCTGAAATAATGTAATCCATAATATTTGTCTGTAATACATCTTTATTTGTGAAGGAAATCATCTTGATTCTCCTTTTCCTTTTGTAAGCGCTTAACTTAACTTTTAGTATAGCAAACCTTATATACAATACGCCAGGCAGACGAGCCGTTCTTTTCATAAAAAAAGATTCGGCTCTCAAATGGCAGTTGGCCTTATATCTGATCCTTCTGTTTCTCTTCCTGAAGTAGTTCAAAAATTTCAATTGCGGTCATGTCAATATCATCAAACGGGTATTTACTTCCTTTTCCATCTTTATCGTATACTTCAAGTTCAAATGTATCTTTATTCGGGAAGTATTTTACTTGGCAGAGCATTTTTCCGTTCAATTCAAAAAGGCGCTGCTGCACTTCACCCTGCTCTCCGCCCTCCTGCAATGACTTTAAACGCTGTACAATCCCAACTAGTTGCGACATATATTGTCGACCCCTTTCGATTCTTAGTCCTTTAAGTAAGCACAAGAAATATACCATACATCTATTTGATAATCCAACATTTTTATCCCTTTTTTTCATTGATTTCCCTTAAAAAGAGACGCTAAAAAGTTAGCGTCCCCTAAGCCAAACAATAAGTATAATCCCTAAGAAAATCACTATTGCAGCCAAATACATCCAAATAACTGGATTAAGCGTATAAGGATGATTACGTACCAGTAGACCTACATTCTCATCCTTTACTTTCCCAGCTGATGCTCGTCTCACAGCTGCCACTGTACCGAAAATTGCAGCAGCAAGTAAAATGATTGAACCTATAAGAAAAATTGCGATGACAGCCACCTTCTTATTCTTCGTGATATTTGCTAGTCTGCCCCACTTTTCTTCTTCTCATACATTAATATAAAAGCCCTTCCTGATCATACAAAAATTCATAAGGTATGTCGAAAAACAAATATTTATTATCTCTGATCGGACAAGAAAACGTACGAATCATTTCTCCCGTTTCAATGTCACTGTATAGATCTGAAATAAGCCCGCCTCCATTTTTTCGCATTCTTAATATATTTTCTAAAAAATAAGGCCGCCAGCTCCAGTTTTTATCGACATATTCTGGCTGAAACACCCACTCGCCGTCTTTTTTAAAATAGTTAGGTGTCAGTTGAAAACCATTTTCATCACATATATAAAGACGAAAACACATATCACCAAAATGGCGCCCGATTTCTCCCAAAATATTTTCTTTAGAGGCTAATTTTGATTTAGACAAAACCATATCGAGCTCCCTTTCAATTTTATCAGCTAGTGTATACACACTGCTGAGCGCCTGCTTTTCATAAGAAATAAACTGACTGCATTTTTCTCGCAGCATGGCTTTTAACTGATCTCGATGTACAAATACAGGAGACGGTTCTGCAAGGTAAAATCCTTGATAATAGCGGCCTCCATTTTTCCATGCATATTGTAGTTGGTATTCGACTTCTACTGTTTCAAATAAAAGCGAGGCACCAATTTTTCGTGCAAACATAGATAAGGAATACACAATGTTTTTATATGTTTGATCTCCCGCATCTTTGCGTAGCGCCCGGAGACTTACCTTTAATATATCTGGAGAATAATTCGCAAAATGCCGAATATCGCCTTCTACTTCACCAAGATGATCCACTGCCAAGCGGATGCCAAGCGTCTTGTAGTAGCGCAATATGTTAGCGAGTGAGGGACTATATTCCGCTTCTGAAATTTCAAGTACAATTTTATCAAACCTTATGCCTTTATTTGTGTAGCTTTCGATAGTTGCAAGAAACGATTCACCGTAGTCTTCGAGAAGCCCTGATGCCTGACGATTAATAAATAGAAAAGAGTTCTGTTTTTCAGCCGTATAAGCATCAAGCGCTTTTTTTAAAATAACATCTTCCACTTCATGGCGGTATTCATCTGGGATATCTTCATCATGAAAAAAGCCGCCAAGACTCTTTGCCGTCTCTCCATCCATATAACGGCCAAGTACTTCGTAGCCGGCAACTTTGTGTTCATCAGCGCTAAAGATCGGTTGATAATATGGGATGACCCGATCGAGATTACTCATTATTTCCAGTGCGTCCATTGAAGGACCCCCTTTTTTCCATCAAATCGCTTATTATTATACATAACTTTTCTCGGATATGCTTTCATGAAAAAACCCGGCCTGTTTAAGGGCTGGGTTCATTTCGTATGACGTCTGGCAAAATCAACAAATCGGAATTTATCTAACCGGTGTCTTGACTCTGTATATTGAAATAGACTTGCATCATCCAAATATACATAATTTTTCACAACAATAACGTGTGCAAAACCCTTCGTATCCAAATACCTCTCATCTTCTTTTGTGCACGGCTCCGCAACAATTTCTTTTTTCGCAAAGCTGATTGTCAAACCTAGTTCCTGCTCAATATAAGCATAAATCGACTGCTTGCAAATGTCTTCTGTTAAAATTGGAATGTACTTTTTCAGCAGAAAATCTTTGTCAAGAATGACCCGTTCTCCGTCGAATGTACGTGTGCGAATAACTTTCCAAACATCATCTTTCGCACTGCACTGAAGCTGGTGCTGCAAAAAAGGTTGCGGTTGCATCAGATCAAATTCTTCCACTGCTGTCGAGATCGAGCCTTTCATTTGCTCCGCCAGCTCTTTAAAGCTCACAAGACCGGAAATTGGAAAACTCGCCCGACTTGTGTCAAGTACGACCGAGCCTTTTCCGCGCAGCTTTTGAATATAGCCATTTTGTGAGAGATGGGTTAACGCTTTACGAATCGTTTCACGCGACGTTTCATATTGCAATGCGAGTTCATTTTCAGATGGAATCAATTCTCCAGGCTGAAATGTGCCGTCTTTCATTTTCTCTACTAATTCTTCATAAATGTTCTTATACTTATTTTTTTTCATCCGGTTCACCTACATGATGTCGTTCAACTCCACTATAGCACAATACACATTATTTATACAGACGGTACACCGTGCTTTCATATGGTGATAACGTCCAATTTGACAATTGAGCCGGTGAATCTGGATCATTCGTGATCACACGCTCTGATTGATAGGCCGTCCACTCATCCGGCACTGTAAACGAAACATGTTCTGCAAAAAAGTTGTTTATAACGATCCACTTCTCCTCTTCTGTTTCACGTAAATAGGCAAATAACTTTGGATGATCTGGCATTAAAAGACGGTAACTGCCTTCGCGAAGAAGAGGATGTGTTTTGCGAAGCTTAATCAGCTGTTTATAATGTTGAAAAATTGAATGTGCATCTTTTTGAACAATGTCCGCATTAATTTCTTTATAATTAGCAGCCGTTTCAATCCAAGGTGTACCGCTTGTAAAGCCCGCATGAAGAGAATCATTCCACTGAACAGGTGTACGACTGTTATCACGTGATTTTTGCTTTAAAATCGTCATCACGTTCTGTTCAGAAAGACCACGTTCCTTTAAAATCGTATACATGTTAAGGGATTCTACGTCCCGATACTGATCAATCCGTTCAAAATTCGGGTTCGTCATACCCATCTCTTCCCCTTGATAAATGTAGGGAGTTCCTTTCATAAAATGAATGACATTTGCCAGCATTTTGGCGGACTTTTCTCGGTACTGTCCGTCCTCTCCATATCGGCTTACGATGCGGGGCTGGTCGTGATTACACCAAAACAATGCGTTCCAGCCGCTTCCTTCATTCATTTTCACCTGCCACGCAGACATGACCTGCTTCAGCCACTTAAAATCAAATGGTGCTGCCACCCATTTCTCACCGTTCGGATAATCCGCTTTTAAATGATGAAAGTTAAACGTCATGGCCAGTTCATTTGAATCCGGGTGCGAATAGCGAATGCAGTGCTCGATCGATGTGGAAGACATTTCACCAACCGTCAACAAGTCATAGTGAGAAAATACTTCCTTATTCATTTCCTGTAAAAATTCGTGTACGCGCGGTCCATCCGTATAAAAACGACGACCGTCTCCTTCAAAATCATCTGGAAATTTCTGGCCCTTCGAAATTAAATTAATCACATCGAGCCGAAAGCCATCGATCCCTTTTCTCAGCCAGAAATGCATCATGTCATATATATCGCGGCGCATATTTGGATTCTCCCAATTTAAATCCGCCTGTGTTTTATCAAATAAATGCAAATAGTACTGCCCGCTTTCTTCATCATAAGCCCATGCAGAACCGCCAAACTTAGATTTCCAGTTATTTGGCGGACCTCCATTTTGGCCATCTTTCCAGATGTAATAATCTCTGTATGACGAGTTGTCATTGCGCGATTTGTGGAACCACTCATGTTCAGTCGATGTATGATTAACGACGAGATCCATTACGATTTTCATGTCGCGGCCGTGTGCTTCTGAAAGCAATGTTTCCATATCCTTCATCGTGCCGTACTGTGGATTCACCTTGTAATAATCGCTTATATCATAGCCATTGTCTTTTTGCGGTGATTCGTAAATCGGTGTCAGCCATAAGACATCGACTCCGAGATCATGTAAGTAGTCCAATTTTTCAATAATACCCTGAATATCTCCCGTTCCGCTTCCTGTCGTATCGTTAAAACTCTTCGGATAGATTTGATAAACAACACTTTTTTTCCACCATTGTTCCCTCATAAATATCTCCTCCTCACAGAAAAAAAGGGCCCATTTCGCCCTTTATTTTTGTTTCACAAATTTTGAAAAGATGATTGTTAAGATAATTGGCAGCACGATTACGATGACCATTCCAATTAAAAACGCTATCATGCCGTTGCTGATGACTAGAAATCCAGGAATACCCCCGACACCGATCGTGCTTGCTAATACACCATTGAGCGAGATGAACATTCCTGCAATTGCTGAACTGATCATAGCTGCAACAAACGCGTGACGGAAACGAAGGTTAACCCCAAACATCGCAGGCTCTGTAATTCCTAAAAAGGCAGACAGTGCAGATGTAAATGACAATCCTTTTAATTTTTCATCTTTTGACAGCCAGCCGATTGTCATTGCAGCTGCACCCTGTGCTATGTTGGACAAGGCAAGCATTGGCCAGAGGAATGTACCGCCTAATTGTGACCCGACAAGCTGTAAATCTACTGCCAAGAACGTGTGATGCATTCCTGTAATCACGAGCAGGCTGTAAAAACCGCCGTAAATGAAACCGCCGAGAAGCGGTATTTTATCAAAAACGAGAATAACGGCATCTGTAATGACATTTCCAACGGTAAACATAACTGGTCCTATTAAAATAAACGCTGCAAACCCCGTAATAAGAAGAGCAACAGGTGCAACGACAAGAAGCTGGATGCCTTCAGGTACACGCTTTGTTAAAAAGACTTCAATTTTCGCCAATAAATAGGAGGCAAATAAAACCGGAAGTACTTGGCCTTGATAGCCAATTTTTTCAATTTCTAATCCAAGAATGTTCCACGTTGGAATTTCTCCCGCTTCTTGGGCAGCTCCATACGACCATGCATTTAATAAATCCGGATGAACAAGAATTAAGCCAAGGACAATCCCGAGAAGTGGGCTTCCTCCAAATCGTTTGACAGCAGACCACCCAATAAGTGCCGGCAAAAATGTAAACGCTGTATTCGCAATTAAACTAATGATGCTCGCAATGTCTGCCCACTGAGGATACCGTTCAATAATCGACTCATCAAAAAAGATGCCTTGACCTGTTAAAATATTATTTAACCCGAGAAGCAGACCTGCTGTGACAATTGCTGGCAAGATTGGAATAAAAATATCAGCCAGTGTTTTAATCGCCCGCTGAAGCGGATTTAAATTGGATTCGGATGCTTTTTTCACATCGTCTTTAGACGCTTCTCCAATCCCTGTTTGATCGACAAGATCCTGGTACACTTTATTAACGGTTCCTTGTCCGATGACGACTTGATATTGACCGTTTGCTGAAAATGATCCTTTAACGACATCAATCTGCTCTAATTTCGATTCATCCACTTTGCTGTCATCTTTCAAGGCAAACCGGAGTCTTGTCACACAATGCGTTGCTGCCTCAATGTTCTCCTTACCACCAACTGCTTCAACAATATATTTTGCTTGCTTTGAATACGCTCCCATTCGTGCTCCCCCCCCCAAACTTGTATATACATCTTGGTGCGATTTTATCACTTGTATATACAAGTTGTCAAGATAGGAAGAAAACGATTGTGCATAAAAAAGACAGCGGAATCCGCTGCCTGTTTGTTAACATGGAAATCAATTATTCTCTTGTACGAAAAGAAAAGCTCCGCATAACGACTCTACACGGAGTTTTTCTTTTTACTCTTCGTCTTCTCTTACTCTATAAGAAGCCGTTAATGACTCCATCTGGCTATTAATGTATACATCGCCCTTATTACGCGGCACATAATGATAATTGCCTTCACTATCTTGATAACGCGCTTTGGCATTATCCGATAACTGTAATTGAAGAACATTTGTTAAACGGTCTTTTAATTCTTCTTCTACAATAGGGAATAAAATTTCCACCCGCTTAATCATATTACGTGTCATCATATCAGCAGATGATAAATAAATCTTTCGCTTGCCTGCATGATGGAAGTAATAAATACGGCTATGCTCTAAAAAACGACCGACGATGCTAATGACGTGAATGTTTTCACTCACACCTTGTATCCCTGGTTTCATACAGCATATACCACGAATAATACAGTCTATTTGAACACCCGCATTCGATGCTTCATAAAACTTCATGATCAGACGTTTATCTGTTAACGAGTTCATTTTTGCAATAATCCGGCCGTTACCGTGTTTTTTATGAATTTTAATTTCTTCATCAATTAATTTAATAAATTCTTCTTGAATGTCATATGGTGCGACGACCAGATGATTATAATGGGGCTTATCCATATAGCCACTCAAATAGTTAAAGAAATTTGTAGCGTCTACGCCAAACTCTTTTTTCGACGTAATCAACCCGTGATCTGTATAGATTTTAGCCGTAGCATCATTGTAGTTCCCTGTGCCAAGATGAACAAATCGTTCAATTTGGCCGGCAGACTTACGAACGACAAGCGTGATTTTACTGTGCGTTTTTAAATTATGCATACCGTAAATAACATGGCATCCCGCCTTTTCAAGCTCTTTTGCCCACTGCACGTTATTTTCTTCATCAAAACGTGCTTTCAATTCAACAAGTACCGTCACCTGTTTTCCTTTTTCAGCAGCTCGTTTGAGCGATTCAATAATCGGTGAATCGCCGCTGACACGATACAACGTCATTTTAATCGCCAATACGGAAGGATCATCTGCTGCCTGTGAAATAAAATCGACGACTGGTTCGAACGACTCGTATGGATGGTAAAACAGAATATCTTGCTGCAATGTCTTTGCAAACACATCTTCACGCGACGATAAATCTTCCGGGAGCTGGGGAATAAATGTTTCGTATGTTAATTCTTCCCTTAGTGAACTTAATTTTTTTGTATAAGGAAAAAAGAGGGTTAAATCGACTGCGCCTTCAATTTCATATACATCTTTATAGTGAATTTCGAGTTCATCCAGTAAATAATCAAGCACATGCTGATCAAAATCCTGGGCCTTAATCTCAAGGCGAACCGCAGCTCCCCATTTCCGTTTTTTTAACTCTTTTTCAATTTCAAGCAGCAAATCGCGTGCGCCTTCTTCATGAATTTCCATATCTGCATTTCTCGTAATCCGGAACATGTTTACACTTTTTACGGTGTATCCTTGGAAAATACGATCAATAAAATGAATAAGGACATTTTCCAAAAGGACATACGTTCCTCCTTTTGCATCAGATGGTACTTCAATCGTCCGCTCAAGGACACCGGGTACTTGAACGATTGCTACACGGTCCGTTTCTGCTTCAGGGTCATCATTTTCAAGCATCACAACTAAATTCAAACTTTTATTCAAAAGCATTGGAAACGGACGGTATGCATCGATCGCCATTGGGGTCAGCACAGGAAACACTTCATTCTCAAAATAATCTTGAAGGTACTTTTTTTGTTCAGCATTCAATTCATTCGGTTTTACGAAGCGAAACCCTTCTTCTCCAAGAGCAGGCAAAATTTCTTCTGTCAGGATCCGGTTTTGCATATGTACCAGTTCATGCGCTTTTTCACTAATCGCTTTTAACTGCTGTTTCGGTGTTAGTCCTGCTTTGTTTTCCGGTTTATTAAAACCAGCTTTTACTTGGTCTTTTAGTCCGGCAACACGCACCATAAAAAACTCGTCGAGATTGGAGCTGAATATAGCTAAAAATTTCATTCGCTCAAGAAGCGGATTATTTAAATCCGATGCTTCTTGCAATACTCGCTGATTAAAATTAAGCCAGCTCAATTCACGATTGTTATAATAATTTGGATTTGCCAGGTCCTTTTCCACCTGTCCATTCACCCCACATCCCCCATTTCAATTATTTTCTTTCAAAATGTAATTTAATTTCTTTATGCAACGCTTTTTCCAGGTGTTTTTTTTGCTTCTCACTCTGATAGCGCTCTGCCATTTCGTTTCCTTCACAAAAGACAATAATAAGAATACCATCTTGCAGCTCTTTGATATCAAGGTTTTGCACGACGCTTCTCTTTGAACTATTTAAGCTATAGCATAATTTCAACAAGGCACCATATTCACGCATTTTTTGTATCTCTTCTTTAGTAAACCATCCATCAAATTCTTCTAAATACTGTTTTAACGTTGAATTATTTGTGAATGATGCTGTTAATGCAAGATACGCTTTTTCAACATGGGTAAAACCGTCAAATAACGAGTTAATTAACAAATAAAATGTATGCCTGCTTTTAGAACTTGATGAAATATATTCACCAAGATAAAACAGCGCCGCTGACTGTTCAATCATAAATTGTTCTTGCTTTGTAACGTTTAATAAGCCTTCTTTTTCAAAGCCATTCAGCATTTTTTTCGTTAACTGTATCATTTGATAATGATGTTCATCATCATGTCCGTATACTTTTAAAAGCCGTTTAATTCCATTTCGCTTCACGTCTTCCGCTGTATCATACTGTCCGCCTTTTATCCGTTCAAGCATAATGCCATCGCGAAGCCCGCGTGAACTGACCATTAGTCCTTTTGCTCTCGTATGTACGGCCAGCTGGTAAAATACTTCGATCGCTGGCAAAATCAAATCGGCTCGCTCATTCGATAGTCCATCCACTTTTTCCAATTCTGAATAGGATAGTGATGACAGTTCTTCGCGTAGCTTATCCAGCGCATCTAGAGTCAATTCATATCCGTGAACACCGAGCGGCGGATAATTTCCCTTTAACTGCTGCACAATCGCCAGGTTCCTTGCACTCCCTCCAATAGCTGCAATAACGCCATCCGGCGCTTTTTGCAGCCATGGATATTTCAGCAATTCCTTTTGAATGTATTCCGCCATTTTTTTCTGTTCCTTCGGCTTCATCCGGTCTTCCGCAATAAACATCTGTTTAAGTGAAACAATACCAAATGAAAAGCTATGTGAATACTTTAATTTTCTATTTTCAAACAGTGTAATTTCTGTACTTCCCCCGCCAATGTCAATTGTTAAGCCATTATCTAGGGGCATTGTTTTTAAGACGGCGGATAAACCGTACATTGCTTCTTCTTCGCCTGATAAAAGCCGGACTTGAAAAGCGGTTTCTTCTTTCACCCTCTGAATGATTTCAGCCCTATTTTTCGCCTGGCGGATCGCAGCAGTTGCCGTGCATTCCACTTCTGTTACATTATAATAATCAAGTACTTCACGAAAGTTTTTGAGTGCTTCAAGCAATAAATTTATTCCCTCGTCACTCATCACACTTGATTCATCTAGAAAACGGTTTAATCTGAGTGGCGCTTTTACGTTACGGAATTCCTCAATGCCCACTCCCTGTTCTTTGTATAAAACGAGACGAACGGTATTCGACCCGATATCAATAATTGCTGTTCTACTGTGCTCCATTAATTTTCCTGCTTTCTTTTTTATTCATCTTTTCCACTTAAATATACCATGCAAACTGTTATGTTTGCTTTCAAATCCACTTGAAAAGGTATATAATAAGAAAAAATGAATGCGAAAGGAGTCACAATTTTGAGTAATTTATCTGAACCTTTCACCGAACCTTCATCTGATGATACCCTCGCTAAAGCGATCTTTACGGTTAACCGTCATGCAAAGACGGCGACAAATCCAAAATATTTGTATGAATTAAAGAAGCAAGCCCTCTTAAAAATGATTAAAGAAGGAAAAGCGAAAAAAAAAGGCCTTCATTTTTCTCGAAATCCAAAACATAGCCGGCAACAATCGGATGTCCTCGTTGAATGTGGTCATTATACATTTCATATACCGCCATGCAAAGAAGACTTCAGCTTACTGCCTCATTTAGGATACCTTAATGAGGAATTTCGTAATCCACGCTGCTCAATGAGTTTGTCAAAAGCAAAAGGTGTATTAGAAGCTTATACTCGATTGAAAGAAGATCAGCCAAAACATAATCCTCCAGGCCGTAAAAAGTATACAAAGCCCATTTTCAAACCGCTTGGGCAATCCTACTAGAACGAAAAAGGACGCAACCTGCCCGGCAAGGGTAAGCGTCCTTTTTCTCTTTTATAAGGCAAGTTCGTCAATATATTCAACAAGGCGCGCAATTTCTGGTTTACTCACCTGTGCATCTGCACCGACACCTTTTCCTTTATGACGGAGCTCATCTGTAATAAGAGAGGAGAAAATGATGACAGGCAATTGCTTTAATTGCGGATGCTCTTTAATGCGTTTCGTTAAATGGTGACCGTCCATTTTCGGCATTTCAATATCTGTCACAACGAGCTGCACTTTTTCAACTGTATTTTCCTGTCCAATGGTAGATTCTAAATAATCGTACGCTAACTGGCCATTTTCAAAAAACTCAATCTGGTCATATCCTGCTTCACCTAATGTGTCATGAATCAGTTTACGCAGCAGTGGTGAGTCTTCCGCGACGATAAGCCGTTTTTCAGACCTTTCTCGTTTTCCTAGACTCTGAATTTGATCGATATGAATTCCTGAATGCGGATTAATATCAACAACGATTTTTTCAAAATCAATCAGTAATATCATTGTTTCATTCATCTTGATCACACCGATAATTTGATTTTCAATGCCTTGATACATTTCAGATGGTTTCTCAATATCAGTCCAGGAAATACGATGAATACGTGTTACATTTTGCACATGAAAAACAACTTTTTGCTGATTGAATTCCGTTACGATATACTTATCTGTCGCTTGATTGTCCAATGAATCCATACCGAGTACTTTTGCCATATCGATGACCGGAAGCACTTCACCCCGCAGTTGAATAATTCCTTTAATGTGATCATGCGCATGCGGAATAAATGTGATCGGCATCGGTTGAATAATTTCCTTTACTTTCATGACATTAATACCATATTTATTATTTTGCACTTCAAATTCAACAATTTCCAATTCATTTGTACCTGATTCAAGTAAAATACCATAATCATTTGTCATAAGCCATTAGACCCCTTATACATTTTTATTTTACTATATCACGAAATAAAAAAATGCGTACGGGTGAAAAATTTAGACTTTCTTAACAATGTAAACATTAAATTTACATTATAATAACATTAGTACTTAATAAAGGTGGCTTACAAATGGAACATCGATTAAACGAACGTGTGAAAGAAATTGAAATATCCGGCATACGAAAGTTTTTCAATCTTGTCGGCACAACTGAAAACATGATTTCATTGACGATTGGACAGCCTGATTTTTATACTCCTGATCATGTAAAAGCAGCAGGTTTAGAAGCAATTGAACAAAATGCAACGGTCTATACTCCAAATGCCGGACTGCCTGATTTAAAAAAAGCAGCATCTGAATTTTACAAAAAAAAATACAATGTTTCGTACAATGCAGAATCAGAGGTCATCATTACGGTCGGGGCGAGCCAAGCGATTGATATCGCTCTTCGGACTATTTTACAGCCTGGCGATGAAGTGATCGTACCGGGGCCTGTTTATCCGGGATATGAGCCCATCATTCATTTATGCCAAGCGAAAACGCTCATGGTAAACACATCTGATCATGACTTTCGCATGACAGCAGATCTTATTGAACCAGCATTGACGAACCGAACAAAAGCAATCATTTTGCCTTACCCATCTAATCCGACTGGCGTTAGTTTAACAGATCGTGAACTTCAAGACATTGCAAAACTCGCGAAAAAACATGAATTATTCATTTTAGCGGATGAAATTTATAGTGAAATTGTTTATGAACAGCCGCACGTATCAATCGCCTCTTACCTTCCCGAGCAGACGATTGTCATTAATGGTTTGTCAAAATCACATGCTATGACTGGATGGCGTATTGGTCTTTTATTTGCGCAGGAAAACATCACTCGTCATCTATTAAAAGTTCATCAATACAACGTTTCATGCGCCTCCTCTGTTTCACAAAAAGCGGCAATTGCGGCGTTAACAGCTGGAATAGATGATGCATTGCCGATGAGAGATGAATACAAACTTCGCCGTGACAAAGCTTATAATAAAATCCAATCACTTGGATTGAAAACGGTAAAACCGGATGGTGCCTTTTATTTCTTTGTCAAATTGCCCGATGATTTTGGCGGTTCATCCTTTGACTTTTGCCTTACACTCGCGAAAAAGTACAAAGTAGCCGTTGTACCCGGCAGCGCTTTTTCCTCCGCTGGTGAAGGATGGTTCCGTCTTTCATACGCTTGCAGTATTGAAGACATTCAAGAAGGATTAGCACGTATCGAAAAATACCTTATCGATTTAAAAAAATAAAAGAAAGCAGGTTCTGTATCGAAGAGAACCTGCTTTCTTTTATTTGTTATAGGCTTTAATAAGTGCCTGTGTACCATTTTCTGCTTCACCTTGTGCTGCCAGTTTTTCATACATGTCTTTCGCCATTGACAATCCAGGCAATGTTAAGTTCATCCGTTCTGCTTCTTCAAGTGCAATTTTCATATCTTTAATAAAGTGTTTAATAAAAAAGCCTGGTGCAAAGTCCTCTCTTATCATACGAGGCGCAAGATTTGACAGCGAATAACTGCCTGCCGCACCGAGCGCTATACTTTTTAAAACTGTTTCCGGATCTAGTCCAGCTGTTTTCGCATAAGTAATTGCCTCACATACACCAATCATGTTCGATGCAATCGCAATCTGGTTTGACATTTTTGTATGCTGTCCAGCTCCTGCTCTTCCTTGATACACAATATTTTCGCCAAATGTGTTAAATAGTGGTTCCATGTCATTAAAAATAGGTTCATCGCCACCGACCATAATCGACAGTTTTCCAGACTTTGCAAAAATATCTCCACCGGAAACAGGCGCATCGAGTACAAAAATGCCTTTTTCTCTGCCTCTCTTATATAGTTCTTCAGCAAGGCTTGGTTTCGATGTTGTCATATCAATAAAGACTTGCCCGGCATGGCCCCCTTCAAAAAGACCGTTTTCTCCTATGTATACTTGCTCTACATCTTTCGGTTCTCCAATAATCGTAAAGACAACATCTGTTTCAGCTGCTAATTCAGAAGGCGTGTCACACCAGCTTGCCCCTGCCTCGAGCAGCTCGGACGCTTTTGACTTTGTTCGTGTATAGACGAACAATGGATAGCCTGCTTGTTGTAAATGAGAAGCCATATGTTTTCCCATTACCCCTATTCCAATAAACCCAACTTTTTGTTTGCTCATTTTGATGCCTCCTTTATATACTTTTCCATTGTCGCATATTTCAGAATTTTTTGCATAAAAAAAGGTCAGACGACGAATCGTCTGAACAAAAGTGAGAGAAATGGAGAATAGAAATTGGTTACCCTCTTAGTATTCCCTTATTCTCTTTTTTTACACCTATTTTTTATAGATTATTTTTGTGTAATTGCTTGAACACGCTCAATAACTTCCTCGGATGTCGGCAATGTAATAGCTTCAGCTGCCAAAGCTTCCATATCCGATTTTGACAAATGCTTCAATTGGGCACGTGCTTTCAAAATAGACGTTGCACTCATCGAGAATTCATCAAGACCTAGACCTAAAAGAAGCGGTATCGCTAATTCATCTCCAGCCATCTCACCGCACATGCCCGCCCATTTTCCTTCTTTATGAGCCGCTTCAATGACCATTTTTACGAGACGCAAAATGGACGGATTATATGGCTGGTACAAATACGAGACACGCTCATTCATCCGATCCGCAGCCATCGTATATTGAATTAAATCATTTGTGCCAATACTGAAGAAATCGACTTCTTTCGCAAACAGATCCGCAATAACAGCTGTCGATGGAATTTCAACCATAATTCCAAGCTCGATGTGTTCAGAAACGGCGGTGCCTTCTGATTCCAGCTTTGTACGTTCTTCTAAAAGTACAGCTTTCGCTTCGCGGAATTCGTTCACTGTGGCAATCATCGGGAACATAATTTTCAAATTACCGTGTACACTTGCTCGAAGCAATGCACGTAACTGCGTGCGAAAAATGTCCTGTTCTTCAAGACAAAGACGAATTGCCCGGAAGCCAAGAAACGGATTCATTTCATGCGGCAAGTTTAAATAAGGAAGTTCTTTATCGCCGCCGATATCAAGTGTACGAACAACAACTGGCTTGCCTTCCATTCCTTCAAGAACTGATTTGTATGCTGTAAACTGTTCCTCTTCCGTTGGCAAGGTATCACGGCCCATATACAAAAATTCTGTCCGATAAAGACCGATTCCTTCACCGCCATTTGCTTTGACACCTTTTAAGTCTTCAGGTGTACCAATGTTCGCAGCTAATTCTACATGGTGCCCATCTGCTGTCACCGTTTGTTCATTCACAAGCTTTGCCCATTCCTCACGTTGCTGTTGATACGCCTCACTTCGCTTTTTATATTCAGCAGCAACTTCTTCTGTCGGATTAATATGCACTTCACCTTGAAGCCCATCAATAATGATTTCATCTCCATTTTGAATCGTAGAAGTCGCGTTTTTCGTTCCAACTACTGCTGGTATTTCAAGGGAGCGCGCCATAATAGCCGAATGAGACGTCCGTCCGCCAATATCTGTTGTAAAGCCTTTTACAAATTTACGGTTTAATTGGGCCGTCATCGAAGGAGTTAAATCTTCTGCGATGACAACCACTTCTTCTGCAATCAATGCCGGTGCCGGAAGTTCAACACCGAGAAGTGCTGCTAAAACACGTTTTGTTACATCTTTAATATCCGCAGCGCGCTCCTTCATATACTCATTTTCCATCGCTTCAAACATGCTAATAAACATATTTGCCGTTTCTTCAAGGGCAATTTCCGCGTTAACAGATTCACTTTTAATTTTTTCTTCAATAGGTCCAGTCAATTCAGGATCGTTTAATACGAGTAAATGTGCTTCAAAAATAGCAGCCTTGTCATCTCCGAGATCGCGGCGCGCTTTCTCTTTTATGATTTCAAGTTCTGTTTCTGATTTTTTTAACGCATCATGGAATCGTTTTACTTCAGATTCTGTATCAGATACCGTCTGCTTTTCAACTGTAAGATCCGGCTCCAGTAGCCGATATGCTTTCGCAAAAGCAATGCCATCAGAAGCTGCAATCCCTTTTAATATACTTGCCATCAGTTTGCAAGACCTTCGCTTTTTAAGAGTGTTTCAATCGATTCAATCGCTGCTGTTTCATCACTGCCATTTACAGAAATAACAATTTCGGCGCCTTTGCCAATTCCGAGAGACATAACGCCCATAATCGATTTCAAGTTTACTGTTTTCCCCTTATATTCAAGATTGATATCGCTTGAAAATTGGCTTGCTGTTTGTACAAGAAGTGTAGCAGGACGTGCATGAATACCGGTATCCGATATTACTGTGTATGATTTTTTAGACATATGTAAGTCTCTCCTTTTTCTTTAATCTTTATTGAGAATAGCATTAATCTTTCCCTCACTCAATTATTGTGTTTTCTCCTATTGCTCTTCCTGTTAGCTTCTTCTAAAATAGACAGTTATAAAGGAGGTATATTTATCCATGTATTATAAAAGAAAAGAAGCCTTTCGTTATTCTTTTTCAGAAACCATTCCTGCTATTTGCGAAGTATATAAGCATGAGGGCGCTGTAAAAGAAAAAAAACAGTCATTTCAATGTTGCATTCTTAATTTAAGCCCTAATGGCATGAAATTTGCTTCAAAAACAGATATTGAATTACGTGACGATTACACCATTTCCATTTATTTACAAATTTCTGATTCTCTTATTCATTTTACTGGAAAAATGATTAGAAAGCGATATATAGGTTCTCTATTGGAATATGGCATTCAAGGCGATGACCTGGACGAATTAAAAAAGCAAATTATTGCTTCTTTAAAAACGTACTCGAAAGAGCATTTGAATAAACAGAGAACGTTAAAAAAATAAACCATTTATTTATCCATGACTGTTTTTAGTATAGACAGACCGGTCTTTAACTTCTAGGTATCTCGGTATATTCATAGGCTATATGTCCGCCATGTTGGGCAATCCCCCTAAAATGCTTGAAATCCGGCTGTTTTATTAATTCAGAACGGAATGCTAAAAAGTCCTCCTTTTGAATATGGATACGCCTTGCTTCTCCATTTCTAAGGATCGTTATATTTTTTTCAATTTCATCAATCGTCAAGCACCTATTCCCCCTCACCAAAATAGTCAAATAATTGTAATAATACAGTGTAAAACTCTTTACTATTTTCAAAAAATAAGGCAAACTTTACTTTAATACCTTCTCACCTTATCTACTAATCATAGAAATTTATGTGAGATTATAGTATCGTCAATTGTCGAAAAGGAGCGTTATAGATGACTAAAGCAGAAGTCGGCAACATTATTGAATTTAAAGACGGTCTTCGTGGAATCGTCGAAAAAGTAAATGAAAACTCAGTTATCGTTGATTTAACAATCATGGAAAATTTCGATGATCTTGATGTGGAAGAGAAAACGGTCGTCAACCATAAAAATTATATCATTCTCCATGCATGAAAAAAAGAGCGGAATAAAAACCCGCTCTTTTTTATTTGCTGCATATGAAACTAGTCCCTTCACTTTATGCTGATACAATGATAATACGATCTTCCTGCAATACAGCTTTTAATTTTGATGTTTCAGGATGATCATAGATAAAATCCGCAATGCCATCTTCAATTTGTTCTTGAATGACGCGTCGAAGTGGTCTCGCGCCGAATTGTGGACTATACCCAAGCTCTGCCACTTTCTCTTTTACTTCATCTGTTACATCGATTATCATATTTTGTTCCTGAAGCATGTCATTTACATCATCAATCATTAATTCTACGATTTTCTTCAAATCCTCTTTTTGAAGCGCCTGAAACTCAATAATCGAATCAAATCGATTTAAAAATTCCGGCTTAAAGTAGTCTGAAAGAGACTCTAGAAAAGAAGTGATATTCTCGGTATGCGCTTTTTCGAATCCGACTGCTACATTCTTCTTACCTGCTCCTGCATTACTCGTCATAATGATTACAGACTCTTTAAAACTTACCGTGCGTCCCTGGCTATCTGTTAAACGTCCATCTTCCATAATTTGCAGAAATACATGCTGTACATCAGGATGCGCTTTTTCAATTTCATCCAATAAAATAATGCTGTATGGATTACGTCGCACTTTTTCTGTCAGCTGTCCTGCTTCTTCAAAACCAACATATCCTGGTGGTGAGCCGATTAATTTTGATACACTATGCTTCTCCATGAATTCACTCATATCAAGACGAATGAGCGATTCCTTTGAACCAAAAAGTTCTTCAGCCAATCTTTTCGTCAACTCTGTTTTCCCGACGCCCGTTGGCCCGACAAATAAAAAGGAACCGATCGGCCGGCTTTTTGCTTTTAGCCCTGCCCGGCTTCGCCGAACAGCTTTCGCCACTTTTTTTACAGCTTCGTCCTGCCCAATCACCTTTCCGGCAAGATTTTCTTCAATATGCTTCATCTTTTGTTGTTCATCCTGCTGTAATTTCCCGACTGGAATACCGGTTTTATCCTCAATTAACGACTGAATATGTGCCGCCGTTACGTTCGGTACTGCCTGCACTGATTCTCCTTTTTCGAGCTTTGCTTCAAGAGCAGCTTCCTCATCACGAAGTGCCGCAGCTTCTTCATATGCCTCTTTTTGAAGGGCCGCGTCTTTTCGTTTCGCAATCGCCATGAGCTGTTCTTGAATCGTTTGGGCATCCGTTTCATCAATTGTCAAATTCAGCTTTGAACCTGCTTCATCAAGCAGATCAATTGCTTTATCCGGTAAAAAACGGTCCTGAATGTAGCGATGTGAAAGAGCGGCACATGCCTGAATGGCTTCATCCGTATACGTAACTTGATGGAAACCTTCATAGAACTTTTGAAGTCCTTTTAAAATGCGAACAGTTTCTTCCACATTCGGTTCTGTTACCTGTACTGGCTGAAAACGCCGTTCAAGCGCCGCATCTTTTTCAATTCGACGGTATTCTTTCAATGTTGTTGCACCAATTAACTGCAACTCGCCCCTTGCTAAAGCTGGTTTTAAAATATTCCCGGCATCCATAGAGCCTTCCGCTGATCCAGCACCGACAATTTGATGAATTTCATCAATGAACAGCAGCACATTTTTACGCTGCTGCAATTCTGAAATCAATTGTTTCATTCGCTCTTCAAACTGTCCGCGTACACCTGTTCCAGCAACGAGTGAAGCGACATCAAGCACATACACTTCTTTCGATTGCAGCTTTACTGGTACACGTCCTTCTGCAATAAGCAGTGCTAACCCCTCTGCAATGGCTGTTTTCCCTACACCTGGTTCCCCAATCAATACAGGGTTATTTTTATTTCGTCTATTTAAAATTTCAATAACACGCGCCACTTCTTTATCCCGTCCAATAAGTGGATCAATCAGGCCAGCTCTTGCCATTCCCGAAAGATTGCGGCCGAATTCATCAAGTAGTCCACTTCCGCTGCCTTGATCTGCTGACAGCATTTGCGACTGCTTCATCTGCTCTTTTGGCACATGTTCATTTTTCATGAATTCATCAAATGGAAAACCGAATGATTGAAAATGCATATTCATTCCTCCAATAGCTTTTTTCTCTGCTTTATAGCAGCTATTGCATAAATAATATTTGTTTGATTGTCCATTGACACGGACACTCATTTGTACATTTGCTTCGTTTCGCTGGCACTTTTGACATTTCATCCCTGTCATCTCCTTTTTTGACTTTGACTATCTTTGATTAATATTAGTATACTTTGACCTTCTTTGACTTTCAAGCTTTTTGCTCAAAAAAAAGTGCCCTAATTCGGACACTTTAACCAAGCGGAAACAAAACAATAAGCAATAAATCAAAAATAAGATGAGAAATAATGAGCATTGGAATGCTTTTTTTCCATATATATAGCCCTCCCCAGAAGAGACCTGCACAAAAGGCTGCCAGCATCCAGAGCCAGTGGTTTGAATAAAGAAAGACAGACGCAAATAAAGCGGCTGAAATAAGAGCGGCTGCCCATTCATTCATATAATTACTTAATCGCTTTTGAACAAAACCGCGCCAAAATAACTCTTCACCCGGAATAAAAATAAGGACAAGCACGATATAATGCCAAACAAACTGTGGAGTGAATTTTGCATAAATTGCTGATACTTGCGGTGATACGGAAAATGGCAGCAGACTCATTATCCAGAGCCCTGCCACAAATAAGGCATAAAGAACAGCACCTGATAACAGCCCATACATCATAAAGCTATTTGTTTTTTGTTGGTCGTCAATCGGTTCACTAATAATCGATATGCTCATAAAAAATAAGTTAGCGGCTGTGTAAATATACCAAAATATGTCTTGATCTGAAAACGTGACAAATAATAGTATATGTGCAGCCGCGATACTAACAATGAGTTTCCAGTCTGTCACAAAGCCTAGTCGCATCTAGAACCTCCTTTCGTTCCTGCCGCCGTCATTTTATCATACCAAATTGGGATGATCAAAATAGATTACGACAAATCTTTTACTGACAGACCAAGCTTTCGTAAAATTTTTGTCGCAGAATCTACTTCTTCTTCCGATAGGATATTAATCAAATCATGAATATTTTGTTCATGCTCCGGAAAGATGCGCTCAATCAATTCGATCCCATCCTGTGTAATTGCTGCATGGGTAATGCGACGATCTTCCGGACAGGCAACTCGTCTAAGCAGCTGTTTTTTTTCTAATTTGTCTACGACATACGTAATGCTTCCGCTTGCAAGCAATATTTTTCCACCAATTTGCTGAAGCGGCTGCGGTCCTTTATGATATAGCAGTTCCAATACGGCAAACTCTGTCGGATTAAGTCCAGTTTGCTGTATATAACGATTCACCTGTTCATTTACTACCTTATAGGCGCGTGAGAGCACGATAAATAACTTTAATGATTTTTTACTGTCTTCCATTTATAATCCCTGCCTGTCTATTCATCTTTTTGATCCTTTATTCATAAGCAGTAAACCTTAAGCGTATTAGTTGAAGATTCACTTTCCTATACGTTACACATTTTCCGCCTATTTTAAAAGAGGTTAAAGCTTAATTTCATGTTTTTAAAAGAATTGATCAAATTTCTGCTATACTGTCGTGTATAATAACCTCATGTGTTTATTTTATCATACACATGATTATTACTTTCAACTATCCTTACATAACGTCCTTACGGGCTGTTTAAAATGGGGGCATATGGCTGCCTAATAGTACAAACGACTTTCAAATTGGTGTCAAAGATGATATGTCTTTTTGTGCATTTTAAGCTTTATCTTGAACGAGTTCTTTCTCTTCAAATATAATATCAGAAGCAAAATTACAGCCTTTGCGATAAGCATGAACTAGTTCTTGTAACCATAGAATTTGTTCAATTGTAGGATTAATTTTAACTTTAGCGATAAAGCTGTTCCATTTTTCGTTTCACCTGCTTCACTAATGTACTATAATTATAACATCTAGTGGAGATACTTCCAAAGTAGAAAGGGGGGAAAGCGCAGGAGGCGTTTGCTAACGCAAAAGCGCATTCCTCCCCCACTTACTCATTGGGCTGCACCCTTCACATACCTTGTGAAGTGGGGGTATCCTGCGCTAAAACTCGATGAAAAAACGTGATTATTATTTTGATAATGTCCGGTTTGCACTCATTTTGTTTGTTGTTTTCGGTCATTTGCTTCGACCGTATATTTATGAAAGTCCGATTATTTACGCGTTGTATATGAGTATTTATTTGTTTCATATGCCCGCTTTTATTTTTGTGTCCGGATTTTTCGCTAAAGGAATTATGCGCCCAGGCTATATAAAAAAAGTCAGCCGCAAACTACTCATCCCATTCCTTATTTTTCAGGTTATTTATTCCTTGTTTTATTTCTGGATTGAGCAAGATGAAAAATTGTCCATCAGTCTGCTTATTCCAGAATGGTCACTTTGGTTTTTACTAAGCTTATTTTTTTGGAATGTTTTGTTGCGGATAACGGTAAAATGGGTGAAACCTGCGGTCGCCATCGCACTTGCTGCAGGACTGGGGCTTTTAATTGGCATAATTCCCGAGTCCCTTCACGTACTCAGCATTAGCCGCACATTTGTCTTTTTTCCATTCTTTTTAATTGGGTATTATACAAAAAGAGAATGGTTTACGCCGCTTTTTACGACATCGGCACGGATTGTTCTTCTTTTAACAGCCGTTATTTTATTTTTATTTTTTTATCAAAACACAAATATTCAAATTGAATGGCTGTTTGGCTCGGTCTCCTATAACGACCTAGGAGCAAATCCGCTGTCCGGTGTTGCATGGCGTTCGCTTATTTATATCCTTAATGGAATTATGATTATGTTTATTTTCTCTTTTGTGACGCATAAGTCCTTTTTCTTTACAGCTTGGGGACGAAATACCCTTTATGTATACTTATTGCATGGCTTTTTCATCCAAATATCAAGGCACATGAATACATTTGAACCACAGCCCTCCCTGTTTGTTTTATTTTTAACGGCCGCGGTACTCACACTTTTATTGTCATCGCCGCTCGCTGCCGCTTTGTTCCGTCCCTTTCTTGAACAAAAGCGACCTGGCTTTTTAACTAAAAAAGGAGATTGAAAAAACTTGAACATTACTGTATGTACATTAAATGCAAAATACATTCATACGAACCTCGCTATACGCTATTTAAAATCATATTGTGAAGATGCGTATAACATTCATATCGCAGAATATACAATTAAAGATCCCGCGATGAATATTGTAACGGATTTATACAGCAAAAAACCAGATGTGATTGGTTTCAGCTGCTACATTTGGAACATTGAAGAGACAATTCGTGTGGCAAGCATGATGAAAAAAGTCTTGCCCGAGTGTACCATTATATTCGGCGGTCCGGAAGTAACCTATGATGTACCGTACTGGCTTGACCGTTTAACTGATGTTGATTTTATTGTAATCGGTGAAGGTGAGGAAACATTCCGTACCCTTTTAGACGAACTTTCAGGCAGCAGAGATTTTTCAAAAGTTGCTGGAATTGGTTATAAAAAGGGCGAAAAGCATCATATTCATCCGCAAACGAATAAAATTGATTTGCGCAAGCTTCCGTCTCCATTTCATTTTGAAGAAGATCTTCCATCTCTTTCCAAACGAATTACATACATCGAAACGAGCCGCGGCTGTCCGTTCCGCTGTCAATTTTGTCTCTCCTCCATTGAGACAGGTGTCCGATATTTTGACCGGGAAAAAGTGAAAGAAGATATTCGCTTTTTAATGAAAAATGGTGCGAAAACAATTAAATTTGTAGACCGTACCTTTAATATTAGTCGCAGCTATGCCATGGAGATGTTTCAATTTTTAATTGATGAACATGTGCCAGGTACTGTTTTTCAATTTGAAATTACGGGCGATATTATGCGACCAGAAGTCATCCATTTTTTAAATGAGCATGCACCTGCAGGGCTGTTTCGCTTTGAAATTGGCGTCCAGTCAACGAATGATTCTGTCAATGAACTGGTTATGCGGAAACAAAACTGGGAAAAACTTGTCCGTACAGTCACAATGGTCAAAGATGGCGGGAAAATTGACCAGCATCTCGATTTAATTGCTGGACTGCCTGAAGAAAATTATGATTCATTCCGCAACACATTTAACGATGTATTTGCACTTCGTCCAGAAGAAATGCAGCTTGGCTTTTTGAAACTGCTGCGCGGGACAGGTCTACGTTTAAGTGCAGATCAATATGGCTATGAATACATGGATCAGTCACCTTATGAAATGCTGTCGAACCGAGTATTGCCATTTAACGATGTTATTCGTATTAAACAGACAGAAGATGTGTTGGAGAAATATTGGAATGACCATCGGACTGATGAAACGATTGAATTTATTGTAGATCATTTAGTTAAGACACCCTTTGACTTTTTCCAAGATTTTGGTGCGTACTGGGAAATGCAAGGTTGGGGACGTATTGGGCACCAGCTGGAAGATTTATTTAATCGGCTGTCTTCTTTCTTGCAGGCAGCCTATCCAGAAAAGGCAGCACAAGTTGAAAGTATTATGAAATATGATTATTTAAAAAACCAGCGCTATAAGCCACGGAAGCCATGGTGGGATGACCGCCTCGATAAAGCAGCTCGCTCGACTATTTATCGGTCACTTATTGAACAGCCTTCCATCGCTGGATTTGAATTTGAAGTACTTCGCCTTCCTGAAAAAGATTTATATAAACATACAATGATTGAGCCCGTAATGATGATGAAGCAGGATAAGCAATGGCTTGAAATAACTGGCTACATGGTAGCGTGGTTTGATCCCTCAGGCAGCGGATCCAGACTGTTTTTTCTAAAGAAAGATGAGCTGAATCTTTCCCTAAAAAAAGCATGAGGAATAAAGAAAATAAAAAAGCAGTGAACCTGATCAGGTTCACTGCTTTTTTGTTAAATATTTGTTTCTTCAATGTCCTCTTGTGGGCCTTTACTGCGAGCAACTAAGTAACCGCCCACCGCTAGAGCAATTAAAACACCCCAGAAAACTGTTTTCCACGGTGTTGATTCCGGGAAATGCTCATCGAGTACGGCAAGTGAAGGATGTGAAAGTGTAAAGACAGCAAGCTTTACCCCCACCCATCCAACAATAAGAAACGCTGTTGTTTCGAGTGTCGGATATTTTTGCAGCAAGCGGACAAACCATGTTGCCGCAAAACGCATGATCACAACACCTACGAAACCACCGGCAAACATCACAAGGAATTGACCTGTATCAATGCCGCCAATTTGCCCCCATCCTGTTTCAGGAAGCGTAACAGCGAGTGCGACCGCTGCAAGCATTGAGTCAATCGCAAAAGCGATGTCCGCAATTTCAACTTTCAAGACCGTCACCCAGAAAGAAGAGCCTTTCGTTTCTTTTTCGATTCCATGACCTTCAATACCTTCATCTTCAGCTTCGTCTTTTTCTTTCCACTTTTTATACAAGTGACTAAAACAGATGAAGAACAAGTAAAGTGCACCAATGGCCTGTACTTGCCACACTTTAACGAGAAATGAAATGAGGAACAAGGCTCCAAGACGGAACACGAATGCTCCCAATAATCCGTAAAACAACGCTTTTTTCTGCTGTACTTTCGGTAAATGCTTTACCATCACGGCCATAACGACCGCATTATCAGCAGCTAAAATCCCCTCAAGTACAACGAGGACGCCAAGTACCCAGGCGTATTCAAGTAATAATGCTGTATCCATTTTCTCTCTCCTTCCAATAATAACGTACCCACTTAAATTGATAAAAAAACGGGCGTCAAAGAACACAAAAAGCGAGACCTTTGCCTTTTATTAGGCAAAGGTCTCGCTGAGCATGTCTCGTCTTCATGCCAACAAAGCCGGTGAAAAAATATTCACGAATTGACGACTTTGTTTTAGGTTTACACCTAACGCTACTCCCCTTCGACTTTCGTCAAAAGAAAATTCAATTATAATACTTTTTTATTTTATCATTTTATTTTCCCCATGTAAACCTTTTTTCTCTGTAATGGTCGATCAAACAAACTGAATACAACCGGAATAACAAATAATGTCAAAAAAGTACTGGATAGCAAACCGCCAATAACGACAACGCCGATCGGCTGATTGATTTCCGTTCCATCACCGATGCCGGATGCAAGCGGGATGAGACCTAAAATGGTCGTGAGTGCGGTCATTAAAATGGGGCGAACGCGATCTTTTACTGACTGAACGATTGCGTCTGTTCCAGAGTAGCCTTCCTGCTTTCGCTGTAAAATGTAATCAACAATGACAATCGCATTATTAACGACAATTCCGATAAGAATTAATACGCCAATCACAGCGGGAATGCTGATCGGCAATTGTGTGACGATAAGTGAAAGCGCGACGCCAATAATCATGAGCGGTACGGTAAACATAATAACAAACGGATATTTAAATGATTCATATTGTGCAGCCATCACGATATAAATAAGCACGACTGCGAGAATCATCGCCATAATCATATCATCTTTTGAATTATTCAAAAGCTCTTGATCTCCACTATAGGAGAGCTCTGTTTCATCAGACAAGTTCAATTCTGCTACTGCTTCATCCACTTTCGATGACACATCGCCAAGATTTGCTGATGCTGCATATTGCAATGTAAATTGCACAGCATCTTGTCCATCAATTCGGCGCATACTCACAGGACCATCTTTTATTTTAATATCTGCTATCTCTTCAAGTGCAACGAAATTTCCTGATGGCGTTTTGACAAGCATACCGCGCAGCCCATTCAGGTTTTCTGTTATATCTTGATCATATCGAACATAGACGGTTTTTACATTTGATGATGCTTCTTCAATAATTTGTGTCGCAAGGACACCTCGTGTTGCATCATTAACGATTTGTGCGACTTGCGCGGGTACGAATCCGGCTGCCTGTGCTTCTCGACGATTTACGGTTATTTGAATCTCTTTCACCGTATCATCACGGTTGGTTTGCACTTCAGTCACACCATTAATACCCTTCACTGCTGCTTCGATATCAACTACTGCTTCATCAAGACGGGCTTTATTTGCATCCCTAACATTGAATGTCAATGTTTGTGGCGCAGTACCTGATGCCGATTGCAAACTGAATATGACCTCTGCTGTTTCATTAACCGAACGGGCTGCTTTTTCAGCTGCTGGTTTCACATCATCCACAAGGTCAAAAATCGATCGGTCGCGCTCTTCCCTCATTTTCACATACAATTCTGCTTCATTCTCTTTGCCAGTGCCACGAAAGGAATCTTCCTGTGTAGAACCGATTAAACTGACATACACTTGCGTGTCTTTTTCGTTAGCTACTACCTTTTCCACTGCTTTTACCACTTTTTCCGTATCTTCAAGCGATGTCCCATGTTCAGTTTCCACACGAATTGTAACAAAGCCTTCATCCGTCGGCGGCAGAAACTGTGTACCCGTTTTCATTAAACCAAAAATACCGCCGAGCATAAGCACAAAGGCAATACTAAGTACGATGAAACGATGAGCAAGCGACCATCTAACTGCTTTTTCAAGCAGGATAAGTTGGCGTGATTTTTGTCGTTTTATTTCTATATTTTCAGGTATTGCCGTTAAATAACGGCTCGCCATCATCGGAATGACCGTTAAGGCGACAATAAGTGATGCCAGTAAACTAAATGAAATCGTCAATGCAAATTCTTTAAATATTTGTCCAAGAATACCTGAAATAAAGACAACCGGCAAAAAGACAGCAACTGTCGTAAGTGTGGACGCCGTAATCGCCATACCTACTTCTTTCGTCCCATCATAGGCTGCTTTCTTCGGGTCTTTCCCCATTGAAAGATGTCGATATATGTTTTCAATAACGACAATGGCATTATCGACAAGCATCCCGATGCCAAGTGCAAGTGCACCGAGTGTCATAATATTTAAATTAAATCCAGCAAAAAACATGAGAACAAAAGTCATAATGACCGAATATGGAATGGCTACACCAATAATAAGCGGACTTTTAATGTTACGCAAAAAGAAAAACAAGACGATCATTGCAAGCGCGCCTCCGACAATAAGCGAGTTGGCAATGTTACCGATCGCAAGACGAATATAGTCACCTTGGTCAAATAAAATGTCGGCCTGCACCCCTTCATATTGATCTCTTGATAACAATTCATCTAACTTTTTTTGAAATCCTTTTGATACATCCGCTGTATTCGCGTCTGATTCCTGCAGAACATTTAGCAATAGGGCTGGTCTTTCATTCGCGCGTGTCACTGTATCTTCATTTAGCGGCTTCAATTCCACTGTTGCTATATCAGAAATCCTGACTTCTTCTCCACTTAAAGGGTTAACGGATATCGTTAAATTTTCAATATCAGCCGCCTTCGTTAACTGACTCATAATACGTGTTGTTAATGTTTGTCCTTCTGATTCAACGGTATTACCTGGCAATGAAATGTTGTTAGCTTGAATCAATTGGACGACATCCGACTGACCGATCCCATATTTCTCAAGCTTCTCTTCATCGAGTTCAACAATCACTTCATTAGTTGTAACACCCGTTACCGATACATTCGCTACTCCTTCTATTGACGATAAATCCGTCTGCAATGTTTTGGATAACGGCTCAAGATCAATCTCTCCATCTGATTGCAAGGATAGCTGAATAATTGGAAATTGAGACGGATCAAATTTCAAAAACTGTGGTTCACCAGCCCCCGTTGGCATTGGTGTCTGTCCGATTCGCTGCAACACATCATTTTGAACATCATCAATATTTGTGCTCCATGAAAACTCAAGCAAAATAAAATTGGAGCCTTCCTGTGATGTCGATGTAATCGTCTCAATTCCTGGGAGGGTCGATAAATTTGCCTCAAGCGGCTTTGTAATTTTTTCAGACACTTCTTCTGGTCCTGCCCCGTCATATGTCGTCACGACAACCGCAATCGGCGGATTTAAATCCGGAATGAGTTTCAATGGAATACGCATCAACGACACGATGCCTAGAATAATTACTAAAAACATTAAGACCGTCGTAAAAACCGGCCGATCAATGGAGAATTTACTGATGTTCAATCTTTTCCCCCCTCTGCGGTTCACGTTGCTGTCTTTTAACTATTCCTAATATTTCCTTAGGTTAACAATTTCAAACGTGTCTAATTCCACAACAAAACCGACCTGTTCATAAACAGATCGGTTTGATGTCGATATCGCCCAGCCCTTGTATCTACACAAAATCATTCATATTTGACCGGCTAAACAAATGACCTTTCACTTTAGCCCATTAAATTGTAAAGTCGGATGTTTTCGTGTTTATCCTGGAACCAGCGCAGCGCAAAATCATTTTCAAATAAAAAGACGAGTTTGCCTGCACGGTCTCGAACAAGCGTGCTTCTTGATGAGGACATAGAATCTTTGATGTCTTCTTCATTCTCTATCCAGCGTGCAATTTTCGATCCAATTGATTCCATTCTCACTTCCGAGTTGTATTCGCCTAGCATACGGTGTTGGAATACTTCAAATTGAAGCTGGCCGACTGCACCAAGAATGTATTCTTCCGTACGTACCGTTTTGTATAATTGTATGGCACCTTCCTGAACGAGCTGATCGATTCCTTTATGAAAACTTTTTTGTTTCATTACATTTTTCGCTGCTACTTTCATAAACAATTCCGGCGTGAACTGCGGCAATTTTTCATATTGAAAGATCGGTTTACCGCCAGTGACTGTATCACCGATCTGATAATTACCAGTGTCATACAAACCAATGATGTCGCCGCTTACCGCTTCATTAACCGTGCTCCGGTCATCCGCAAGAAATTGTGTGGACTGCGATACTTTCGTTGTTTTGCCCGTTCGTGCAAGTGTCACAGCCATCCCACGCTCAAACCTCCCTGAACAAATGCGTAAAAAAGCGATCCGATCACGATGAGCTGGATTCATATTTGCCTGTATTTTAAAAATAAAGCCTGAAAATTGTTCATTTAATGGATCAATTTCACCAATATCTGCTATTCGCGACTGCGGCGCCGGTGCAAACTGCAAATATGTTTCTAAAAACGTCTGCACACCGAAGTTTGTCAACGCACTGCCGAAAAAGACAGGTGACAATTCTCCGGAATTAATTTTCTCATGTGAGAATTCATTTCCTGCTTCTTCAAGCAACATAATGTCATCCATCGCCTCTCTATAAAGAGAAGATTGTTTAATCGGATGATCGGCGGCGATGTGCCCTTCTTCATCAAGCGATAAAAAACGATCTGCTTCTTCTGTCCGGAACTGTTCGACCCGTTTGTTATAACGGTCGTAAATACCGAAAAACTCTTTTCCCATTCCGATCGGCCAATTCATTGGATATGACTGAATGCCAAGGACTTCTTCTAATTCTTCTAACAGTTCAAGCGGCATTTTCCCTTGACGGTCAAGCTTGTTAATAAATGTAAAGATTGGAATGCCCCGCATGCGGCATACTTTAAATAGTTTTAATGTTTGTGCTTCAATTCCTTTAGCTGCATCGACAATCATTACCGCACTGTCTACAGCCATAAGCGTTCGATATGTATCTTCACTAAAATCTTGATGCCCCGGTGTGTCCAAAATATTGACATTAAAGTCTTTGTACGCAAACTGCATAACAGATGATGTAACCGATATGCCACGTTGCTTTTCAATTTCCATCCAATCAGATGTGGCAAATTTCCCAGACTTTTTCCCTTTTACTGTTCCCGCATCTCGAATCGCGCCTCCAAATAAAAGAAGCTTTTCAGTCATTGTTGTTTTTCCGGCATCCGGATGGGAAATAATCGCAAATGTCCGTCTTGATAATACGTCTTCTTTAAATGATGTCATACTTTTCCTTCCTTTCCATTCTTACACGTTTATAGTCTGTCAATTTAGATAACATATATAGTAAGTGTTTTAAATTTTTCATGTCTTTTTTTCAAACAGATGAATAGCCGACGGACTTAATTATAAACTAGACAGATGTTTATGTGTATTTAAAAATTAAGGAGTGGTCTTGATGACGTATATATGGGGATTATTCGGCATAGGTGTCGTTCTTGGAATCGGCTTTCTTTTTTCAACAAATAGAAAACGTATTAACTGGCGAACGGTGCTTGGCGGACTTACCTTCCAGCTTCTATTCGCCTTTATTGTTCTAAAATGGGATTTAGGACAGGCAATGATGATGAAGTTAACGAAAATTGTCAATGCTATAATCGGCTATGCAAATGAAGGGATTAATTTTTTGTTCGGCGGTTTGTATTCAGAACAATCTGGTATTACGTATGTATTTGCGTTAAATGTGCTGCCGGTCGTGATTTTCTTCTCGGCACTTATTTCCGTTTTATACTATTTAAAAATTATGCAGTTTTTTATTAAAATCATCGGTGGCCTGCTGTCAAAGCTGCTCGGCACGCGCAAAGCAGAATCCATGTCTGCTGCTGCTAATATTTTTGTTGGACAGACTGAAGCCCCGCTCGTTATTAAACCGTACATTAATAAAATGACTGAATCAGAATTATTCGCGGTTATGACCGGTGGACTTGCATCGGTTGCCGGTTCTGTCCTCGTCGGTTATTCCCTCCTTGGTATTCCACTCGAATATTTACTTGCGGCGAGCTTTATGGCAGCACCGGCCGGTCTTGTTATGGCCAAGCTATTCGTACCGGAAACATCAGATGAACCCGAACCACCAGAGTTTAAAATGGAGTCAGATGCGGACGCAGCAAATGTCATTGATGCAGCCGCAAAAGGGGCTTCTATCGGATTACAGCTTGCCCTTAACATCGGGGCCATGCTTCTTGCATTTATTGCCATTGTTGCCCTTTTAAATGGATTGCTTGGTTTCGTTGGGGGGTTATTTCAATTTGACAGATTATCGCTTGAATTAATTTTCGGCTACTTATTTGCTCCTCTTGCCTTTGCGATCGGTGTCCCATGGGATGAAGCCATTATTGCGGGTAACTTTATCGGTCAAAAGCTCGTTATTAATGAATTTGTCGCCTATTCTAATTTTGCACCAGAGATCGACAATTTATCCGATAAAACCGTGGCTGTGCTCAGCTTTGCTTTATGCGGATTTGCCAACATTTCATCGCTGGCGATTTTACTTGGCGGTCTTGGCAATCTGGCGCCAGAACGCAGGGATGATATTGCTCGGCTCGGTGTAAAGTCAGTCATTGCGGGTGCTCTTGCCTCTCTTCTCAGCGCTGCTATTGCCGGAATGTTAATTTAACCAGAAGATGAAATTCCCTTTCTGTAATCAGAAAAGAAGCATTTAGCAGTGCCTCTTTTTTTATCCGAAATAATAGTTTGAATATTCTAAATATACTTTTAATGTTTTTTTTGGTTTTATATTTATGTTATCGGGAATACATAAACCAACACAGTATTACATTAAATTTTTAGGAGGAAACAAACTATGGGCTTTATAATGTTTTTAATTGTCGGTGGAATCATCGGCTGGATTGCAGGACTTATATTAGGTAAAGACATTCCAGGCGGGATCATCGGCAATATCATTGCAGGTATTATTGGTGCATGGATTGGCGGCGCACTCTTCGGAGATATGGGTCCAGACATTGGCGGTATGGCCATTATTCCTGCTTTAATCGGTGCAGTTATTCTCGTTGCCATTGTAAGCTTCATTCTTAAAAGAATGCGTCATGCCTAATAAAAAAAGTGCCCCTTTGCTCAAGCAAAGGGGCACTTTTTTTATATTAATGCTTGAAATGCTTGATCAAAATCACGGATTAAATCATCCGGCGATTCAAGGCCGACTGACAGACGAAGAAGACCATCCGTTATGCCTCGTTTATTCCGTTCCTCCACCGGCATCGCTGCGTGAGACATTTTCGGCGGATAAGATAAAATCGATTCAACCGCACCAAGACTTACAGCAAAAACTGGAATCTTTACATTGGCACTAAACTGACGAACCGCATTTTCATTTTCAAGCTCAAATGATAAAACGGCACCTCCACCTGATGCTTGGCGGAAATGTGTAGAATGACCCGGATGAGCTGCAAGCCCTGGATAATACACATTTTTCACGGATGGATGTGACGCTAAATAATTTGCTATTTCAGCTGCTCCTTTTTGTGACTGTTCAAGGCGAACGGACAACGTTTTTAACCCACGCAGCACGAGCCAGCAGTCCTGTACCCCTAATACGGCTCCAAAAGAGTTTTGGAGCGCGTAAACCTTTTCTGCGATGTCTTTATCCTTTGCGACAGCAAGACCCGCTAACACGTCGCTATGGCCCGATAAGAACTTCGTTGCACTATGTAAAACAAGGTCAACGCCAAATTCAATTGGACGCTGCAAGACCGGGGTTAAAAATGTATTATCGAGAAATGTCAGACAGTTATTCGCTTTCGCAAGTTTGACAATCCCTTCAATATCAGTCACTTTCAAAAGAGGATTGGACGGTGTTTCCATATAAATAACTTTCGTGTTTGGCTGAATCGCTTTCGCAACTGAATCGAGATCTGTCATATCAACGAAGGTATGTTCAATACCAAATCGGGTCAATACCGCTGTTACCATACGGAATGTACCGCCATATACGTCTTCTGTTACGACGACATGGTCTCCTTTAGATAATAGAAGAAACGCGGTTGAAATGGCCGCCATACCAGAGGCAAACGCAAATCCACGCACACCTCCTTCTAGTTCTGCAATTGCCGCTTCAAGTGTTTCACGCGTCGGATTTCCGGAACGGCTGTAATCATACTGACCAAATGAATCAAAATCAGATTGATGAAACGTTGATGCGTGCTGAATCGGTACACTGACGGCCCCTGTATGTGGATCGAATTTATGCTGGTTATGAAGCAATTTTGTTTGAAATGTATAGTCACTCATCTAATCATCCCTTCATTTTTTCAAATGCTTGCGTTAAATCCTCTATTATATCTTCCACGTGCTCAATACCGATTGAGAAACGCAGAAGCTTGTTACAGATACCATTTGCGATTCGCACGTCTTCAGGAATGTCCATATGTGTCTGCGTCGCAGGGTACGTAATGAAACTTTCTACGCCGCCAAGGCTTTCCGCAAATGAGATCAACTTCATATTTCGCAAAAATGGATTGACCCAGTTTTCCGATTTTAAACGGAATGAAAGCATCCCACCCTGTCCTGGATATAACACATCTAAAATATCATCATGTGATTCTAAAAATGCAGCGATCTTCTGCCCATTTTCTGTATGCTGTTTCATCCGCAAGCTGAGCGTTTTCATCCCGCGAGCGAGCAGCCAAGAATCAAATGGTGACAGAACAGCACCAATCGCATTTTGAAATTCAAATACTTTTGCCGCGAGCTCTTCTCCTTTTACTGCGATAAGTCCAGCAAGTACATCATTGTGACCGCCAAGATATTTCGTCGCGCTATGAAGAACAATGTCCGCTCCTTGCTCGATTGGACGCTGCAACAATGGTGTGTAAAATGTATTATCAACAATTAAAATTAAGTTATGTTCTTTTGCAAAAGAAGCAACAGAGGAAATATCCGTTTCTTTCATTAATGGGTTTGTTGGTGTTTCTAAGAAAATGGCTTTCGTTTTGTTTGATACGTGCTTTTTCGTTTCAGTAAAATTCTCAAAGCTGTCGTATGTAAATTTCAGGCCAAATTTTTTCCACCCTTTTTCAAATAGACGGTAAGTGCCACCATATAGATCCGCCGAAACGATAAATTCATCGCCCGGCTCAAATAACGATAAAAGTGTATGAATAGCTGCCATCCCAGAGGAAAAAGCAAAACCCGCATCCGCTCCTTCTAGATCAGCAATGGCTTTTTCAACGACTTCACGTGTCGGATTGCCTGTACGCACATAATCATATCCTGTTGACATACCAATTCCTTCGTGACGGTACGCTGTCGAAAAATAAACAGGAGGATTGATTGTCCCTGTTGGATTATTTGTACGGTTTCCAATTTGTGCTAATTTCGTTTCGATATTTGTCATTATTACCGCTCCTTTTCGTAAAAAAAACAAGCCTTCATGGAAGAAGGCTTGTTTTTACACTTCTTCTCATCTTCCGGACGGTCTCGGTCCGCTGGATTTAGCACCTTTGCCTTGTGAGGCCGGTTGCTGAAGCATCGTCGGGCCAGTCCCTCCACTTCTCTTGATAAGGTTTGTTTTAATTAGTCTTATTTCTTAAATGTACAGGAAAATGGGCTTGATGACAACCTTTTTATTGCAAAAATTGTTTGTCAATCAATGCGGCAAAGTCTGGTTTTCCCTTCAAAAACTTAAGATCATATGTTGAATCAGCAAATTCTTCGTTATTTTCATGTATAAACAAAAGATTACAGCATATAAATAGGAGAAGCATAATTATTTTTAATTAAATATTAATCTTTTGTAAATTTTATGTTAAGATATAAACATAAGTATTGACAAATAGATTGGAGGAAAGGAGCGAGATGAGTTATGACAATGACAGTAGCTAAATTTTATGGTGGGGTCGAATATTCAGTTACACAATTTGCTGTGCAGCTTACTAAAGAAGTTGAGGAGAAAATCGCAAAGCGCGAATTTTTTTACGAAGATCAAATTATCCGCTATATCGATCACCGCGCAACATTATTCATTCAGTCATTACCCCTCAATGTGGCCGTCTCAGCGGTAATGAAAAAAGAAATAAAAACCCATGTTCTTTTCAAGCTGAAACCGGTCATGAACCGCCATGTCATATTCCAAGTTGTAAAATAAAGTGATTCTTCATCCAACGAAAATTCTTATCCCGCATAAAGAGATAAAAAAGAGACGCTCCGCAAACTGCGAAGCGTCTCTTTTATGTTGTTACAATGAACTCAAGTGCTTTTGCATGAACCGTGATTTGAACGGGGGTTGTCCCGACCTGTTCTCCATCAACCATAACGGAAATCGGTCTGTCTGTATGGATGGTTACGACTTTCCCTTTTTTATACGTAACACCTTGCGTTAAAATGGGGTTGCCTCGCAATAGTGCCGGGAACAGCCGAAAAAGAATATTTGTCCGTTTCACTGTATGAAGCATCGTCACATCTAATACGCCATCGATCGGGTGTGCATACGGACAAATAACGAGTCCCCCACCATAGGAAGATATATTCCCGCATGCAAGCAGCCACGTTTCCTCTGATACATACTCGTCATTGTCAATCATAATTGTACTTTTAAATGGTTTAAATGAAAGAGACGATAAAATTGCACCAATCATATAGTTAAATGTACCGGCCCCCAACTTACTCAACCATTTTTTATACTTTGCTCTATTCACACGCTGCGCAATATCTGCGTCAAGTCCTGCTCCTGCGACCGTTAAGCCATAGCTTGTATTCACTCTCATTACATCAATTTGTTTTCGTTTGCGGGCGGTGAGCAGCTGATCTACAAATTGACCTGGGTGATCCGTTAACCCGAAAATACGGGCAATATCGTTACCTGAACCTGCTGGTAAAACAGCGATCGCCGTATCCGTATAAACAACATCTTGCAAAATGGCATTGACTGTTCCGTCACCGCCAATGACCGCTATAGCTTTCACTTTTACTTCCTGCATTTTTTTCCAGACAAATTCGCGTGCTGATGCTTCTGAACCGCCAATCAGTACATCATACTGAACGCGCTTCTTTTTTAGGATCCGCTCTACTTTTATCCAGAGCGACCGGGCATTTCCATTTCCGGATGATGGATTGACAATAATAAGATAAATTTATATCACTCACTTCTATACCGCAGATTAACTGCCCTTAAAGGCTTGATTGATTCGGGCCAAGCTTGACCCCCTGGTTACTCAAGTATTGCTTCATAACGCATGTCTTGTGAGCCTATTCACTGATAAAAGTTCTACTTTATGACAAGCATTACTTAAGTTATTTATCATTTTACTTCCACATGATGCTCTTCATGTTCATGTAGTCCTTCGTCATTTTCCACATGAACATTCACAGTGAACGCCCCGGCTTCCGTAAATGTATAGCCCGCTGTATATTCGCCTGGACTCGTTTCTTTCGCATCAGCCCATGTATGTTTTTCAGCATTGCTGTTGTTCCAAATCTCATAGCGGACTTGGGCTTTTTCCAATGGAGCTTCTTCATTTTGCAAATGGACGGTTAAACTTGTTTCTTTTTCAGCCTCCACACCGTCAGGCTCCACAAAATGCATAGAAAAGCCTGTCTCACTTTCTCCGTGTCCATATTCATGTTGCTCTTCTTCTTTCTGAATAGCTTCATCATGAGCAGCACCCGTTCCGACCGTAACAGACGTTTTCGGCATTGTATGCAGTCCTCTTGCTGTTACGTGCACCTGTACTGTAAAGACACCATCATGATCAAATGCTGTTTCCGCTTCATACGTACCATCATTCTTATTTTCCGCTTTAATCATCCTGTTTTTTTCTTTTACTCCTTCTTCCCATACTTCAAACTCTACTTCATCTGCATCGGCTACTTTTTCGCTCCCTTGTGTGACAATGGCTTTCATTGCTACTTTTCCATTTACGTCAACAGCTTCTGGTACGTCCAATTGAACCTTAAGCACCTGTGGGACTTCGGATTCCTGCACGTTCTCTTTTTCTCCTTCACTGCACGCAGCAAGCATAGCTATGACTAGGACCAACATACCTAACCAATATTTTTTTTGCATATGTATCCCCCCTGCTTTTACTTATCTCTATTTTACAGTTTACATCACACCTTACCTATTATCTCATTTGCCAATTAAAATCTCCATCACCTCTTCATCTTGCTTCAATGTTTCATAAATCGATGATGATAAAAAGAAGGAAGTACACATGAGCATTCTTTTTCATTCCAAGGGTCTAACACTTTATTCCCGAAATGAGAAGTCATCTTCAATCCGAATTTGTGCATGCCCAACATAAAAATTCCTGCTAATTGTTGATCATACTTAATATTAAACGGAGAAGGAAACATCTCTTGAACAGAGGATGAAGATGGCAGACAAAGTTCTAATGTAAGCTGCATAAGATTAGGGTTACTCACTCCATCTATAAAAGCACTGAAAATGAATAGTAAGCAAGCAGGCATTAGAATCATCCCGTTCAAAAAGGCATACCGTTTGCTTTGACCTGTACAATAACGCTGGTTTGGGTCTGGTGATGCAAGAGGCCACCACATACTAAATGATAATGTGATTAGCAGTACCATATAGCCATTATGAAGAAAGGAATTTTGTAAAATCACATCTAAAACAACTGGCAAATGGTAGATAAAAAACAATACTGCAAAAACAATTAAAGACATCATCGGCGGTAAAAAGAACTTGCTTATCTTTCTAATCAGTGAAATTTTTCGTATTTTCTGAAATAACGGCTCAGGAATTCCCAATAAAAAAACAGGAGGAATTATAAAATATAAAATACTCATCTGTATCATATGCATACTGAATGAGAGATGGCCCATTGCTGATAAAGGACTGGCTATAATAACGTAAAAGAGAAAGAGACTCAAGAAAAAGAGAAGGGGTTGTTTTTGATACCCTTTTACTTTTGTAAAGGCTTTCAATAAAATGATATACAGTATAGCCAAGCAAGTCACCCCTATCAAATAGGGTGGATTCCATAATGATTGACCGCTAAACAACATATCCATAAACATGTGATCACTCCTTTTTTCTTATAGTGTTAACATTTGTTACTCTCTTATTCGATCGGCATGGTTTCTTTGTTCTATATCATCGTTATTTATCGATTAATCATCATCTGAAATTTGATAGCATTCATTGCATATATTAAAAAATTACTTGTATATAAAGGGATTCGTATAAAATCATTAATTAAGATTAATCATATTAAACTGTATATTTTAAGTATTGTAAAAAACGGAAAGGTGTTATAAATGTTGTTAAAAACAACATTTATAACACCTTTCCTTAATTACATTATTCGATGATGAAGGGCTATTAAGCACCTATCTTTTCCATTGATAAAAATAGCTTTGACATCGTTCTTTTTTATTTACTGCTTTCAACAGCCGCTTTCAGTTCTATGGCTGCCTGTTTTACATTGGGTGCAAGGCTGATTGTTGAAATAACAGAGACACCATCTGCCCCTGCCAAGATAACGGGAGCTGCATTATCAATGGTAATACCACCAATGCCTACGATTGGGATAGCAAGATGTTGATCTCTTATCGATTTAATAAGTTCCGTTCCTGCCACCGGTCCTGTATCTGTTTTCGTACTCGTCTGATAAATGGGACCAGTTCCAACATAATCAGCGCCATCTGCGATTGCTTTTTTTGCCTCTTCCATCGTATGAACGGATACGCCGATAATACCTCCTTTTATTTTATCACGAACGCTCGAAGCTGATTCATCTTCCTGTCCAATATGAACACCATCTGCGCCAATATCCATCGCAAGTTCAATATCGTCATTGATAATAAATGGGATATTCGCTTCATGGCAAATAGCTTGCAGACGAATAGCCTGCTTTTTTTTTGCGCTTCCTGTCAATGCGTCTTTTCCTTTTTCACGAAATTGAAATATCGTAATGCCTCCGTCAATCGCCGCTTTCAGTGTCTCTTCAATCGACCATCTGCAGTTAGGTGTACCTGCGATAAAGTACACAGCCAGCTGTTCTCTTTCCATTAACGTTTACCTCGCTGCTGATACGCCCAGTGATTGGTGGGACCATGACCGCTGCCAATATTAATTCCATCTTCAATCGCCGCTTGAATAAAATGTTTGGCTGTTTCAGCCGCCGTCCGCACAGAGGCCCCTTTTGCGATCGCCGCTGTCATCGCAGCCGAAAATGTACAACCCGTTCCATGCGTATCTTTCGTGTCAATTCGTTTTCCTGTAAATGTGTGAAATTCTTTACCATCGTACAGCAAATCATATGTCAATGCCCCTTCGTCATGTCCGCCTTTAATAAGCACATTCTTCACACCGAGTGCCGCAATTACTTTTGCTGCCTCTTTTTTGTCTTGCTCCGATTTAATCGTTCGCTTTGAGATCGCTTCTGCTTCCGGAATATTCGGTGTCACGACAAGGGCAAGCGGCAACAATTTTGTTTTTAAGGCTTCCATCGCTTCTTCCTGTAAAAGCGGTGCCCCTCCTTTGGCAATCATGACAGGATCCACAATGACGTTTGTAAACTGATGTGCTTTTATTTTCAATGCGACGGCTTCAATAATATCGGCTGAAAACAGCATGCCCGTTTTCAATGAATCAACACCAATATCGGACGCAACCGCATCAATCTGCTTTTCAATCGCTTCTACACTCATTGGATACACACCATGAACACCGAGTGTATTTTGTGCAGTGACAGCTGTCAAAGCAGATGTGCCAAACACACCGAGCTCTTGAAATGTCTTTAAATCAGCTTGAATTCCTGCTCCGCCCCCGCTGTCTGAACCAGCAATGGTTAATGCTTTATATATCGTCATTGCTTCCATTCCTCCCATTTCGCTTGTTGAATGATTTCCTCTTTTCCTGTTAACGACAATTCATTTAAAAATGCGGCCGAAAATGTGCCCGGACGATTTGGCCCCGATGTTTCCACTGCGCGCTCAGCTGCTACTCCGTAAAAAGCAAGCGCTGCCGCTGCCGCTTTTGCGTAGTTTTTTTCAACCGCACAAAACGCCGCAATTACAGCGCCAAGCAAACAACCGGTTCCTGTCACGCTCGTTAAAATAGGATCGCCATTTTGAATGATGAACGATTCATTTCCTGCCACGACGTCTTCCGCTCCAGTGATGACGCACGTGACGCCAAGCAGGTCAGCTGCTTCTTTTGCAAGAAGACGCACATTCGCATTTCCGCCGCCATCCACGCCTTTTACTTGAATTGATTGTCCACATAACACGGCGATTTCACCGGCATTTCCGCGCAAAATGTTCACCTGGACTTCCGCTAAAATTTGTTTTGCACTTTTAGTCCGGTATGGCGTTGCACCTGCTCCAACTGGATCAAATAATACAGGAACACCCGCTTCATTCGCTGCTTTTCCTGCTAAAATCATAGCATCGACTTTGGATGCTGTTAACGTACCAATATTTAACACAACTGCACTTGCGATTTTCGCCATATCGGCTGCTTCTTCCACAGCATCAGCCATTACCGGTGAGGCACCAAGTGCGAGCAGACCATTAGCTGTAAAGTTTGAAACGACTGTGTTCGTTAAATTATGTACGAGCGGTTTATTTTTTCTAACACGCTCAAGCAATGTCGCTGCAAATTCATTGTTCATCTATTTCATCCTTCCTCTTTTTTAAAAAGCTTTGTTTTCTGTAACCGAATACATAAGATAACGCCGAGAATAGCTCCTGTTATACTGCTGATGAGAAAAGCTGGCATGAAAAAGAGAGCAGCGGCCTCCGTCCCTAAAAATAGATTTGCTATCGGCACCGATACAAGAGACGCTAATACGCCCGTTCCGATAATTTCACCTGCCGCCGCAAAGGAAGGCTTCTTCCACTTCTTATAAGCATAACCGGCGAGCAGTGCGCCAATCATACTTCCAGGAAACGCAAGAAGTGATCCGATTCCTAACAAATTTCGAATAACAGCTGTCATGAAAGCAATGACAAGAGCTGGACCCGGTCCAAGCAAAATTGCAGACAATACATTAATCGCATGCTGCACAGGATACGCTTTGGCCACACCTGCCGGGAACCAAATAAATGTGGCGCCAAGTACTGCGATGGCTGTCAACAGTGCCATGATTGCCATGTTTTTCGTTGAAAACATAAAATTCCTCCCATACAAAAAACCAGATCAGCAATGCGCCTGATCTGGTTTTTCGTCAGTGATTGCTACTTCCCTACGCCGGTATTAACCGGATCAGGTAGTTGGGGTTAGGAAGAGCATTCCCTCTCAGCCATTATTTCGGCACCCCCAGTAGTCCTGTTTATTTTTTCATTAATTTTTGTACAGTAACAATAAGTTCTTCGATGACTTCGAGATCGCCTTCTTGGATGCGTTCAGTTACACATGTTTTTACATGCCCTTCTAAAAGAACCGATGCTACATTGTTTAACGCAGTCTGTGTCGCTGCAATTTGCGTAACAATATCATCACAGTACATATTTTCTTCAATCATGCTTTTTATTTCGGGTATCTGTCTTTCAATTTGATTCAAACGACTTACTAGATTTTTTTTGACACTTTCAGGATGGTGGCTTTTCTGCTCATCGGCAGCACATGCCACATGTTCTTCCATCATGGCCGTCACTCCTCTTATGCTAACTATAATAGCATAAAAAAGACCGGCACGGGGCCGGTCTACACGGATTAGGCTTCAAATACAGTTACTTTTTTCATTTTATCGCCTTGTTTCATGTTTTTAGCTGTTTCTAAGCCTGATGTAATCTTTCCAAAGACAGTATGAACTCCATCTAAATGAGGTTGCGGCTCATGTACTAAGAAGAACTGACTTGAACCTGTATCCTTACCTGCATGAGCCATTGATAAGCTGCCTGCCTCATGTTTATTAGGATTATTCGCAGTCTCACATTTGATTGTTGTGCCGCTTCCACCCATCCCCGTACCAGTAGGGTCGCCGCCTTGGCTAACAAATCCCGGAATGACTCTGTGGAAGATAACCCCATCATAAAAACCTTCATTCGCTAATTTTTCAAAATTCGCTACTGTGTTAGGAGCATCCTCTGGGAAAAATTCAATCTCAATTTTTTCGCCATTTTCCATTTCAATCGTACCTTTTTTAGCCATAACAAACATCTCCATTTCAGATAAAATTAATCAGTCTTCATGATAACATTATTACCGTCATAAAAAAAGCAGAGAGCTTTTCACCATGCCTTTGCCTTCTATGACGCATCATTTTGTTTTTTCCTCTATTCATTTTACTTCTACCTTTTTGTGAAATGTTTTCCGCTTTCAAGATGGCTCTTTTTTTCATATAATAGAAGTATTCTAGAAATGGGAGTGTGATAGTGATGAAGACACGTCCCGGATTGCTGTGGAAAGCAGTTATATTGTTTTTATTGCTTGCAGCCGGCGTATTCTGGTATGTACAGAAAACAAATGAAACGACCGTTATTCCATTTTCGTCACTGGAAAACATTATCCAAAAAGAAAAAGGACAAGAGGTCGGACTAGAAGAACATCCGGATGGTACTCTTCATATTTCCACGCAAAGTGGAGAATATACGTCTTATATTTCGCCCGGAAGTATAGCTGTGGATCGATTGAACGAAACATACAATATCCGCTATGAATATGTAAAAGCAGAAGCGTATGAAACTTGGATTGCTATTGGGTTCATTTTAGTCCTTGCAGGAATCGGGTTTTATATTTATCGCAAGAAAGGCGGCGTTGGCGTTGCCCATTCAATGAAAAATAGTGTCTCTCATGCCCGTCCACTGCCGAATATTACATTACAGGACGTTGGCGGTTTGTCAGATGAAATGAAGGAAGACATCATGCAAACTCTTTCCATTTTGAAAGAAAAAGACTTGTCCACACGACTTGGCATCGAACCGCCGCGTGGCATTTTATTGTATGGGCCGCCCGGTACGGGGAAAACATTGCTTGCTCAAGCCATTGCCCGTGAAATGGGCGCTGCCTTTTTCTCATCGAGTGGATCAGCTTTTACCGAATTATTTGTCGGCGTCGGCGCATCACGTGTACGCAACCTGTTTAAAGAAGCACGGAAACAAAAACCAGCTGTCATTTTTATCGATGAAGTGGATGCGCTGGCCGGCCGCCGGAAAACAAATGGCGGTGAAGAAGGCGAAAAAACATTGACCGAACTGCTCGTGCAGCTTGACGGCGGCCACGATAACGACGGACTGCTCTTCATTGCTGCAACGAACCGGAAAGATATGCTGGATGAAGCGTTTCTTCGTCCCGGCCGCATCGATTTCTCGTTTCATGTGACACTTCCCGATGCAAAAGGCCGGAAAGAAATTATCGACATTCATGCGCGCGGCAAAAATATGACGGACAACGCCGCCGCCATGCTGCATGATTTAGCTGAAGCAACCGTCGGCTTTTCCGGCGCTGAACTGTCTGCTTTATTTGAAACAGCTAGCAGAAGCGCGATCCGGAGCGGCCGTGACACAATTGAAAAGAAAGATTTTGACTATGCGCTTGACCGGACCATTCTCGGCACGTCAACACGTCCGCTCGCCGATCCAGCTACAAAACGGCGCGTGGCGATTCATGAAGCGGGACATGCTCTTGTTGCCGCACTCACAAAGCCAGGGTCCGTCCGAAAAGCGACGATCATTCCGCGTGGACATGCCCTTGGCTATGTAGCACCTGTTCCGAAAGAGCTTCACTTATCAACGGCAAGTGAACTTATTGACCAAGTGGCAATGATTTTATCCGGTGGTGTAGCAGAACGGCTTTATCTCGGTGAACACTCCATCGGTGTCAGCGGTGACGTGCAGCAAGCGAAACAAATTTTAGCACGGATGGTGGATACCGGTATTTTTCAAGATCGGTTTACCATTACATTCCGACAATCCGACAAAGAAACAAAAATGATTGAATTGTTTGAACTGGCATTAGCACGTTCCGAAACCCTTATTGAAGAACACCGAACGGCGTTTGACCGGCTCGTTGAAGCACTGATGACGCAGGAAACACTTGAAGGAATTGAAATCGAAGCGCTTATTCACCAATTTTAAAAAAGGAGGTCTCCGGGTGCCGGAGACCTCCTTTTTTTCGTTAAAGCACTTTGCTTAAAAATGCTTTCGTTCGTTCATGCTGCGGCTTATCAAACAGCGCTGTCGGTTCATTTTGCTCGATAATGTAGCCGTTATCCATGAAAACAACACGATCCCCCACTTCACGAGCAAAACCCATTTCATGTGTGACAACGATCATTGTCATTCCATCTTTCGCCAGCTGTTTCATGACTTCAAGCACTTCACCCACCATTTCTGGATCGAGTGCCGAAGTTGGTTCATCAAACAACATAATTTTCGGCTCCATTGCAAGCGCTCGGGCAATCGCCACGCGCTGCTTTTGTCCCCCGGAAAGGGACTCAGGATAAGCCGATGCTTTTTCTTGAAGACCAACTTTCGTCAGCAGCTCTATTGCTTTTTCCTCGGCTTCTTTTTTCTTCATTCTCCGTACATTTATCGGTGCAAGCGTAATATTGTCAAGAATCGTTTTATGGGGAAATAAATTAAAGTGTTGAAATACCATACCGACTTCCGTGCGAATAGCATTAATGTTTGTGTTTTTATCGGTTAAATCTTTCCCATCAATGAGGACTTGACCCCCGTTAATCGTCTCAAGCATATTTAAACAACGAATAAACGTTGATTTCCCGGAACCGGATGGCCCAATCACAACAACGACTTCCTGCGAATCAACATCCAGTGAAATATCTTTTAAAACTTCATTATTCCCAAACGATTTTTTTAAGTTTTTAACGGAGATCATCAGTTTTCATTCTCCTTTCAACGTAGTTCATCAAGTACGTAAGAGATAGTGTCAACACTAAGTAAATAAGAGCAACAGTTAAATACGGCTCCCAAATACGAATATACTGCCCCGCTGCTGCACGCCCCCAATACATGAGCTCCGGTGCCGCAAGAACGGATCCGAGAGAAGATTCTTTCAACAGAACGATAAATTCATTGCCAAGCGGTGGAATAACGCGTTTCACTGCCTGAGGCAAAATAACAAGTTTCATTGCTTGCACACGCGTCATACCAAGAGAACGGGCTGCTTCCATCTGGCCTTTATCAATCGATTGAATACCTGCTCGAAAAATTTCAGCAATGTATGCTGCAGAATTTAATGAGAGTCCTATAATGAGTGAGACGAGTGGATTCGAAGGGGACATAAACATCGGTACAATCCCAAAATGAATAATTAACAATTGAACAAGCAGCGGCGTCCCCCGAAAAATATTAATATAAATATTAAATGGCAGCCGAATAAGTTTATTCGAAGACATGTTACCAAGAGCAATAAACAAGCCTAGAATAAGACCTATTAATACGCCAGCAAGCGATACGCCAATTGTTACGGCCATTCCTTTCAAGAAAAACGGCATGTAATCCTGAACGATTTCAAAACGAAAATCCATACTATTTTTCTCCTTTCTTCCGCCAAAAACGGCTGTCCATAAAAAAGGGACAGCCGTTTTTGATTTTTATTTATTGCACTGCTGCTTCTTTTAATACATCGAGGTTTGGCTCTTCGTCAAACCATTTTTTATAAATTTCCGTATACGTTCCATTTTCATAAAGTGTGTTTAACGCTTCGTCAAACTCTGCTTTCAATTCGCTGCCTTTCGGGAAAACAATTCCATAGTATTCTGGCGTAAATTGCTCGTCACTGACTGTTTTAACGCCTGCATCTGGATTGTTTTTCACATATTCAAGTGCAACTGCAATATCCGTCACGACCGCTTCTACGTCACCGCTTTGAAGCGCCTGAAATGTCAGAGCTGCTGCTTCATATTTTGAAATAGAGCTGTCATTCTTACCGACAATCGCTTCTGCTGCAATTTGACCTGTTGTCCCGTTTTGAACACCAATCTTCTTTCCTTTTAAATCTTCTGCCTTCGTAATATTCGTACCCTCTTTAAAGACAATCATGCTGACAGATTCAAAATAAGGGGTTGAGAAATCATACGTTTCTTTTCGCTCGTCTGTGATGGTGACACCAGACATTCCGATATCAAGCTGATCACTTTGCAACCCTGCAAGCATCGCATCCCAGCCTGTATTTTTAATATCGACTTCATATCCCGCTTCTTCTGCCGCTGCATTAAGAAGATCCACGTCAAAACCGGATACTTCGCCTTTATCCATAAATTCAAACGGGGCAAAAGTTGCTTCCGTTCCAACATTTAATACTTTTTTATCTTCTGAACCGCTTTGTTGTTCGCCGCCGCTTCCACATGCAGACAAGAGCAGTGAACAACTAGCAGCTATCGCGATTGTTGCTTTTTTAAATGTGAATGTCATGATGATAACCCCTCTCTTTTTTTGTATACTAAAATAATAACGCGTTATCGATTGTATTTCAATCATTTTTCGCCGAAAAACTTATTTTTATGCATTGATATTCATTAAAATCGATATATTCCCGTTAATTTCCTTGATTGGATGAATAAATTTTGCATAAATAAAGAATTTTCAGATTTATAAACAGTCGTAAGCATGCGGGGATGCATTGTGAATCATTTTGACAAATGAGGGATCCACTCGATATAACGGTTTTCTACGTATACAAGAAGCATTAAAGGTTCTAAATGATACTATTGAAGAATAAGATAACTCAAGCCTGTTTTTTATTGACAATGATTATCATTCCCTTTAAAATGAGGTAACAACAACGACGATGGAATGAGGGACGCTCGATGAATGGAATGCTGCATGGACTCAAAGATATCCATATGGTCATTGCGAACAGCCGTAAACTTGGCGGTGCTGCGGAAGCTGAGTCTATTACACTTGCATCCGGTGAAACATACATGAATCCGGTCTTTACAAATGTCGATTTGTCACAGGGAAAATATATTTCATTTAGCTTCATTGCAGAGAACGGTGAAAATGTCACAGCACATGTTGATCAAATTGGTGTGATGAGAGGACTTCGTCACAAGCTCATTTGCCAGCTTAAAAATGTGTCAGTCCGTGAAATGATGACAGAAGAAACACTCCGCTACTTACGTAAACTTTGTGAAGTGAATGAAGGATTTGTAACGAATTCGTTTAAAAAAGAAGCGCTTAAAATCGTTCGTGATGTGAGTGTTGATGAAATCGAAAAACGGGATGTCGTATTGCCGTTTACGGTCGAGAATAATCTTGTCCTGATAGACAAACGCCGCTACGCTTGACAGCTAACGATTCGGGGGCTTTTGATCATTGCATCCTGTAATACTCCACAGCTTCCTTTCCAATATTTAGACTTAACTTAACAAAAATCCACCCATTATATCTAGGGCGGATTTTTGTTATTTCATCACGGCCTGGCAAGCAAGCCGTTTCGCTGACTGTCCAAGCTTTTTTTGTTCGGCTTCATTTCGCGATGACAGATGATCGCTGTCCGACAATATATCAACTGTACAGACGCCGCATGTCCCTTTCCGGCATTTATATTTAATGCCACAACCTTGCTCGAGTGCACCGTCAAGTAAAATGACGCCTGATTTAACCGGGACCGAGCAAGAAACACTGTCCTGCCGAATCTCAACGACCGGTGCTGTCTTGTCCACTTTTTTTTCTTCTACAACCTGGACAGGCACTTCCCGTACGGTTTCCATTCCTGGAATGAGCGAACCGACTGTCCACTTCTTCTTATTCATCGTCTTTTGGATCAGCGAATGTACATATGGCAGACGGACGTTTAATGCGAAGTACAGCCGTCTCAAATACACGGAACGGATGATTCATCCCTTCTTCGCCGAGATATGCTGTTTCAAAGTCTTCTGAAATAGCAAGATCCAGAATGTTACGCCCTGTATTCACAAGCACACCTGTCTTCCCTTTTAGTACAGACGACTGGAATACGCCGTCTGTCACAAGCTCACGCACATGCTCAATTTCAAGCACATTTGTGTCGCGGTGAACACGGTGCAAGAGTGCATATAATTCCGGTGACAAAACGAGGGCATAAGGACCGTTATGGTTCATCTCCATTAATTTCCCACGTGCATCTACAACATCCTGAAAGGCAGTTCCCGATTCGTACCAATTGCTAATTAAATGCGTCTGGCGTCCTTTAACATTCATTAATCCTGGTATACCAAATTGCTTCGCCCCATGGAAAATCATTCCATCTTCCAGCAATGCCACATCGCGGGCGGCATTAGATGCGGATGAAAAATCTATTGGTATATCAAGCGTTTTCGCCTGCTCAATATCACGCCAGTATAAAACAAAATCTTTGTATAATAGTGGAATCGTGTAATTTACACGGCGTGCTGATTCAATCTCTGTATCAAATGAACCTTGAAAATCCATATGAGCTGCGCTTTTTTCAGCGAAAACGTCCGTGTGAATGCTTTGTACACCACGTCCAAGCGGGCCATACAATTCAATGAACCGGCGTCCTGTTAATTGTTTTTTCGCCGCTTCAATAATGATGCGGTCCAGTTCATCGAAATCGCTTGCTGAAAGTGGTGCGTCCGGATACAAATGAGCTTTATTCATAAAAGTCTCTCCTCCTTATTTTGAGATCAATGATCCAACGGTAAATGAACGTTTCGTTTTTTGAATAGGAGCTTTAGCGGCCGGTTCGGCATGAGCATGATGATCTAAATGGTCACCATGTTCATCGTGATGTGCATGAGGGTCTGTATAACCGGTATCAAAACGGGCATTAATGCCAGCAAGCTTTTCTTTTACGAATTGATAGCTCTTGTGGTTCGCACTACGCATTTCAGATAACTTTGCCTGTCTTTCTGCATCTTTGAACTGAAACAAGGCTAGATCAAGATGTTCAACAAAGTTGTGTAAACCAAATTTTTCTAAATTCAGTTCCTGCAGCAAACGGTTAAACGTATTGTTTGATGGGACGAAATCTCCGCCTTTCCCTGCCTGAAATGTTTCAATAAGCGGGATCATTTCAGCAAGACGCGAAAGCCGTTGCTCTTCTTCTTCATAAATATGATGGTAATAAAGCCGTTCATGGTCGTCATTCGCATGATTAATAACCGGATCAAGCATTGCCATAAAGCTCTCAATGTCTTTTTTCGTGTCAGTGAAAATGTTGTAAAATTCAGTTAATTCATCCTTCAACACGTACACCTCCTAATTAATTGCTATCCCTATTATAATCTGTGAAGTACCCAGGTGGCAAAAATTACAGCAGAAAAGGACAAAAGGAGTTAGCCCACTAGGCTTTTCACTCTTCATTTATATTAAATACACACATTAATTTAAAAGAATAGGTCCGTTATCCAGTTCATTTTAATAGAGCTGAATATACATATAATAATAATTCGGACAAGAAGGGGGCATTTGGCTTAGTACCCTTTACAAAAAGGAGAAAGTGACATGAGTTTCGATATTGGAATGACGATTTTGGTGTTTATTATGACGATGGTTGTTATCTTTTTACGGCCAGGGGGAATAAATGAAGCATGGCCCGCATCTATTGGAGCAATGATTATTTTGCTGACGGGAATAGTCTCTTATGAGGATATTACAGATATTATCAATAAAATCGGCGGCGCATCGATTACCATTATGGCCACGATTGTCATGGCTGTCATTTTGGAAAGTTTCGGTTTTTTCCATTGGGCGGCTGCAAGACTTGCAGTCTTAGCAAGAGGTTCTGGTTACCGCCTCTATTGGTACATTCAGTTATTATGTTTTTTAATGACTCTTCTATTTAACAATGATGGCAGCATTCTCATTACAACTCCAATTTTAATTTTACTCCTAAAAAACCTACGGCTAAAACCGCACGAACAGCTTCCCTATCTTTTAAGTGGGGCTTTGATTGCAACAGCTTCGAGCGCACCTATTGGCGTTAGTAATATCGTCAACTTAATTGCCTTAAAAATTGTCCATATGACTCTTTATATGCATACAGCCATGATGTTCGTACCTGCTACTTTAGGATTGTTGTTTATGTCTTGGTTCATGTTTATCGTCATCAAGAAAAAATTACCTAAAACCTTGCCAGGTATAACGTATGATATAGAAGACATGTTTTTCATGCAGCACTTTCACCCATTAAAAGGCACCCTTTCCGTTGATACGAAACGTAAACGCACAACCTTTATGCTAAGAATTTTATTATTTGTCTTTATCATGCGGTGTTTGCTATTTGTAGCCTCCTACATTTCTATTCCCATTGAAGTGGTAGCTGTTCTTGGCTCATTTGCCCTTCTGGCATGGAGATGGTATCATTTGCGGACAAATCCCATTGATATTTTGAAAAAGACACCGTGGCACATTCTTATTTTCGCCTTTTCCATGTATGTAATTATTTATGGACTTCACAATGCGGGTTTGACAGAGATTCTTGTAAATGTATGTGAGCCCATTGTAAAGCAAGGATTACTTCAAGCGAGCTTCATTATGGGAGGACTAGTGTCTCTATTATCTAACTTTTTTAATAATCATCCGGCTTTAATGATCGGAACGATTACGTTAACAGAGATGGGACTGGATCCGATCACATTAAAAACCATTTATCTCGCAAATATTATCGGCAGTGATATGGGCTCTTTATTATTACCGATTGGAACGCTTGCCTCTCTTATTTGGATGGACATTTTAAGACGTAATAACATTAATGTAACATGGAAAGATTATTTAAGTGTATCGTTAATTGTCATCCCAATTACAACGGTGATAACCTTGTTCTTACTATTTTATTGGGTTCAGATGGTTTTTGCCTGATCGGTTCGGATCATAAAAAACGTCCAAAAGAGAATGCCTCTTTTGGACGTTTTTTAAACTCCTTATCCTTTTTGAATAGAATAAGCCATTGCTTTATCTTTTACTGCTTGAATATTTTTCATTTTATTATCCCAGCAGTTTTGGCTCAGATCAACCGGATATTCTTCCGGATTGAGTGCCCGTTTGTATTCACCCCAGAGCAGCGTAAGATTATCATTCGTCAGCTGGCGAATCGATTCAATAGCGGGCAGATCATATACGCGTACACCATTAAAGAAAATAAGATCATGCAGTTCACGCGCTTCAAAATTTGTAACAAACTTGCTTACAAACGTATGGACGGGGTGAAACATTTTCAGCTTTTCTTCATTTTGCGGCATTTCTCCTTCGAGTGCTATATAGTCGCCTTCTGCTTTACCATTCAATGTATTCACGATTCGGTATACCCTTTTCAAGCCGGGTGTCGTTACTTTTTCAGGATTAGCGGACAGTTTAATTGTGTCACTCATTTTTCCTGCCTTATCCTCAATAGATACGAGTTTATATACTGCTCCAAGTGCCGCCTGATCATATGCAGTGATTACTTTTGTACCGATTCCCCATATGTCGATTTTCGCACCTTCTGCTTTTAAATTCATAATAGTATACTCGTCAAGGTTATTAGAGGCGATAATTTGGGCGTCAGGAAAACCAGCTTCATCTAACATTTCACGCGCTTCTTTTGATAAATACGCCATATCGCCACTATCGAGACGAATTCCGATAAAATGAATTTGATCGCCAAGTTCTTTTGCTACTTGAATAGCTGCTGGCACTCCGGATTTCAGTGTATCGTACGTGTCGACTAAAAAGACGCAGTCACGGTGGCGCTGTGCATATTTATGAAAGGCTGTATATTCATCTTTGTACGTTTGTACGAGGGCATGTGCATGCGTGCCAGATACAGGTATGCCAAATAACTTTCCGGCACGGACGTTGCTCGTCGCATCAAATCCGCCAATGTAGGCAGCTCGCGTCCCCCATACCGCTGCATCCATTTCATGTGCACGGCGTGAACCAAACTCTATCGCCGATTCGTCCCCCAACACTTGCTTGATACGCGATGCTTTTGTCGCAATTAATGTTTGATAATTCACAATGTTAAGCAGTGCTGTTTCAATAATTTGTGCTTCTGCCAGTGGGGCTTCGATGCGCAAAATCGGCTCGTTTGCAAAAACAAGCTCGCCTTCTTTCATACTTTTTAATGTTCCTGTAAAGTGCATTTCTTTTAAAAACGACAAAAAATCATCCTCATATCCGAGAACGCGCAAATAGGCAATATCGCTGTCTGTAAAACGAAAATTCTCTAAATAATCAATAATTTTTTCAAGTCCAGCAAAAACACCGTAGCCATTTCCAAATGGGATTTCCCGAAAATATAATTCAAATACTGCTTTTTTTGTATGTATGCCGTCGTACCAGTACGTTTCAGCCATATTAATTTGATAAAGGTCCGTATGCAAGGCAAGACTGTCGTCTTCATATCGTGACATCATTACTACTCCCTTTGCTTTTCCATCGTGTTTCATTCTTGTCATCTTACACCTTTTTGCACGTGGGGGCAACCATTCATGGGTCATTTATCGTCTCCAATAAAGAAAAACCCGCCTTAGGCGAGTTTTTTTGCTTCAATATACATAATGTGATGCCCATCCATTTCCGTCACTTCAAATATCCATTGATCCTCTTCAATACTATCGTGTAGTTTAGTGTCTATTTTACCTGTTAAAAACCAGCCGCCGAGTGTATCTACAGCTTCATCATCCAATTCCGTGCCAAGAAGATCGTTTACTTCTCTAATCAACACCTTAGAGTTAAATAAATAATGATCCTCTTTTACTTTGCGTACTTCGGCAATTTCATCGGTATCAAATTCATCACGGATTTCCCCGACAATTTCTTCTAAAATATCTTCAACGGTCACAAGACCGGCTGTACCGCCGTATTCATCAATTAAAATGGCCATATGCGTCCGTTCTTTTTGCATCTTCACAAGCAAATCATGAATAAGTATATTTTCAAATACGCGAATAACCGGTTTGATAAAAGGACGCAGCTGTTCAGCTTTTGGAAGTGGTTCTTCTTTCACAGCAACCGTTAAAATTTCTTTAAAATTCACTATACCGATCACATTGTCTTTATCCCCGACAATGACTGGATAACGTGTATATTTTTCTTCTTTGACAACCTCAATCACATCATTCATCGTGTCTTCAATCGCTAAACTGACCATTTCCGTCCGCGGCACCATTATTTCTTTTGCCATGCGCTCATCAAATTCAAAAATGTTATTCACATACTTTAGTTCATTTTGATTGATTTCGCCGCTTTCATAACTTTCAGATAGCAGCAGCCGCCATTCTTCTTCCGTATGAACAGACTCATGTTCTGATGCCGGTTTCAATCCAAAAAAACCGACAATGAGACGAGCAGATCCGTTTAATACCCAAATAAACGGGTACATGATGCGATAAAACCAGGTTAATGGAACAGCTAACGCTAACATAACGGCTTCTGCTTTTTGGATTGCGACTGTTTTTGGTGCCAATTCCCCGACGACGACATGCAAAAATGTGATAATCGAAAACGCGATTATAAATGACAAAACCGTCGCTACAGAGGGCACTAGTTCGAATTGATCAAACAACGGATGCAACAGTGCCTCAACAGTCGGTTCACCTATCCAGCCGAGCCCGAGCGCTGTGACGGTAATGCCGAGCTGACATGCAGATAAATATTCGTCCAGATGCGTCGTGATGCGCGCTACTGCCGCCGCACCTGGTTTTCCTTCTGCGACGAGTTGTTCGACACGCGATGAGCGCATTTTAACAACCGCGAATTCTGCTGCAACGAAAAACGCCGTCAGTGCGATTAATAAAGCGACTCCGATTAAATTGATTATCTCCAATGACAAGCCCCGAATAAACGAGGCGTACACCTCCTATAAGGTAAAAAATAAACGATTATTTTATCATAGTATACCACGTTGCATTTCTATTTAAAACAAAACCCGGTCAGTATTGCTGACCGGGCTATTAGTAAAGTTCCTCTACAGTGACGAGTTCATACCCCTGCTTTTGAAGATAAACGATCACTTCTTCAAGGGCATCAGCTGTCGTTTTGTGAATATCATGCATTAATATAATCGTGCCATCTCTCGTATCCCGTTTGACAATATCGTAAATAGCTTTCGGATCGTGTGATTTCCAGTCAAGCGTATCAACCGACCAAAGAACAGGCGGTGCGCCAATAATCTGATTCACACGTTCATTCGTCGCTCCATAAGGCGGACGGACCACAATCGGCGAGAAACCAGCCGCTTGTTCAACAGCTTCAGCCGTCATACCCAGCTCTTTCTTTACTGCCTCTGCTGTAATTTTTGTTAAATCTTTATGGCTCCATGTATGATTGCCAATTTCATGGCCTTCCTGAACCATCCGGTCTACAAGTTCCGGATAAAAATCAACCCGGCTGCCAAGAACAAAAAAAGTTGCTTTCACATCATACTTTTTTAACACATTTAAAATAGCGGTTGTGCTGTCTGGATTTGGACCATCATCAAATGTAAGGGCTACTTTTTTCTTATGACCATCGCTGGATGCAGCTATTGTTTCTCGGGCTTTCTGTTCTGCTTCTATATTTTTGGCAAAGCATTCGCGCCATTCTTTTTTCAAAAACGGATAAATCTTTTTAAATGGCAATCTCGCTTCTATTAATTCATCTTTATTAAAAGTGAAGACTACCTCCTGCTCTTCTAGATACACATTTGACAGTGCCTGCTCACCTACGAATTGTTGAACAACCTCATCACTTTGTCTTTCTTTTTCCGGAAGAGCTTCTTGCACAGGCGTGCGCAATGCACGAGCAGCTTTCTCCGGATTAATAAATAACTCTCGTGATGTAATCCACTTTTCAGCTGCCACATCCGCTATCATTGTATCGCTTAAAACAATGTTTTTGCCTGTTCCATTATATGTATCTATCGTGAATAGAATAGAATAAAACCCTTCACTTGTTTGATTAAGACGGAATGTAAGCGTAAAAGATGCCTTCTTTTTAGGTAATCTAACATTACCAGTCATATCCAACTCCTCAAGAAATTGTGTTTCTTTTGACTGGACATATTGTTCTACCTTTGGATTCAAAGCTGTTTCGGAAAAAACTGGATAATGGACAGCCATATTATACAGTTTTTCTTCTGCCACTTTCGTTTTAATATCGACACCGTCATAGTTTGATTTTTTTATTTCTGTTGCCCATACGATCGCATCATTCTCGCTGTCTGTTCCTGTCATCAGAAGGTTAGCTGCGATCATCAGAACAAACAGTGTTATACTGCCCAGCACTACAAGAATTAATTTTTTTTTCTTCATCTTGCATCTCCTACTATTCCGCGCATATTTTGGTTATCACTTCCATTTCCTAATTTTAATTAATCTATGAACGGAACACAAGTCTTTCTTTGAAATAATTGTTACATTTTTGTCATCTTTTTTCGAAGTGTGCGAAGTGCATCTTTTTTTGTCAACGGAGTTTCTCCACATATGCGTCCAATTTCGAATGCCCATGGAATGTCTAAAGCAGAGGGGAGAGGCTCACTGAAAACAACGGATGGCCGATCATGCTTCACTAGATTGCCTTTGTTTAAAATCATATATTCATCCGCCCATTCATAGGCAAAATCAACATGATGCGTCGATACGATGACGGTTTTTCCACGCCGATGGAATGCATTAATTAAAGCGACAAGTTTTCGCACATTCGCAGGGTCCAGTCCCGCTTCTGGTTCGTCCAGAATGAATACATCCGGATTCATCGCTGCTATCCCGGCAATAGCGGCACGTTTTTTTTCTCCTGCGCTAAGTGCATGAGGCGGCTTATGACGAAGGTGATCTATTCCACACGCCTTCATCGCTTCCGTTGCAGCTATTTTCGCTGCTTCTTTCGTCCAGCCGAGCTGAAGCGGTCCATACATCACATCTTCCTCTATTGTCGGCTCAAACAACTGCATATCCGGATTTTGCATCACAAAGCCGATTCTTCTTCTCCATTTTTGCAAATGCTGCCTTTTGTAGGTAAGCTCTTTCCCATCCCATGAAATGGTACCGGCAGTTGGTTTCATTAATCCGGTTAAATGATGAAAAAGAGTCGATTTTCCTGACCCGCTTTCACCGAGGACCGCTATTTTCACACCGCTTTTGATCGTTGTATTGATTTGTTTTAATGCCTCTGTTCCATCTGGATAAACGGAACAAATACTTTTTAATTCGATCATTTCTTTTTCCTCCAAAATGATTGCCATTCAGACGATGGAATATAGTCCAAGCCGCCACGTAAATCGACAGCGTGCTGCCTCTCATTCATTTCCATTAATGTTGATGTAAAAATATGAACGGCGGCTCTCGCAGCCATTTGAATCCCTGGGCGTCCAGATCGCAGCGTCTGTGCCATGATGACCTCACTCTTTTTTTCCCATAATTGAAAAATAAAGCGATAGACGAGTGCCACAATTTCAATAAATAATGACGGCAGTTTACACACATTCATCAACCAGACGATTTGTGTAAAAGGCGTTGTCAAAATAAATGCGTAGAGAGAGGCCGCAGAAGCAAACGCCGCGCAAGCTGTCGTCATAGCTTCTTGTATGGACTCTTTATTTGCGTATATAGATAACCAGCCATCAAAAGAAAAAGCAATTGGCAAAACGCCGGCTAAAATAAACGCAGCCGGCGCCAGTAAAAGTCGAATATATAAAATGAGTGATACACCGCCCAAAAAAACAAACATGGAAGCCATGATCACAACAAAAAATGTTGCGGCAGGTTCTCGCCATATTAAAGAGAGGAGCAGCATTGGTAAACAGACAGCCGCCTTTTCAGCAGGATGAATGCGGGCGAAACGACTGTTGTATGCCGCACGGTTGAGTACATTCATGATTTCTCTCTTTTCGAACGCGTACGGATCGTCCCAATTACGTATCCGATTACACCAGCGCCAATGGCAGCCTGCAATGAAAAAAGAAGACTCTCCGTTTCACCGCCTGGCGGTTCAAAAATGGGAGCGACCCACGGTTTATAATCGGTTTGAATAGCTGTGATTTTTTCTTCTGCAAGACCGTCTGCCCCGCCAAATTCACTGTCCTGCCACATAAATAGCGGAATGATGGCAATTGCTGCGGCTAACAGAAGTAAGATGATGTTTTTTTTCATGAAAAATGAACCCCTTTCAGCGATGTACGGTGCTTCTCTAACCAATTAACGGCAGCGGCTGTCAGCAATCCTTCACACACAGCAAGCGATACTTGTGTTACAGCGAAAATACCCGCAAATTCAAGAAATGATGTATATACCCCGCCCGCTTCAGATGGAAAGGCAAGGGCCAATTGGAAAGACGTAACTGTATAGGTAACGATATTTGCCGCAAAGGCCGTGAAAAAAGCATTCGTTCCCGCTTTCACTCCAGCTTTTTTTAACACACGGTACACGGCATACGCGGCAAATGGACCGGCAACCGCCATTGAAAAAGCATTCGCACCGAGCGTTGTAATACCGCCATGCGCAAGCAAAAGAGCCTGAAACAGCAGAACAATCATACCAAGTACCGTCATTGCTGCCGGTCCAAACATCATTGTACCAAGTGCTGTACCGACCGGATGCGAACTACTTCCGGTCACAGAAGGAATTTTTAATGCGGATAAAACAAACGCAAAGGCGCCTGCGAAACCGATCATAAGCTTCACTTCCGGGTTTTCATCAACAGCTGTTTTTAACGTTTTTAATCCCCATATAAAAAATGGTATGGTCACGATCCACCAGAAAACAGCCCATCCTATAGGCAGAAACCCTTCCATAATGTGCATCGCTGCCGGTTCTGTGTATGAGTTCAGCCAGAAAAAGACAGCAAGCAATAAAATAATTAATTTATTCATACAGTAACCTCTTTTCGATTAAATGAATGGGCTGCAGCGATAAAAGCAGCAGCAAATTCTTTGTTGAATACATTTATGCATATTCATGATGGTCTGGCATCGAGCCTTTGCAAATAAGAACGTGCCGATTCATTTCGGTTAAATTCTATCTTGACCTATACCAATCACTCCTTTTATGAAAAACGCAAAAAGCCCCTGCTTCTTCAGTGGGAGCGGGGGCAGAAAATCGCAAAAAAAGACATACTTTATGCGTATTCATCCCGTTCTTCCCACCGAAGAATGATGTTTAGGCATTAAAAGCAGGTCTCCTGGCTTGCGGTCCTTTTACTTTTGTCCTCCTTCCCAGTAATATTTCACCAGTGGATATGGACAATTTCATTGCGCTTACAGTAGCGGGGGCTGCATCGGATTCACACCGATTTCCCTATTATCCCGGACGTTCGAACTCCGGGCACTTTTAGTGTTTCATATTTAGTTTTGTTATTGTACCTCAGAATAGCAGGAAACCAGCTATTTTGACAAGGGAAAATTGAGTAAGTGAGTAAAAAAGCACCTCATCGGGCGCTTTTTTAATTTAATCATCTGTATCCATTTCACCCACCATCACGTCACCCGTTGCGCCGTGTACATACACATCCGTTTCTTTTTTACCGTCACGAATTTCAATTTCATAACGACCGTCGTCAAGCTCCACTTCGGTTACGTCACCTTTTACTTTTTTCTTCGCAGCCGCAATCGCTTCTTCTTGTGTAACCGTTACGTTCACTGCCTCTTTGTTGTCGTCAAAATCATCATCATCATGTTTCGATTTTACTATTTCCCCTGTATTTCCATCAATATCGAGATCATCGCCTTTGGTATCTACTTCATACACAGGTCCGTTCCATTCACTCTCAAGTTCAATGCTTTCAACAAACGATTTCGTTTCTTTTTCTGCGATCGCTTTCGCTTCTTCCATCGTCAATTTCGCATCCATGCCTGGCACTTCCGCTTGAATTTTATCTGTTTGAATGCCCCATATCGCTCCTCCACCAATAAGTCCTAATGCCAATAATCCGCCTGCCATTGTACGTTTTTTCATGTTGTTTTCCTCCTTGTTTTTCGATCTTGCTTCTATCATAGCTACGCAAGATGAGAAAATAAGGATAGAAAAATGAGAATTTGATGAGAGGATTTAATCATCCCATGAAATAGACATGATCTCACCTGAAATGGCATTCACCTGCACGGTTGCCTCGTCACCGTTTGCAAGATTAATATCGACAATAAACGAACCGGCTTCTTCCTCATCACCTACTTCAATTTCATCGATCGTACCAGGTACTTCACCGAGCGCAATCTCTCCTGCTTCTGCTTCTGTCAACAGTCTTGATTCCTTCGCCGGGGCTATTTCTTCTTTATGTGCATACTCTTCATCAATCGGCGGCTTTGCTGCATTTTCCACCACTGGCTCTGATACCCGAGTCATCTCCTGCAGCTCTCCCGTTTCCCTGTCAACAATCATTTCGTATTTGCCTTCTGCTACTTCAATTGTATACATATACTGCCCGCCTGCCTCGGCTGATTTTATCAACGTTCCGCTATATCGCTCGGCCAACTGCTCACCTGCTTCCGCCATCGTCACGTCAGGTGTCTGCACAGTGCGATACAGAAAGAAAAGGGCAGCCGCTGCTGTTATGATAACAATTGTGATCCAACCTTTTTTCATGTTTCTTCACTCCGTTTTTCTTTCATTGTAGCCAATTTTTCTGAGATATCGCTGAGAGTGATGATCACAGTCGTCCCTTTTCCTTCTTCACTTTCTATTTTCACATCCGCTCCAATTGCCGCCGCCATCTCTTTAGCAAGTGACAGACCTAGACCGAACCCGCCCGTTTTGCGCGAACGTGCTTTATCGACTCGGTAAAAACGATCGAAAATTTTATCGATGTCACCAGATGGAATACCGATCCCTTTGTCGATGACACGAATCTCATATTTGTCAGCAAGAAGGCGAATATCGTCATCTGAATATTTGCGAGCATTGTCGAGAAAAATATACAAAATTTGGCGTGCCTTCACACGATCAGTTACTACGGTAAAAGACGTATGTACTTCCACATCAACACGGCGGCCATATGCCTTTTCAAACGACTCCGCTGCTTCTTTCACAAATGATGCCACGTGTACAGGCTCTTTTTGAATGTTCCATGATTCATCACGCCGCGCAAGTGTTAATAACTGCTGTGTCAACTCTTTCATCCGAATGGCTTCTTCATAAATCGCCTCAACAGATTCATCAAATAAATCCGGCCGGTCTTTTCCGCGCCGCTTTAACAAATTCGCATACGATTCTACAACCGTCAGCGGCGTCTTTAATTCATGCGACGCATTTTGTACAAATGCTTCCTGTTTCACATAGTTTTTTTTCAATTGATCCATCATATCATTAAACGTTTTGGCCATTTCATTCAATTCATCATTTTGTTGCCTGTTTATTTCAATCTGTTCATACTGGCCGCTTTCTCGAATGCGGCGCATCGTTTGTGTCATATTCGCAATCGGATTCGAAATGACCGCGCCGAGTACACGCGCTGATATGACAGCTGGAATAACGGCTAAAATAGAAGCGGCGATTAACACGATACGCAAAATATCAAGAATGCGATCAGTCGCCTGCAAATTCTCCATTATTTCTAATGATGCTACATCGCCGCTTCGCCAAATGATGGGCGTTGCCACATGTGCATAGCGCGCGCTTCCAAGCGTGATCACCCTTCGCTGTTCACCCGCTTCGTATACAGCTTTAATATCGCGCAGCTTGATAGCTCCGGATGAGACGGATACACCGTCTACTGCCCCGCTCGGTAAAATGATGCGTACCATCCCGTCTGCTGGTGCATAGGCTCGAAGCAAATCAGCACTTGACACGGAAGCCGCAGGATTCGAAATGCCGGTCATCATTCGTCGCGCTTCTGCCGCTGTCCGGTCAATATCTGCTTCTTTTAGCATACTCCCCGCGGCAAAATAAACCGCTGTATTCATGACGATAACGATCACAATGAGCAGTACACTCGTGCCGAGATGAATTTTATTTTTTAACTTCATCAATCTTTTAATACGTAGCCGACACCGCGCACTGTATGAATGAGCGGTATATCAAACGGCTTATCCATTTTATTCCGCAAATAGCGAATATACACATCGACCACATTCGTGTCCCCATAGTAATCATACCCCCACACACCATCGAGAAGCTGTTCACGCGATAGAACATGACGTTTATTTTTCAGTAAATAAAGAAGCAAATCGTATTCACGCGGTGTCAAATCAATCGATCTACCGGCACGTATGACATCACGTGACTCTTCATTCACGGATAGATCAGCCGCTATGAGGTGAGTCGTCTGAATCGATTTGCGAAGGGCTGCCCGAATTCTTGCAAGCAATTCGTCCATATCAAACGGCTTTGTTACATAATCACTCGCCCCGATATCAAGACCTTCTACTTTATCCTCCACTGCATCTTTCGCGGTCAACATAATAACAGGCACGTCGCTTCCTTGACGTATGCGGCGTAAAACACCCATGCCATCCATTCCCGGCAGCATGACATCAAGAAGTACGAGATCAAATGTCCCTTCACGAAAAGCCATTATTCCCTCAAGCCCGTCAAATGCTTTTTTCGTTTCATACCCTTCATGCTCCAGTTCAAGTTCAAGCACGCGGGCGATCCGTTCCTCGTCTTCTACAATTAATATACGCTGTGCACTCACATCCAGGTCTCCCCTTTCGTTACTATTTATGATCATTGCATCTATGTATTTTGTCTATAAGAAAGGACCGTCCGCATGGAACCGTCCTTTCGTTCATTCATTTAAAAAATCATAAATCAGTGTCTTTAGTTCTTCCTTTTCTTTTACATTCTCCAGTACTGATTCAATGACACGATGGCGTGGCTCTGCCGCCTGCAATTCATCTTGTAAAAAAGACAGAAGTTCTTCTTGAGCAGAGCCTCCCTTCTCCCGCATCACATTAATTTTTTGCATCAGTTCACTTTTCCTCTTTTCATGATGCAACGCTTTTTCCGGCATCCACCGTTCTAAAATACGTGAATCAAAAAGCTGATCATCTGCTTTTATCACATCTTTCACGACTGATTCGATGCGTCGCATCGCATAGCTGATCATCGCATTAAGATCCCTGTTTTCTTCTACTGTCACAACAAAATGAGCTGTATTTTGCACAATACCAAACAATATAACCGCTAAATCTACTGAATAAGGCCGCACCTTTTCACCGAATACTTCAATCAGCCTTCTTTGCACCCAGCGCAGTTCATTTAAATGATGCTGCTTTACAAACTTTTTCAGATCGGTATCCTCGGACATAAATACGCCTTGAAAAAGCACGAACAAGTTATTCTCTTTATTCACTTCCATTTTTACTTTAATCTGCTCAATAAATACTTCTTTGTCATGAACCGACCGCCCCACCAGCATATTTGTCCGCTGTTCCTCTGTTTCATTATTAATTTTTTCAAATATGCTTATTAACAGTTCATTCTTCGATAAGAAATAATTATAAAACGTCCCTTTTGATATACCGCTTTTCTCTAGAATATCTTGCACGGATGTAGCAGCATATCCTTTTTCAACAAAAAGAGCATGTGCGGCCGCCATTACTTTTTTCTTTCGTTCATTCAATACGTTACACTTCCTTCGATTTAAACTCATAGTTTAAGTATACATTAGCGAACCTCCCTCATTTCAACACTTTAAAAATTATTGTACTGCACGTATACTTGCTGGAATAAGCGTCTAGTGAGTGAAGAAATAAAGGGCTCCGAATGGACAGTTTGACCTTGTTTCTGTTTCTGACCAGCTTTCTTCTTTTCTTGCGCCCTCTATCTTTTAAATGTTTCGTAATGAACAATCTCTTCAAATGGCACATGCTTCTTCGGTTTCGGTTTTGCACCGATGTGCCCGATGCCGATAATAGCTAAAATACGTCGATCTTCTAATATACCGAGTGCCTCTTGAACGTGACTTTCTCGTTTTCCAGACTCCTCTGCATCTTCCGAGTGATAAATCGCTCCAAAGGCGGCACCAAGATTCTCTTGTTCAGCCGCCAGCCAAATAAACCCGGAAGCAATGGAAGCATCCTGCAGCCAATATTTACTTACATCTGGACGCCCGGTAATAACGATTCCGGCACCAGCATCCGCAAGCCATTTCATAAAGGGAGTGGCATTTGATAAATGAACTAACTTGTCCCGATCGGTCACGACAATCAGTTCACGCGACGGCAAGTTATTTCCAGCTGGCGCCAAATATCCAGCGCGAACAATTCGCTTCAATGCGTCTTTCTCAATTTCTAGTGGTGCAAAGGCCGTTATTTCCCGGCGTCCTTCAATCGCTTCATGGACATTCATTTCTATTCCCCTTCTTACGCTGATTTATCGAACTTTTCTGACCGACTTAATTAGATAGATCTTACTGAATGATTTTATTGCTAAAAACGCCCTTCGTCTAAAATCGGCGAGGGCGTTTTTACTTACTTCAATGTGTTTGTTAATGATTTAATGATTCCGCTGTGTACGCCTTCATGCCATGTGACAAACTGAAGAATCGCTTCAACTGTCGTCATCTCAAAACCGCGAATGTTCAATGGTTTTGATGCTTCAGCACTTCTTTTTTCTGCAAAATGCGCTTTAACACGGCCTGCTTGCTGCTCAAGTGCCTTTATAATCTCCTCTGCTTCCGGTATATCGCCTGTCCACTCAGATGGACGCGTTCCCGTCGCAAATAGAGCACCCCATTCGGGACGTTCGATTTCATAGCTGTCATCCGCCATATGTAGCAGCGCTTCTGCTGTAAAGTAAATATGGCCTGCATTCCAGCGAATTGTATTCGAGTAGCCGGACGGCTGCTCATCCCATTTTTCCTTTGATGCCTGCTCTAGCGTACCTATTGCAGCCGCACGTGAAAATCCAAATTGTTTGATTGCTTCCATCAAAATCACTCCTTTATGTAAATATACAATCCCATCATAATACATACTTCCTATCATGCAAACTATTCTGCTTCCTTTTTCTTGCAAACGACAATTCCAATTGGGTAATGCCGTCCTTTCCTCCCGGGTATTGGTTCAACTAACACACCTCTCTGATAGTAACATTCTACCGTTTCATAACGATTAAATGTGCTGAAAAACTCCTGTTCTGTCAACTGATGTACATGAAATTTTTCCAACGTGGGCTGCCCGCGTCCGTGGCCAAACGGCGTTGAGAGAATTAGCGTTCCCCCTGGCTTTAACATCGTATACAAATGATCAAGATAGAGGCTTTCTTCTTGCAAATGTTCGATCGTTTCAAAACTAAAGATAGAGTCAAACACCCCTAATTTCTCAGGAAGCTTCGGATCTACCGCATTATATGCTTTAAATGTAACAAGCGGATGGTAATAGCGTCCTTTTGCATAATCAATTGTTTCCTCGTCCAGATCAACACCAATCACTTCCGTCAGCCTTCTTTTTGCTGCTTTCGCAATAATCTGCGTACCAAATCCGCTTCCACACGCAATATCCAGCACCCGCCCTTTTGCATAATGAATCGCAAACTGATAACGTGCAATATGCTCAAGCAGCATTCCATTCATTACGTCCATCTCATCCGGCCAAATCCGTTCCTCTGTCTTCTTCATAATTAATGGCCCCTTTTCTCGAACAACTCCTGTATCATCTCTCTCTGTTTATTTTATCAGTTTTTCCACATAAAAAGCGCCCTTCTTCATTAGAAGGACGCTATTAATGGCTTACAATCATTACTTTTTGTATTCTTTTTCCGTACCATCTGCATACTGGATTTCAACTTCAACTCTTTTGGCATCTTCGGGAATATTAAATGCTTCCGCGACAGCTGTCAGCACTTCCTCATCTGGCGTGTTTTCATCAAAGCTAAATGATGAAAACTTGCTTTCAAGCTCTTTCATTGCATCATTACCGGTCAAGTTCTTTTTATTTTCCTTATCTTCATAAGAAGCTTCTATGTCATTTTTTTCGTTATCATAACTAACATCGAGCGTATCATTTGTGTTTGCATAGTCTGCATCTAGTTCAAATGATGTAAAAGAGTACGCTGCATCTGCTGTCTGCTCTGTCCCTTCTGTCGGTGCGTTTTCCGGCGGATTGTTTACTTCTTCATTGTCACCACAAGCTGCAAGCAATAAAACAGTCATCGAAACAAGCGCTATGCATTTATACATCCTATCTCTCCTTTGCATCACTAAAGATTTCTCTTTATTGATGTCCAGGAACAGTCATCATTAAACATCCTCTTCATACTCTTTCTGATATCATCAATGCCACGTATGGTCTTCAAGCAACTTTCCGCACATTATATAAAAAGTTCGATCCGGATAAAATGATTTCTTGCGCTCCATCAAGGTTCTAGCGCAGGTGTTCACCTCATCAAACGAATCCTGCCATTTCAATCGTGCAAATGGCGAATTCATGATGAACTGAAGCAGGTGAAATTACGAACTTCTCATCTCTTCTCTGTCTACTAGAAAAGAATCTTCTTAAAGGAGTATCTTCTAAGAAGTCGAATACGTATAAGTGTCTACAAAACTTGCGATAATAGCAAGCATTTCTAACTTTTAGCACTGACAAAGAAGCTTGAACATTTGAAGTTATTTATTCAAAAATAGTGCAAGGAATTGCTGGATCAAGGAAAGTGTCTCATTGATAAAAGGCCATTCACATGGCTATATGTACCATTTCACTTTATATTCATTTAGGAGGGTGCGCCTTGAAAGTGCCAACAAAGCCATGGACATTGTTGTACAAAATACAGCAAAAAGTTATTCCCGACGCTCATCATTATTTAAATGAATGGCGGGAGAAGGCTAACAAGATCCCGAATGAGGAATTACGAAAACAAGCGCTTTCCAGCATTAAAGAGAAGGCTTTCCACTGTGAAGGCGGGGCAGTGTATGGATTGCTTGCTGGAAAAGAACGCAGCAACATCATTCGGTTTATTGTGGCCTATCAAACGATCAGCGACTACTTAGATAATCTTTGTGACAGAAGCACATCTTTAGAAGAAAGAGATTTTCGGATGCTTCATCGGTCTATGCACGATGCTTTAACTCCTGGAAAAGAACCAGAAAATTATTATCAATATCGGAACGAGCAAGACGATGGCGGATATTTGGCTTCTCTTGTGCTAACTTGTCAAAATATTTTGAAAAAACTGCCTGGATTTCAAAATACCCAAAATGCCATGTATCAATTAGCGGATTACTATTGTGATTTACAAGTATTCAAACATGTTGAGAAAAGTAAACGTGTTGAATTATTAGAAAATTGGTTTGCTAAGCATAAGCATGAGGTACCTGCTATGACTTGGTATGAGTTTTCTGCTTGTGCAGGTTCTACATTGGGGATTTTTTGTTTTGCTGCCTATGCGTCCTCCCATTTGAATGAAGAAAAGGTAAACGTATTAAAAAACGGATATTTCCCTTGGATTCAAGGCTTGCATATTATGCTTGATTATTTTATTGATCAGGAAGAAGACCGAAAAGAGAATGATTTGAATTTTGTCTTCTATTATGAAAGTGAAGAAAAAATGGTCCAACGAATTAAATATTTTAAAGAAAAGGCGGAGGAAAGCATCTTAAGTTTGCCGGACTGGAAATTTCATCAACTTGTTAATAAAGGTCTGATCGCTATTTATCTAGCAGATAAGAAAGTTCAAGAAGATAAGGAACTAAAACGAACAGCTAAACGATTTATCCGCTTCGGCGGGTTGCCTACTCTATTTTTTTATCTAAATAGTTGGATATATCGTCAAGCTTAAAATGGTCTCAAACAAAAAAAAAACCTTCCGAATAATTATTTCGGAAGGGACCCTTTTTATTTTCCAATAAACATTTGTGTCCAGTGGCCGTCTACATATCCAACACCGATGTGCGTGAAATCGGCACTTAAAATATTTTTACGGTGTCCATCACTATTCATCCAAGCATCCATTACTTCTTCTGGTGTTTGTTGTCCTTTTGCAATATTTTCACCAGCTGATTTGTACGTAATGCCAAACTGTTTCATCATATCAAATGGTGATCCGTATGTCGGAGATTGATGAGAGAAATAGCCTTTATTTTTCATATCTTGTGATTTTGTACGCGCAACATCACTTAACTTCGTATCTAGTTGAAGAGCTTGCACTCCTTGTTTCGCACGTTCTTGATTAACCAATTCAAAGACTTGCTTTTCAAATGCGCTAACGCTTCCCGCTTCTGCTTTTTGCTCAGTTTGCTGCGGCTGTTGTGGCGCTTCTACAGGTGCTTTTGGTTGGGCTGCCGGTGCTTTTTCTTCTGTTACTGGTGCTTTCGGCTGGGCTTCAGGCGCTTTTTCTTCTGTTACTGGCGCTTTTGGCTGAGCTGCCGGTGCTTTTTCCTCTGTTACTGGCGCTTTCGGCTGAGCTTCAGGCGCTTTTTCTTCTGTTACTGGTGCTTTCGGTTGGGCTGCATATGATTTAGTTGTCTCTGCAACTAGTTTTTGAATATCAATGTTATATTTCTTTGCAAATTCCTCTAAATTGACCTGTTCAACATTATATTTCTTTACTAATTCATCTACGTTGACTTGTTTAACCGTTTGTGTTGGTACCTCGACATTGCATGTTGGTGAAGCGGCTTCTGCCTGACCTGCTGTGAAAAGTCCTAATGTTACAGCACCAGCGATTGTCGCCATGCGGATATTCTTTTTCATATTGTAAATTCCTCCTAAAAGTATATGTTTTTCTTAATCTATTAGTGCTTGCCCCCCGGCTGCCTACTTATTGTTGCACGACCTCTTTCCCTCTCGCAATGGATTCTAGCGTGGCAAATTTCGCCACCTTTTGAAAATGGTAGTTTCCTATAATCGCCATCCTTTTAAACCCTGATACAGTAGTATATTGAACACAATGGATTTTTCTACTGCTTTCCTTAGTAATAAAAGTGTAAATGTCCTGTCATATTCTTTACATAAAAAAAAGCGCCTAAAAGGCACTTTTTTACTTATTTTAGATAAATTATCTATTTATAAGGAAATATCTATAAGCTTTCATGAAATCCAAACTGCGCTTCATGAAGACGGCGGTAATGACCACCGTGCTCAAGCAGCTCGTGATGACTGCCCTGCTCTTCAATACCGGACGGTGTCACCACAATAATCCGGTCCGCATGCTTAATGGTGGCAAGCCGATGAGCGATAACGAGTGTTGTACGCCCGACAGCAAGTTCTGCCAGCGCCTGCTGAATAGCAAGCTCTGTTTCCGTGTCAAGAGCAGATGTCGCTTCATCCAAAATTAAAATGGGCGGATTTTTCAAAAAGATCCGTGCAATGGCCAGACGCTGTTTTTGCCCGCCAGATAGTTTCACTCCGCGTTCACCGATGACTGTTTCAAGCCCTTCTGGTAAAGAAAGCACGAAATCATCGAGACGCGACCGCTTCAATGCATCCATGATCGCTTCATCAGAGGCTCCAAGGTCGCCATACAAAATGTTTTCACGAATCGTTCCAGAGAATAAAAAGACATCTTGCTGCACGATACCGATTTGACGTCTGAGAGAGGAAAGCGTCATTTTTTTCGTATCCAGTCCATCAATGGAGATATACCCTTCCTCCACGTCGTAAAAACGCGGCAGCAAACTGCACATCGTCGTTTTGCCGGCACCAGATGGTCCGACAAATGCGACCGTCTCTCCTGCTTTAATCCACAGGCTAATATTATTCAACACAGGCGTTTTGCCTTCATAGCCAAACGTGACGTTATGATAGCAAATATCACCACGTACTTTATCGATGTCGATTGCATCCAAGGAATCGGCTACATCTGGTTCTGTATTGAGTAATTCGATATACCGTTTAAAGCCGGCGATGCCTTTCGGATAGCTTTCAATGATTGCATTGATTTTTTCAATTGGCCGGAAGAATATGTTCGACAGCAAAATAAAGCCTACAAACTCTCCATATGTCAACTCGCCCTGCATGACGAAATAGGTGCCGCAAATCAGGACGAACAGGGTAACAGTCCGCATCAGCATGTAGCTGATTGACATGTTGAGCGCCATAATTTTATATGATAGAAGCTTCGTCAATCGGAAACGGCTGTTATTTTCTTCAAACTGCGCTGTTTCATGTTTTTCATTGGCAAACGCCTGCACAACACGAATGCCCCCCATACTGTCTTCAATACGGGCATTAAAGTCCGCAATATCACCAAACAACCGATGAAAGGCGCCAGTCATTTTTTTATTAAAGTAGATAGCAAGCCATAATATAAATGGAATAATGATAAAAGTCAGTACAGCCAGTTTCCAATTAATATACGCCATCATCGCAAACGCACCGGTCAGCGTCATCACAGCGATAAATAAATCTTCCGGACCATGATGCGCCATTTCGCCGATTTCCATTAAGTCACTCGTCATCCGTGAAATAAGATGGCCTGTTTTCGTATTGTCAAAAAATCGAAACGATAGCTTTTGCACGTGGCCGAATAATTTCCGGCGCATGTCTGTTTCAATGTTGATGCCGAGCATATGCCCCCAGTATGTCACCACGTATTGAAGGCCCGCATTGACAATGTAAATGAGCAAAAGCCCAATGCTCACGGCCAGAATCACATTCCAGTCGCCATCCGGCAGTAGATCATCAATAAAGTGATTAACAACGAGCGGAAAGGCAAGTTCCAAAAGCCCTGCCGCTACTGCACAGAAAAAGTCCAAGAAGAAAAGTTTCTTATAAGGACGGTAATAAGAAAAAAATTGCTTCATCATACGTTGTACACCTCTTCTAATCGTTTGCATTTATACCAACATCTCAATCTAAATTAAACAACTGTAATTGATAATCAATTTCAATTAAACGTTACCATAGTTATGCTGAATATGAAATAGGAACTTACACTTTTGTTTTAATTTGAAAAAAAAAGAGCCTTCAATAAATGTTGACGGCTCTTTAAATTCTCGAATATTGAATTTTTTTACGTCATATTTCCATCATACATGCTCCTGATTCAAAACGCTCTCCAAATAAGAAGCCCTGTTCATCTGTATAATCAATAAGTATCTCCTCATTCAAATAGCGCTTGGTGAACGGATCAATTCGAATACGAAGACCATTACCTCCAAAAATAAGATCATGTCGCCGCGGTTCATCAAAAATAATAGAAAGATTGACCGCTAATCCGCATCCTCCAGCTAGAGTGGCATCAATTCGTGGATCTATCTCTTTATTCGAAACGGATGCTTTTAATTTATTCGCTGCTGCCTCCGTTAACGATATAAGCATGTTTCTTCCTCCTTCAAAGAGCCATATATAGACGATTCATTACTCTTTTAAATAACGCAAGATCGGCTGTCTTGCCGCTTTTACTTCATCTAATCGTCCGATGATTGTTGTATGCGGCGCCTCTAATACAAGTTCCGGACTATCTTCTACTTCTTTGGCGATCTGAATCATGGCCTCCGCAAAAGCATCCATCGTTTCTTTTGACTCGGTTTCAGTCGGTTCGATCATCATGCATTCGTCTACGTTTAACGGGAAATAAATAGTTGGCGGATGATAGCCGAAATCAAGAAGCCGTTTTGCCATATCAAGTGTTCTGACACCTAGCTTTTTCTGTCTGGATCCCGATAAAACAAATTCATGCTTACAATATTGTGAATACGGTGACTCAAAATAAGGCTCCAGCTTTTTACGCAAATAATTGGCGTGAAGGACGGCGCTTTCAGATACTTGACGCAGTCCAACAGGTCCCATTGTGCGAATATACGTATACGCTCGTACAAGAATACCGAAATTTCCATAATATCCTTTCACACGGCCGATGGATAAAGAGTATTGACTATTTAATACGTATTGGTCGTTTTCTTTCTCGATACGGGGCACAGGCAAATACGGAATCAATTTCTTTTTCACACCGACGGGCCCTGCGCCAGGACCGCCTCCGCCATGAGGCGTTGTAAATGTTTTGTGAAGATTTAAATGGACGATGTCAAAGCCCATTTTCCCCGGTGTCGTTTTCCCTAAAATGGCGTTCGCATTGGCCCCATCATAATACAGCAAGCCGCCTGCTTCATGAACCACTTTCGCAATGCCAACAATGTCTTTTTCAAATAACCCGAGTGTGTTTGGATTTGTCAGCATTAAAGCCGCTGTATCCTGATCGACATGCTTTTTTAATTCTGCCAGATCCACTAAACCCTCTTTATTTGAAGGAATGGTTACGGTTTTAAACCCTGCCACCGTAGCACTTGCAGGATTTGTTCCATGTGCAGAGTCCGGTACAAGGACTTTAGTTCGTTTTTCGCCTTTTTGTGCAAAGTAAGCTTTAACCATCATGAGCCCGGTCCATTCTCCTTGTGCACCTGCTGAAGGCTGTAATGTCACGGCATCCATGCCCGTAATTTCAGCTAAATCTTCTTGCAGCTCATATAAAAGCCTGAGCGCTCCCTGCGCCGTTTCAACAGGCTGATAGGGATGAATCCGGCTAAATCCTTCAATGCGCGCTACATCTTCATTAATTTTCGGATTGTACTTCATCGTACACGAACCGAGTGGATAAAAGCCGTTATCGATGCCATGGTTTTTATTCGAAAGGGCTGTGTAATGACGAATAAGCTGAAGCTCTGACACTTCCGGAAGTTCCGCTGCTATATCTCTTATTAAATGAGCAGGCAGCTTATCCTGTAAATCAACTCTGTTAACATCACTTTCCGGAAGACTTGATCCAATTCTCCCTGGGCGGCTTATTTCAAAAATCAAGTCATTGTACTCAGCCATTGATCATCGCCTCCAACACCTTTACAAATTGCTCCATTTCTTCTTTTGTCCGCTGCTCCGTTACCGCAATAAGCATGTGGTTTTCAAATCCATAGTCATTTCCTAAATCGAATCCACCGATCATTCCTGCCTCCAACAGTTTTTCATTGATTTCTTTGATGGGGAGCGGACACTCTACAATGAATTCATTAAAGAACGGCGCTTTGTTTTTCACGTTAAAGCCTTTCTTTTGAAGACATTTAGCCATATAATCCGCTTTTTCAATGTTGAGCTGTGCCATCTGACGGATTCCATTTTTACCGAGTGATGCCATGCAAACAGCCGAAGCAAGCGCATTTAACGCCTGGTTTGAACAAATGTTAGAGGATGCTTTATCACGGCGAATATGCTGTTCACGCGCTTGCAATGTTAAAACAAACCCTCGTTTTCCACGGTCATCCGTCGTTTGTCCGACAATCCGTCCGGGTACTTTACGCATCATTTTTTTCTTCACCGCGAAATAGCCGCAATGCGGGCCGCCAAAAGACATGGGGATGCCGAGCGGCTGCATGTCCCCAATGACGATATCCGCCCCTAGTTTACCCGGTGCCTCCAAAAGCGCTAATGCGAGCGGATTAGCACTTACGACAAAAAGTACACCTTTTTCTTCTGCTATTTTTTTGATTTTCGTTAAATCTTCAATAGAACCGAAAAAGTTTGGATATTGCACAATAACAGCCGCTGTATCTTGATCTATTTGTTCTTGCAGCTTTTCAATATTTGTCACATCTCCATCCAGCGCAGCTTCCTCAACGGTATATTCCAGGCCATTTGATACAGTTTTTAAAATCGCTCTCGATTCCGGATGCACCGATTTAGATACAATCACTTTTGATCGTCTCGTTGACGTAACAGCAAGTGATGCCGCTTCTGCCAGTGAAGTAGGACCATCGTACATCGAAGAATTGGCCACATCCATGCCTGTCAGTTCACAAACCATCGTTTGAAATTCAAAAATAGCTTGTAATTCTCCCTGGCTGATTTCCGGCTGATAAGGTGTGTACGCCGTATAAAATTCAGACCGTGAAATGACATGATTAACGACACTTGGAATGTAATGATCATATGTGCCGGCACCGAGAAAAATAGGATAGTGATTCGCCTGTTTATTTTGTGATGATAGCTGATGCATTTTTTTGATAAGAAGCGGTTCTGGTACGGCATCCGGAATGTTTAGCTCACCTTCTAAACGGATTTCTTTTGGTACATCTTCAAATAGTTCATCTACTGAAGATATGTTTAATAGAGCGAGCATCTCTTCTTGATCTTGTTTTGTGTCTGGTAAGTATCGATAAGTGGACGTCATTTTATCGTTCCCCTTCTCTTTTGTAGAATGGCGTTTTGACAACATGGGCATCCACTTTCTTGTTGCGAATTTCCACTTTTAGCGGTGTCCCTTCTTTAGTATGTTCCGATTTGATTAAGGCAAGACCAAGGTTCTTCTTTAAAGTCGGTGAATGTGTTCCCGATGTCATCAAGCCAATCTCCTCTTCCGTTTCGGAAAATACTTTATACCCGTGACGTGGAATACCTCTTCCTGTCACTTCAATCCCGATTATTTTTCTTGTTAACCCGTCTTCTTTTTGTTTGATAAGAGCTGATTTGCCGATAAAATCACTTTCTTTGTTCGTTTTTACAGCAAAGCCGATTCCTGCTTCTAACGGACTGATGTTGCGTGTAAGCTCTTGACCGTACAGGGCAAGGCGCGCTTCTAAGCGAAGGGTATCACGCGCCCCAAGTCCGCATTGCTGTAAGCCTTCTGCTTTTCCGGCTTCTAGAAGGATCTCCCATAGTTTTTCCGCATCATTTGCGTTTAAATAAAGTTCAAAACCGTCTTCACCTGTATAGCCGGTCCGGGAAACAAGAACGTTTTCTACATCGTTCACATGGACATTTTGCGCTATTTGGAAAAAGCCAATTTCTGATAATCGAATGTCCGTTACAGTTTGTAATATGGCTTCTGCTTTAGGTCCCTGAATCGCAATCAAAGCAATATCACTTGATCTATCTTCAAGCTTGACCTTTCCTTTTACATGCTGCTTCATCCATTCGAAATCTTTTTCCGTATTCGCTGCGTTAATGACAAGCAAATATTTTTCGTTTGCTAATTTGTAAATAAGCAGATCATCAATCGTTCCGCCATTCGGATCACACATTGCCGTATACTGGGCCTGATTGATCTGAAGCTTTGTCACATCATTTGTAACGAGATGATTCAAATAATGTTCCGCATCTTTTCCTTCGACAAGAACTTCTCCCATGTGAGATACATCAAAAAGTCCCGCTTTCGTCCGAACAGCTTCATGCTCTTTAATAATGCCTGTAAACTGGACCGGCAATGCCCAACCGCCAAAATCAATCACTTTCGCTCCGTTTTTTTTGCATATGTCAAATAGCGGTGTTCTCTTTAATTCTGTTTCCTTACTCATTCTGCACCCCCATTTAAGATTTCCCCTTTGCTTCTTAATTTCACCTATTATATCTTTTCATTCTTACTGGCTTTTTACTCACAAAAAAAAGGACATAGAAAGGCGAGCTATCTCCCTTTATATATCCTTTTACTTGAGATTTTAACCTTGTATTGATGCCAAACTTTTTACAAAAAGCTCTTATAATGACGTGTTGTCATCAATATGAAAAAATAAATACTTGATAGCCGGTGTATACGCAGGCGAACTCGTGTAACTCCAATGACGATTCCGGCTGTTGTTCGTATGAGCGTTCACATAAGGCACGCCGCCATGCATGCTCGTCACAATCGTTGAATGGTCCATTCTTCCATCTCCCGTAAAATCATAAAAAATAACATCTCCTGGCTTCAGCTGATCAGGCGATGATACTTTTTTTGCCTTTAATCCTTGCTTAGAGCCTTCCAAATACCACCTCAATGAATGAGAGACACTCCAGCTGAAACTCCACGTACCTCCACCGATCCACCATCCCTTTTCCCGATGAGGATATCCACGCTGAGGCGCCCCGCCTGCCAGTAAACATTGCGATATATAACTGGTACAGTCAACTTCAAAATGCGGAAATGCCGGGTTGTAGCTGTTCCACCATTGCTGTGCGTACGCAACTGCTTTTTCTCTATTGTACAAATGTCACGCCTCCTTTTTACATTGTATGCAAAAAAGAGCATAGAAAAACCGGGCTGATTAATCAGTCCGGTTTTGTTCATTCATTTTGTAACTCACAACGTTTTTAAGATGAAATCTCAATTCATCTCAAATTAAACCGCCGCGGTTCTATTCCACATCGTCGTTTATGATGTACCTAAACGACCTAAGCCCTGCCTTCTCTTAGATCCTTGTGGCTCCGAAGCCACTCCAGTGTGAATAAGTTTTACCAACACTAGCAGAATGCCAAATTTTCTTATATGAAACGTTCTAAGTTACGATCTTCATGAAAAATTTATTTTATCATACATCTCAATTTATGTCAACTTTATAAACGTTTTGAAAACTGTGTTGCACGATGAGCATCTTTAAGACCGTATTTTTACGGAACGGAAACCACTTGTTTTCAATCTATTTATTTCACTTCAAATGGGACTGCTAGTGTGGTGCCTTCTGATTCGTACATTAATTCGATCTGCAGCCCTTTTACTAAATAGTAAAGCCCTGGTGCAAGATCCGCTGTGTCGATCTCCCCGCTTTTTGTTTCACCTGGTGGAAGCCGACTGTATCCGTATGGTTCCTGGCTTATTTCACCCGCATGGATATTGACCCACTCCTGTCCATTCCACCGGTTTATGATGTTTTCCGCCTTCACTTCGAGCACAGCCGGTCCCCAGTTTTACACTGTCCAATGGAGGAAGTCTTCCCCCTGATCAGCTGCCAGTTTCGCGTTAATATCCGCTTGTTTGTAAGGCACATACAAGCGAAATTGATTTGTTTCAAGCGTTTCAAACGTTTGATCATCCTATACATGCATCGTCATCCGGTAGACAATATTTTCTTCGTGTGGCAGGCGCAAAAACACTTGTTTTCGTTCAGCTGTCCGTTTTTCATCGATTTTCGTATACATGTTCATTTCTCGATCATAGGCTTCAAGTTCCAGCTGAATGACTGTCTGTTCCGGAATCTTTGACAATATGACAGAAGCAAGTGCGCCTGGCTCATGAATTAAACTAGGCGGATGATAAAACAACCCGTTAAAACGCTCTTTTTCCTCAATTAGCTCGATTTCATCCAATGCGGAAATGCTCCAGTATGGAAACGCCGGATCCAATGGCTTTGCTGCCTCTAGACTACCCGATTGATCAAAAAATGGAAAAGCCGCAACCGCTTCTTTATACTTCTCTTCTACACTCACTTCTTCTCTTGCACCACAGCCCGCAATGAGAATGAGTGCGGCAACTCCGATTAGCCATACTCTTTTTTTCATCAAAGCCACCCCCATTCCCCCATCATAGCATCGCAATATGAGAGTTTACTGAGAAAAACTCTATTTCAGTCCAGAACCTTGCCGCTTGTTTTTTCCACATCTTCTGAACAATCGGATCTCTCTTTATTTTTTCTGTTTAAAATTCCCCATTTCGGAAATAATAAAAGTATGAGATAATAGATAAGATTGACAACTATATTCGGGGGTGACGTTATGTCTTATTACAGCAAAAATCGTGCCGAACCACTGCCAAACGTTGATATTGAAACGTGGGAGTGTACAAAGGACGACTGTAATGGCTGGATGAGAAAGAATTTTTCCGAAGATGATTCGCCTTCGTGCCCATTTTGTGGAAGTAACATGGAAACCGGGAACCGTCTTACGAATTCCTTGCAAAATAATACATTTCGTAAATCAGCTGAAGCCGAATAAAATGAACAAAAAAGCAGATTTCCTTGGTGAAATCTGCTTTTTTACTTACTTGATTCCTTTTTTAAATCGTAATGATGGATTCAAGAAAGAACCAAATAATCATAATTAATTGAATGACAACTTTTGCGAGTGTACCGCTCAAAAATGCAACAAGTGTTGCGTAGGCAGCAAGAAAAGCTGTCTTTACGTTTTTTTGAATAATGAGTTCTACAAGAAGAACCGCCACAAACGGGACAATTAAAATTCCAAATGGCGGGATAATAAATGAACCTGCGATAATCGCCACGACCGCTGTCCATTCTCCCCATTTTGATCCGCCGTACTTTTTTACAAAATAGCTGTTTGCCAGGAAATCCGCGGCAAAAATAAGCACAGTGAATAAGAGCATCGCGATCCAGAAAACAACCGATAGCTCTTCTTGACTGATGCCAAAATAATAAAGAGCAAATCCCGCCCACAAGACGAGTACTGATGGGACAATTGGAAAGATAAATCCAATAAAGCTGACGATAAATAATAAAATAATTCCGGTCCATACTAAAATAGCCACCCATAGCCACCTCTTCTCTGATATGATAACATTGTACCATTATGTGAAAGAATAGGAAGTGATTGAAATTGATTAAAATTGACATGCCGAAAGCCGACTTCACTTTAATAAGAAAACGAAATGTAGACGATACGAGTGAAGCGGCTATTGCTAAAGAATATGGCTTTACAGATTATCATAAAATTCCACGAGACAAAGCGGGTATTTTTATGTTTTACGATGTAAGTGACAACTTGATGTTTGTCGGAAAAGCTCGAAAACTTCGCATGCGAATTCGGAAACATTTTGAAGATAATGTTTCCGACATTAAAAATCACCGTGACGATGTTTATAAAATTGTCGTCTGCCTTGTTGATAATCCGATGGAACGTGAGATTTATGAAACGTATATTATTAATACGCTCGAAGCAAAATATAATACAGAAAAAGCATTTTTCAGATCGTGATCTTATCCCCCGGCTATATAAGCCGGGCTTTTTTTATTAGCATCGATCATCACTTCAGCCTATACTATCGACAATCGTATAAGGTTATAAGAACTTTTGTCGAAACCATTTCTTTCTTTATTTTCATCACGTATACTAGTCCATAATATACTTCTAGCCTTTTGAATACGCTTATTTTGGAGGATCTAAAGAATGGATACCCATGATCACTTTTATGAATTAATGATTCAAATAAAAATGGTGCGCCAGTTAATGATTTCAACTGGGACGGCAAAGGGACTCGGTCATATTGAGACGATTAAACATAGCCAACATTTGGACAAACTAATGAATCAGTTTCAATCGAACCAATTTCAATTGAAAAGCAAATGTTAATTTTCTCGTTTATGGGCAGGAATTCGTAAATTTCATAAAAAAAAACGGCTGGATAAAATCCGCCGTGTCGTTCATTTATTTTCATTACTCTAAACCCTTTTCTTTTAATGCTTCCTTCTGTTTTCTTGCTTTTTTGCTGACATACGTATTTTTCCATACAGCGTATAAGTTAATACCTAATGCTACCGCTGCACCACAAAGCATAACAAATGCATCGATACTCTTCATTGTAAACCAGTCAAAAGAAACATCAATTGCTGCCAAAAATAAGAATAATGAAGTCAGGAAGCCGCCCAATAAAGTAGCAATATCTCGTTTCATCCGCATCTCCTCCCTTCCATTACTTATTTTATACATATGTATGTACGGCTCTTAAAATGTTTACAGAAAACCTGTTTACACAAAAAAAATCAGTCCCTATAAGGAACTGATTTAGAAAGTTAGATTAGACAAGCCGCCCTTGCCGTATGTATTACATAAGAAAGTTTTAAACCACCACTCCTCAAAGTGGGTGTTCGCAAAAACGTTCTTGCTTGTCCTCCTTGTCGTATCGACAGAGGCCTGTCATTTCCGTTTTTATATAAAACTCCCTATTACAGCTTAAAGGTTAAAACTTAATTATTGATTACGTACAACGCAGCTTGTATTTGTATATTACTTCATTCATTCCGATAAATCAACAGCAATGATTTCCTCTTTACCTTATTAACGGTAACGTTCTTCTTTAAATGGGTTCGCTGTCATGGAGTAGCCCATCTCTTCCCAAAATCCTGCCTCATCTTCTTTCATGAACTGAATACCTGATGCCCATTTCGATCCTTTCCATAAATAGAAAGAAGCCGGTGGTATAAAGCGCAGAGGGTAACCATGTTTTGGTGTAATGTCTTGCCAATCATGGGTCTTATCTTTCCACCGGTAAACAAATAACGCGTCATCTCTAAGCAGCGCATCCAGCGGCAAATTGGCTGTATAGCCAAACCGATCACCGTTATAATACCCGTATATTTTCACATATTTTACGTCTTCATTGAGTTCAACTAAATCGATTACATCACGCAGCGCTATTCCTTCAAACGTATTGCCGAATTTCGACCATGTCGTGACGCAGTGCATGTCTATTGCCGAAATTGTTTTTGGCAGCTTCATCATATCAGAAAATGACAGTGTAATATCTTCCTTCACTTCACCAAATAATTTGAAGTTCCATGTTTCTTCATTGAAATTGTACACATCTCCTTGATGCAGAATCGGCCAATTCTCAGTTTCAAATTGACCAGGGGGCAGCTGATTTTTCATTATGTTCATCCTTTCATACGGCATAGTAGCGAGTTCTTTTATTAAACACCATACCCACTTCTTCGGCAATCAAGTCCTTTCATTTTGTCCCACGACAAATTCCTGCTACACTAATACCACTCATTATTCTATAGAAAGAAGTGTTCCAAACAATGTCTATCCACTATTCCGTTCTCGATCTCGCACCGATTACTGTAGGCGGGACGGCGGCGGAGTCTTTCCGTCACTCAGCCGATCTTGCACAGCATGCTGAAAAGTGGGGGTATAATCGCTATTGGCTCGCCGAACATCATAGTATGCCTGGCATTGCAAGCTCGGCTACGGCTGTCGTGATCGGTCACATTGCCGCCGCCACAAAAACGATTCGTGTGGGATCCGGGGGCATTATGCTGCCCAATCACGCGCCGCTCATTATCGCCGAGCAATTTGGCACACTGGAATCTCTTTTCCCAGGACGTATTGACCTTGGTCTTGGCCGTGCACCCGGCACCGATCAAGTGACGATGCAGGCATTAAGACGCCAAAACCAGAGTGATGGTCATGATTTTCCAGAGCAGCTGAATGAGCTTCGCAATTATTTTAAAACAGAGCAGAAAAAGGTGCGTGCTATCCCTGGAGAAGGGCTAAATATTCCGATCTGGCTGCTCGGTTCAAGTGGATTCAGTGCCCGCCTTGCGGGGGATCTTGGCTTGCCATTTTCATTTGCAAGCCATTTTTCACCCGATAATACGCTGCCAGCTCTTGCCCTCTACCGTCGTCATTTTAATCCTTCTGGCGTCATTGACAAACCGTATGCGATGCTTGGTGTCAATGTGATCGCCGCAGATACAGATGAAGAAGCGAAAAAACTCGCAACTTCGATGCAGCAGCAATTTTTAAACTTAATCCGCAACCATACGGTACCGCTTCAGCCGCCTGTTGAGAACATGGACGAACTATGGAATGATTTTGAAAAAGCAGCGCTTCAACAGCAGCTTGGTGCGTCCATTATCGGCGGACCAGAGACAGTAAAGCAAAAACTCGAGACATTTATCGAAGACACAGAAGCAGACGAAATTATGGTGAATGCGCAAATATTTGACCATAATGCTCGTTTACGCTCATTTGAAATTGTCGCCGACTTAATGAAATAGGCAAAAGAGAGCTGTCTTAATCATGGAGACGGCTCTCTTTCCAACCTATAATTAAGCTATCTTTATTCCTCTTCTAAATATGAACAGCAATAATCTACTACTGTATGTACCTTATTTATTTTCACTTTATTACAAATTGAAAAGGCACCCAATTGGATGCCTCGAAAATTCATTAACTGTGTATGTCAAACGTAATATTTTGATTGCGATAGTCAATATTTGCGACACTGAAAAAGCGCTCCTCTGCTTCATGCGCATCTGGTGTTTCAAATTTGTAATACGTCTTCTTTCTGTCTTTTCGATCGATCAAATAACGATCCGATACCATGTTATAAAAAGCGGATGAATCCCCGCACTTAATGTGGAAGTGAGTGCCTTCACCGATTTTTAACTCTTCCTCGAACAATTCGCCTTGTTTCCATTCACCGGATCCATTTCGATAAACACATTTCATTTTGTTCGTTTTCACTGTCAGCACTCCTTCCTTGTTTGATTGTTTATTCCCTCATTTTCTAAAAATAAACACCTTAATTGGTACAGACTTTCACATTATATTCTTCAAACCACTGATTCATCTGCACAAAGTAAGCAAGCAGCTGCGGTCCCGTCATCAGCTGGCCAAACCATGGCACTTGAAACGAGGCCCCTCCTGAATCGGTGATCTCTTGTAAGGAGGATCGGGAAAAAAATTCAAGCAACGGCGAATCTTTGGCAAGAATGTCATTCATCATCCCGCTGACCAGTTTCGTATAGCCCGGATGATGGGTTTTCGGATACGGACTTTTCTTCCGGTACAACACGTCTCCCGGCAGCGAACCGTCAAGTGCCTTCCGTAAAATCCCTTTTTCACGCCCGTCTGCCATCTTCATCTCCCACGGAATATTCCATGCATACTCAACGATCCGATGATCTGCAAATGGCACCCGCACTTCAAGGCCTGCCCCCATGCTCATCCGGTCTTTCCGCTCAAGAAGAGCTGTCATAAACGACACCATATTTATATAAAACATTTCCCTTCGGCGTCGTTCAAGCTCACTCTCTCCATCCAAATGGGGCGTTTCACCGATAAGGTCGCTGTATCGCTGTTCCCCATACTCTTCTAATGGAAGGATGTTCCGCCATTTTTCATTTAGCAGCAGCGTCTTATCGGCTAACGACTGAATCCACGGAAAACCATGGCCATTCAACAAAGCCGCTCGGTGAAACCATGGATACCCGCCGAAAATTTCATCAGCACACTCCCCTGACAACCCGACTGTAAAATCATGTTTAATTTCTTCACAAAACCATAATAAAGAAGAATCCACGTCCGCCATTCCCGGCGCATCACGGGCAGTCATCGCTTCCTTAAGTTTACCTGCAAGCTCGTCATATTCAATGATCGATGAATGATGAATCGATCCGATATGTTTTTGCATTTTATCAATCCACAACCGATCTTCACTTGGCTGAAAGACACTTTTCTTAAAGTATCGGCTGTTTTCTGCATATTCAATCGAATACGTGTGAAGAGAGCCTCGTCCGTTTTTTTGAAAATAATCTGCTGCAAACGCGCTAATCGCGCTTGAATCAACACCACCGGATAAAAAGGTACAAACAGGTACATCCGCTGTCAGCTGACGCTCAACGGCATCTTTCAATAAAAATCGTACTTGTTCCGCTGTTTCATTCATCGAATGGAGATGCTTCTTGCTTTCCACGTTCCAGTATCGCCATATGCGGCATCCAGTCCGATTCAGCGTAAGCGCATGGGCCGGGCGCAGTTCACGGATCCCTTTAAAAATCCCGTGTCCCGGTGTCCGTCCCGGTCCGAGCGTAAACAATTCCATGAGCCCTTCACGATCAATTTCTGCCTTTACATGACGATGTGCCAGAAGCGCCTTTATTTCCGATCCAAACAAAAAAGAATCGCTCCATTCGGTATAAAAGAGGGGCTTTACACCAAGCCGGTCTCTCGCCATAAACAGCTCTTGCTGATTTTCATCCCATACACCGAATGCAAAAATCCCATTTAAACGATCTACACACTTTTCACGCCATTCAATAAAGGCCGTCAGCAGCACTTCTGTATCGGAATGTCCTTGAAACGTATATCCCTTTTTCAGCAGCTCCTGTCTGATTTCTTCTGTATTATACAGCTCACCATTATACACAATTGTGTACGGACCGCATGTCATTGGCTGCCTGCCACCTGCTGGATCGACAACAACGAGCCGTGTGTGACCGAATGCTGCATGATGGGTTGCCCATACGCGAAAGTCATCCGGACCACGCTTTTTAAGTGTCGCTGCCATCGTTTTAAGCGTCTCTTGCTCATTCCTCATATCGCGTGAAAAATCTACCCATCCCGTTATTCCGCACATGTAGATCACCCTTTCCTGCATTAATGTATTCAGACAGAAAGTGAATCATTCCAAGTGAATCTTGACGGATTACATGTGAATTTTATTATGTAGCTAATGAGTCAAACAGTGTGGTAAGCGTGGAGGGAATAGATGATTTTGAAATCGTTAAAGGGAAGTTTCGAGCTTTGCAGAATATTAATGATTAAAAATGTATTTACAATTCTTAAATCATATAGAAAGAATTTTTCTGATTTTTTAAATTGATTATGGTTTATAAAGGAGTAAGAGGTGAGCGTTAATGGTTCAAAGTGAAATTACCCCTCAAGAAATGTACGAGCTTATTTGTAAGACTGAATTCCCTAAAGCCCTGTCCTATAATGCGAGAGATGGAAGCCAATTATTTTTCAGGCATTTCCCCGCCAATTCAAATAGGGTAGTAATTTTGCTACATGGTATAGCTGAAGATGGGAAATATCTCTTTCGTGTTGCTGAGTACGTATCTTCAAAAAATCTAGCACAAGTTTACACCCCTGATTTAAGGGGTTATGGTATGTACCCTAAACGTAGAGGGGATGTTGACTACATTGGTCAAATAGATGATGATTTGGCGGATCTAATGAATTGGATTAGGAAAGATAATCCCAATACTAAGATTATTCTTGCAGGACATTCCTTTGGAGGTGCATCAGTGCTTCGTTTTGCAGGGAGTCAATATTCCTAATCAGGTTGATGCTTATCTTTTCTTAGCACCCTTCATTCACCCTAATGCTCCAACTATAAGAAAAAGCGACAAAGGCGGACATACAAAAGTATCTTTGTTTAAACTTATCCTTCTTTCATTATTTGACCAACTGGGGATTCGCCGATTCCATCATTGGGAGGTCTTAACTGTAAATAAACCTGTCGAAACACATCATGGTAGTGAAACTTTAAATATAAGTTATCGTTTGGCGATGTCCCGAATTCCACAAAAATATCAACAATATTTAGAATACATAACACAACCGACATTGGTTCTTTTTCGCTAATATAGCGTTTATAGACGTATCTCATATCTCAAGCTGTTAACTCACTTTAGCCACTCTCTTCGCTCTTCTGTCATTTGTTTAATTCTTCAACCTGATTGACTGTGATAATGTAATTTTCATGAAACTTTTCCCATTCACCTTTTGGAAAGTCTATATAATGACCATTCAATAAAGCACTCAACATATCGAGGCATATATGCCATCCTGCCAAATCTTTTGGTGTATGTTCATTTAGTGTGCTAATCCATTCTTTTAATACGACTAAACAACCACCGGATTCGAGGGATAACTCGAAACGAACCCAGCCGTCACCCCATTCGTATTCTAGGACAGAATATTCTTTGAAGTCTCTTATCTCTATATCAAAAGATGAACCAGTCCCATCATTCATATTAAATTTTATGATACCTTCTTTTTGAAGCTCCTCCAATTCAAGATTCGGCATCCATTTTTCTAACTTATCATTTTCTGTTAAAGCAGCCCAAACCTTCTCGACTGAATGATTTAGCAGACGTTCAAAGCGAGCGATATGGCCACCTTCACCTTTTTCTATTACAGCGAGCATACATTATTCCTCCTCATTCAAAATAAATAATAAGATCATTTTATTGATACCCGTTGTTCTGATAAATGCAAGCCCATTATGGCTGATTTCGGATATGAATATGATTGATTGAAAAACAGTCATACGGCATCTTCAACGATTTCTGCCTTGATAAGCAAAAACCTTCACTGCTCCTCTATCTGAACATTATAAAGCGCTGATAAAAGCACAAAGCTGTGGTCAATGAATGCCAGACAAAACGTTTCATCGAGGATGATCTTGTTTCTTCGGTCTATCGTTACATGCTCCATATCGGCAATAATGTTTCTTAATTTCCGCTCCGATCTGAATGCACTCACATCCCCACCACTATGGACCAGACAGTTCCGAATCCTATTTGTGTTTTGGATGAATTTCCACGCCGATGTATCAATCGGAAATTCTACGTTCAACTCGGTTATTAAATAATCTCTCGCTTTATTAATCATCGATTTCCGGCTGCTGCTTCTATCACGAAAACTTCTTCCTGATTCCGTAGGATGACAGAGCGCCACCAATTTACTTTCTACAAAAGAGTACATGCTCGTTAGAAGCGACCGCCTTAAAATATTGGGGAAATCACTGCGGTAAAGGCTAACATCATTTATATGCCAATCCCAAAAACCTTCTTGATCCTCCTCATCGAATTCTCCTGCCATTTTTTCATACTTGCCGGCCTCACTTCTTAGTGAGCTTTCTATAAATTCAGCATATTGTTGGAACTGATTTAAAGGATGCTCAACATCAAAAAAATACTGTAGTTTGCCGGGCGTCATTCTCTCTATCCCGTTCCCCTCCTTTGAAACATACATTTGAACTTTTCCGCCATTCCGCTCTGTGTCTCCACCACCTAAAAACCAGTAAATATATTATTCAAGTATATTCGTTAAACATTGACATAACACTAGTATGAAAATATAGCGACTAAAAAAACGGTATATAAAGCATTTCCCCAAGTGAGCGACAACAGAAAGACCGACCATATCACTCAGCCGGTCTTTCTCTTATTCTACTGATTAAAATGTTTTCAAAGAAGCATTCGGCACGAAACCAATGACATTAGAGCCAGATTGAATAAGAGTCCAGCCGCCAACTTGATAACCTATTGTTACTTTCTCGTTCTTTTTAAGAGTACCTACTTGAGCATACGTTTCAGACGGTCCTTTTTTCACAGGAAGGGATTCAGCATTTACATACATCTCTCCACTAAACGGAATCGTTGGATTATTAATCCGAAGATTGTAGTCAATTGCTCTTGCTAAAAATACCGCAAAATCTGCCCGGATAATGCTTAAATGTCTTCCGAAAGTACCATTACTGGTACCTTGAGCAATTCCTCTTGATGTCAGAGCTCTTTCAGCTCCCGACGCTGTATTTCCATAACTGTACTCGAACGCTCTGCTGATCATAAGAGCCATTTCGCCGCGTGTTACGTTTTCATATGGCTTAAATGTACCGCCTTTATAGCCCGATAAAATCTTCTTGTCTGCAGCAGATTGAATGTACCCTGATGCAAACATATTAGCACTGACATCTTTAAAAGAAGTCCCTCGTTTTGTACCATCAAGGTTTAAAGCACGGCCAATCATAGCAGCTGCTTCAGCACGTGTTACTTGCTGACTTGGATTAAAATTCCCTTTAAGATCCCCATTCGTAATTTCTCCTTGTGCCAAGTATGTGATTTCCTTATATGCACGGTAGGAGGAGCTAATATCATTAAATAAGGTTCCCGAACTGCTTCCTTCTTTCACAACATATGCCTCTTTACTTTCAACACCAGTCGCTGACACAGATGTAATTCCATACATATATACTTTGTTTGAATTTACTGTCTTGTCTAAAAATACCGTATTACCTTTCATATTATAGACAACATCGACTATGTTTCGTGGATCTTGATACGAACCTTCTTTGTTTCCTTCAAAACGATAAATCACATATTTTCTCGGTTGTGTACTATTTTGATCCTTAATTTCGAGCTTCATACCCGCCGCATCCTTGTTTACTTGTACGGATGTCGGCTTTAAAGGTTGAGCAGCGTTTTTCCAAGAAGCTGCTGGAGTTACAGCTGTATAATTATAAAGTTGCTGCTTAAGAACCGTGGCATAACCGAGCGAATTGTTTTGTATGCTTTTTAAGGAAAAGTGCATTTGACCTTTCGCTGTTTTGTCCGCTCTGTTAGCGATCACTTGATTCGGCAGCTCCATTTTATTGTTCCATGTTTTATCGGAGTCATGACCGACTTTATAATCCGCTAAACCAATATAGAGATTAACAGGATGTGCTTTAGCATACGTTTGTACTTCATGGCTCCACCAGTTTAATAAAGTATGATACTTCGCAGCTGATAAATTTTTAGACCAGTAAATTTGTGGAGTAATGTAATCAATGGTACCGTCTTTCATCCACTGTCTTGTGTCTGCATATAAATCATCGTAATTATTTACACCGGCTTGTGTATCACTTCCAGTCGGATCGAGCGATTTATTACGCCAAACACCGAATGGCGAAATCCCAAATTGAACATGCGATTTAGTCGTTTTAATTGTTGAATATAAATTTCCAACAAGCTGATTTACATTATTTCGACGCCAGTCTTCAATTTTTTTAAAAGACGTTCCGTGTTTTTTGAATGCCGCTTGATCGGGGAATGCCTCATTCTTTATTTTATAAGGATAAAAGTAATCATCCATATGAACAGCGTCAATATCATAATTAGCTACTAATTCTTTCACTGTAGAAATTAAATAGTTTTGCACTTCAGGAAGACCGGGATTCAAATAATATTGCTGCCCGTATTTAACTACCCAGTCAGGGTTTGTACGAGCGGCATTATTAGGCGCAAGACTTGTTAATGTTTGTCCTGGCATCGTTACTCGATAAGGGTTTACCCATGCATGCAGCTCCATACCGCGGTTATGCGCTTCTTCCGTCATGATTAAGAGAGGATCGTACCCTGGGTTTGTTCCCTGTTTCCCCCCTGTTATATACGATGACCATGGAGCCAGCTTTGATGGATACAAAGCATCATTTGTTGGTTTCACTTGATAAATAACCGCATTGAATTTATTGGCTTTCAATTGATTCAATGTTTGACGCACCCAGGCTGTATACTCGGCTTTATTCATTCCGGCTTTCATATCGATATTTTGAACGGTCGCAATCCAAGCTGCGCGCATTTCATTTTTAGGAGGGATCGTGCTCGCTCCTTTAGCTGGCAATGGCAAAATGGAAATCAATAAAACGAGTGTCATCACTGCTGACACAATCAACCTAAACATATCCTTTTTCTTCATATGTAAAAATACGCTCCTTGATTCATTTATTCTTAAAGCCATGTTTTTCCGATTTAAATTTATTGTCTATAATAGATCCTTTTACTGATTTAAAATCCCCCCTCCAATATATGGGTCTATTATAACATATTTCAAGATTTCATTATATGACTCTAGCAATATTGGAAAAGAAAGTAACCAAGCTTTTTGGATGAACATTCCCCACGTTGTGCACTCACATTTTCTTGATGCGGTTCCTTATAAGGCGTTCCAATAATAGCAAGTTCCCTTTAATGGGAATCGTCCTCAAACAATGCTAAAACCGCTGTGAGGGGCCAATCTCAAGTCTTTTTTATGCTTTTATCGAATGCAGAGGAAAGCACACTCTATATAAAAAGGAGACATTTCGTTCAGAATCGAACGAAATGTCTCCTTTTACAATTTAACCACACTTACACATTTTAAAAGTGTAAGTTTTCATTACCCTCCTTTAAATCGATGGGGAACTGACCCACGCTATATTAACTCACTAAAGAGCTGTTTATTGTCCAAAACCCATGGTCGGCTGTTGGGTATCGGTATTCCAGTTTTGATGCCGTGTTTTTTTGTTGTTTGTTTGCAGGTCTTGGATGACTTTGTCGATGTCGACTTTATTTTCGTAATGCCATTGAAGGGCGATGGACATGTACAATTCATTGAGCTGGGCAATGGATAAGCCGTCTGTTTTTTTGATGAGCCGCTCCGCTTCTTCTTCTAGCATAAACTGGTGAATATTTCTCTTTTTTAAATATTGTCTTCTGGCGTCTGCGTCAGGAAGTTTGATTTCATAAGCACGGTCAAATCGTCCTGCGCGGTTGATTAACGCCGGATCAATTTTCTCCGGGTAATTCGTTGTGCCGATTAAGAAAATGCCTTCTTTGGATACCGCACCGTCCAGTGTGTTTAAGAAAACAGAGCGGGCTTCTTCTGGCATAGAATCAATATCTTCAATCACGAGAATCATCGGCGCCATTTTCAAAATCGTTGTAAATACTTCTTTAATTGAGTAACTTGTTGTGTACTCGGTAATTTGCCAATAGACGACCGGTGCAGATGTACTGCCAGCGATCGATTTCACGAGCGTTGTTTTTCCGTTTCCGGGTGCTCCATAAAGCAAAATGCCACGCTTATACGGAATGTTGTATTTTTTAAAAAAGCTGCCGCTGTGAAGAAAAAATTCATCAATGGAGCGGAAAATTTCTGTTTTTACACCTTCTTCCAACAGCACATCTTCTCGGGACACTTGATGAGTGATTTTCTCCTGAATGCGTTCGACACCATCTTCCGTATCGCTGAAAATATTGACATAGCCTTTCATATACTCTTTTTGACGGGTGTAAATAAAGTCCATAAAAGCGAGAAGTTTAGCATCGTTGGCGGCAAAGATAAAATCTTCTTCATAATCCTCATGACTTTGAAAAATAGGCATCTTGGCGAGCGCTACTTCAAATGCAGGAAAATAAAAAACGGAATTGTTCATAGACGGGCGGATAATAAATTTATTTTCACCTGTGATGGATGAAAAGCTGATCGTCCGGGTTTCAAGGCAGTCGAATACATTCGCAATGAGACGAACGTCATCCGCATCGCGAACGGCGATTTGCTCGACCGTTTCCCATACTTCATCGACGTCTTCCTTCATTACATACATGTGAAAAGAAAGGCCTGTTTCCTTTCCAAGCAAATTTTTTATATGATGAACGGGCACGGCAAAATCATAGTAATGAGGCATCGCTTCCTTAGAAGCTTGCTCGAATTGAATAAGCGGTTGAACGTTTTTCATCGTAACTTCCTTTCTAGAGCCCGGTAATGACCTGAACCCCTACGACTTAATGTGAATCATCTCCTTGAAAATAAAGGAACATCCATTATAACATGCAAAGGGTTCAGCCCCCATCACTTTAAAGGTCCGTTTTCAGTTTTTCTTGATCGTAGCTTGATTGATTCGTAATCTGCATTAAACCAATTCCACCGTCGGATAAAATTACTGCATTCTCATGTGCATCAAACTGCTTCCATCCACCATTTTCCTTCGTCGCCACTGCTTTGACAACTTCTGGTGGAATGTCCGCTTCAAGTGCCGCATTCGTCAAAAGACAATTCACATGCTGAAAAGAAGGATTCACACCTGTTTTCACATCTCCAAACGCCTTACATACGGAAGAAACAGGGGACTCTGCCAACGCCTCACCAGTATTCCTAAGACCCGCTGCGAGAATCGTTAAGAGTCCGATCTTCCCAAAAGATACTTTCACTCTATCATTCTCCTATCCCTCTTCATGTATCTTTCATTAGTAGTTTTCTTTTTGGTCAAAATTCTAAATTAAAAAAAGATTCTTTTCTATAAGGTTCGATTTCGGCAAATGTTGTTTTTACTAAACAATCTCCATGCTTCCCCATATTGTGTCTGGTTTTAAAACAAGCCTAACAAAAAAACACCTTGAAACGGCGATCTAACCGTCTCAAGGTGTTTATATATTTTATAAAGATAAAGTGAAACTTCATTCAGTGGGGGTTTTCTTCATCCCCACTGAATGTTAGTTGAACCAATCGGGCTTTTACGGGCAGTTGATCCCCACTTATCCTTCTTTTCTTTCCGAAGTCTTGAAGTGAAGGTCTTACTGCCCGTTAATGCGGGATAAATCAGATGACTCTGGAACAACTACAGGCTCACCTGCTTTTAATAATACTTTGTTTCTTCCTAATAACAGGCCAAGTAGTAACATAAGCACTCCCGTACCCACTAGAATCCATTCAACTCTTACTATATCTGCCATAGGGCCGAAAATGAGCATCCCTATCGGCATCATAGATGTAGCAATCATCCCAAATACACCAAATATTCTCCCTAAGTAATCACCCTCGACTCGCTCTTGGATTAGTACAGTCGTCGGTGTATTAAAGACTGGCATTGACACTCCGAATATCGCCATGAAGAGTAAATAAGCCCAAAACATTGGCATAATTCCTAATGCAATGGTACAAATCCCCATTATAATACTGGCAAGTGTCATCGTATGCACCTTGTTTGAAAAGCCTCCCCACCAAGCAATAATACCTCCGCCTGCCATCATCCCAATCGAAAAGGCTATTTCAATTGCAGTTAATCGCCATACATCATCACCAAAGCTCCGAGTCACTTGTAATGGAGTTAAAAATGCGGCCGGTGCCATCAAAACAAAAAACAACGCGAAATACAAAAAGAACTTTTTCAAAAAAGCATGGTTATTAATATATGTTAAACCTGCTTTAAAGTCATTAAGATAGCTTGTCGTTTGTACCTCGGATGCCTTTGCATGCACCTGAATTTTTAAGAATACGAGCAAAGTTACGATTGCTATAGCTGCAGTGACCACATCTATAAAGAAAATGATTTCTAATGAAGTCATCGTCAGCAATGCCGCACTCACTATAGGAGAAACGAACATAATAATAGCCTGTATACTTCCGTTAGTTCCGCTTACCTTCGTCAGTTTATCCTCTGGAACAATTTGTGGCAAAATCGCCCCTACTGCTGGACCTTGAATACCTGTTCCTATCGCTCTAATAGCTGACATAGCAAACAGTAGCCATACAGCCTCATATCCCATTAAAAAGACAATTGCCATTACGAGGGTTGCAGCAGCAATCAGTCCGTCTGATAAGATAATGAGTGCCTTTCGATTGTATCGATCTGCCCACACTCCGGCAAAAGGCGATAAAATAAAAGTAGGGATGAATCCACATAATATAAACAGTGTCATCATTATTCCTGATTGTGTAGTAAGTGTTATATGCCACATAATCGCATATTGAACCAGTGAAGAACCAAAAAGTGATATCGTTTGGCTACTTAAAAAGATAATAATATTCTTTTTCCAATTTTCATATTCCGTATTCATCTTCTTCACGACCTGTTCTGTATATTTCCTGTAATGAAAAGTAAATGGTTAAGATCTTTTTTGCTTGAATCGAAAAAGATTAGATAAACTACTATTTTTAGACAACAAAAAAAGAGGGTAGATTCCCCCCTCTTCTCTGATAAACGTAAAATAAAGTTTTCCTAAAGAGACAGACTAATCCCATTTACTCCACACTTAGCAGAGCCCTTGACCCTATTCAATTAACGGTTCAAAGTTTGGATTCTAAGTCTCATAGATGCTGTCAAAAGGAAAACCTCTATTTCTTTAAGTGAATTTCATTTTACCAGAGCTTTTTTTTACTATTCAATAAATACTATTTAGCAGTGTATTTTTTAATAGTTGGGAATATTTCCTTTACTTGATAATAGTATGATTTCTTTTTCTGCAAATAATTTTTTACTCATAAATTCCTCTCCTTTACATTCAAAAATTAAGTTCTCACTTTTCTTTTCAATTGCTTTTACGTCGTGAAATATATACAACCATCAATAATAAACCCGCAATTAGGAAAATAATATATAGTTGATTATTACTCACTGGATTTTTTTCATATAGTTGTTTTTTCATACGCCACAGGAACATCTTTCATTTCCATCTGTTTAGCTACAATATAGCGTTTATAGCCGTCTGTAAGCATCTTGGTCTCTCGGTTAATCCTGATCGGTTCATCTAAGTAGCCTGTCTTTTTTACATAGTCGATCACTAGCTGTGTTTTTTCAGGGTTCGGACGTGAATTTAAAAAGGCTTCAGGTACACTAATCTGTTCAAGTGAAATGAAAGCCTCTGTTCCTTTCGGCTGCACTTCTTCCAGTTCTTTTTTCACTTCTTCTTTCAAAGGTTCTGGCTCCACTTGAACGGGTTCTTTCTGTTTTTGTTTTTCAGGAATAATGGATATTTGAAAGCAGGTAACCCCAATTTCACCTGGACAATCATCTACGGGTACGTCTAATGTCGGTTCTCCTTGCACCATGATTTTTTGGGTTTGGATGTTTTCGTCGGTTAATCCGGCTTTCTTTAACTGTTTCTGATTGATAAATACGGTATATGTAATGTTGGAGCTTTTTGGCAGCCCCTTTGGAGGGCCCGGGGAACCGCTTTCCTCCATGTCGAAGGTAAAGTAAGCTCCTTTTTCACGTAATGGACTCACCGGCTTGCCTGTTACAGTAATTTTATGCGGCATATAATTTCTCCTCTCCTTTTTACATACAACTTTCTATTATTGCTATTGTTTAATAGAAGACAGCATCAGGAAATTGCAGATTTACAGCGATAAGCATTTGGTTACAAGTTTTACGAGACATTATAAAGCTTAATAGAGAAATAATAAGAAGTGGCTCCCCGAACGATGTCATTCCATACAGATGCGCCTTCCCCCTGCATAGTCTTAATTAATCGTATACGTTTGAATCATATGGAATTTGAAAGGAATGTGTAACAAACATACTAGCGTCCTCCTTCCTCGCTTGGTACATTCATCATAGCAGAATACACGTTCTATCCACAAGGGATAAGCGTCGAAAAAACAAAAAGTTCGAACGATTAGCGTACCAAAAGACACGCCTTGTTCGACCTCACTCTCATCTCATCTCATGTCTAAAGAAGATGAGCTTTCTTCACCTAGCCCGCTCGTTATGGTACTTTCGGGGATACTTGGAGAAACAGATGAAATGAAGTTGTCTTTATTTCAAAAAGCAGAGAAAGTAATGGAGCATTATCAAAAGCTATTTATAAAGAATAAGGCAACAATTCAAACGTTGCTTTTTCCAATTGATCTTATCCGGGATTTTGTACGCTAGGAGAACTTCAACCTAAAAAAAGTTGCTTTAGTGCTCTCATGATTTGTGCCTCACTTTATGAATCTTAGGTGTCTTCATCACTTCGGTATTCTAAAATATCTCCAGGCTGACATTCTAATGCCTTACAAATCGCCTCTAAAGTGGATAATCGAATCGCTTTTGCCTTTCCATTTTTCAAGATCGAAAGATTAGCCATCGTTATTCCAACCCTCTCCGAAAGTTCGGTGACGCTCATTTTCCTTTTAGCCAGCATCACATCAATATTGATTATCATTGCCATTGTTTTCACCTCAGACTATTAAGTCATTTTCCGATTTTATATCAATCGCTTCTTGTAAAAGTCTTTGAAGAACAGCAGCGAATACTGCGATTACCATTGAAGCAAAGATGGGGACCATTCCGATTATTATGAGACCTGGTGCATCGTCTAGCTCGGCTACGAGATAAACAAATGGCATCATTACCACATACAAACCACTGATTGTCATTGCACAGAATTTGATATTCTTTAGCGCTTTAACAGACAATTCAGAGAAAGCCTGGTTCTTGTCAATATAGCTTAAAAGTTTAAATGCCTGATACAATGCAACGAAAAACGGTACCGCTGATACATACATACCTATTAAAATGGGATATAGTATATGGGCATAATCTGGATTTACTGGATTATTAGCCAACCAAGGCAACCCAAATATACTCAAAGCAAGAACTGGAGTTCCAATAAGAAAAACAGCCATCCTTAAAAATAGTGTTGACCCTCGTTTCATAAAAAGCACCTCACTTAATGATTTTCAACTTGATTTTAAAACAAGATTTATCGTTTTGCAATAAAAGTTTATTCATTTTAATTATATTATTATTGTTAAAGGAATATTCTCTTAATTTTAGACAAAGATAAAAAGCATTCCTCCTTACAAAGAAATGCTCTATACCTTTAAACGATTCAATTTATAACTTGTTCAACTAACCTCTGTTAGTTTAACAAGAAATTTAACAATATTCTTTAACGGTCCTTTCTCTTACATCAGTTATCGAAACAGACTTTTACTCAACAGTTTCGGTCAAATACGAAATACTAAGTTGCATGCATTCTCTTTCACTATACAAAGCAGGATCGTTATTTCTCACCGAATTTAACAAACGTCATTTCATCTTCAATTAATCCGCAGGCAGCGCATTGAATTCTTTGTTTCGGACCGTTATAAACTGTATGAAAAGGACCTGCTTCACTGGGGCCTTCAAACCGTTCCATAACTTCGCCTGTTTGAGGATCTAATTTGACGGCATAGGCAACCTGTTCGATAATGTTAAATCTTGAACGATTCGTTTTACAGTTTGGACAGCAATATCGAGTACTCATAAGAACCCCCTATAATAGATGATGTCCATTATGATATCCAGAATCCGCATTATTATGAATAAATAAGAGTCCATTGAAGTGTATGAAAAAATGTTCACTAATGCGATTGAAGAAGGAACAATCGAAATGAAAAATCCCCTGTTGGTGCAATATGGAATTACTTTTGCTTTTACTGTGATGAGCCATTCCTATAAGTATTAGTAATGCTCTTTCACAAATCCTTCCCATAAAAAAACGCCGGATAAAATGACGCTCCGACGCTTTTAAAATTGATCATTATAATATGTTGTTCAAATCTTCTTCTATTTTCTCGGGATCTGTTGCCGGTGCATACCGCTCGACGACCTGTCCATTTTTATCGACTAAAAATTTCGTGAAATTCCATTTAATTTTTTTCGATAAAATCCCTTTCTTCTCTGTCGTCAAATGTTTAAATAGCGGGTCTGCATCGTCACCATTCACATCAACTTTCGCAAACATTGGGAACGAAACGCCATAGTTCCGCTGACAAAATGCGGTCGTTTCGTTAATGTCATCAAACTCTTGATTGTTAAATTGATCACACGGAAAACCAAGCACAGTCAGACCTTCCTCTTTATATTTTTCATAAAGTGATTGCAGCCCCCCAAACTGAGGCGTGAATCCACACTTACTCGCCGTATTAACAATGAGCAACGGCTTTCCTTCATATTCTTTCAAAGACAGAACTTCACCATTCGGCTTTTTCACTTCAAACTCATAGACACTTGTCATGTTTAAACATCTCCTCTTCCCCCGTTTACATTTAAGCGTACACGATACAAGTCATAGATGCACTTTGTTTGCATAAGAAAAACCACTCTTACAAAAGTGGCTTCTTTGCATATAAGGGGGATGTTTTGGTCAGCGCTTTTTTCTTTTCAAAAAAGGATTCCGGCCATTCCATCATTCCGTATGCCTCGCATACGGAATCAATGCCGCCTTCTATCCCTTTTCCAACTGTCTCAATGGTCCAGCCCTCTCCCGTTCGGTACACTTCCCCAATCACAACAGCCGTTTCATTTGAAAAATCTTTTTCCAGCTCGTAACAGACAATTTCTTCTTGCGTTTCGTCACTGACAATACGGACAAACGCATCATTTACTATACCAAACGTCTGACCTCGCTCATCGGCCTTATGAATCACAATGGCTACCACTATTTTATGAATCGAAGCAGGCACATACGATAATTGAATGAATAATTGTTCATCATCCCCTGAACCCGCACCATTTTGATTATCATTGGATAAAACAATAGCTCCATCTAACGCCGTTAGCTGATTGTAAAAAACAATCTGCTCTTTCATACAAATGTTATCTGTTTCATCTACTAATAAGGCCACTATATCCAAATCCAAATGGGGTAATGAATCGTCACTAATCGACCAGCCGAGACTAAGCCGGATAGATGTCATCACAGAAGACGGTCTCGTTAACTCTACTTTTTGTCCGTTAACCAGTTTACCCAATATGATTCCTCCTGCCTCCATTTATAGAACTGATCATTCTTTTTCTTACACTGCATATTGCTTAAATTGTACCACACTGCCGATCTCTTTTCGCAAGATACTCATTGTTTTAAATAATTTTCAAATTCATGATTAGACAACGGCTTACTGAATAAAAATCCCTGCCCTTGAATACAGCCATCATCACTTAATACAGCCGCCTGTTCCTGGCTTTCAATCCCTTCGGCAATCACATTTAAGTTTAATGTGCGCGCGATACCCAAAATCGCCTTGACAATTGCCTGACTTTCTTTATTTTTATCAATATCTCGAATAAAAGAAGCATCAATTTTCAACGTATCGACAGGAAGATGTTTAATATAACTGAACGAACTGTAGCCTGTTCCAAAGTCATCGATAGAAATATGGACACCTAACTGTCTAATTTTTTGCAGAATAGCGACTGCATAATCAATATCCGTAAAAATACTTTCCGTAATTTCAAGCTCCAGCCATTCCGGCTCCAATCCCGTATCATTTAAAATCTCTTTTATCTTCTCCACCAAGTTAGGTTGATAAAATTGCCGGGTAGACAAATTAACAGATACTCTTATCGGAGGATATCCCCGATTCTGCCACTCTTTATTTTGCTTGCATCCTTGCCAAAGCACCCATTCTCCCAAAGGAAGGATCAGTCCGGTTTCTTCCGCCACGGGGATAAATTTCCCAGGTGCTATCTTCCCTAACTCTGGATGATTCCAGCGAACAAGCGCTTCCATGCCTGTTAATTTTCCGTTAGAAAGATTCATTTTAGGCTGATAATCAATATAAAATTGCTCTTGTTGTATCGCTTTTTTCAGTTCAATTTCTAATAGAACTCGTTCTAATGATTGTTCTTCCATATCGGGACGGAAGAACAAATACCCATTTCTCCCCTGCTGTTTAACAGTATATAGTGCTTTATCTGCTCGTTTTAATAGTTCACCTACATCCTCCCCGTCTGAGGGGAAAAGAGCGATACCGATACTGCAAGAAAGAGTATATGTCTTTCCTCCAGACTCTATCGGCACTTGGAAACCTTCTTTGATTCTTTGAGCAATGGATTCTACCTCCAGTTTATCCGATATATTTGTCAATAAAATGGTGAATTCATCCCCTCCCATACGAGCAACCAAGTCTGTTGAACGAAGGCACTTTTTCACCCTCTTGGCTGCTTCGATCAGAATAAGATCTCCACTTTCATGTCCGTAAGTATCATTAATATGTTTAAATCGATCAATATCAATGAACATGACGGCTAGTTGCGCGGAAACAGGAGTCGCTTGATAAACTTCTTTATGTAAAAAATCCATAAAGAACCTTCGATTGGGCAATTCAGTTAATGTATCATGGTACGCTAAATGATAAATGGTTTGCTCTGTCTTTTTCCTTTCGGTTATATCCCGCATAACCAGCACTATATTTTTTACATGTCCAACCGGATCAAAAATAGAATTAAACTTTGCTTCCACATTAATACTATTTCCGCTTTTCGTTAGGAGACGAAATTCTAATTGCGAAGATCCTTCTCTTTTTCTAATCATGTCTCCAATAGTGGCAATGACGCCTTCATGATCCTCTTCGCGTACCCAGTGAAGCAAGTGACTGGACTCCATCTCTGCCAAATCGTACCCTAATAAAAGCGTGTGAGAAGGAGATATGTATAATAGATTCCCTTCTTCATCAATAGTTGAAATAAGATCCGACGAATTTTCAGTAATTAACCGATACTTCTCCTCGTTTTTCCTTACCTCTTCTTCCATTTGTTTCCGACTGCTAATATCATTTCGTATCGAGATATATTGATACGGTTTTCCTCTATCATTTAAAAACGGCACAATAGTCGTATGCACCCAATAAAATGATCCATCTTTAGCTCTGTTCCGTATTTCTCCCCGCCAAATCTTTCCTGATCCAATCGTGGCCCACATGTTCTTAAAAAAACTCTGAGAATGGTAACCTGAATTTAAAATTCGATGATCCTGGCCTAATATTTCTGCCAGTTCATATTGAGAAATTTCACAAAATTGTTCATTTGCATAAAGAATAACTCCGCGCTGATCCGTTATAGCCACAATCGATGATCGATCCAAAGCGTACCTATAATCGGCTAATTCCTTCAAAGTATCTCTCATTTTTTCCATGTCCTCATGTCTGAATGATTCAGACAATACAACCGAAAGTTTCTCCATTATTTATCCCCCATGACCTTATATTTGATGGGTCTGTCAGAAAAAACACTTGAATATTCAAAAAAACCGACCTTTAAAACAGCAAGGTCGGTTGAACTACTCGCTCCCAGCCATCCGAAATATCCTCAGATAACTGTTCATCGCTTCCATCATCCATTTATGAAAAGAATATCTTTTCTATAAAAATATACTTTTAATTATAGCTGCCGTAGTATAAAAGTCAATAAACAGTTAGTTAATTATACCTAAGTAATATTACACAAAATTCATTGACGATGAAGCTTCATCAATTTCATCGTCGTCTCTTCTATTTTATCCTCACTTTTAATTGTCTGAATGACTTTCCCTTGTTTCATAAATAAAATAACATCTCCTGTCTCGGCTGCTACATCCATCATATGGGTAGAAAAAACGATAATGGTTCCCTCTTTTTTAATCTCATTAAGAATTTCAACGAATTGGTTTACCCAGTAAGGATCTAACCCATTTGTCGGCTCATCCAGCAATAAAACATTTGGTTTGGCCAAAATGGATTGACCGAATAAAAGACGCTGCCTCATTCCTTTAGACAAGCTTTTGACGATTTCTCGTTTTTTATTACCTAGACCGATCAAATCCATTACTTCATTTATCCGATGTTTTTTTACATTCCGGAAAGATCCATAAAAACGAAGGAATCCTTCAACGGTCATCATTTCCTGTGCATGGAAATCATCAGGCATAAACCCAATTTCAGCTACATATTTCTCACGGTCAGAGGCAATCCTTCTCCCGTTAATTGAAACAGTGCCGCTTGATGGAGAATGAATTCCGGCAATGATTTGCAGCAGTGTACTTTTGCCGGCACCGTTTCCCCCGCATAACACAACACAAGTTCCTGTCGTTGCTTCAAAGGAACATGAATGCAGCGCTGTTTTTTTCTTATACACTTTTGAAACATTCTCCACTTTTAATTCTGTCATCACTTTCTCCTCCATTCCAGCATGTACATGGATAATAATGACATTAGAGCTAAAAATCCCAGTACATATAAAACATAGTAAACGGGGCCAAAAGGAGGAGATAAGAAGGCCACAAGTGAATCATATGATTGTCCAAAAACGGCTCCTCCATCGAGCGAGATGACGAAGAACACTCGAATGAATTCAGCCGGATTCACTAATAAAATCATTTGTAAAAATGGAGCAATCCATGTATAAGGAACGAACCCTAAAATCCCGATTAACATAGTCGGCCAAATCATAATGAAAAAAAACCAAATAATGATTGAAATAGATAAAGCTTGCCATCTCGTTGATACGATACAGCCAATGGTTATACCAAGAACGAGAAATAAAAAAATAAGAGTAATAGAGAAAACGTAAATGGACAAAAGCCATTCACCAGAAAAACCATTTCCACTTATTAAACCGATTGCCAAACTAATGCCGTAACTGAATGTAAACACAATCGCTTGAGCCGTAAACTGGCCGCCTATTTTTCCCAATACGTATGACATCGTAAATAACGGATATGTATTCAACAATCGCCATTGTCCATTTTCCATTTCATTGGCGATTGAAAATGAACCAATAATTAACATAAAAAGCGGAATGATATATAAAGAAACATTCACTACTGTTCCAGTCATATTTGTGTATCCCGTTAAGGATGGGGCACTGCTTTGCAATAAAAATAAGAGTGACCATATCATGATCCATAAAATCAAAAAAGAATAATAGGAGCGCTGTCGAACCGTCATGTACAGTTCAGATTGCCAAATATTCCACACTTTCATTCCTCTTTTCGAAACTTCTTTTAAATATAGAGCAAAAAGGACCTTCCGGAAACGGAGTCGGCCCTTCTATTTTTTAATGAGAACCACTACTGTGACTACCTTCTTCTGTTTCCTCCGAATGTGAATGATTCTCTATCTCGTGTTTGTTCATTGCCTCTTTATTTTGTTCCCAGCTATGAACAGCTAATTCGTCTGCCGTCATAAGCGCACTGCCTTCATTTTCAGCAGCAAATTTTTCTGCCGAAGCTTTATCTTTAAACGATACAACATTATAGGCCATTGGTGTTTTAATCGATTGATTGTAGACATATGTTGCATCATCTACTAAAATCCACTCTTTATCGTTATAATCACGGACATATTGAGCATTCATTTTTTCATTTTCATGATCATGCATCCATCCATACATACAGCCTACATCATCAAAAAGCATCGATTTGCCGTTTTCCAAAATAATTTGAGTAGCATGCTGATCGTCCATCACAGCCATATTGCATACTTCGCACGTATCTGTTTCTTCATTAATCGCAACAGGCAGGGCGACATCATTTCCACATGCGGCAAGCATCATCATGAGGATGCCTGCTATTGCTAAAAAACCACATAATTTTTTCTTCATCTTCTTTTCCTCCCTACTATAAATAAACCAAAACTGACTGCTATCATTACTCCACTCATGACCCATAAACTAAAATAAGAGGATGTTTCTTTTTCAATTTCTACTGTTACGTTCATAAGTGGTGCTGAATCTGTTAACAATTGATCAGCCGGGCTTTTTAACATATTTTGTAATAGAATGAGCCCTGGTGATTGAAAAAACAGTTGATATTCCGGAACATCGTTTGTCAAAGTAAGAAAATAGGGATCGGCCTTAAAGGCAATCTCACTCTCGCCATTTCCGTCTATGTCAACTTTACTGGCAACATCCCAATAATTACTGTTTATTTGATTGTTTGAGCTTTCAATTGCTTGTGCATCGTTAACATTTCCAATGAATGTATTGCTCATTATTTTATTTCCAGTCGATTTTTTAAATTGTACACCAATAAAGTTGTCCATTATTTTATTGGCATTCATCCGGTTATTTTCAGCTTCTTCAATAAAAATACCCACACGGTTGGAAATAAACTTATTTCCAGTCACATTGGTATCTGATGCCCTATAAATTAACAATCCTTGTGCATTCACATGATCGTTATTAGAAGAAAATTGATTGTTTTGAATGACTGTCCGCTTTGATTCCATCACCATTGTACCGGTTGCGTTCTTTCTAGACACATTTTCATCGAGTATATTATCATTTGAAAACATAAGATGCATGCCGTAACGGGATTTTTGGATATCATTTCCATGCAACCTATTGTCATTGCTTTGTTCTAAATAAATGCCATCCGAAACATTGACAATTTTCAGGTTTTTAAATGTATTGTGATCTGACTTCCATACATCAATCCCATTGCCTCGCTTCGCACCAGCAATTTTACTGTCCTGGATGATCACTTCATTCGCATGATCAAGCTTCAGGCCAATACGCTTCGTTTCAATCGTAAGTCCTGATAGCCTATGATTCGAACCGGTAACATGAATAGCGGCATCATCCTTTTTGTCTCCGCAATATTCAATCTTGATATTTTCAAGAGTAACCGCTTTTCCACTAATGGTCACAACCGGCTCTTCTTTACAAGAACGAAGAAGGACTTTTCCCTTTCCTTCCAAATGGATGGGCTCGGAAAGGACGATTGTTTCCTCGTATTCTCCTGCTTCTATTTCAATCGTGCCCCCCTTTGGAGCTTCATTAATTTTAGATTGTAACGTGCCTGCTGCTTCATATACAGAGGGCATGAAAAAGGATAATACAAGTAGAGGCATGATGTACGCCATGATTTTCATTGTTTCAGTACCTTCTCCTATCCGCTCACTTTCACTGCAACTTTTTTTATTCCATTCTATTTATGCTGTGATAAGGTAAAATTGTTTTTGTTTGTCGGCACAGAGAATGGTGAGTCCCCTCTGCTTGATAAATTTTATCATTATTTAAACAAGCGAAGACAGTCCTAAATCTGTTTCTATTTCCTAGCTCCTCTGTACTCTCTATGTAATTATCTTAAATTGAACGAAGATCGATAGATTGTATAAAACGGCCCTAAATGTTTCACTTTAACATTTAACATCACAAAAAAAAAAGATAACGCCTTAATTTGAAAACAAGAGCCCTTCTCACAGAAAAAGCATCCTAATGGATGCCTAAGCCATGAACGAGCCTATTTTGTTAACTTAAAATCTCCTGCTTCATTCACATCGACGTTCAGCCTCTTTGCTGCGTTTAAATACCGTAATATCGTAATGAACCGTGCTTGCCCAATTCCTTGCTTTTCTAAATCGGATTGCATAATAGTAAAAGGAGGAAGTTCCTTCGTTTCTTCCTCTGCCTCGACATACGGAGCAAAGTAATGAGCCACTCTATTCACTTCTTCTTCGGTTATTAAATTTAAGTGCTCAAACTCATTGTTTAACGCTTCTTCAAAACCGTTTAATAGTCCGAAAACATGACCTTCATCCACTTTCTTGATCCCTTGTTTCTTTTGTATTTCATACAATTCACCGAACACTTTTCCTAAGACTATTTTTAAATGTGTCTCCACCATCTCTCCTCCTTTTTCACTATCTTTTGCAAACGAAAACATTTTATCCCCGGGGGGAAAGGAAATACTTTTCATGTTATTCCATTAACATTCTCGTATCATTTTTTAATTGAATCAACATTTGTTCAGCAATCGCATTATACCCGCGCGCGTTCGGATGAACTCCGTCATAAGAGAGATACTGAGGCTGCTCACTATTAATCACATCTGTCGTTTCAATCACTACGGCATAATCCACTTCATTTGCTAGTTGGTAAAGCTTCAAATTCCACTTGGGCAGTATTTTGTCTGCTAAAGAATAAAATTCATTGTCTTGATCCAACGGGTTATATAACTCCAACAAAAGAACGGTCGCATCCGGGTTAAGCTCGTTAATTCGATTCATTGTACTGGAGAGGTTTTGGACGAAATCCGTTTGGAGTCGATCAAATGAGCGGATCGCTTCATAAAAGCCTTCCTCAAAACCAAAGCGCAGCACATCATTTCCTCCAATGTTAATAGTAACAATATCGGCCTTTTTAATTTTCTCGTCAAATTCTCCCTTTTGAACTAACTCGTTTAATTCTTTACTTGTGATTTCATTAATGCCTTCGTTCTGATAAAGAACTTCTTTTTGAATATCCTCTTCCAAGTTCAGCGAAAACGATCTGACTAAATTCTGATTTGAACTGGCCCCAAAACCTTTTATAATCGAATCACCTAACGCTAGATGGTAAAGGATTGGTTTATCGACAGAACGGTAATAATCCGTATACGAAATGTGATGTTTACTCGCCATTGTATGTGAGACAGCAGCCGTTTCTTTTTTCACCTTATCGATTTGATACTGTGGATAATAGAGCCAAATCGATACCCCTAACACGCCTACTCCTAAGAGACTGAGTACATATGCAATGACTTTCATTTTTTCGTCTTGCTTCCTCCTTCTATATACAAACACTTTTAATTATCGTCCCGTTCATACCAAATTATACATAATACAGCTTCTTATCAATCATAAAAGAAGCTAACACTCATAAACTAAAAAGTCAAATAACGAATATGCTACTACAGTGTAATGGAGTGATTGGATATCTGTATGAAAAAAAAATGGTCAATGAAACCTTTTTACGTTATCTTTTTTCTCTTTTACGTAATTTACGTAACTGGAATCAGTTTGTACTTGCTCCGTCTTGTGCCTGGTGATATACCCCAAAACTATAAAGGAACGACAGCTGATCCTGCTGCCTTTTTAACCTCGGCTCAAATTGAAGAGTCCCATCAGCTTGACCTGATCAGCTATTTTACTTTTTTCTTGAAAACACCACTTGATTTTTTCGTTTTCATTGCCGTTCTTTCCTTTTCCAAACGGGTTCGTGATCACGCCAAAAAAATGGCCAAACGCTCCTTCTGGCAATTTTCTTTTTACTATATCGTTCTTTCGCTCACCCTTGCGGCCATTTACCTTCCTCTTGACCTGTTCTTTTTTTATCTCGGCCACCATTATGATTTGACGAGTCAAAGCTTGTACTCTTGGGCAAAAGATTTTCTCCTTGATTTCGGAGTTGATTTCGTCATCATGACGCCTCTCTTATTCGGTGCTTTCTGGCTTATCGGAAAACAGCCGAAAAAATGGTGGATCAGCATGTGGGGGCTTTGCCTGCCTCTTACTGTTTTCATGATGTTCCTTGTTCCACAGTTTATTAGTCCTTTATTTAATGAATATAAACCGCTTGAAAACAAAATGATTCGTACTGAGATTGAACAGCTTGCCGCAGATGCAGGGATTCCCGATGCGGAAATTTTAGAAATGAATATGTCTAAACAAACAAACCAGATGAACGCATTTGTTACAGGAATCGGTTCGAACATGCAAATTGTTCTTGGGGATACGACGCTTCAAAAATTGACGATCGATGAAATTCGTTTTGTGATGGCGCACGAAATTGGCCACTATACGTTAAAGCACATGTACCATCATCTATTCTTAAACATATTCATAACCTTCTACATCGCATTTGGTACGTACTATGTTTATCATTTCCTTTTAAGAAATATCGGTTCACAGATCGGTATTCATAAAGCCAATGATTTTGCGGCTCTTCCCCTTCTTTTGTTAGCGGTATCGTTCGTCAGTTTCCCTGTTTCCCCTCTAGAGAATGCCTATTCACGATATATGGAAATACAGGCGGATGAATATGCGTTGAACATGACAAAGGATAAAGAAGCTGCTATTTCAAGTTTTCAAAAGCTCACTAAAGATTCCAAAACGACCGGGTATGATCCTAATGTGATTCATTTTTTCCAAGGTTCTCATCCCCGTCTCATTGAACGGATTGATTATGTCGAACATTACCGGATTCCAAAGGATAAAGAATAGAGTATAATCTGAAGCCCGGTCTTTCAATAGACGGGTTTTTTCATTACTTATTATCCATAAAGGTGGTAAATTTTCTTTATTATCGTATACTGTAGTTTAATAGAGTTTAAACATGTTTTTGATTTCATCTTAACTATTATGAAGGAGCGTGTTTTATCGTGACCGCTGCAAAAGTTGTATCATTATGGAGATATCCTGTTAAATCAATGATGGGTGAAGAATTGAATGCGTGCGGCATAACAAAAAGGGGACTGTTAGGAGACAGAGCATTCGGCGTCATCGACATGTCCACTAGTAAACTCGCAAATGCAAAAAATCCACTGAAATGGCCGAATATGTTTCAATACCGGGCAGCTTTTACGGAACCGCCACACCTGTCATCGCCTACTCCACCTGTCCGAATCACATTTCCTGATGGCACAACGATTTTAAGTACCGATGAGGAAAGGAACACAAAGCTTTCTGAGAGCTTTAATCGTACAGTACAGCTGTCGAGTCCTTCATCACTCGATGTCGAATTTGAAGGGTACATACCTGAAGATATAGAGGAATTAGAGAATCCAGGGTCCATTTTCACCCGAACATCACCTGAAGGTACTTTTTTTGACATTGGAATCGTTCACATTATTACGACATCCACGATTGATACGTTAAGAAAATCGATCCCCGAGAGCAGAATTGAACCGAGACGATTCAGACCGAATCTCATTATTGATGTTCCAGAAACAGAAGGATTCGTGGAGAATGAATGGATTGGCAAAACATTGACGATCGGTGACCATGTGCAGCTAAAAATTTTGCAGCCGACGAAGCGGTGTGTCATGACGACACTTGCACAAGGCGATCTTCCGAAAGATCCCGCTGTTTTAAAATCCATCGTCCAAAACAATGCCGGCAGTTTCGGTGTTTACGCTGAAGTCGTGACAGATGGAAAGATACATGCTGGAGATCATGTGGAAATTAAATAGAAGAAAAAACACACAGCCTGGAAGAACATTTCTCCTTCAGGCTGTGTGTTTTTATGAATGTTCATGAAGTATCAGGACAGAATAGTGTAGACAATGTATTTTATGAAATCGATTGTACTCTTCATTTCACAGACAGGGAGTTGAAAAAGATAAAAAAATTTTTAGACCCTCCCAAAGTTCTCGTACTGGGCTTTTTGACGATCTCTTTAATTGGAACATTTCTGTTATCTCTGCCTTATGCGACAGTCGATGGAAAAGGGCTGTCCTTTTTAAATGCTTTATTTACATCTACATCTGCTGCTTGTGTCAATGGTCTCGTCGTTGTGGATACAGGCACTACCTTTACCCTGTTTGGACAGCTTGTCATTTTATCGCTCATTCAACTAGGTGGACTCGGGTTTATGACGTTTGCTACCTTTCTTGCTGTTTTGTTGGGGAAACGAATTTCTTTAAAAGAACGGTTGCTGCTTCGTGAATCGATAAACAGCTCGTCCATTTTTGGCGTTGTGACGTTAACGAAAAGAATTATTATTTTTACGGTTATGATTGAAATCGTTGGAGCAATCCTTTTAGCGTTTCGTTTTGCTGCTGAGATGCCGATTGGGAAAGCGATCTATTACGGCGTTTTCCATTCGATTTCAAATTTCAACAATGCAGGTTTTGACATAACAGGGGAATTTAAAAGTTTAGCCCTTTATGCAGAAGATCCGATCGTAAGCCTGACGGTTTGTGCGCTCATTACAGTAGGCGGGATTGGGTTTATTGTCTTGAATGAAGTGTTCGAATACCGGGAAACCCGCCGTTTATCATTACATACGAAAGTTGTACTCGCTACGAGCTTCGTCTTAACATTTGGCGGTACAATTTTCATTTTACTGTTAGAGTTTGGAAACCCGAAAACATTGCAGCCCTTATCTTATTCTGGAAAAGTGTTAGCCTCACTTTTTCAATCTGTTACGCCACGATCAGCTGGTTCCAGCACATTGAATATTCCCGATTTATCGCAGTCTACTTTATTCCTGCTTATTTTTCTTATGTTCATCGGAGCTTCTCCCGGTTCAGCTGGGGGCGGGATTAAAACAACGACTTTCGCGACTTTATTAGGGGCTGTCTGGTCACAGATAAAAGGGAGAGAAGATGTTGTATTCTTTCGCCAATGTATTCCTTTTGGCACCATTTATAAAGCTCTTACCGTCACAATCAGCGGGTTATTTCTCGTTATCATCCTTACGATGCTGCTGACGATTACGGAAAGTGGCAAAGACTTTTTAATGATTTTATTTGAAGCCGTTTCTGCCTCTTCTAACGTCGGTTTATCCATGGGGCTGACCCCTGAATTATCACCGGTTGGCCGTATACTCATTATTTTCGCCATGTTTGCAGGGAGAGTTGGACCTTTAACGATTGCCTATGCCGTTGCGACAAGAGAAAAACCGAATGCGTTCCGTTATCCGAAAGGAAAAATAATGATTGGCTAATGAATTTGTAAGGAGTGTGGCGACAAGATGCCAAAAGAACAATTTGCGGTCATTGGGATGGGCCGATTCGGAACGAGTATTGCAAAAAAACTGAATGAAACCGGTCATGAAGTGATGGGTATTGATATAAACGCGGACGAAGTTGAAGATGCTGAATTATTTATTACGCATGGAGCTGTAGCCGATACGACTGAAAAAGCAACGTTAAAATCCATCGGGATTAGCAATTTTGATTGTGTCATCGTGGCGATTGGGAGCAATATGCAGGCAAGTATTTTAACCGTATTGCTTTTAAAAGAATTAGGGATTAAAAAAATTATCGCGAAAGCACTGAGCGAACTACACGGGCAAGTGTTAGAAAAAGTCGGAGCGGATTGGATTGTCTATCCAGATAAAGATATGGGCGAACGTGTTGCCCATCAGCTGTTATCGCCTAATGTCTTAAACTTTATCGAATTGTCGAATGAGTACAGCATAGAAGAAATAAAAACCCCTTCAGGCATGGTAAGTAAAAGTTTGCGGGATCTTGGTATACGAGCAACGTATCATTTAAATGTGATTGCCGTCACGAGCCATGACAAAATGACTATCTCCCCTTCACCGGACCATGTCATTAACGAGGGTGATATTTTAATCGTAATCGGCAAACAAGCAGATCTATCGGCATTTTCCAACTTAAAATAGCCCACTTGTTTTGAATATGTGCCCATCACATACCCCATACGTCAGAGGTATTTTTTCCTTTCTGACGTTTTTTTTCGTATCGTTGATAAACCCAAATGGCCATGGCTAGCCAAAACCCTCCTGCTAAGTAACCGCTTATAATATCCGTTGGGTAATGCACACCTAAATAAATACGGCTCGTTCCTATCATCACAATCATCATCGTACTGATAATAATTAAGAGCATACGGCCCCATCTAACAGGTATATGACGCCAAAGCAGAAAAGTAAGAATGCCATATAGTGTCAGCGCGTTTGTCGCATGGCCGCTTGGAAAACTATATCCCCCAACTTCAATAAGCCGGTGAAAATCGGGGCGCGCTCTCTGAAAGAACACTTTTAATGATACAAACAGAATGTTCGAGCCTAGAACGACTGCTATAAATAAAATAAGTTCTGAGCGGTGTTTGAATACAGTGTAAAGGAAAAATAACACAAAAAGTGATAGTACCACGATCAACTTGATTGAACCAATAAACGTGAATAATTTCATAACCACCGTCAACATCGGCGATTCCAGTCCTTGAATGAATGAAATCACCGTTTGATCAAACCGAATAATTCCACGGCTGCTTACTAAAAAAGCCATATAGCTAAATCCAATTAATGAAACGAGACTGATGATAAAAGCAACAGAAAGCTGAGACTTTAAGTTCATGAAAACAAATACCCCCGATTTTTGCAACATATTCCATTGGCTATTCAGTCTATCACACAGGAAAACACCATTCAAAAATCGAATGGTGTCAGCAGAAGAACGCTCTCTTACATAGGGTCTTTCAATCTTTCTGGAGGCCTTGTTTTCACATTAAGCAAATCCAGTCTGACAGCATTCAATGCTTCACCGAAAATGGCCACGGTTTGACGGTCAGGCGCGAATTCTTTCTTATTCCATTTAAGTACATTTTCCACATAGCCCAGCCGATCAGCATTGTATCTGCCGGCGATGTTTTGATAGGCATTGAGTTCATACGTACCATCCCTGTCAAAATCAACGGGATACAGTCCCGATAAAGGAGATACCCAGCCTTCGATTGGCTCTTTCAGCGTCCCATCGGCATGATAGATCTCCGCTAAATAGTCAGCACCTTTATACATGAGATCAATCGTATACTTTTTCTTGTTAAAGCTCGTCACCGTAGCCTTATAGTGATCTTTGTATGTCACATTATAAGCGTATTTTTCATTAAATGTTTCAGAATCAAAGATCTGATGAATTTTCCCATTTATATAGGAAAACAGATAGGCATAAATCGTTCCGCCGCTTCCCCCTGTGTTAATGACAATAAGGATATCCTCCACTTTGTCACCTGTAAATTCACCAAGAAAAATGGTCGGATTATAACCGGCATTTTCTTTCAAAGGGATTTTTTCGTACTGATTCGTTCGTCCATTCCGAACGACAAGGGTGATATTTTGCCAATAAGGACTATCCGGAGTTTGATCGGCTGTTAAATAAACCGTATCAATGGTGCCGTCCCCGGTCACATCTCCCCTTTTCACTTGAACAACCTTATTGTTTTCCGCCTGTAGTTGACGCTTCATTTCAAACAGCTTTTCTTTAGACGGGTAAGGAGTGGACGTGGACAGTGCTTTATGAATAGTCGTTAACGCTTGATCGAACAATTCTGCTTTCATTTGCGCATCAGCGAGATAATACCAATAAACAGGAGAATCCATCTCTTGAAGCAAAGCTTTATAGTAATTCGCTACTTTATTGAAATAATAAGGGTATACGTCCGTCGCTTTAATAAGTTCATTAGCACACCAACGAAAGATATCTATTTGATAGGCATTTGCCGTATCATGATTCCAAAGAGCAATCTCATACGTACCAAGACGATCATTCATCTTTTCCACGATCATTTTGCTATAGGTCTTTTTATTTGGCGTCAAATGCTGAAAACCTTCCGGTGTCCACTGCAGCAAATCAAGCTCTGACCAAATTCCAGCAATCTGCCAGCCGATGAGCAATGTGTTGATCGTACTGTTCACAACAGGTGCTGCCACTAAATCCGTTATGCTGTACCCGCTCCCTTTCATGTGGGCCACTTGATACCATGTATGACAGTACTCTTTTAGAATGATAATGTAGTTTTCACCATGGTTCTTATAAGCTCCCACCAGTTCCAGACAGCGGTCTCCGTCTAAATCCGCCAACAAGATGGCAGGATGTTTATCTGGCTGTTGCAATTCTAGAACTTCGGCTCCTTTGGGTAAAAACGCCTTTAAGAGTAGTACGTAGTCTGTCCTCATTTTCTCCATATCGCACACCTCACCTGCTTATATTCCCCTTAACTAATATATGCAGAGCACATCTATTTGGACAGCTTGACAAAGCGAAGTGAGCCTTTACTCTTTTATCCATTGGCGCAATTTCGTTTTAGAGAAATACACTTGTCCATTTAATTTAACATGAGGAATATCGGGATGTTCTTGAATTAGCACTCTTGCCTCTTCTTTTGTAATCCCTAAAAAATGATGGATGTTGCTCTCCTTTAATAGTTCACGTTGATCATTTTTTTTAAAATAATCCAAAAAACTTTTATCGGTTGGATTTTGATAATTCCGTAGTCCCTCACAAATAAAATAGCCAGCAATCGCCAGTCCAGCACCTATAAACAAATCCATTTGCTCCCCTCCTGTTTTTTTTTCATTACATTTGTCCATATATATGTCTCTCATAACACCAAATTCCTCTAATATCCGCCGAAAGCAAAAAACCCTGTCCGTTAAAACAGAGTTCTTCACTTATTCTAAACTGTTATAAATGCCGTATTCTTCTTGCTTTTCCGTTAACCACGCTGTTATTCTGTTGATAATTTCTCCTGTTAAAAATTCATCGTCTCGCTCCTAACACGTTTTCCACATTCATTGTAAAAAAGAAAAGTGAAAATACGGTAAAAAGCCGCCTGCAATACATGCAAGCGGCTTTTCTTCTTTACTTAAACCATCCTTTTTCTTTCGATTGAGAAATGGCTTCAATTCGATTTTTCACTTCAAGCTTGTCAAAAATAGTAGAAATATAGTTTCGTACGGTGCCATTTTTAATCTGGAGTTCTTCCGCAATTTGTTTTGTATTTTTCCCATCCGCTACAAGCTCTAGTACATCCTTTTCCCGCTCCGTGAGCGGATTTTCTTCGCTGTAAAAGTCATCCATCAATTCAGGTGCATACACGCGTCTTCCCGTCATAATGTTGCGGATAGAGCTGGCAAGCTCTTCACTCGGGCTGTCTTTCAACAAATAACCGCTGACTTTCGCTTTTATTGCCCGCTGAAAATAACCTGTGCGGGCAAATGTTGTTAAAATAATGATTTTGCAGCCGCTGTCTTTTAACTCTTCTGCTGCTTCTAATCCCGTCTTCAACGGCATTTCAATATCCATAATGCATACATCCGGCTGTAATGTCTGAACGAGCGCAATCGCTTCCTCCCCATTGGCTGCTTGTCCGACTACTTCCATATCGTCTTCTAAACTGAGCAGCGAGCCTAATGCCCCGAGCAGCATTCGCTGATCTTCGGCAATAACGATTCGAATCATGTATACTCCTCCTCATCACGCTGTTTTACGTCATTTGGTACATCCATAATAATCATCGTTCCATTATCTAATCGAATATCTAGACTGCCATTTACAAATTCAAGCCGTTCTCGCATGCCAAGAAGGCCGCTTCCTTTTCCAATATCTTGTCTGGCCATCCCAATGCCATCATCTTTTATGATCAACCGCAGGCCCGTTTCCGTCTGCTTAATGCTAATATCGCAAGAAAAGGCCTGGCTATGTTTGACAATATTGGTCACCGCTTCTTTCATGCACATGCTTAACATATTCTCAACAAATAAAGATACGTTGTTTAATTTAAATTCTTTTTCACCTGTATATTCAATTTGTGCCGCTTTTAACAGTTGTTGAACGAGCACAATTTCCTCATTAATTCGAATGCCTCGCATCGATGAAACTAAATTCCGTACTTCGTTTAATGCTGTTCTGGCAGTTTGCTGCACATCAATTAATTCCTCTTTTGCCTTTTCTGGGTCTTTATAAATAAGCTTTCTCGCAAGGTCACTTTTCAAACCGATAAGAGACAGCCTTTGTCCGAGCGTATCGTGAAGATCGCGGGCAATGCGCTGACGCTCTTCTTGTTTGACCAATTCAGAAATGCGATTGTTCGCCATTTGCAGTTCCGCTTCAAGCTTGTCCTGTTTTTTTCGATTATATAGGTTAAACGGCATTAATATGACACTAATAAATACAATCACAATGAGCGGCAGCTGCTGAATAAAAAACGGATCTTGCAGAACTAGATTATAATTGATCGAAAAGGCTGTGCCGACTATATGAATGATGTACGCCGTAATGAAAGCCGCTCTCTTTTTTACATTGCCGTTATAATAGGCAATATAAAAGGCAAAATAGATAAACTGAAAGAGGATCGTCATGATGATCGATATGCCTACTAAAACACAGATCCACACATAAACAGGCCAATTTTTAGATAGAAACGCGAACCGAAAGCTCACATAAAAGAGAATTGTCAGCGTGATTCCAAAAATAATTTCCTTTGTTGAGTGAGACTGGAATATAAAATAAAAGGGCAAAAAACTTAAAATACTCCATATATATGGAGACATACCTGAACTTTTTTGAAAGACTGTCGTCCGTTTTTTCATCCGCGTTCCTCATTTTTCTTGTACTTGCTTCTTATTATTAGTACAACTATACCAATTTCCTGTAAAAAAAACCATATTCCCGTTAAGACGGAAACATGGTCATAAACATATTTTTATGTGATTTATTCACTCATAACCGTTTTTTTCAACGATTTAACAGATTGATTCGCATCTTTAAATGTAACAAATTTATTCCTTTGCTCATCCCACAATCGGAACTTTACGGACTGAATACTCGTCCAGAGCGTAATCGTTGGTACATTTTGCAAAGGATCCGCATTGTTGTGTGCCGCTTCTAATTGATAATTCGGTACACGCGGGCTTAAATGATGCACGTGGTGAAAACCAATGTTTCCTGTAATCCACTGCAACGGTTTTGGAAGCTTGTAGAAAGAGCTGCCTTCCACTGCCGCTTGCACAAAATTCCAATTTTCATCTTCTTCAAAATAAGAATCTTCAAATGTATGCTGTACATAAAAGAGCCAAACACCCATTGAACCAGCAATCCAGAACATCGGACCGTGTACGAGCAGGAATGACTGCCAGCCAATCGCCCAGCAAAGCAATGCGGCACTTCCAAAAATCAGCACATTCGTAACATACGTATTCATGCGTTCTTTTTTTCTTGCTCCTTTTTCATTAAAGCGATTCGTAATAAGGAATACCCAGATGGGCCCAATGACGAACATAACAAATGGATTCCGGTAAAGACGGTATGCGATCCGTGTTTTTAATGGCGCCGTTAAATATTCGTCCACCGTCATCATCCACATGTCACCTGTTCCCCGTTTATCCAAATTACTGCTTGTTGCATGATGGATATTGTGGCTGTGTGCCCATTGGTCATAAGGGAAAAACGTTAAAACACCGGTAAGCGTCCCGACAATTCGATTCCATTTTCTATTTTTAAAAAACGAGTGGTGACAGCAGTCATGAAAAATAATGAAGATCCGTGTAATAAATCCTGCGCCAATAACCGATAAACCTAACGTAAGAAAATAGGAAATGGACAAGCTTTGATACGCCAGATACCAGATGACGACAAACGGGACAATCGTGTTAATGAGCTGCCAAACACTTGCTTTCGTATTTGATTTTTCGTATGGGGCAACTTGTTTTCGTAAAACTTTTGCTTTTTCTTTGCTCATATTGTTGTATTCCCTCCGCTAATTGATGATATACCTCATTATAACGAAGGGATTTTCACTTGTGCAGTAGCACCCGTCATGCCCTGAGTATGACAAGTGTCATAGATAAAGAATGTACTGTACTGCTCGATTTTATTCACTTAAAATCAAACCACGTTCGCTCTGAACACTTATCTAAATCTCATTCTATACTCCGCTTGAAAGGTTTCCCCTGCCCCCAGCTTATTAATACCGAACTTTTCCTTTAATTCTCCCGATGTCTCGTGGGTATCAGCTACACCGTACCACGGTTCAATACAGATAAAAGGGGCAATTGTGCCTTCTTCCTGATTGTAGTTAGACCAAATCCCCACAAATGGAAAGTCTTTTAGCGTGACGTCGATTCCATAGCTTGTCTTTTTCGATTCAAGGGTGACATAATCAACATTACTATAAATAGATGCATCATTTGCGAATAAGGACGGGGTTAATGTAAAAGATTGAACACCATCAGCCGGCCCTTTCTCCTTAATGAGAGAATCTGTTAGTTCGTATTCCATCGCTTTCTTATTTTCAGCTGGAATGGCTTTTATTTTATAATCCTCGACTGTTTCATTTTCGAAAAGCGGAATTCGAAACGCTGGATGCGCACCGATCGAGAAATACATCTTTTCTTTGTTTTCATTCGTTATTTCCCAGCGAACGACAAGGGACGCCTCATTTAATGTATAGTGAATAACAGCCTTGAATTCATACGGATATATGTTCGTGAATAAACCAGCCGATTCAAATTGAAAAGAAGCACTGTCTGCTGTTTGCGCGGCAATCTCAAAGTTGACATCGCGCAGAAAACCATGTTGTGACATCGGATAAACCTGTCCATCTACTGTATACTGATCTTCTTTTAAACGTCCCACAATAGGAAACAACACTGGGGATACACGCCCCCAATACTTATTGTCACCTGTCCACATATAATCCAATTCATTTTTCTTATGGTACACTTCTCGTACTTCGGCTCCTTCTGTTAAGATGCCTACTTTTAGCCAATTATTTTCAATCGTAATGATCATTTCTTATACCCCTTATCTTTATAAAATGTCTCCTTCTTATTATGACGGATCTAATAAGAAAAACAATCATCTTTACCCTTAAACAGGGGTATTGAATCACTTGTTTTCTCCTTTTCACAACTCAAAAAGTTCAGCAGATAGTATGCTGAACTTATCCCTTTTCTGCCTCATCCATGTCAACGACATCATAGGATGGGTTTTCACACTTTTTTATTCTCATCGCTTTCACATTTAAAATGGTGCGGAGTCCTGCGATGACTGTTTTAAGATCTGTTACAGAAGTGCTTTTATTCTCTGTAATGATATCTTCTACTAGCCGTTCAAGTCCCTCTATTTCCCCTAATTGACTTTTCAAATCCATAATTTCTTGATGACTAATGTTATATTTGAGCCTGTGAGCATATTTATTTCTGAATTCATTAAATTCAAGCAGCATTTCGCATTGATTGTGGTCGATCAAGTTAAAAGCATACGCTATTTCTGCTTTTGTCCGAAATCGTTCTTTATACAGTTCTAATATGTCTGAATTCGGGATAAAACCTTCAAGCAGCTTATTTAATTCATTTTCGATATATAGATGACCTCTTAAAATTAAATATAGCTTGTCGTTTTGATCATCTAAATCGTCTATAAAAGATTCTCTGTCTGATTTTGATTTCATACATTCACTCCCCTCTCGTTCATGTTCGTTTAGCTAGAAAAGGAATATCAAAAAGACGAGCCATTTAAACTCGTCCTTTTTACGAGGAACTTTTACTCAAAGTCGTCAGGATTATGGTCTTTTGGCTTTACTTCTTTTTCACCGGGAGCTCGTTGCGGCTCAATATCTTGTCCTTTTTCTTTTTTTTCTTTTTGCTCCACTGAATCATTGCGCTTTACATTTGTCTCTTTTGTCATAACGTATTCCTCCTCTCAAATCATTACATGTATACTCTTTATCCCTTTTTATTCATTATAAACACGGCTATGCCGTAATGCTTCCTATGTTTACATACGAACAGACCTGGAGTACCAGGTCTGTTTCTTCTTACGTTTATTATACTTTACTTACATTCGTTGCTTGCGGACCACGTTGACCATCTTCTACTTCAAAAGTCACTTCCTGGCCTTCATCTAATGATTTGTACCCTTCGCCTTCAATGGCAGAGAAATGTACAAATACATCCTCTCCCCCTTCACGTTCAATAAACCCAAATCCTTTTTCACTGTTAAACCATTTCACTTTACCACTTTCCATTTCGTTCCTCCTAGCATCAAAAGTACTTCACATCGCAATTTTAAATTGCTTCATTTATTATTTCTACTTCGTCATTTTTTATACATGCTTCAACTAATTCTTCACTTCGAATGGAGATTAAGGACTTCTGGGCAAAAAATTCGGCTTATTTTCATCTGTTCATTTCTTTGACAACAAACACATGTTTCTATATAATGAATATAGAACAAATTTTCGTCATTGATATATGAGCCTTTCCTGGAATTAGTTTCGTCTTATTATGAAACAATAATGGAAAGCGTTTTTCTTTCAATAGGCGCTTATTTTCGGGAAGGATGATCATGATAATGAGTGCAGATAGACAAGCGGCATTAGATGCGGCATTAAAGCAAATTGAAAAGCAGTTTGGCCGTGGGGCGATTATGAAGTTAGGGGAACAAGCCGACAAACGTGTGAGCGCTGTTTCCAGCGGATCTATCCAAGTTGACAAAGCGTTAGGGATCGGCGGATATCCGAAAGGCCGTATTATTGAAATATATGGACCGGAATCATCCGGTAAAACGACTGTTTCTCTTCATGCCATTGCAGAAGTGCAAGCACAAGGAGGAACGGCTGCATTTATTGATGCGGAGCATGCCCTTGACCCTGTTTATGCAGAAAAGATTGGTGTAGACATTGATGAACTCCTTCTTTCTCAGCCAGATACAGGCGAACAGGCGCTTGAAATTGCAGAAGCACTTGTGCGAAGTGGAGCGGTAAATATTTTGGTCATCGATTCAGTCGCCGCTCTTGTTCCAAGAGCAGAAATTGAAGGGGAAATGGGTGCTTCACACGTTGGCTTACAAGCTCGACTCATGTCACAGGCGATGCGTAAATTAAATGGAGCGATTAGTGAAACGGGTACCATTGCTATCTTTATTAACCAAATAAGAGAAAAAGTAGGCGTTATGTTTGGCAATCCTGAAGTGACACCCGGAGGACGGGCACTCAAATTCTATGCATCTGTCCGTGTAGAAGTTAGACGTTCTGAACAAATTAAATCAGGAACAGAAATTCTCGGAAACAAAACGAAAATCAAAATCGTCAAAAATAAAGTGGCACCGCCTTTCCGTACAGCAGAAGTAGACATTATGTACGGAGAAGGGATTTCAAAACAAGGGGAAATCGTCGACTTAGGCGCTGAAACAGAGATCCTTGAAAAATCAGGTGCATGGTATTCCTACAACGGAGAACGAATTGGCCAAGGACGCGAGAATGCAAAAGTCTTTTTAAAAGAGAACAAAACCATTTCCGATGAAATCGAAATGAAGATTCGAGCCCACTTAGGGATTAATGAATAAGAAAAGATCAGGCTTCTAGCAGCATCACCCGTATTTCAACAACGAACAAAGCATCGGTGGGATAACCGATGCTTTGTATTTTTGGTTGCGTACCATCCTCTCTTTTCTCTTTTGCGTTCCTCATTTTAAATCCTGAAGTTCATTTACCGTTACAAACGTATAGCCTTCGTTGGATAATGCTTGTAATACTCCTTTGATTGCTTGAAGTTCTTTACCTGTGTCGTCATACATCGGATGCATTAAAATAATCGAACCCGGTTTTACATAACCTTTTACATATTTCACTTTGTCAGAAGCAGCGGTATAATGGCTATCTGGTTCCATATTCCAAGTTATCGTGTCTCTATTTTGTTTATGCAAGTAATAAGGCAAGCCTACAAGTTTTTTACCATTTGGTGGCCGAAAATCAATCTCGCCCTTGTAACCTGCTTTTTGAATTAACTGGTCTGTTTTTTCAATTTCTTTTTTAATATACGACGGCTTTTTAAAAACCATTCGATTATGAGAATACGTGTGATTGCCAATTTGATGCCCTGCTTCTACCACTTTTTTAGCTTCCTGTGGGTATTCCTCTATTTCTTTGCCAATAAAAAAGAAGGTAGCCTTTGCATCGTATTGATCTAACAAGGGCAGAATCTGATGTATGTTTTTCGATGGACCGTCATCAAATGTTAAAGCAACGACCTTTTGATTTGTCTCCACCTGGTCGGTTAAACCTCCAAATACCTGATACGTTCTTGCATTCATTACTTTATATGTACTAAGCAATAGAAGGAAAACGACTACAACTCCTATCCCCATTAATTTCTTTTTCATCCGTTCATCCTTTCTTTTAAAACGAAAGGGAGTTGTCCCAAATTACTTACTTTTAAGACAGCTCCCTCTTATTTTATCGTTGTTCTCCTTCATGAGAAGCTGTTTTTCTTCCATTCAATATCCTTGTTCCAAATAAAACCGTATTCGCTATTTTTTCAATGCCGAAAAACTTCTTACCATCGATCCAACAAACATCACACACGCCCCGCCAATGAGCAGCGTGAATAGTGTTGATTTATTGATCACGTCCAGCGGATAGAGGATACCGCTTAAAATCGCGATAAATCCGATCACTGTTAATCCCCAGGCTAGTTTTTGCATACATCAAACACCTTCTATCTATTCTTTTTTTCTATTATACATGAAAAATAGCGGAGCATCCTTTTTCAAAAAGGAAAAGCCTTTCCGTCCGTTTATGTACTAGTTTCATTGAGTTTTCTCCAAAAAAGCAGTACACTTACGCTATCAAATTCTGGCTAAAGGAGAACGGTCTGATGATTCATTTTGTCGCATTAGATTTCGAAACCGCGAATGTGAGCCGGAGCAGTGTTTGCTCCATCGGCCTTGTAAAAGTTGAGGATGGCGAGATTGTCGATACATATTACTCACTCGTCAACCCTAACGAACGGTTTGATAACCGCAACATCGCGGTCCATGGCATCCATCCAACAGATGTGCAAGATGCCCCGATGTTTCCAGAAGTATATGAGGAGATATTGGCCTTTATTGGTTCTAATCCAATCGTTGCTCATTTCGCCCAATTTGATGTGAACGTGCTGCGCAGCACAGTCGAAAAATATACACTCCCGCTGCCGGACAACCCCTATTTCTGTTCGTGCATGCTCGCAAAAAGATTACTGAAGCTGCCTTCCCATAAACTGAACGTCGTCGCCAATTATTTCAATTTCCAGTTTGAGCATCATCATGCCCTTGAAGACGCCATTGCCTGCGCAACGATTGTCATTCATATGGCAAAAGAACACACAACTCTTCACCATCTGCTTAATGAAATCAACTACTCATTCGGCTATCTGAACGGACCGGCTTTCCGTAAAAACAATGTATCCCGTACAAAAAGACCGGTAAAGGTGGAACTAGACAAGCATCACCCTTTTTATGAAAAATCGCTCTGCTTTACTGGTCTGCTCACTTCTATGAAACGTAAAGACGCGATCGAACTCGTAACGAAACGGGGCGGGCACGTTCATACGTCCCTCAAAAAAGAAACCGATTATCTCATTGTCGGTGAATCAGATGCAATAAAGTACCGAAAAGGAGACGTGTCGTCTAAAATTCGTCAAGCAAAAGAGTGGCAGCAAACGGGGCATAAAGTAAAGCTTGTATCCGAGCAGAAATTTTTCGAAGCAGTGTTTAAAGAATAAAGTGAAAAAAAAGCGGACACCACTCTGCCTCCTGAGGAGACATGACTGTTGTCCGGTATGATAATGTTATGTTAGAAGACGCTCTTCATTAAAGTGTTTCTCGGGGCTCCAGTGCTAATTGCTCTTTTAAAAGCCATTTATGATAAAAGTACTCTCCTGCTGCAACAACAGCAGCAGTCAGTAATGATTCTGTACCATATTCTTCATACCCAAGCATATCTAACCCGAGCCATAAAATAAGTGCTGTTAATACGAAGTCTCCGATCGTTGCGGATAAATTCCTCATACTTGATAAAATGGTCATGTCGCCCGCATAACCAACAAGTAGGATAGATAGACCCAACAACGTTGAATCGAGCAAAGAAACATCGAAAAATACAGTCAGCATAAGCCAGACAACAGGAAAAACAAGCATCGCTTTTATTATCAAAGCTTTTCCATGATTCAACATGTAACATCTCCTTTTGTTTTTTATTTCCGTCACATGTTGTCTCTAGATTCTCAACATAAATTCCTCTGCTAGAAACACCCCGTTAGAATGCCCTCTTTACTCATAGTCATTCACATTTTTCTCCTTCCACTCTTTATTGTGCCAGCTGATCATGGGGGAGCTTTTTCCAAGGTTTCACATCTTTTTATGACGGACCTCCTGTGCCACCTGCCTCTACAGGAATTCTTCGTTTAATCCTTCATGATTTGAGCACGGAGGGTTCATCTGCCCTAAATATGTCATAATTCTTTGTTCTCTCGTTTCGTCATAAAAGGACTGATTTCTATACCAGTGATCGTAGTCCAAATCATTTTTGCTTGAGTTGCATGTGGGACATGCCGGGATAATGTTTTCCTTGCCAAAGCTGCCGCCTTTTGAAAAGGGGATAACATGTTCGAACGTTAATTTTTCTTTCTTGCCGCAATATGCACATCTATTATTGAAATAATGGACAATATACTTCCATTCAGCATCCGTCAAAGAAAAATCTCCCCGATCCCGATGCCTTTTCTCTTGCGCTATGATTGCACAATTCTTTACTTTCTTTTGCCTGGCTGCAGCGTACTCGTATAATTCATGGATGTCCAGTAATTCTTCGAGACCTATAAGCTCAATGGCAGAATGAATTGTCAAAATCGAATATGCCGTTCGTTCTTTTTTGTCTTCATCATCCGCTTCTAAGTACAAGACAACAAACACTTCAACCATTTCTTCTGACGTTGCAATCGAATTTTTTTCCTCTAATGTGGCGTAATAATGATCGATAAACGCCTTTTGCTTTTCTGTTAAGTTCATATCACCTTACCTGCCTTTAGATTATGTGTACGAACGTTCGCTGCGCTTATTCTTTTCTTTTTAATTTCCCTTTATCTTTTCCTATTTTCATTCGGTGTATGACCTTCATTACGCCTTGATCACATAAAAAAGCACCCGCTAGGATGCTTTTTGTTTAGATATTCAACATGACCTCGGATTGGGAATCCGCTTTTCAACTCCGCAGCGGGAGACTCACTAAAAAAGTTGTTCCTTCGCTCGAGGTGGAAACCAATTCGATTTTCCCTTCATGATTTTGAACAATTCTTTGCACAAGTGTCAAACCTAAGCCGGTTCCATCTCCTTTCGATGTTGAAAACGGATGATATAAAGATTGTTGCATATCAAGAGGAATTCCTGTGCCCGTATCTTGAATATAAATGTGATAAAACCCGCTTTCTTTCGTTGAATAAATATGGATCTGTCCTCGTCCATTTATCGCTTCTTTACTATTGCGAATTAAATTGTAAAAGACTTGTTTCATTTGATTTATATCAACGAATACAGGCAATCGCTCTATATTAATGATAAAGTCAATCTGTTCTTCTTTCAAAGAGGAATGAGTCATTAACGGCAAAATATCATTAATAACGTCTTCTATGTACATTTCTTTTAAAATAGGTGCCCCGGGTTTCGAAAGAAGAAGCATGTCCTCAACAATGATATTAATGCGGTCAATTTCTTTCATGACTAACGGCAAATAAAATTGCTCTTTCTCCATGTCAGAGATCTCATCATTCATCAAGGATAGAAAACCTTTAATGACCGAGAGTGGATTTCGAATTTCATGAGCTGCACCTGCAGCCAATTCTCCAACAAGGGCTAACTTCTCCGATTGATTGATTCTCTTTTCTAATTCTTCTGTTTTCGTTATATCGATGAAATAAAAGATTCTTCCAATGACTTCTTTCTGTTGATTGATTAACTCCGATTGAGAAACGAGCAATTGATATTTTATGTCCTGGATTTTCAACGGCACCTTTATATTTTCACAAATTTGTCCGTTCAGCAAAATATCCCAAAAAAATTTATTTTGGAAATACTCTCTATTATCCATAAGGTTTTTTATCTTTTCATTATCTACACCTAATACATTTTCAGCCGACTTGTTAAGTGTAAAGAGAGATGTTTGATCGTCACTCGTAATAATACCCACAGGTAATGAATTTAAAATTTGGTCTCGATAAATTTTATCAGCTAAAATCGTATCAAAGGATTCTTTTAATCGGAACGACATTTGATTAATCGATTCGGTTAAGTGCTGCAATTCAAGTTGATTTGTTTCATTGATCGTTAAGCCATATTGGCCACTTGCTATATCGTTGACGCTATGAATCATTTTTTCAATCGGTTTTGTTAAGCTGCTGCTAATTTTATACGATGCATAGATCGATAAAGTAACTACCCCGCATGTTATTAAAATTAAGAGGACTAACGCTTCTTCAATGATCGTTGAAAAATCATTCGTATGATCATTTAAAGAGGTGAAAGTTTCTTCCTCCAAGCTTTTCAATTCCTGATTTAGTTTTTCCATTCTCGGGAGGTATTGATCTTTAATATATTTTTTAGACGCCTCTTCATCTCCGTACATAATGAGTCCCTGCACATTGTTGACAATCATAAAATCCAATAAATCCATTTCTCGTTCAATGCTTTCCATTGATCTTGGTATTGGAACTTTCTTTTCTTTTATTTGTGGAGGCTCTTTCCTTTCTTGTAACTGATACCTTTCGATAAAGTGAGTACTGTCATTATTCAAGATGTAGGTTTCAACTATATGTTGTTTAATACTTAACTCTTTTTCCCAATAAGAAGTCCACACAATGCCTGGAATGTTATGATCTTTCACTTCTTTGCTCACTAGACTGATTTCTTCAATTGATTGAACAAAGATGAGTGAAAAGCCGCTCAATATAATTGTATTCAAAAGGAGAATAGTTAATATTTTATTGCGAAACGGCATTTTCAAAAAGCTTTTATTCATCACATTTTTCCTTGTCCCCTACTGTTCAACAGATCAATCTTCCCAGTTCAATTTATTAACCTCTGAACGTATATATTGTTTTTCCTCTTCTGTATACATCGGGCCAAATGGAGCCAGATTGTACACTCCATCTGTTTCATTCAATAGGACTTTCCCTTGTGGAATCCCTTCCTTGCTAAAATAGTCTCTCATTACAGCAATATACGCCTGTGAAACATCATTCACGACACTCGTTAATACGTGTTGTTCGCCCATATAAGATTGATCGTCCAAATAGCCGATCACAAAAATGTTTTTCTCTTTTGCGTAATCAATCACATCTCGATTATATCCATTCCCTTTTGTAAAGATGACATCGACACCTTGATCCATCATTTTTTTCATCAATTCAACCGCTTTTTCCCCATCATCTCTGCTATTTACAACGCTGTAATAGAACAATGCTTCCGGTTTATATTGCTTTAGCCCTTGTTCAAATCCAGGGAGTCTCTTTCTCGCATCATAGGCATCTAGCAAACCGATCTTATTGCTTTTTGTTTTTAGAACGGCTGCCATAGCCGCAATGTATTCAATCTTATTTTGATCGAATGTATAAACGGTTTGGTTCGGGTGTTTTGCGGTCCCGTGAATCGTGACAAAATGAATATCAGGATACGTCGCTGCGATTTTTGTAAAAAAGCTTGAGAATTCACGGCCATGACCAATAATCACCTTAGAACCTTCTGCAACCGCCTTTGTTATCGTGTCTTCCATCTGCTTTTCGGTTTTGATCTCACTAAATAATGCAACGGCTACAGGGAATTGCTCCTCTACTTTCATCTTGCCCTTATAAGCAAGACTTCCCCAGCTTTGATCTTCAATGACATCAGAGGTGATAATCGTCATCTTTGTTTTTTCTAGTTGATTCTGTGTTGTCGTATTGTCTAAAATCATCTCTGTTTTAAACAAAATAATAGATAAAAACGTGAAAATAACGATGATCGTTATCCATAACAGTAATTTACGCTGTTTCGATTGCGGCATTCCAGTCCCCCTATCAAACAAGTCTTTTAATTGTATCTTTAAAAAGTCACGTATCGACTCACATTCCAGAATATGCAGGAACTTTATTTCTATCTTAAATAATTGATTAATTTGTTATTATACCAAATCTTTCATTATGTATTATACTCTCTATCCCTTATTTAAAAAAGAGGCTGCGAAAAACTCTTCGTTTTTAAAGCGATAAGGCATATTGCATGATCTTTTACCATTGGAATGAAGTTTCACTTTATGGGTAGCCTACTGTTGTAGTTTTTTTGTTTTTTGTAGATGAAATGTAAAAGACCTTATCACAATGCATTGTAAAGGACTGAAGAGGATGTTAACAGAAGATCAGCTAGCCCATTTTCGTACAGATTTAATGAACAGGAAGACTGAATTAGCCTCCCATTTTGAAGATAATGATCATTTCGATTTACAGAGAAGCCTCTCAGATTCGATAAGTGAATTATCTGTATATGACAACCACCCAGCCGATGTAGGCACAGAGTTATATGAGCGTGGGAAAGATGTGGCGCTTAATGAACACGCCGAACTGGAACTGCAAGGAATTGATCAAGCATTAGAAGCGATGAAGGATGGAACGTACGGCAAATGCAAAACATGCAAAGAAGAAATACCAATCGAACGTTTAGAAGCTTTGCCAACAGCTTTATACTGTATTGATCATTCACAAGATCAGAACGTTTCCCGCGATCGGCCTATTGAAGAAAGCATATTAACACCTCTTTCTGAAAAATTTGACAGAGGGACAGCAGATGAAAATGTCGCCTATGATGCGGAAGATTCATGGCAAGATGTGGCGCAATATGGAACTTCTGAATCGCCATCTGACTTTGCAACTCCACCGGAAGACTATGATGACATGTATGTAGACTCGGAGGAAAACGTTGGATACGTAGAAGACTACGAAAATTTTGTCGGAGTGGACATTACGGGGAAACATGTGAAGGTCTATCCAAATAAACAACATGAACATTATGAAGATGTATTAGATGAAGAAGGTTTAATGACTGAATTTGGGGACCTTCCGGCCTCAGAGCAGGAACCCTATACAAAGAAAAAATAATGGAATCAGGCAGCTTGAGTTTATATAAAAGCAAACTCAAGCTGCTCTTTTTTATAAATGTTAGGAACAATAAGAGTTATTTTTCGGAATTTGCGATATCAGACATGTTCTTTCCAGCTAAACGTTCAGCTCGTCTTACATCTACCTTTCGCTGCTGCAAGCACTTCGCAATTTGAACGTGTAATCCTCTGCCCGGTTGCTTCATTCCGCTTATCCCTCCTTTCCTCTTTTTATTATCTCCATATAAAGCGTTGCTACTCGGTCATAGCCCAATCCCAATATAATGGATTAAAGGTACCATACGCCTGGAATTGACCGTTTTTATGAAATTCCATAAATCCATACCGTTCTAACCAACGGTAGGCATTTTTTCGTTTCTCATCATCAAAAACAACAAACAAATATTCATTTTGTTTTAAACGATATCTGAACTGAAGAATGATGTCGATCGCTTTTTTTAAGCCTTCTAGTCCGCAATCTCCGGTTGACTTATCATTTTTGCCTTTCGGACTATGATTTTTCCATTTGTTCGCCTTTTTTCGTGTATCAGTAATAATGATCCCGACATTCCATACATATACCATTCGATTTGAAACACTCTGCTTTTCACGCCAAAAGTAAATATGCAGCGCCTGGCCGTTGCTTAACGGCTGGCAATACCGAACTTCACTTTTTCTGTTCTTCACAAGGTCACGCAAGATCATCATCCTCTGTTCTCTACAATTTTTGAAAGAAAAGAAAAAAGCACTCAAAAAAGGAGTACTTTCCATTTTGGCCATTCATTTTTTATTTTTATTTTGTTTCAGACGTGTTTTTCTCTAAAAATTCTCTTCCCGGCAATGTGAGAGAAAAGTCTTCATCCGTAAAGTAACCCATTATTTCCTTTCCCGTTTCTGCTCTTTTTACATTAATACCTGTTGCTAAGTTATTTGAATCAATATACTGAAGAGCTTCCCCAAACGTTTCTAATCCAACTCCATAATCGTTCCAGTCTGGCTTCACCCCGCTTTTAATATTTCCCAGAATGGTTAAGGCTAGCTTCTCTACTTGCATTATCGTGACCTCCTTAGCATTTTAAGCAGTATTTACTAATTGTAGTAATCTACTCTACCCTTTTTTATTCCCTCGTATTCAAAAATGAGAAACAGGATTCCTTTCCTTTTATTCAGGTCATACTAAGACAAAAAGCCGAGGGGGAATGAAAAGTGCTTAAGACCAATCACTATGTAGAGAGTATTCAAAAACACGCTGCGCGTTTTACCGATGCAGCCGATTTAGAACCGTTAATAAAAGCCGCCAGTCACACTAAATACGTCTTGCTTGGAGAGGCTTCCCATGGAACATCCGAATTTTACACAACGCGTGCCGAAATTACAAAAAGACTGATTGAAGAACATGGTTTTTCTTTTGTGGCGGTAGAAGGAGATTGGCCGGCTTGCTTTGAAGTCAATCGTTATGTCAAAGGAATGGCTCCTGAGTATAAAAATGCAGCGGCAGCACTGCAGTCCTTCAATCGCTGGCCTGCATGGATGTGGGCCAATAAAGAGGCTGAGCACCTCGTTGAGTGGCTTCACGCTTTTAATCAACACCATAAAACCGCGAATAAACAAGTTGGATTTTATGGAATGGACGTGTATAGCTTATGGGAATCGATGGAAGCCATCATTCATTATTTGGAAAAAATTGAATCCCCTGATATAGAAAAAGCGAAAAAGGCGTTTGAATGCTTTGAACCTTTTCATCGACAAGCGGAAGAGTATGGCATTTCGGCTGCTTTTTATGGAGAAAGCTGTATACAAGAAATTATGAGCCTTCTTCAAACGATTCATCAACATAAACATTCCTATGGCGGCGATCTTGAGTCCTCCCTTAATATGCAGGTAAACGCTCTCGTTGCAAGCAATGCAGAGGCTTACTACCATGCCATGGTCACGAGCGGAAACGAGTCATGGAATATTCGGGACCGGCATATGGTTGAAGCTCTGGACCACATTGGACAATATTACGGCAAGGATGCGAAAGGGATTATCTGGGAACACAACACTCATATTGGAGATGCCCGTGCTACTGATATGGCAAACGATGGAACGGTTAATGTCGGCCAGCTTACCCGTGAAAAATACGGACCAGAAAACGTGTATGCGATCGGCTTCGGCACGCACCATGGCACCGTGATCGCCGCCCAAAAATGGGGAGAACCCGCAGAAGTTATGACGGTTCCAAAAGCGGAAAAGGGAAGCTGGGAGGACTTGGTTCATCAAGCTGGTCCATATAACAAATACCTTCTCTTTACGGAAGAAAACCAAGATGTATTTCGGGATATATTAGGGCACCGTGCCATCGGTGTTGTGTACCATCCTTTAATGGAGCGGCTCGGAAATTATGTCCCTTCCCGGCTATCTGAAAGATATAACGCCTTTATTCATATAGAAGAAACAAAAGCTTTATCTCCTCTCACCTTTTAGCGGAGGTAACTGGATAAAAGTAAATCGAATGGAATATTTTACGGGAATTGGGGGAACAGTGTAAAGGGGATACAAGAAATTTCTTGTTCCAAAAAACGACCGATATATATTGCTCTGAGGAGGGTGAAGAATGACAAAAGATCAATCCAGTCGCGACAATGAAAAAATGAATGTGGAAAATGAAGACACGCTGACGAACAGACAGGGACATCCTGTTACGAATAACCAAAATATCCGGACGGTCGGTAATCGCGGCCCTGCTGCGTTAGAAAACTATGATTTTATCGAAAAAATTAGCCATTTTGATCGAGAGCGTGTTCCGGAGCGTGTCGTTCATGCACGCGGTGCTGGGGCGCACGGTTATTTCGAAGCGTATGGAACAGCGGGAGACGAGCCGGTTTCAAAATACACGCGAGCAAAACTCTTTCAAGAAAAAGGGAAGCAAACACCTGTTTTCGTTCGTTTTTCAACTGTTATTCACGGAGGTCATTCGCCAGAAACGCTTCGTGACCCGCGCGGATTTGCTGTTAAATTTTATACAGAAGACGGAAACTGGGATCTAGTTGGTAACAACTTAAAGATTTTCTTTATTCGTGATGCGATAAAATTCCCTGATATGATTCATGCCTTTAAACCGGATCCCGTGACGAACCTTCAAGATGGAGAACGTTTTTTCGACTTTTGTGCAAGCTCCCCTGAATCGTTCCATATGGTGACATTTGTTTATTCACCGTGGGGCATTCCGGCAAACTACCGCATGATGCAAGGATCCGGAGTAAATACGTATAAATGGGTAAACAGCGAAGGCGAGGCCGTTCTTGTTAAATATCATTGGGAACCGAAACAAGGTATTAAAAACTTAACGCAAAAAGAAGCAAGCGAAATTCAAGCGACCAATTTTAACCATGCGACGCAAGATTTGTATGATGCCATTGACCGTGGCGATTATCCGGAATGGGAACTGATTGTCCAAATTATGAGCGACGATGAACATCCGGAACTGGATTTTGATCCGCTTGATGACACGAAACTGTGGCCGGAAGATCAGTTCCCATGGCTGCCTGTTGGAAAAATGATTTTGAATAAAAACCCTGAAGATTATTTTACGGAAGTGGAACAAGCCGCGTTCGGTACAGGCGTCCTTGTAGACGGTCTGGATTTCTCGGATGATAAAATGCTTCAAGGCCGAACGTTTTCTTACTCAGATACACAGCGTCACCGCGTAGGTGCGAATTATTTGCAATTACCGATTAATGCGCCGAAAAAAAGGGTGGCAACGAATCAAAGCGGTGGACAAATGCAATATAAAGTAGACCGCGCTCTTGGCCAAAACCCTCATATTAACTATGAGCCATCGATTTTGGGCGGGCTAAAAGAAGCCAAACAAGCGGGCAAAGAACATACACCGCACGTTGAAGGCAAACTTGTGCGTGAGTCTATCGACCGGCAAAGCAATACGAAACAAGCGGGTGAAACATACCGCAATTTTGAAGACTGGGAAAAAGATGAATTAATTTCAAACCTTGTCGGAGACCTTTCTAAGTGTGATCAACGAATTCAAGATAAAATGATTGCTTTGGCAGAAGAAGCAGACGAAGAATATGGCCGCCGCTTAAGAGAAGGCTTGGAGAATGCACCAAAAAGCGGATCGAGCCAGAAACCGCTTGGCAACAAAGACGGTGATCAAGCTCCTGAAAAAGCGGTGAAAAAAGGCCACGACGCTGAACCATATTGATGTATAATTTTTTCACATTAGCCTAATTGCTTTTTAGAGCCCCATTTAAAATAACTGGCAGCGGAAATTCCGCTGCCGGTTATTATTTGTTATTTTGCTAAATAATGTTGAACGGAGTACGTCATCATATTGTGACCTTTTGGCGTCCAATGAAAACCTAGTTCCTCGTCAACTAAACCACTTTTCGCAAGCTTGGCATCTGTCGCGCCGCCTGCTTTAAGGACTGCATTCGCATAATGATCAACAAGATAAACCTTTTCCTTCTTGGCAACTTTACGAATAATCTCATTGTAGCTGTTCAGCCATAACCGTATGCCGCCTTTATTCGCATATAGCGGTTTTACTTCTGGATATTTATTATAATAAAGTGTTTGTTGGACCGGTATGCTTGTCATTAACAACACTTTTACCTTTTTGGTTTTTAGCTGTTTGACCATGCTTGTCATATTTTTTTCAAACTGGGCTTTACTCACCTGTGGCTGTCCATTGTTCAATAACAACCCATCGTTTTGACCGAACATAATCGACACACTGGTTGGATTCCTTGCCAATACATCGGTTTGGAATCGTTTCATTGCTTGGTTTGTGTCGTTGCCGCTTACTCCTGCATTCGTTGCACCTGTCTGCTTCACCCATGTTTGATGTACGTGATTCGGGTATTGCTTTTCAAAATACTTTCCTTCCGTATTGCTATCGCCAAATCCAACGAATCCCGCCGCATCAGCCTTTACAGAAGAAACAGAAAATAAAAGCATTAACACGATAAAACTTGCCATCCATTTTTTCATCTTTCCCCATCCTCCATTTGCGCAGTTCAGGAAGATTATAGTCGATTCATAGAGGCAAAACAATGCATTTTGTCCTATAACTGTCCCTGTCTAGCACACAAAAACTCCAATTGCACATACACACAATCGGAGTTTTTATGATTTTTGCAAAATTGAACAGACATTACCTATTCGACAGCGGGAGCGATGCCCATGTGTTTTCAAGCCACTTATTAAAGTCGGCTCCCATTTCTCCTTCGTACGTATCGTACACATCGAGTCTCATTTTTTTAAACTTCTCTTCAAATTCTTTAAACGTATGATCTTCTGGCAAACTTTTCTTAATTCGCAGCAAGATTTTCGTGACGCCTTTAATCGCGTCACTTTTTTTCTTGGGCGGTAATTGAACATCTTCGCCCCATTTTTTCAGCTGACGGAAAGCAGCTTCTTGCACTTTATACACCGTATCGGTCATCATCATACGCGTTAGCAGCTTAATGGTTTGTTCGTTTTTCCACTGGCCTAACTCTTCAACGGTGTCTAAACGTTCTCTCCAATTAGACGTTCGATTGGCTGATTTTTTTAATTCTTTAAAATGTGCAGGTAACTCACTTTTGGTTTCTTTATTATTCAAACGATCTAATCCCCTTCTCTTTCAACTTCTTTTTGATAAAGTGAAGCATCAATCCAACCTTTATTGTACCATGATTTGTTAAAACACATACTCTTTTTCATCGTTTTACACTTCAATGATAATCGGAACAATCATCGGCCGTCTTTTTGTTTCCGCGTATAAAAACTTCCCGACCGATTCTTTTACGCTTTTTTTGATCACTTTCCATTGGTTTACTTTTCCGCCTTGTAAGTTGTGAACAGTCGTTGTCACGAGCTGATTGACATCATTTAAAAGCTCTTCCGAATGGCGAGCATGGACGAACCCGCGGGAAATCGTATCCGGACCCGAAACAATTTTGCCTTCTGTTTTACTAAGATGAATCACGATAATGAGCATTCCTTCCTCAGACAGTTGTTTCCGGTCGCGTAACACAATATTTCCTACATCTCCAATTCCCAGTCCATCTACAAAAATGTTCCCTGAAGGGATGGTCCGTGTCTGCCTGGCCACTTTATCTTGAATATCGACCACATCTCCATTGTTCACTATAAAAATGTTTTCTTTCTCGACTCCAACCGATTCGGCTAATATACGGTGCTGATGCAGCATTCTATATTCACCGTGGATCGGAATAAAATATTTCGGCTTCATTAACGTAAGCATCAATTTTAATTCTTCCTGGCTGGCATGTCCGGATACGTGCAGACCGGTCACGCTTCCCGATCCATAGATCACTTTCGCTCCTAGAAGAAATAAATTATCAATAATCCGTGCTACGTTCCGTTCATTCCCTGGTATGGGGCTTGAAGATAATATCACAGTATCACCCGGCATAATTTCTACTTGCCGATATTTCGAACTAGATAGACGGGATAAAGCGGCCATTGGCTCTCCTTGACTTCCAGTACAAAGAATCGCCACCTTTTCTGGCGCCATTTGATTCACTTCATTTGCTTCAATTAACATGCCATCAGGAATCGTTAAATAACCAAGTTCCAATGAAACGGATACGACGTTTACCATACTTCGGCCAAGCAAGGCAAGCTTTCGATTCGTTTTTATTGCCGCATCTACAACTTGTTGAACGCGATGAACGTTTGAGGCGAAAGTCGAAATAAACACTTTTCCTTTCGCTTTGTTAAACGCTTCTTCAATGTGCTCTCCTACAAATCTTTCAGATGGCGTAAACCCTGGACGCTCCGCATTTGTACTTTCAGATAAGAGAGCTAACACACCATTCTTACCGAGACTGGCCATTTTATGAATATCCGGATATTGATCATTTACCGGCGTTAAATCGAACTTGAAGTCACCCGTATGGACGACGGTCCCTTCAGGTGTATGAAGAGCAACGCCTAGACAATCGGGAATACTATGGTTTGTTTTAAAAAAAGTTAAACGAGTCGTTCCTAACTCAATACTCGAATCAGAGTTAATCGTGATAAGCTCTGTTTCCCGAAGCAATCCATGTTCATTTAACTTCACTTCGATTAAACCTAACGTTAATCGTGTTGCATATATCGGCATATTTAATTGCTTTAATATGTATGGGATGGCCCCAATATGATCTTCATGTCCATGCGTTACAACTAAAGCCCGAATTTTATCCTTATTTTCCTGCAAGTAGGTAATGTCCGGGATAATTAAATCAATTCCTAATAAACTTTCATCTGGAAACTTAGATCCACAGTCGATGACTATAATATCGTCTGCATATTGTAGTGCATACATATTTTTCCCAATTTCATTCACGCCACCTAAAGCAACGATCGACAATGTATTTTCTGCTGTGTTCAACATTCAATTCCTCCCACTTTACATCATTATGTAAAGTGTGCCCTTTTAACGTCGTTTTATGCTTATCGTGAACAATTCGCTCACAATAATAAAACAAAAAACAAGCCTCTAAAAAAAACTGCACCTCCAATTGTTAGGTACAGGTACCAATTGGAGGTGCAGTTATCTTTATGCTTGTAAAATGTTATTTAACAATAACGACTTCGCAGGACGCTTTTTGAACGACATGATGACTGACGCTTCCGAGGAACATTTCTTTTAATCCACTTAATCCCCGGCTGCCTATGACAATTACATCTGCGCTATTATTTTCCGCAAATTCCTCGATCGCCTGTGCTGGATTTCCTTCTACAATAAATGTTTCGGTCTTATTCGGAATTACTTTCAATATTCCTTCTACGTCAAGCATGATTTCCTTTGCATGTTCAAGCTTTGCTTCATGTTCCGTAACAGCTGTCACACCGTAATTATAGACGGCTGGAATTAATCGAGGGATAGCAGTAATCACGTTCAATTCCACTTTTCTATCTCGTTTGGCCAGATAAACCGCTCTTTCCAACGCTTTTTTACTCAATTCAGATCCATCATAAGCAACGACAACTTTTGACATATCTTTAACAGCTCCTTTATGAATCAGCACACTGCTTACAGTAAACTTCATGCTTTCAACGTACTGTTTAGTTAATTATTTAACAATAATGACTTCACATGACGCTTTTTGAACGACATGATGGCTCACGCTGCCTAAAAATAGCTCTTTGAGTCCGCCTAATCCCCGGCTGCCCATAATAATAAGATCCGCATTATTGTTTTTGGCAAATTCTTCAATTTTCTGTGCAGGGTCTCCTTCTACAATATATGTTTCGGTCTTATTCGGAATGGTTTTTAATTTTTCTTCTACTTCTTTCATCATTTCCCTTGCCACTTCGAGATTTGCTTCCTGCACTGTATCACCTATTGCACCATAATTATAAATGGTAGCTACAGGCCGAGGTATAGCCGTGATGATGTTTACTTCTACTTTTTCATCCTGTTTTGCTAGATTAATTGCTCTTTGCAACGCTTTTTTGCTTAATTCAGATCCATCATAAGCAACAACAATTTTTGTCATAATCTTTAACCGCTCCTTTTAGGTAAAATATACTCTTTTTATAGTAAACTTCATGTCTTCATCCCGCATTTTAGTCATTATTTAACAATAATGACTTCACACGACGCTTTTTGAACGACATGATGGCTCACACTGCCTAAGAATAACTCTTTGAGTCCGCCTAGTCCCCGGCTGCCCATAATAATAAGATCCGCATTATTGTTTTCGGCAAATTCCTCAATCGCTTGTGCGGGGTGTCCTTCTATAATAAAGGTCTCTGTCTTATTAGAAACCGCTTTCAATTTTTCCTCTACTTCTAGCATTACTTGCTTCGCTTTTTCAATATTTGCCTCTGGTGTTGCGATGTTTTTGCTCGAATACGCCCCATAGTAAATGACAGGAGTAGGCTGTTCAATAACAGTGATAACATTTATTTCTATTTTTTCATCCCATTTTGCTAGAGTGATTGCTCTGTCTAATGCTTTTTTTCCCAATTCAGATCCATCATAAGCAACGACAACTTTCGATATAGTCCGTAACATAGATAACACTCCTTTTAAATGAACGATGTATTCATGTTTATATTAAACCTATTAATCTATTTAAGTCAATGAATTAGTCAGATTATTAAATTATTTCAAACTGCTAACTATATTCCTAAAAACCATAAGCACCCCTTGGCTGCCAGCCGCCGGCAAAGTCGGTATTCATTATGTACACATCCTGCTATTTACATATACAAAATAAAAAAAAGGCCACTGCATGGAGCAGTGAACCGATACTTATTTTTTTAAAATTAAGAAGAGATTATAAACTCAATTGCAAGGTTAAGGAAAAATACCGTATGGACCGCCGCAAAAATAAGTCCCTGTTTATTTAAACGCTTCGTCAATACTCGATCCATATCAATCACTCCTTAAGTAGTTTGTAAAGCTATCATACTACATGTTCACAGAAAATTCAAAACTTTTTTACTTATTTGGTACAAAAAATTAATAAAAGGACGTAACGGTGTCTTTTTCGGCTTATTTCAGAAGGATATTTTCCATTATCTATTTATATTACCTTTTACTAGTACAACAAACTATACCAATTACCCCTTAAATCATACTATATAGTGCGAGGATGAATGATAACCTTGCAATTTTAAGTAAAGGGGGGAAATGATTATGAGTTGTAATTGTAACGACCACGATCATAGAAAGAAAAAATGCTGGAGATGGAGCGATACGAACGATTGCAGAACGGTTTGGTTTAATCCGGATTGTGGTGACATCCGCGGAAACGACTGTGATGATGATCGGCATCATCATAAAGACGACCGTGATGATGACCGCGATAGACGCCGTAGAGACGACCGCGATGACGACCGTGATGATGACCGCGATAGACGCCGCAGAGACGACCGCGATGATGACCGTGATGATGACCGCGATAGACGCCGCAGAGACGACCGCAGAGACGACCGTGATGATGACCGCGATAGACGCCGCAGAGACGACCGCGATGATGACCGTGATGATGACCGCGATAGACGCCGCAGAGACGACCGCGATGATGACCGTGATGATGACCGCGATAGACGCCGCAGAGACGACCGTGATGATGACCGCGATAGACGCCGCAGAGACGACCGCGATGACGACCGTGATGATGACCGCGATAGACGCCGCAGAGACGACCGCGATGATGACCGCGATAGACGCCGCAGAGACGACCACGATGACGACCGTGATGATGACCGCGATAGACGCCGCAGAGACGACCGCGAGGATGATCGCGACAGACGCCATAGAGATGATGACCGCGATGACGACCGTGACAGACGCCGTAGAGACGACCGCGATGATGATAATAAAAGAATTTGGAATAGCATTAAATGGTAAAAGAACTGCCTTGATCTAGTTCTGGATCAAGGCTTTTTAATGACAGCTAAACATATTATATGCATGGTTGAAGAAATCCGACTAAAAAATGGGTATAGACTGCCCATCTTTTACGCTATAATAAACAGGCGTTCAAAACAGCCCCCCCATCATCTTCCCAACAACATATCTCACATCTTTCATCAGTGTCTAGTAATTCTTCGCCACAACATGGACAAACATATTTCATCACATCACCCCTACTAACAAGATATTCTACTCTGCTCCGCTAGTTGAATATTCGAACCCACATATGCCGGGCCATTCTTTCCACATAAATGCCTGCTATGGTGCAAAACTTCTCCCTCCCCTTTAGTACAGCATAAAAAAATACCTTTTTTATTTATGCATGTTAAATAACGTTCATCTTTCGTCTTATTTTCCAACAAAAATGGCAAGTAACAGCATTACGCTCTGTCACTTGCCAATGATAAGAATGCTGTTTGCTCTCCTTTATTGATACTGGATAAAGGGCTTGTATTCTCTCTTTAAGATAGTCTCGTGATAGAGAAAAAGCCGTGAGAACTTCTCACGGCTTTTTTCTCTTTGTTATTCGCCCGTTTTCGCAAAACGTTCGATGCGTTCACCGATTTCATCGCGAACACGCTGGAAGAATGCCCATTTTTCTGCTCCTGTTCCTTCTGCTTTCGCAGGATCATCGAATCCCCAGTGAACACGTTTAATGTGAGAAGGCGTAACTGGACAGTTGTCAGCCGCATGGCCGCATAATGTAACAATTAAATCCGCACTGTTAAGAATTTCTGGATCAATCACGTCTGATGTTTGATTTGAAATATCAATGCCAGCCTCATTCATGGCTTTAACAGCATTAGGATTTAATCCATGTGCTTCCAAACCTGCACTTTTCACTTCCCACTCATCGTTTAGATGCTTTTTTGCCCATCCTTCTGCCATCTGGCTACGGCAAGAATTTCCTGTGCATAGGAAATAAATGATTTTTTTAGTCATAACAGCATTCTCCTTTTCCATTCCATTTGATATTTTAGTATTTAATGAATAAGCAGTAACCACAGATACAGCCCAACTAACGTGATAAACAAGGTTGGAATGGTTAAGATGATACCCGTTTTAAAGTATGTGCCCCATGAAATCTTAACCCCTTTTAAATGAAGAACATGAAGCCACAATAACGTCGCAAGTGATCCAATTGGGGTAATTTTCGGACCTAAATCCGATCCAATGACGTTTGCGTAAATTAAGGCTTCCCTGATCACAGGCGATGTAGCTGTATCAGAAATCGCAAGCGCATTGATCATCACCGTTGGCATGTTATTCATAATGGACGATAAAATAGCGGCGATAAAGCCCATACCAATTGTGGCGGCGAATAATCCTTGTTCTGCCGTTCCTTGAATCACGTCCGCAAGAACCGATGTTAATCCGGCATTACGCAAGCCGTATACGACGACATACATGCCGATGGAGAAAAATACAATGGACCATGGCGCTCCTTTAATGACCTTTTTCGTGTGAACGGCCGGACTTTTTTGGGCCATGGCCAAAAAGAACAGCGCGACGATGCTGGCGATAATGGAAACCGGCACGTTCAGAAATTCACTGACGAAGTAACCAATCAGCAGGATACCAAGTACAAACCAGGACAAACGAAACATTTTATGGTCTTTAATCGCATCATCGGGCGCTTTTAGCATGGACATGTCATACTGCTTCGGAATGCTTTTGCGGAAGTAGAGATAGAGCACAGTAATACTGGCCACTAATGAAAAGAAGTTTGGCACAATCATCCGTGACGCATATTCCGCGAATCCAATGTCAAAATAATCGGCCGAAACGATATTTACCAGGTTACTGACGACTAATGGAAGCGCTGTTGTATCTGCAATAAATCCACTGGCGATAATAAAAGGAAAAACCATCTTCTCTTCAAATTTCAAGTTACGGACCATCGCGAGAACAATCGGCGTTAAAATCAGTGCAGCTCCATCATTCGCAAAGAAAGCGGCAACTAAAGCACCTAGAATCGATACATAAACAAACATTTTAACGCCATTACCTTTGGCCATGCGGGCCATATGTAGAGCCGACCATTCAAAGAAACCAATCTCATCCAAGATGAGGGAAATAATAATAATGGCAACAAACGCTAATGTGGCATTCCAAACAATGGATGTAACATCGATCACGTCACCAAAGTCCACCACCCCTGCCAATAAAGCAACCACAGCTCCTATACAAGCTGACCAGCCGATGGATAAATTCTTCGGCTGCCAAATGACAAAGACAAGGGTGATCAAAAAAATAACGGATGCTGCAATAACAGAGAACAAATGTCTTGCTCCTTTCTATTCACAGGAAATGCGTAACCCCTGTGCTTCCAGTTCAACTAATCGTTCCTTTTGATCCGGAAGGTGGTGTAATAACTCTTCGATTAAAAGAGCACAGTCGTGATCCCGGTTAAAGGAATAGAAAACCCATTGCTTTTTCCGGCTTTCCTTTACCAGACCAATATCTTTTAGTTTGCGCAAATGCTGGCTAATAGATGGCTGGCTCATATTAAAAAGTTCAACAAATTCACATACACAGAAATCCTGGGCTTGAAGCATTTTCATCATCGTAAGGCGTGTCTTATCCCCAAGCAGCTTCATAATTTGAGCCACTTCCTGCGTATCAAGCTTTGTATCAATGCTCATATACCATCCCTCCAACTCAACATTAGTATATAATAATTTAATTATATAAGTAAATGCTTTTCTAATGTGCATATGCTTTTCATTTACAGCACCCTATAAGATTCATTTTTTGCAGAGGTAAAAAACAGGTCGACTGTCTCGCGTGTTAAAACAGGTTCAATTGTTTCTATCTTTATACTTGCATAATTAAATAAAATCATGTATTATAGTTGGCCTGCGAGGTGTAAAAATGAATAACGTATTTCAAAAAGGGCAAATTTTTTTCAATAAATATGTTGGCTTTTTCTTTGTGGCTGCTGTTCTATTTTGGATGAAAACATATATCGTTCAATTAACACAGTTTGACTTAGGGATTGAAAATTCTATTCAAACGTTTTTATTATTCCTAAACCCTTTAGGGTCTTCCATATTATTTTTAGGTTTTGCTTTCTTCTTCAAAGGAAGAAAAAAGTATATTTGGCTGCTTGTGATTGATTTTCTTTTATCTTTCCTTTTATATGCCAATGTTTTATATTACCGATTTTTTAATGATTTCATTACATTACCGACTTTAACTCAAACACAAAACTTTGGTGATGTAAGCAGCAGTGTGGGCTCCCTTTTAAAACCATATGACTTGTTATTTTTCATGGATCTGATTGTTTTGATCGTATTGCTTTCTTTTAAATGTGTAAAAATTGAAGTTAAAGACATGAATCGGCGGAAAGTTGCTGCTATCTTTTCATTGGGTCTAGCCATTTCAGCAGCCAATCTAGCTTTAGCTGAGATCGATCGTCCTCAATTGTTGACAAGGGGATTTGATCGAACCTATATCGTGAAATATTTAGGTATGTACAATTACACTATTTATGATGCTGTTCAAAGTACGAAAGCTTCTGCGAAAAGGGTATTGGCGGATAGCGATGACATTACAGAAGTCATCAACTTTACAAAATCCAACTATGCTGAGCCAAATCCGGTTTACTTTGGTGCCGGAAAAGAAATGAATGTCATTTATCTCCATCTTGAATCCATTCAAAACTTCCTTATAGATTACGAGTTACATGGAGAAGAAGTAACACCGTTTTTAAATTCATTGACGAGAGAAGAAAATACACTTTATTTTGATAATTTCTTTCATCAAACAGGGCAAGGTAAAACAGCTGATGCTGAATTTATGATCGAAAATTCATTGTATGGATTGCCGCAAGGTTCAGCCTTTACAACAAAAGGGTTAAACACGTATCAGGCTGCTCCGGCTATTTTAGGTCAGGAAGGCTATACGTCTGCGGTGTTTCATCCGAATTCAGGAACCTTTTGGAATCGCAATGAAATTTATAAATCATTTGGATATAACAAGTTTTTTGATTCAAGCTACTATGAAATGAAGCGTGAAGAACTTGCGGACTATGGGCTAATGGATAAGCCGTTCTTTAAGGAATCTACTTCACTTTTAGAATCATTGCCCCAACCATTTTATTCAAAGTTTATGACCGTTACGCACCATTATCCGTATCCAATTGATGAAGAAGATGCTTCAATTGCTCCGCATACAACGGGTGATAAATCAGTCGATACGTACTTCCAGACCGCTCGTTATGCAGATGAAGCGTTAGAGCAGTTTTTTACGTATCTAAAGGAATCTGGTTTATATGATAACTCCATTATTATTATGTACGGTGACCATTATGGGATTTCAGAAAATCATAATAAAGCGATGGAACAAGTTCTCGGAAAAGAAATGACCCCTTTTGAAAATACAGGCCTGCAACGGGTACCATTATTCATTCGAGTGCCAGGTATAGAAGGTGGAGTTAATCACGAATACGGAGGACAAATCGATGTACTTCCAACCCTTCTTCACTTGCTGGGCATAGATACAAAAGATAACATACAATTTGGAACAGATTTATTATCTGAAAATCATGATTCGCTTACTCCATTTCGAAATGGTGACTTTGTAAGTCCGACTGTTACATCTGTTGATGGTGAGTTTTACGACTCTAAAACAGGACGTCCACTGGAAGAAAATCAATTAGCTGAAGCGGAAAAATACCGGGAAATCGCAGAATATAAATTAATGCTTTCAGATCGGGTCGTGAATGGAGATTTATTACGGTTCTATACTCCTGAAAACTTTACGCCGGTAGACCGTTCACAATATAACTATAATTACTCAGAAGGTAAAGAATCTAATGAGTAGAAAAAAGATAGTTTGTACAGTTTAAAGAGGAGAAAAGGTCCAGCCTGTAAACATTGTTTACAGGCTTTTTTGTGTAATTTTGCGTTCACTAAGCCGTAGAAATCGATGCTCGAGGCCGAGTCGCTTTGTACCATTGAAAGCAAAGGATACTAATAAGAACAAGATCAATAATATCCCCCCCATAATACATAAGCATTCCGCCTGTTTCTCCCTGGTCTGCAGGAACGCCTTTAGGTGGATGGGCATATAGGTACTTTGATAGAATTCCGTGGCCAGCCAAGGCCATAATTAACATGATAGCCCGGTAGTCAAAACGAAAATGATGAGGTGCCGGATCTATATAAATCATGGAAACGGTAAACAGGTAGCCTGCAAAAAATACGTGTATGTGTACAAAAATATGCAAAAGAATGTCCTGCTGCATCGCTGAATACAAATCGGTTGTATAAAGCACCCATAACCCGCCGATATTGAGGAAGGAAGCAACTACTGGATGACTCCAAATGCGCACCGGTCTGCTCTTTAGCATACGTGAAAGATGCCGCGCCAAAGACACGTTTAATGTGCGAAAAACAAGCGTCATTGGGGCAGCGAGCACCATAAGAAGCGGAGCAAGCATTCCGAGCAGCAGGTGACCGAGCATGTGCACGGTAAAATCTTGATGGGCACTGTTCGCTAAAGGTCCAATCACAGATGAGGCTACGCAGAGAACGCCGAAAATCCAGAAGACGTAACGGTATAGCGGCCATTGTTTGTACGAACGATTGGATACGACAGCAGCCAAAATATACAAAACGATAAGCAGTACAAACGGCAGCGCCTGCATAAGTTCGGAGGAAACTCCATTATTCTGATGAATGTGGCCATAGTTCATTCGAAGCGCTCACCCCTATTTATCGTGCTTCGCTGTTTAGTACGAACAAGAAGAATCATCCCAATAATGATCATAATAGCGGCTATTATGTTCCAGATGAAGTCGTACGGAAAAATATCGACGTTGTAGCGAATCTGGTGTATCCGCATGAGCTTGTGTTGGATGATCCCGTCGTATAATTGAAAGGCCCCTCCCCCAAGCAATACACCTCCTGCCCATCTTGTAAACCAAAAGGCATTTCGGCGGTGAAGGTCAGCAATCAGAAACGACGACCCGATTGTTGAAAACCAGCTAAAAGCGTGAAATAAGCCGTCGGAGACCAATCCTATGTCGGTTGTGGACTTGTCATAAAAATGATGCCAATGCAACAGCTGATGAAAAACGGTTTCGTCTATAAAGCCGACTAGACCAAGGCCGAACAGAATACCCGCCCATACATTGCGCGCGGAGTAGACAGAACGATTTGATTCATTAGAATGAGTAGTTTTAGCAGCCATCGAATGCTCCTTTAAGATTGATAAGTTCCATCGTTAAATATATAATTTTCATCTTGTAAATACCCCCGTTTCTTATAAGTAAACGTCCGATTGTTTTTTCGTACGGTGAAAGGGAGAAATTTCATTGCTTTTAATGCATACTTCTCCCCTCTTAGTTTGTACAATCCCTTCGATTTTTATCCTTCTTCTTTTTAAAATAATAGTGATTGAACAAAATAAAAAGAACCCCTGATAGATCAAGGGTTCAGCTTTTAGAGAATGTTCACCATTTTTTTTAATCAAATAAGAACAACTTCCTATTTAATTAAGATAATCCTAAAAGTTTCATAATACTCAAGATTAATATACCTACTACTCCAAAGTCTGAATCACCAAATGTGGCTCCTTCAAATCCAATATCCCCAAGCAAAACGAGTAAAATAGCTGGTATGAAACTGATGATCAGTCCATTGGCAAACGACCCGAACATGGCTCCGCGTTTCCCGCCTGTGACATTTCCGAATACTCCTGCCGCTGCCCCTGTAAAGAAGTGAGGAACAAGCCCTGGTACGATGACTTTTAATCCTAATACAGGAAGAATGAACATAGATAAGAGTCCTGCTAAAAAGCTGAATAGAAAACCAAGAATGACCGCATTTGGTGCAAATGGAAAGATAGTCGGACAATCTAATGCTGGCTTTGTATTTGGCGCTACTTTATCGGCAATTCCTTTAAAGGCAGGAACAATTTCAGCAATCAACATCCGGACACCGGCTAAAATAATGTACACTCCTGCCGCAAACGTGATCGCTTGTATAAAGGAGAATACAATGAAATTTGAACCGCCGGAAAGGGTTGTTTCAATATAGTCTTGTCCCGCAAATAAAGCGACAATAACAAAGAAGATTGTCATTGTGAGTGAGACAGCTACGGATGTATCTCGTAAAAAACCGAGTGATTTTGGTACTTTAATCTCTTCTGTCGTTTTTTCCTTATTTCCAAACCATCCGCCAACTTTTGCAGAAACAAAATACCCAATCGTACCAAAGTGGCCAATCGCAAAATCATCGCTTCCCGTAATTTGACGCACGTACGGTTGAAGCAGAGCCGGGAAAAGAACCATACAGAATCCTAAAATAATCGATCCCGCTACGATAAGCGGCACTCCATTCAAACCGCCAACCGATAATGTAACGGCAATTAAGCAGGCCATAAATAAAGTGTGATGACCCGTTAAGAAAATATACTTAAATGGGGTAAAGCGAGCGAGTAAAATGTTTACGATCATCCCAAATACCATAATTAGTGCGGTCGGGGTGCCAAAATCGCTTTGTGCAGCCGCGACAATCGCTTCATTATTCGGGATGACCCCTTTCACATTAAAAGCGTGGTCGAACATTTGACTAAATATGTTAAGTGAGCCAATGAGAACCGCTGCACCTGCGTTAATAATAATAAAGCCCATAACCGTTTTTAATGTTCCGGATACCACATCTGCGCTCGATTTACGCTGCAATAACAACCCAATTAAAGCGAACAGTCCCACCAATATAGCCGGTGTGCCTAAAATATCTTTCATAATAACATCTAACATTACCCTTAACCTCCTTTACCTGAAAGACATTAATTCAGGTGTGACTCCAATTTCGATTTAATTTCTGGGATGCTCATCATATTTTCTAATGTGACAATTGTACGGCTTCCATCATCCAGCTGTCCGACGATATCTGCAGCGCCCAGATAAATATCGGCTTGGACCGTTTTCGCGGATGTTAAGTCTGTATGATCTACTTCTGCTGTTTTGCCCATTTCCGTTAACGCTTTCTTTACATTGAGCTCCATAATAAAACTGCTTCCTAATCCATTCCCGCAAACAACCATGATTTTCATTTTATCTTCCTCCTTCTTTTATGAAAAATGCGGTTCTAATTTCGACTTAATTTCCGGAATACTCATCATATTTTCTAATGTGACAATTGTGCGGCTTCCATCATCCAGCTGTCCGACGATATCTGCAGCGCCCAGGTAAATATCGGCTTGGACCGTTTTCGCGGATGTTAAGTCTGTATGATCTACTTCTGCTGTTTTGTTCATTTCCGTTAACGCTTTCTTTACATTGAGCTCCATAATAAAACTGCTTCCTAATCCATTCCCGCAAACAACCATAATTTTCATGCTGTTTCCTCCTTCGAATATTTATGAATGTAATCAAGCAAGACCGTTTTGTCTGCACTTTGTAACATATCCTCAATATTAGATGGTTCACCCAATAATTTTGTTAGCTGAATTAAGGCACGCAAATGGGAGTCACTGTCTACAGCCGCCAAGACAATAATGAGTTGAACGGGTTTATCTGCTGCGAAGTGAACGGGTTCATCCAGTCTTAACAAGCTCATGGATAAAGACCGTACTCCTTGTTCCGGTCGCGCATGTGGAATCGCTACTCCCGGCGTAATCACGACATAGGGCCCATTCGCCTCGATCGAATCGATCATCGCGTCTACATAGCTTTCTTCTACCGTTCCGAGTTCAACCAGAGGCTTCGCTGCCACTGTTATTCCTTCTCTCCAGTCCGAAACACGTGACTCTAGTTGAACTGTTTGCAAAGTAAGTAATTCTTCCAGCACAGGTTTCTTCGCCTCCTTCAATGAATGCTTGTTTATTTTTTCTGCATGCGTATAAATGGTGGATTGCAGTGCTTTTTCAAGTTCATCTCGTTTATGAATGGTTGCATATTTAGAAATCACTTTTAACAAAGCCGTCACATCTACATTTTGCATCGTGTATCCATACAACTCCTGCATCACTTGCTGCCGCAGCTTATGCTTATCTTGTGTTTCTAAAATAGGCGGGACGACAAACAAAGCCGCATCTGTTCGAAGATGCACCGTTGAAAACACTAAATCGTACGATAATGCATAACTAGCCGTATCCCGAACAGATAAAACATCCAAGAATAAAATATCCGGAAACAATTCTCGTAACGTATAGATCAAAATATTACTAATGCCGATTCCATTTGGACAGACAACAATCGCACGTTTTCGATCGTCAAATGTGGTCCCTTGCTTCCGGAGCCATCCGCCAAAATGGATCGTAAAATACGCTGCTTCCTCTTCAGATACAGGATACCCAATCTCTTTTTCAAGCGGGCCCAATGATTTTTTGGTCAAATGATAAAGCTCGGGGTACACTTTTTGAACCCTCTCAGCCATTGGATTTGTTAACGATATCCGATACTTCATCCGATAATAAGCAGGTTTGAAATGAACATATAATTGTTGATAGAATTGTTCTTTATCCTGTAAATGGATACATGCTAGTCGTTCAAACTCTTCCGTAATTTCACTGAGGATCGTTTGAATGACCGTATCTTCTTCCAGCGGCGATACATCTTTTGTCCGGTTCATGCTTAATACATGCAAAGTTGCATATAACTTTTCTGTTTGACTCCAAACAGAATGAATGGCATCCGTTTGAGTCATTTGTTCAATGATGCTGAATTCTTCCGTTAGGATCAACGGTTCCCAGCTAAGAATCGTATGTAAACTTTCTCCCTTTCCAATCAGCTGGTCGGTACATAAAAAGAGATACGTTAATTCTTGCAGACGCTCATCCGTAAAGGTAATCCCTAATGCTTGTTCTACTTTTTCCAGCTGTACCCGCAACGCGTTTATTTGTTCGTGTTGATCTCCCCATATACACTCCATGATGAGATGACTATTCGTGCTATGCAATACATCATGGATCAGCTGTTCGAGGACGAACCTCTTTTTATTGCTGTCTCCTTTTATTACGTAACCATTCTGCTTCGAATAGAGAATGTGCAACTGCAGTGATTGTGCATGTTTCTTGAGCCCCTGCAAGTTTTTCAGTACGGTATTCCGTGAAAGCCCCGTAATCGACTGAAAGTGATAAACAGACAAAGGCTCCTGGCTTAGTAATAGCATCAGATAAAAGACCTTTTCTCGATCTGTTTCAGAGAACATATACGTGCGTTTCGTCAGTTTTCCTTGTAAATCTTCCTCTTGAATTTTGTCAGACAAGTAATATCCTACTTGTCGGTCATACTGAATCGGTTGATAGCTATGAAATTGAAGCCAGTCATTCGCTTTTCCAATACTGTATTGAATTTGTCTGCGGGTCAAACCTGTTTGTTCCTGTAATTGATTCATTTTTAGATTGGAAGACTGTTGCAAAGCATGCAGTAAATTAACACTTCGTTCATCTAACGACATCTCATTGCCCTCCCCCTATTTCTACAATACCTTATTTGATGTGGGTTAAACATTGTTTCTAAGACCGATTATTGTTCTCTCATCTGCACAACAATATACTCTATCGTTGAATGACGCCCCATATTCAATCGTTAAGAGGTTTTTCATTTTGAAATTGAAAAGAGGCTACTTAGATAAAAAGCAGCCTCTTTCTTCATTATTATTTATGACTTTTTAATGATGGTTAGTTCTTTATTAAGGGTATACAGCATTTTTTCATTAAATTGTTCTGATGCCAATTCAGACATCGTATCAACGGTCATAGTCTGTATCATTCCGAACATTGGATGATCTTCAATGCCGGCTAAATACTTATCAAGCACTGCCTTCGTTTCTTCATTTTTGAAAAGCTCTTCAAAGGTGCAGCGTGTTGAATACACATCATCAGTGATATGTATTTCTCCTACAACAACATCTTCTACTCCTTCTGGCATTTCAAACCAGTTAGATACGGAGCCGCCTTCGTCTTCAGGCGCTTTATAGCTTTCATTTGGTTCATTCACTTTATTGAATCTAGCGACATCTTCAAAGCGGTTACCTTCTCGGTTAGCGATTGCTTTAATCTCATTCATTCCATCATGTAAAGCAATGTTTTCAAAAAGAAAGATTCGATCATCACTTATTTTGGTAGATACTTCCGTTCCATTTACATAAAGGGTGACTTCCTCACAGTTCGAGTACACTTTCACATTGATTTCATTATCTGCTCGATCGACAAATCGTTTGCTTGTAATATGCACAAATTTTTCATCTGACCAATTTGCTTTATACATATAGAAAGCGTCCTTTTTAATCTTTCGATCGTACGTAATTAACCCTTTGTTGTTTCTTCCTTTTACGCCACCTTCGTCTCGTATATTGGCACCGAAATCAAACATGTTCCATACATAGGTTGACCAAAGGAAGGGACGTTCTGCGAATATTTTCCAAACGGTTTCATGATATAACGCATGATATTCTTCCGTGTAGTCTTTTACTTTTGGATCATTGCTGTGATATTGCAAAATCCCTTCTGCCCCGTACTCAGATATCCCTAATTTCACAGTCGGATTCGTCTTATGAAATCTATCAAGCCAGCCGGCAAAATCTTCAGCCACACCGTTGTACCAGCCATAATATTTATTATAACCAACGATATCTGTCATATAATTATACTCATCTTCGTCTTTCACGAACATCACATTGGCCATTGTCGTTAATCTAGTCGGATCTTCTTTTTTCGTTAACTCATTTAATTCTTTCACAAGTTTTCGAAGTTCTGGTCTTTCTCCGCTAATTTGAATTTCATTTTGAATCCCCCAGAACATAATGGATGGATGGTTAAAGTTTTGTCTAATGAGTTCAATCATTTGTTGTTTGGCATTTATACCTTCTAATTCCGTTTTTGACATGACAGAGATAAATGGGATTTCAGCCCAAACAACCATCCCTTCTTGATCACATAGATCATAGAAATATTGGTCATGTTGATAGTGCGCTAATCGGATGGAAGTCGCTCCTACCTCTTTCATTAACTCCATATCTTCTATATGTTCTTTTTCTGTAATCGCCCAGCCCATATCTTTTCGATCTTGATGTCTTGAAACACCATTTAAAGCAAGATGCTCTCCATTTAAGAAGAATCCTTTATCCGCATTCACTTCAAAGTATCTGACACCAAATGGAATGGAAAGCTCATCTACCGTATCATTAAAACTAGTCATTGAAACTTTGGCTTCATACATATAAGCATTTTTTCGGCCATTCCATAATATTGGGTTTTCGATGACAACTGACATTTCTTCGTCTCTCGTTTCACCTGATGCAAGTACGACTTCTTTGGCTGCATAAGCAACATGTTGACCTTCAGCATCTAAAATATCTGCCCACAGTCTTACTTTTGTCTCTTCATCACGATCATTTGTTATCTTTGACTTAATTGTGAGTAAAGCTTGTTCTTCGTTTACATCATCTTGAATCACATAAATTCCTTTTGAGCCATAATCCATTAAGTCGAAATGAACATGATTCGCTATCACTAGATTAACATCGCGGTAAATCCCGCCGTAAAATGTAAAATCCGCCATTTGAGGATATACGTCATCCACAACTGTATTGTCCACTTTGACAGCTAGCGTATTCTTCGTTCCAAATTCAACAACGTCACTAATATCAAATCGAAAAGTAGAATACCCACCTTTATGCTGTCCCATATGCCTGCCATTCACATATACATCCGTAATGCTGTTAGATCCTTCGAATTCAATAAATACTTTGTTTCCTTGTGCCAAAGTATTTAAGACAAACTCTTTTCTGTACCAACAAGCCCCTTTATAAAAATCAAATCCATTTGCGCCATCAATTGCGTTCCACGTGTGAGGAACATGAACGGCTTCCCAATTTTCATCATTATAAGCTTGATCCATTGCGTTTGCTTCATCTTGCTTTATAAATTTCCATTCGCGATTTATATTCATTATTTTTCTCATCGTTTTTCCTCCTCGTTTTGTCTTCTCACTGCCGGCATGATGACAAGTTAATCGTCTCCAAAACGACTAACAGATATACGAAACGGTCTTGTTTCTTCCTTCTATCATTTGAATGCGCTTAAATTCATTATAGATGATTGTTCTTATTAAAAATCGCACTATTTTGACTAGACTAGCACATATATAGCTTTTTAACGCGTTGACGATTATAATAATAGCCATAATGAAACGGAAAGGTGATCGTATGTTGGAAAAACCAAAATTGGATGTTAACGATTTCAGTAAAGTATGTACGATATTGAATACTATTACTAAACTGGATGTTCGGTTCATTGATAAGGATGGGAATGCTCTTTTACAACTAGTGAATCATGACATTCCAGCCGTGCTGCAAAACGTCGATCATGAGTATCTTACAATTAATGAAACATTAAGGATAAATAAATCGAATAGCTACTATTACTATATAAATTCCTATGGTCTTGAGTATATTGCCGCGGGTCTATGGAAAAACAGATCTTTCTCTGGTTTCATTTTAATCGGTCCTTTTCTTTCGAGTATACCGGTTATGGACTTTACGAGTGATATGATCGCTAAAAACAGACTGCCTGTCAGTGAACGAAGACAACTCCAAGAATTCTATACATCTTTAACCGTTCTAAGCAGCAATGCTTCTAACAGCATCGGAGATTTACTTGTTAATATGTGTATACACCCTCATGTTGACTCACAACTCATCACCTCTGATATCGTCACACCAGCACAAAACAAAGAGGTGCTAAAAACCACTATTGCTGAAAGTAAAACTATTATTGAAATTAGATATACCTATGAGAAGCAACTAATGAATGCGATTGCAAGAGGAGATAAAGAGGAAATAGCCCATATCTCAAAAGAAAATAGCGGTCTCTTAACTATTTCTGATCGAATACCCGAAAGCCCGATTCGATCCGCTAAAAATATATCATTGGTTTTGAACACACTGTGTAGAATCGCTGCTGAAAGAGGAGGCGTTCATCCCGTTTATATTCACATGATTTCAGAAAAGTTCGCTATTTTAATTGAAAGAGCCCCGAATCTGCCTTATTTGAAAAAATTAAGTACCGTCATGATGAATGAATATTGTGATGTTGTAAATGAATTTTCGACACGTCATTATAGCCCTATTGTGAAAAAGGCTATCGATTATATTCATTTAAATATAGAAAATCCTTTAACACTTCATGATATTGCAGCAACCATCCATGTGAACTCTTCCCATCTTTCACGCAAGTTTAAGGAAGATACCAATATGAATATCATTGATTATATTCATCAAAAAAGGGTAGAAGAAGCAAAGTTGTATTTACAAAGAGGAAATCTATCGATTACAGAAATTGCTTTTATGGTCGGTTTCAATGATTTAAATTATTTCAGTAGAGTGTTCAAAAAAATGACTTCCTTAACACCATCCCAATATATCAAAAATAAAAATAGCTAAAACGATATTTCTTGAACTATCAAAAAATATTGAATATGTCTTTGTGATTACCTTCTACGTCTTTCAAAAATTTGATAATATATTATTAAGTCATAGAGAATCTCTTTTCTTCCACTTTCTATGTAGACATTTTCGTAGTGGCTCAATCTTAAATTATCAAATATGTAAAGTATAATATCTACATAAAGGAGAAAAGCAATGCAGAATAAAAACAAAACTGTTGTCCGTTCAATGGATATTTTAAATTTATTTATAGACCATGCACAATTAACATTCCAAGAAATTATTGGTTTATCTGGCATTCCGAAAACATCTGTCTATCGTATGTTAATGTCTTTAGAGGAGATGGGGTTTTTAGAGAAGGGGGCAGATTCAAAATATCGATTAGGTTTAATGTTTCTTCATTTCGGTCAATTAGTTTCTTCCAGGCTTGATATTCGGCAAATTGCCTACCCTATCATGCAAGAGCTGCATGATGATGTAAATGAAGCCGTTAATCTAATTGTTAAACAAAATAATGAAGCGATGTATATTGAAAAAATCGATACGAATCAAAAAGTTCGATTATATACGGCAATTGGCAGAAGAAGCCCTTTATATGCAGGAGCTTGTTCTCGAGTTATTTTATCTTTTTTACCGAGTCTGGAAATTGATAAATACATTGAATCGATTGAACTACAACCTTTTGCGATGGGAACGATCACCGATGAGGAACGTTTATATAAAACGATTAAACAAGCTCAAAAAGACGGTTACACGATTAGTCATTCTGAATTAGAGAATCATACGTCTGCCATCGCTGCTCCTATCTTTGATCATAAAGGTGACGTGATTGCTGGCATTAGTATTGCTGGTATTGAAGCGAATTATCAAAATGAAAATATACCTCTTTTCGCAGAAAAAGCTAAGCGGGCAGCGGAGCAAATTTCTGAACGGTTAGGATATATCAAAGCATAAAAAAACATCCTCTATTCACCTGTTTTTCAGAAATAAATAGGGGATGTTTTCAGTTTAGATTTCTTCTATGTCTAAACTATGTAATTCAAGAAAATTCGTGTTAAAGTTGCCGCTTAAAAACACTTCATGTTGTAAAAGGGCTTTATGGAATGGAATCGTTGTTGAAACTCCTTCTACAGTAAATTCATCTAAAGCGCGAATCATTTTCTTGATTGCTTCTTCTCTTGTGTTGCCATGTACAATTAATTTTGCAATCATTGAATCATAAAATGGCGGTATATTATATCCTGCATATACAGCAGAATCAACTCGAACCCCAAAACCGCCTGGCAAATTATATTCTTTTATTTCTCCTGGTGAAGGCATGAAGTTTTTGGCTGGATTTTCAGCATTAATTCTGCATTCAATCGACCATCCAGTCATGGTTACATCTTCTTGCTTCATTTGTAATGGATAACGGGAAGCTACTCGAATCTGTTCTTTAATCAAATCGACTCCAGTGACCATTTCTGTTATCGGATGTTCTACTTGAATACGAGTATTCATCTCCATGAAATAGAATGTATCTTCTTTGTAATCATATATAAACTCAACTGTACCAGCACCCATATAATCAACTGCTTTTGCCGCTAGAATTGCCGCTTCCCCCATTTTTTCTCGGGTTTCGGTCGAAATAGCCGGGGATGGAGTTTCCTCTATTAATTTTTGCATTCTTCGTTGAATCGTACAATCACGTTCGCCTAGATGTATGACATTTCCATATGAATCCGCCATGATTTGAATTTCTACATGACGAAAGTCTTTGATAAATTTTTCTAAATAAACTCCTGGGTTTCCAAAGGCCGTTTCAGCTTCTTGTTGTGTTACTTCTATCCCTTTTTTTAATTCCTCTCGATCATGTGCAACACGTATTCCCTTTCCACCGCCGCCTGCTGTCGCTTTAATGATCACTGGAAAGCCTATTTTTTCGGCAATCTTTAAACCTTCCCTATCATCTTTTATTATTCCATCTGAACCGGGCACGATCGGAACGCCAGCTTCCTTCATCGTATCTCTAGCTACATCTTTGATGCCCATTTTTTGAATAGCTTCTGGAGAGGGGCCGATAAATGCAATATGGCAGTCACGACATAATTCAGCGAAATCGGCATTTTCTGCCAGAAATCCATAACCAGGATGTATTCCATCGACTCCGGTTATCGTTGCAATACTTATGATATTAACGATGTTAAGATAGCTTTCTTTTGACGGAGCACTACCTATACAATATGCTTCATCTGCTAGCTTTACGTGAAGCGCCTCTTTATCTGCTTCAGAATAGATGGCAACTGTTTGTATATCCATCTCTTTGCATGCCCTAATAATCCGAACGGCTATTTCCCCGCGGTTGGCAATCAATACTTTCTTAAGCATGTCAGCCACTCACCTTTACCATAAACAACGGTTGTCCAAATTCAATGATTTGTCCATCTTTAGCTAATATTTCGATTATTTCTCCATCCACCTCTGATACAACTTCATTAAACAACTTCATCGCCTCTAACACACAAACGGGTTGGTTCTTTTCAATTACTGATCCTACTTGAACAAAAGGTTCTGCGTCTGGATTCGAACGTGAATAAAACGTTCCAACCATAGGAGACTCTATTCGATGAAATCCGTCATCTTCATTTGACGAAGGCTGTTCGGATTCCATTATCGTTTCATCTGTCGTAACCATTTGGGCTGCTTGAGATACTCGTTCTGCCAAATTTATTGTCACATTCGACGCATTGCGTTTTTGAAAATATAATTTTATATCTTTGTTCTCTAAATTAAGTACATCTACAGAAGACTGCTCAATATAGTCAATTAATTCTTTGAACTCATTTACTTTCATTATGTCATTCCCTCTCATATGTAAAGTCCTTTAAAGCGGATGCCTGTTTTTATCTCATTTATTATTTGTTCTTTCTTTAATAATTCACTCTCTGCTTCTTTATGTGAAATTTCCTTGAAATGTATGTTGGCGGTCGGTTGTAACTGCGCCATACTCGGCAAATCAGCCGAAATAATTTGAGCGATTTTTGGATAACCACCTGTTGTTTGACGGTCCGCCATTAGAATAATTGGATTTCCGTTTGGGGGTACTTGAATAGTTCCGTGTGTGACGCCTTCAGATAGTAATTCAAATTCCTTTGCTAAAGAGAGCGGAGGACCTTCCATTCGATAGCCCATCCGATCGGCTTGAGTCGTTAATGTATACGGTTCATTAAAAAGTGTTCTTTTACTTTTTTCATCGAATCGGTCAAACTCCGTGCCTCTTATTACTCGTATCGTTTGAGTTTGCTGTAAATTGATGAGCGCACCATAATTGACTGTCCACGTAAAATCGCTATTTCTCTTATTTAATTGATGAAACAACGAAGTACTGAATTCATTCATTTCACCACATTCGATGACATCCTCTTTTTGCAAAGCTCTGCCTTTAAATCCGCCTATTCCCGCCCGGAGGTATGTGCTTTTACTTCCCATTACTTCTTGAACAGCGATACCTCCAGCGAAAGCTACATATGCCCGGCATCCTTTTAAAGGAGATTTGAATTGCAATACAGAGCCTTTTCTCACTAATATAGGCCGCCACGTTGGTGCTTTTTCGCCATCAATCGAAGCAAGTAAATCGCCGCCTGTTATCGCGATTAACAGATCTTTTTCAAATCGAAGGGACGTACCTAATAATGTAACTTCTAGAGCTCCTTCATTTTCTTTATTCCCTACTAGTAAATTTGCCACTCTTAGCGAATATTTATCCATCGCTCCACTAACAATGACACCATATTGTTGAAAACCGTATCTTCCTAAGTCTTGTACACTCGTCAGCAGTCCTTGATTAAGTACTTTTACAGTCATTACTTTCTCTCCTTATACGTGTGATATTCTTCAGGAGAAATTTGGACAAATTTAATCTTGTCTCCAGCTTGCAGCAATGTCGGCGGTGAAAGATCTGGACGAAATAAATCTAACGGAGTACGCCCAATAATCTGCCAGCCTCCAGGTGTTTCTAACGGATAAACACCGGTTTGTTTTCCGGCTATTCCAACTGACCCGGGTGCAATCGATAACCGGGGCGTTTCTCTACGAGGCGTTGCAATTCTTTCATCCATTCCCCCCATAAATGGAAAGCCTGGAGCAAACCCTAACATATAAACTAAACAATCACTTTGAGTATGTATTCGAATCACATCTTCTGGTGATATCTTATGATACGCTGCTACATCATCTAAATCAGGGCCATATTCACCGCCATATAAAACTGGAATCTCAACTAGTCTTGCTTCAAATTTTTGTGTGTCATCAATATCCTGAATTAATTCATTTATATTCGAGCAAACTATTTGAAAAGAAGTCAATGACGGCTGATTATTTGCAAGGTTATCCAATTGTGTATGATGCACTAATACCGGATCGTAATGGATTGTAATATTATTAAAAGCTGGTACGGATTCAATAAAACCATCAAAAGGATAAGTATTCAACAACATGGATAACGCTTGAACTTTTTGGTGAATAGACGGGCTTATTCCCTCGCCAAGCTGGACAATTAGTGCGGAATCACCTAAAGGTTTCATGATGACTTCAGTGGAACAATGACTCATTTTCAACACCTCCATGGTTTCAAAATTCGGTACCATTGTTCTTAAAAATGGACTACTCAAATTATAATTATTAAAAAATAAAAAAACAAGTGTGGAAATTTCAAAAGTAGCTCATTTCGGTATTTTCAATAAATTCGATAATGGTGTCTATTCAGACATTTTTTTTTATGATAAAATAAATTTGCATTTCAAAACTACTGTTCCTTAATTCGGAACTTATTATGTTTTTATCTTGTAAACGCTTACCTTTATTTAAAAGTGGGCAGGAATCTAACTAAACTATTTGGAGGGGAAAAGGGTGCTTAAAGTAGATTTGAATTGTGATTTAGGGGAAAGTTATGGGCGATATACACTCAGTGAACAACAAGAAATATTGAAATATGTAACATCAGCGAATATTGCGTGTGGTTTTCACGCAGGCGATCCGAGGGTGATGAGGGAAACGGTCAAGCTTGCCATTGAAAATAACGTGAAAATTGGTGCCCACCCCGGTTTGCCGGATTTAAATGGATTCGGACGCCGCGAAATGAAAATTACACCGCAAGAAGCATATGATATGGTTGTTTATCAAATTGGTGCTCTTCAAGGGTTCTTATCCACATGTAATGAAACGATGCAGCACGTTAAACCACATGGAGCTTTGTACAATATGTCAGCAAATGACCCTAAGCTTGCTGAGGCTATTGCCCAGGCGGTATATGACATTTCACCATCTTTAATTTTATTTGGACTTGCTGGAAGTGAGTTGACGAAAGCAGGAGAAAAGATCGGCTTACGGACAGCACACGAAGTTTTTGCCGATCGTACATATCAATCTGATGGTGCGTTAACTTCTCGTTCACATTCTGACGCTTTAATAACAGATGAAGAACAATCGGTATCACAAGTCGTCAAAATGGTGACAGAAGGAAAAGTCACTTCTCAACAAAACACGGAAGTTTCTTTAAAAGCAGACACCGTTTGCATTCACGGAGATGGCGAACATGCACTTGCTTTTGCGAAGTATATTAAAGAAACGTTAGAAAATAATAAGATTGTTGTTTCATCAATTATCGAATAGAATGGGGACACCTTTATGACAGAACAGAAGAATGGAGCAGTTAAAGCTAAAAAGAAAGTAAGTAAGAGTGTTTTGCTTGGTGCCGCTTTTTTAATGGCGACATCATCGATTGGCCCTGGATTTCTAACGCAAACGACGGTATTTACTCAGCAATTGGCCGCAAGCTTTGCGTTTGTTATTTTAATTTCATTGCTTTTAGATGTTTTTGCTCAAATGAATGTTTGGAGAATTATTGCCGTATCAGGATTGCGTGGACAAGAAATTGCTAACAAGGTTTTACCCGGACTAGGTGTGTTTTTAGCGGTTATTATCGTCATAGGCGGTCTGGCATTTAATATTGGAAATGTCGCCGGAGCAGGCCTTGGATTAAATGCCATGCTTGGAATGGATCCTATTATAGGTGCGATTATTAGTGCAGCATTTGCTATCTTTATTTTCGTATTTAAAGAAGCTGGTAAAGCAATGGACAAAGTGGCTCAAATCGCCGGTTTCGTTATGATCATCTTAATGGTGTATGTGGCATTCATTACATCGCCACCTGTTGGAGAAGCAATTGCTAATACGTTCGTTCCTGAAAAAATTAGTATATTTGCCATCGTAACACTCGTTGGTGGAACGGTGGGAGGATACATTACATTCGCTGGCGGGCATCGTCTGTTAGATGCGGGGATAAAAGGGGTTGAATCATTACCTGAAGTGACGAAAAGTTCTGTAACAGGTATTGCAGTTACAGGTGTCATGCGTGTCGCATTATTTTTAGCTGTTCTCGGAGTTGTGTCTCAAGGTCTTGCCATTGATCCAGAAAACCCTCCAGCTTCAGTGTTCCAACTTGCTGCAGGTGATATCGGTTATCGAATGTTTGGTGTGATTATGTGGGCAGCTGCCATTACGTCTGTCGTAGGTGCCGCTTATACATCTGTTTCCTTTATTCGTTCGTTCAGCCCAGTAATCGAAAAGTATCATAATTGGATTATTATCTTATTTATTTTAGTATCAACTGTAACGTTTGCTTTAGTCGGACGACCGGTTAATATTTTATTATTAGTTGGAGCTTTGAATGCTCTTATTTTACCAATAGCATTAGGGACGCTTTTAATAGCTGCTTACAAGAAAAATATCGTTGGGGATTATAAACATCCACTATGGTTAACGATTTCAGGCGGATTCGTCGTAGTCGTCATGGGGTATTTAGGAATCATGACATTAATTGAACAAATCCCATTACTTTTTAAATAAGAAATGATGATTTCTAAAGGGGGTCTACACATGTTAAGTTACGAATATATGGCTCCAAATGAAATAAGGGAACTTATCCGTAAACAAGACATTACGGGGCCAACTGCTGGTATGTCAAAAGGATTTACACAAGCCAATTTAGTTATTTTAAAGAAAGAATATGCCTTTGATTTCTTGCTTTTCTGCCAGCGAAATCCGAAACCATGTCCTTTATTAGATGTGACAGAACCTGGCTCTTTCCATCCGAGTAAAATTGCTAAAGAAGCTGATATTCGAAAGGATATTCCTAAGTATCGAATTTATAAGGATGGGATTTACACGGAAGAAGTGACAGACATAACAGAGTATTGGGAAGATGATATGGTCGGCTTCTTACTAGGGTGTAGTTTTACATTTGAAACACCACTCATTGAAAGTGGTATACCTATTCGACATATCGAAGAAAAATGTAACGTTCCTATGTATAAAACGAATATTCCATGTGAAAAAGCAGGTGTATTTGAAGGGCCAACTGTTGTAAGCATGCGTCCAATGTCGCATGAAGATGCCATTCGTGCCATTCAGATTACAACTCGCTTTCCTTCTGTACATGGGTCCCCTATTCATATCGGTGATCCAAGTCAACTTGGCATTACCGATATCTCCAAACCTGATTTCGGTGATGCAGTCACTATTAAGGAAGGCGAGATTCCGGTATTTTGGGCTTGCGGTGTGACACCTCAAGCAGTTGCTTTACAAAGCAAACCTTCACTTATGATTACCCATGCCCCTGGCCATATGTTTATTAGTGATGTGCGGGACGAAAAACTTAGTGTTTTATAGAATGATCCAATAATTGTCCTCTAGTCTGCGCAACAATATACTCTCTAGTTGGATAACCAGCCATTTTTCTATTGTGCGCGGAAGGATTGTTCGTTTTATACTGGAACAAAAAAGTCCGAAGAGAAGTTGAATGTCTCTCCGGACTTTTTTGTTTGTTATACGAAGCAGTTTTTTCATCATGGTGTTAATAAACGTAATCTGCGATAAATAACACCATTTCTCCACATGTAAATCATTTGTCGTCATTTAATGATGATGACCCTGACTTCCCTCTTGAACTTGAATTTGAGGTTCTTCTTTAAGCGCGTTTAGTTCCTCTTCCGAAACAGTTCCTACAACGAATTGTTTCTTTGGCATGACATGCATGCCGCGGGCTGTCACGTGGGTTTGAACATAATATACCCCGTCTTCTTGAAATGTTTTTTTGACGCTATAGATTCCCTCTTTTTCATGCTCCGCTTTAACCATTTCACTTTCTTCTTTGCTGTTTGCTTTCCATATTTCAAATTGAACATCATCTGCATCTTCTACGCTTTGCTTATCTTGCGTTAATTGAACCTTCAGCATACTTTCCTCGTTTAGAGAGATCTTTTCTGGTAAAAGAATTTCCACTTCTACTATTTTAGGAGTAGAAGTCGTAGTATTGGATTGATCGGTGTTTGCTGTACAGGCTGAAATAAAGAGCAAAACGAAGATCAGTGCCATGCTTAAAATTATTTTTTTCAACTTATTCCCCTCGCTATCTTAACCTATCCATGCTTTTAATGGTTTTATTTTTGGCAGGACGAAACGATCCAATAAAAAGATAATGATAATAGAAATCCCTACTAATGGCATAATGATGCCCATCACTAACATAATAAAGAATACCGTTCTCGTTACCTTCTTATCTTTTGATTTGGCTGGTGATCCTAACTTTCCTTCCGGTTTTCGTTTACGCCACATCATGAACGAACTCATCACGACACCGATGAGACCTAAACAAACGATAAGACCAAGAATTTGATTGGCTAAACCGAACAGTTGCCCCTCATGAAGAGCGATTCCAAGTGAAACCATTTTTGCCCCAAATCCAAAATCTTGAAAACGAACATCGCTCAAAACAGCCCCGCTGTATTGGTCAGCGTGCACAGTGGCTAAGTCTTTAGGTGTTTCTGAAGTTGAAATCGTATAGACTCCTTTTTCACCTTCTGGAAACGATATGGTATACGGCTTTTGAATGTTTTCATTACTTGCTATGTGAGTCACTTCTTCCAGCGTTAAAGGAACATATTCACCTACTGATGAAGAAGGAACGGGTAATTTCTCATTTGCCCATGGAACATCCTCTGCGACATCTTCCGTATACGTAACGGATTCCGGTTTTTCTCCCCAATCATAGGCAAATGGAGGGGCTACCGCCAATTTCCCAATTTGTTCTCCCATCACGCCTGACCATGGAAGTCCAGTTGCAATTAAAATCAAAATACCTGCAGATAACCAGAATGCTGGCACGGCATGCATATCCCGCCAAAAGATTCTACGGTTTTTTGTAAACCTCGGCAAGATGGTTCCCCATATGGACGCTTTATTTCTTGGCCACCAAATATATAATCCAGTAATCAGTAATATAACGGCCCAGCATGCCGCAAGCTCCACCAACCGATTGGCGAATGTACCGCCAACAATTAATTCACTATGCAGTTTTTTGAATATTTCTGTGAACTTTTCTTCATTGTTTAATGAACCTGTTATTTCTCCGTTATAAGGGTTGATAAAAACAGAAAGAGCTTGTTCATTTTCCATTAAGCCAATTTCATTTGTGCGAGAAGGATCATCGTACGTTTTAAATGAGGAAATAGTAGCCTCAGGGTAGCTTTCCCTTATTTTTTCTATTTGGGCAGAAGGTGCGACCGTAGATGCGCTTTCTTCTTGAACATAATACAAATCTTTATAAAGCACAGATTCAATTTGCGGTTTAAATAAATAGACACCTCCGCTAAAGGCGAGAATGATCAAAAATGGAGAAAAAATAAGGCCCGCATAAAAGTGCCACCTCCAGACCGTTTGATAGAGGGAGGCCCTTGTCCGTTTTTTCGTTGGTTTTTCTTGTTCTTGACTTAATTGTTCTAATTTTATCGCTTCCATTTGATTTGCTCCTTTTTATTTTTTGGATTGGAAATATGGTTTTATCCTTTTCATTTCTTTTTTCAAAATGGTAGATCCTATCACCAAATCTTCTGTGTTGATTATGTTAAAAAATGTTTCACTTGTTGTATCTTCATAAGGCAACTCCTCCATTTTTTTTAAACAACGCTTTCATCCCTGTTTTTAAACTTTCTTCACATTCCCATTCTCTCGTTGCTGTACCTGTCTTTTAGCTATTAGGCGAATGCTTTTTTTGTTTCTTGATTATAAGCGGAACAGATCTTGTCGAATTGTAAAAAACGGTTCTACCTGACTTTTTATAACATTTATCAACACCAAAAGAAGGGGATTATGACTCTGATCGTGTCGTTATCCTGAATGCAGAAAGCTGAAAGAGAAAAAACAGGCACCCCAAAAGGGATACCTGTTATTTGAACAAGTTATATTTTTTCATAAAAAAAGACCTCACAGGTGCCATGAGGTCTTTGAAGCTTGGTTAAGTACCGCAGTCGAAATATGCACCTAATAAGAGGATGCCCTCATAAGAAAACATTTAAACCTTTTTTCGCCTTAAAAGAAGGATCTATTTTATGGAAAAAGGGAATGAACAGTCTCTTCCACTTGATTTAACATTTCTTTATAGGCTTCATCCTCTACTTGACCGACACCTCCAAAAAATAAATGATCGACAGGTTCAATCCCACAAAAGTCGAAAATCCCTATGTCTGAGGTGATTTTTAATCCAGCCGTCATCCCCATCTCATCGTACACTTTATTCGAATAATCATGTGTATTAATGATAAAGCCTTTCTTGCCTGTCAATAACGGAACGTTTCCTTGTTCATCTACTGAATAGGCAAAATCGTAGGCAAACACACGATCGACGTATCCCTTTAAAATAGCAGGAAGACCCGTCCACCAAATCGGATAAATAAAGGTAATGACATCCGCTTTTGTAATAAATGCTTGTTCCGTTTTAATATCTTCCGGTGTTTCTCCCGCTTTCATCGCTGCCGTATCTTCCGGTTTCAAAACAGGATAAAAATCCAGTGCATATAAATCACGAACCGCTACTTCGTGGCCGTTTTTCTTTAAGGCACGGACTGCTGATTCCAAGATAGCGTGATTAAAACTGTCCGCGTATGGATGTGCATACACAATGAGATGATTCATTCAAAAACCTCCACCTTTTTTACTTTTCTCTTTTCTCCCATAATCAAAATTATTCTATCGGATAAACTTGCTTTACTTCAACTAATCTGTCTTTTCATTTCCAAAACACTTTTACTCGAATCAGTATGCAACACAATGTCGATTTTTGACATAATTTGACGAATAAAAAAGATAGGTTTCCACTGTTTGTTATAGGATAATAAGGAAAACTACCTATTAATACTATTTGTTTCACCATAAATCTCTTTATTTTCCAGTAATTAAATTCTATTTCTATGTGAACTTGTGGAAAGACAGGAGTAATCGTATATGACGACTATATTAGAACCTCTACAAACCTTTTTGTTAAATATTTTTTTGGTTTATTTTTGTTTCTCCCTTTATTTTAGATTTATTGAAAGAAAAGCGCATGCATTAACGAATGAACTGATCATTGCGCTTGTCTCAGGGACTTCCATCATTCTATGTATGACCTTCCCCATCACCCTTCCTACTGGTTACAACCTTGATTTTCTGCAAATTCCTTTTATTATTGGAGCACTATACGGCGGGCGCAAGGTTACTGTTTTTTTAGCTTTTATTCTAGTAACTTATCGACTGTTTTTTAATATTCCTAATACAGATACGACCTTCATCATCTATTTTCTGCTGCTTCTTTCATTATGGTGTATAATTCCCGCGTTTAATAAAAGCATGACGATGAAAAAGAAAATATATTTAGCCCTATTAGCTTCTTTCTTTGGATTGTTTTCTCGGATAACAAAATTCTTTTTGTTGATGTCAGAAAACATCACTGTGGATTATTTCACCATTTTCATTATTTCTCTTATCATTCAACCGATTGGAATCCTATTCTTTGTCGTTTTTAATGAAAAAGCAAGAAGAGAAGCAACTCTTACTCAAGAAATAAAGAATTTAGAAAAGCTAAAAACCGTTAGTGAACTTGCTGCAAGCATTTCTCATGAAGTAAGAAATCCACTTACGGTAACAAGAGGATTTATTCAACTATTACGGGATCCGGATCTGACAAAGGAAGAAAAGAAATTGTATATTGATTTCTCTATGGATGCATTAGACAAAGCGGAAGCAACGATTACCGATTACCTTACCTTTGCTAAACCATCATTGGAGCATGTAGAACTTTTAGATTTAACGAAGGAATTACATTATATCGTTAATATTGTCAATCCTTTTGCTGAGCTGAATAATGTAACGATCGACTGTCAAAAAAAGAGGGAAGTCTATGTGACAGGGGAAAAGCAAAAACTTCATCAGTGTCTTATTAATCTTATTAAAAATGGAATTGAATCCATGCCTGATGGCGGGAAACTGCATATTCATTTGCAGGAGAACGACGGGAAAGCAGTCATCACCGTGACAGATGCCGGTATCGGGATGACCGGTGAACAAATTGAACGGTTGGGGACACCGTATTACACGACAAAAGTGAAAGGAACAGGCCTTGGAACGATGGTGATTTATAGCATTGTGAAAGCCATGCAAGGCGAAATTAAAGTAGAAAGTGAAGTAGGCAAAGGAACGCGCTTCTCTCTTCTTTTTCCAGCAATGGACCATTAATGCTTAATTAAAAGACATTTTTTTCATTTCAATGTGAGAATTCATTCAAAATGGACAAAGATCACCTTCTGAAGAAGTGATCTTTGTCCATAAGATTCAAATCCTTTTATGATTTCTGAGGAGTTGGGAATCTGCGTCCGCTTTTGACATTCACCTCGTCACCAAGATCATCGACTGTTTTGTCTGGGGTTGGGAATGTGAGTCCACTTTTCAAATCCGCATCTAAATCCTTTTCATCGATATACCGGCCTGCTGGTCCTGTTTTTTGTTCATGGTCTGCATGCCGCCACGTTGTCAGTTCATTTGTTTTCGGGCAATGTGGAAAGGCGTCCCCTTCTTGCAGCTCTTTCATTGCTCCTGACGTACAAAGATATTTGCCGGTTTCCTTTACTGTGTCATTTGTATGATACGTGGCTTCTGTTTTTTGTTCGTGGTCTGCGGGACGCCACGTTGTCAGTTCATTCGTTTTCGGGCAATGTGGAAAGGCATCTCCTTCTTGCAGTTCTTTTACGGCCCCTGACGTACAAAGATATTTGCCGGTTTCCTTTACTGTGTCATTTGTATGGTACATTTCTGTTTGTGTCATGATACATCCCTCTCCTTTGTTAAATTCTCAGTAAATAATTCTTTATTATAATAGCCTCAATGTTTAATAGATAAACATCTAGATCCATTCACTTCGCTAAAAAAATAGAGAAGAAATGCTGCTTTTTTGGTCGATTGAAGAGAAAAAGAATGCCAGGAAATGAAAGTATCAATGGCGGCAGATAGCAAGAGGACCATCCCGGGTCACTGATCAGTGAACCGGGATGGTCCTCTTTATTTAAGACAAACGGTAAAGTGCAAAGGGTTCGCCGTGACGAAATGGATCGCTCATGTCGTTTAGCTGTTTTGTGACGACCGCATCAAGATGAATCTCGAGACTCTTCACGTTTTCTTCCAACTGCTCGGTGCGTGTCGCTCCTACAATCACGGTAGAGACAGCAGGTCGATCCATGAGCCATGCAAGCGATATTGCACTGGACGTATACCCGTGTTCTGCCGCTAGGCGACTTACACTTTCTCCTAGATTAATCGTTCTCTCCGCCAGAAATTTACGAAAGTTCGGATCCGTGTCCGCTCTCGACCTTACAGGCGTTTTATTCGTTAAACTATACTTGCCGCTCAAGATGCCGCCAGCTAATGGAAAATAAGGTATAATTCCTACACCCTGATCCAAACAGAGCGGAATAAGTTCGTTTTCAGGTGTCCGATCTGCGAGAGAGTAACTAGATTGAGTGGAAACATACCGACTTGATCCTGTTCTTTCACTGACACCGAGCGCTTTCATTAACTCCCATGCGGCGTAATTGGAGGCGCCAATATATCGAATTTTCCCTGCTTGAACCATATCCTCTAACGTTCGCAGCGTTTCTTCAAGCGGGGTATACGGGTCAAATGTATGGATTTGATACAAATCAATATAGTCCGTTTTTAAACGTCTCAAACTGTTTTCCAGCTCCTGCTGCAAATGATAGCGGGATGAACCACTTTCATTTGGCCCTTTCCCTTTCACTAAACCAGCTTTTGTCGCTAATACAACGTTTTCGCGTTTTCCCCCAACGAGAGCCTCTCCAATAATTCTTTCTGATTCTGAATTCGCATAAATATTTGCCGTATCGATAAAATTAATGCCGCTGTCCAACGCTTGGTGGATAATCTTTATAGACGTGTCTTCATCCGCCCGTTTTCCAAACGCATTTGTTCCTAGTCCCAAAACCGATACTTCGAGCCCGCTCTTTCCAAGACGACGATAGTTCATGTTTATCTGCTCCTCTATAAAGAAATGGTATACTTCCCTATCATTCTTTCCCTTTTACTCACATCTCTATTTTACAAAAGCCGTTCGTATTTGTCGTGATTAACTTCTCAATAAGCGTTTGCTTTTCCAATAGTTTACGGATGATTCCTGTTTTTTTCTAAAAAGGCACGTTTATTGATTATCGAAAACGATGTATTTTTCATTTCTGGCCGCTCATCCCATTTTCTGACCATTCGCTTTCTTTTCTAATCCATCAAACGATGAATATGTGGATGCGAAAAAAAGCCGCCATTCTTCGGGAGGCCGAAGAAGCAGAATAGAGAAATACACCCCTCTAGTCAGATTGGTCACAGAAAAATTATTTATTTATCTTCTTTCATGTCTTAAAGATGCGAAAGAAGTGAATAACTATACTGATTATATTATTTTATCTGGGGTGGAAAACATGCCTTACGTAACGGTATATGGGGGAGAAACTTTTGAAGTAGAAATGGGGAAAAAGTTAGTATTAGCACTGGAAGATAACAATATAAATATCCTTCATCGCTGCGGAGGAAATGCAAAATGTACGACTTGCCGAGTAGAGGTTCTGGCAGGTGATTACTTAGATGCAACCAATAAGGAAAAGAAAGCCTTTACGGATAAAGGAATGGACGATCATTTATTTGACGATTGTTTGCGTTTATCCTGTCAAATTATTGTGAATGGAGATATTACCGTTCGCCCGGTCATGACCGTCGAGAACACTGGAAAAGCCGCTGGTCCAAGGCCGGCTGACTAAATAGAGCCGGTATTTTACATCAACACACAATGTAAGCATGTAACCTGCTTAACCATTCTTCTTTTGAGTGGTTTATTTCTCTCAGTTAGTTATGTACATAAAACAGGAACATATGAATCGATTTCATTATACGTGTCACTAGTAGGGTATACATTTAAGCTGAAAATTAAGGGCCCCAAAAAGTGGGATAAATAAGGAGTACGCCCCAAGAAGACTGGATAATGATAAGCACGGTTTTCTTGGGTCATTTAGTATAAAACTCGAAATGATTTCGTTTTTTCTTTGCCTTATAAAGTGCCTGATCCGCATTTTGTATTAACCTTTTTGAGCTCTCCCCATCAACTGGATACATGGCAACACCGATGCTCGATGTAGAAAGAACTTTTTCCCCTTTGATCAAATAAGGTTGGCAAAAATGATGTCGCATTCTCTTTACCATACTTTCTACTTTTTCCCTATTTACCTCTTTTATTAAAATAAGAAACTCGTCGCCGCCAATTCTTCCTACCACATCTCGATTACGAACATTTTCCTTCATCCTCTTGGCAAATTGTATAAGCAGTTTATCTCCGGCCCCATGACCAAGTGAATCATTTATGTCTTTAAATTCATCCATATCAATATACAGTACGGCAAACGTCTCCCCTGATCCATTTGCTTTTTCAATCGTTTTATCCAAAATCTCCATAAATGAACTTCTATTTATGACCCCTGTCATAGGGTCATGAGTTGCCATGTATGTCAACTGATCTTCATAATACTTTCTTATTGTTACATCTCGAAGTATAGCTTGAATGACCGTCCCTCCATCATATTGCACAGGGATTGCAATGATTTCCACCCATATTTTTGTCCCGTCAAATCGAACTAGCTTTTCAATCGTCGGTTCCATTTTTGCTATTTCCCCATGCTGAAAAACCTTTGTAAAGTTACTATTATCCTCTGCGCTACCCGATTTAATGAAATCCCCGATCGACTTTCCGATAATCAGCTCAAGGTTTTTGGCTCCTAGTATTTTAACTGCTTCCGGATTAGCAAAAGATAACTTACCTTCCCTTTGAACTAAGATGGCATCCGGAGAGTATTCCACTAATGTTCGGTAGCAATTCTCAGTCATTTTAAGTGTATGTTGAGTGTTCTTTTCCTCTGTTATGTCCTTGTACATGGCCACTGCTAACACGTCATCTTTATTTATCACTCGATAGGATGCCAAGATCTCTTTTACCGTGCCATCCTTATGTTTTCGCTTTGTTTCAAAATAAGGAATATTCTCCCCGCTTCTCAATCCATTGAGTTGTTTCTGATGATCTTCCGGAGTGAAATCTTCCATGAAAAAAGGAGGTCTTGAGAAACCGGCAATTTCCTCCAAGCTCCAGCCTAAAATATGAGTTAAAGCTGGATTTGCTTGAAGAATCGCGCCGTCATTTCGTAAAATAAAGATGGCGTCGTTTGTATTTTCCCAAATCAATTGGTATTCATCCATTGTCGGTTTTCTTTCGATTTCCCTGCGTCTCTTAGCTTGATCCGTCACTTTCATTCCTCCATCCCGATAGTTCCAGTGTATAAGATGATGCTTGTCAAAAATTCGAAAGCGGCTTGTTCAACTGTAACAAGCGCTAAAAAGAGCCAATCGAAAAATTGATTGGCTCTTTTTATTGGCTGATTAGCCTTTTTTGATCCATTTGGTAATTGTCAATGTGCGTTTTGTTTTGCTTGATGCTTCACAGCAGATTGATCATCTTTATTCATGTTGCTATTAATTAAAGTAATTAACCTGCTCTTTTAATAGTATCTGCATCTTTTTTTCTATTAGACAGCAAATGAGATAATGACAACCACTTACTTCCGCTGATAGCAAGATATAATGCCATTGCTAACAATGCCAAATCCAACTCGTAACCTGCCATTTGCCCATTGCCTAAGAAACCAACCGCAAGCTTTACTTTAAGTGTTGCCCCAATCATCAGTATTGCCAATAAAGCAGAAATGATTTTTGTTCCCAAGCCAATAATTAAAGCCAACCCACCAACTAATTCAATTATTACCACTCCATATGCCATAAATCCTGGTAACCCAATGCTGCTAAACCAGCCTGCTGTATTCTCTATGCCATCTTGAAATTTAACTAAACCATGAACAAAAAATATTAACCCTAGTACTACACGTAAAATAAATGCTCCTACTTCGTTTTTCAAATCCATTATTAAACCTCCAAAATTCTTATATATATTAATATTTAAAATTAAAACGTAACTTCCCGATACCATTTCGCTGCTGCTTCCACTTCTTCAACAGTCAATTGATGACCTCTATTTTCCCAGTGGATTTGTACAGTAGTGTTTGCTTTTTCCAACAGAGACTGAAGTTCAGTAGATTCTTCGGGCGAACATATTGGATCATTTGTTCCAGCAGCAATAAACACAGACTTTCCTGACAAATCAGGAAGGTCAACTCCTTTTCTGGGTACCATTGGATGGTGAAGAATTGCCCCCTTTAATGCGTGTTGGTAATGAAATAATAAACTTGCAGCTATATTAGCACCATTTGAATAACCAATTGCAATAATATTATTTCGGTTAAAACCATACTTTTCTGCTGCTTCATCAAGAAACTCATTTAATTCTTTTGTACGGAAAATAAGATCCTCTTCATCAAACACACCTTCAGCTAATCTTCGAAAGAATCGAGGCATTCCATTTTCTAATACATTTCCACGAACACTTAAGATAGAAGCTTGATCATCAATTTTCCCCACAAGAGGTAACAAGTCTAATTCATTTCCGCCAGTACCATGAAGTAATAGTAACGTTGGTTTAGTCAGATCTTTTCCCTTATTAAAAATATGTTTCATCATTTATCTCCCTCCAGAACACGAACCTCCACAGTATTTATAATGGCTTAGTATCATTTTTTTATCTTAACCATCAATCAATAATTTATCTCGAATTAAATAATCTCTAATATGAGATAATAATAATACATGTATTCTTTTGTGTCAAGAGCATTTTATTCTTTCATCCGTGTTTTGATGGTGGATGAGTAAAGAAAAAGTAACATTGAATAATTTCTGAAATAGACAAGATGATCGACAAACAAAAAATGCCTTAATCCCCTAGTGGATTAAGGCATTTTTCATTTACGTAATGACCATTCATCTCAAAGCGTTACCCTGATTGACGAGCAATATGATCCGCCAGTCTTATGGCTAGAGCAACGTTAGAAAGAACGGGGCCAGCCGCAGTTAGTGTTGGCAGAACGCTGTTGTCAGCTACATATAAACCTTGAACACCATGTATTTGACCGTGGCGGTTTGTCGCTGAAGTTGCTGGATCATCACCCATTCGGCATGTGGAAGCCTCATGCATATCTGCTCCAGGAGGCCGAAGTGTCAAAGTAGACTCATCAAGAGTCACTCCCATAGCAGCTGCAGACTGTCTAATGCCTTGTGCAACTTGATTGGCTACTTGACGGTCTTTGTTGCTTAAAGAATATTGAACTTGCTGCAGCGGTACACCGAATTCATCCTTTGCGGATGGATCAAGGTACACTCTGTTCTCCGCTCGAGGCTCCACCCTTCCAAAGGATGCATAGACAACCATAAGCTGATCTTTAAGTACTTTATCTTCGAATTGCTGGTATGAAAAGTATTGATCAGGCCCCAGAATTTGAATTTGATAAGGAGATTCGTTTGTCTCAAATTTCAAAACAGCCAGGTTGCCAAGCTTATCAGAAAATTGTCTTCGACTTATAGTGCCTATGGCAATGATAGACACATGTCCTGTTAAATAACGCCCAATAGCAGGACCCTGAATCCCGGAATTAAGCAATAAACGCGGAGTCTCTAACGTACTAGCCGATACTACTACATTTTTCGCCCGGATCGTATGAGCTTTCTTGTCCGCAGAAAATACCTCAACACCAGCCACTTTCCCATTCTCTGCAATGACTCGAGAGACATAAGCATTTAAAGCGAGATCGTATGGCTTATCAAACAGGGCGGCGGCTAGAGCATTGATCGAGCTAAACCAAGGATTCGAATGGACTTCTCCTTGCCGGGAAGGTGTCATATCAAAAGCAAGCGGCATATCATCTGCTTCATCAATACCGTTTGCATGGAGCCGCTTTAAAAGAACATTTTGCATCGATGAACCTTTAGCATAATCCTTTGTAACATGCATTAATTTCTCTGCCATCCCATAATATACGTTTAATTCCCGAGGATGAATCGGCCATTTATTTAGTTCAGATTAAATAGGCCTTGGCGTCGCCGCATTCCAAAACAATGACCTTCCCCCAAGAGCATATACCATTGTGGCACCGGAAAATTGAGGTAAACGTTTGCCTAAAGGAGTTGAATTTGCTGGAAGAAGTTGGTCTCGTGCCGTATTTACATTTTGCGTAGGAATATTAAGGGAATGGGAATGAAATAACTTATCTCCCTTTTCTAATATTCCGATCTTTTTAGCACCTCGACCCTTCCAAAGTTCACAAAGTCTCTGCAAGGTTGCTCCCCCGCCAGGCCCGCTCCCCACGATGAGGACATCATAATTTGTCTTTGACATTTGTTCCAGCGTTTTTGTCGGAATCCAATTGCCCGCATAAGTTACCACAGCATGCACTCCCTTTCGTACTCCTCATATTCGATTAAAGATATGCATGCCATCTTATTTTTTATGTCAAGTTTCACATAAAAAGAGCAGCCCCCGACTATGCAGGGGTCTGACACCTTTATTTAATATTCTTTATCCTTGTTCGAAACAGATGAATTCAATTTTGGTCTTTTCGTTTTTCGGCTAAATCAGCGGCCAGTTGGTTTGTCCGTTTCTTATTCAATGGACGCTTAAAACTAGATACGATAATAAGAAGTTGTTAAAGTAGTTCTGTGAAAAAAAACGATATACACTAGAATTTAAATCTCAAATCGTGCTGTTGTAATATACGTTTGGTGACTTTCACCGACAGCAAATACATCAAGTCCTGCCTCATCTGCCAGCTTACTCGCCTCAATCAATTCTTGAATACGCTGTTTGGCACTAATCATTGAACCTGTATGTGGATTCGGTAAATGATCCCCAATCGAATATAAACCGAATTCAAGTCCTTTATTTGTATCGATACGATATTGTTCCACGTTTACTCTCTCCTTTTTAATCCAGCGGTGTTAACTTTGCTTCAATTTCTGCACGTCGTTCTTCTAAAAATGGTGGTAAATCTAATATTTTTCCTAACGCTTCAACCGTTGAGTCTGCGGTGAACCCAGGACCATCTGTCGCAATTTCAAATAAAATACCATTCGAATCGCGGAAATATAAGCTTTTGAAGTAAAAACGATCGACAACGCCTGATGACTGAAAACCACGTTCTTTTACTACTTCGTCCCAAAACATGAGTTCTTCCTCGTTTTTCACACGGATTGCTAAATGATGAATACTACCTCGACCTGGCTTTTCACTCGGTCCTTCTTTCTGTTTGACGACAATCTCTCCAAATGCTTGCCCTGCAACAGACTGATAAATGGCCTCATTTTCTGAACGAGTCACTTCTGCATAGCCAAACATATCCTTTAATGTTTTAGCCGTTCGTTCCAAATAGCGCACGGTTATTTCCACAGTCCCCATCCCTAAAATCCGATGCTGTTGCTCCACGATGGAATCTTCCCAAGCCGACCAATATTCTGGTATCTCTTCGCCGTTATTATTCAGTAAAATAAGGCGTAATCCTTCCGCATCCTCAAATGGAAGCGCTGCTCGGCCTGCATATGTGGTCATTTCACCGTGCTTAACATCTAATAGCTCAAAGCGCTTTTTCCAATATTCTAGACTTTCATATGATGGTACAAGCAAGCCTATTTGTGTAATGGCATTTGTGCCGCGAGTTGTTCTTCCGACAATAGGTATTTCAAAAAACGACAGCTCTGTTCCCGCACTGCCTGTTAAGTCGCCGTAAAATAAGTGATACATAAAAGGATCATCTTGATTAACGGTCTTTTTCACTCGGCGCAATCCTAACACTTTTTGATAAAATTGATTATTCAATTGAGCATTCTTTGTAATCATCGAAATATGATGATGTCCAGGAATTTTATACATAGTGATTCCTCCTTATTTTTAACTTGATTAATCAAGTGATGGTGTAAAAAAATTACTCGGGCGGTAATTCTTTTTTTTGGCTATGTTTATGAACACGTGTCATCAGTGTGTACAATGTTTTCGTTTCTTCCTCGTTTAAAACATCGTCAAAAAATGACGATTGAAACGCAAGTTGGGCTGGCATAGCCGTATCTATTATCGCTTCACCCTTTGCAGTTAGACTAATCGTTTTCGTTTTCCAATCTTGCTTGCGTACAATATAGCCTTCTTTCTCAAGCCGTGCAAGCATACGGGAAATACCACCTTGCGTGACTGTTACTTTTTCAGCCAACTCCATTTGAGTGAGCGGCTGATATACATGAATTTGCATGAGCACATCAAATTGTGCTGTTGTTAAATCAAATCGTTTTAAAAAATCATTCGACAGCTGGTTACTTTGGTTTGTAAAACGCATTAAACGTAACCAGATTAACGAGCCTATCGTATTATTACGCATTTCGTTTCCCTCCCCATCGCTAACCTCATCATCAATTTACTACTCAATTGAAAAGAAATCAAGTTAAAAGTCTCGAATTCGAGATTTATTCATTTTGACCCGTTTGAAAAAATTGTTCTTTTTGTTCAAGTAATTTCCACACAAGGCTACTAATCGCTTTAGAAATTATTAGAAAGAGATTTAATCGGCGGCATTCTTATGTTGTGATCCCGTTCAATCCCATTAAAATAATCAAGCCCCCGACTATGCTAAAGGATTAACGTAGTCGGGGCTGACACCTTTATTTAACATCTTCATCTTTATTTCTTCATATCAGGTTCGATCCATTCTTTTTTTCGATTGTTGACTGATTGATTTTTTCTTGTAATTTTTCATAATACAAGTCTGCATCAATCGGCCATTCTATCGTTTCATTTAACCAAGAAGACAAGTAAATGGCATTCGCCATTTCTAACCCCTTTATTCCTTCTTCTCCTGGTGCAAGCAGCGGCGTCCCTTTCCCTATCGTATCTGCCCAATTTTGAATAATCCCTCTATGACCTGAGTTTTCCCCTTTTACAGGAATGTCTATTTTCCAACAGTCCGGCTCGCCAAAACCTCCTGTATACGATGCATTAAATTCACGTTCTGATTGTGTTAAGCGATAAAAAGTAAGCCCTTCATTTTCAACAACCATTTTCCCGCGGTCGCCAACGATTTCAAAACGATTCGTCCCTGGCGCTTCACCTGTTGAGGTAATAAATACACCGGTCGCCCCATTTTCATATTCGACATACGCGGTTACATCGTCTTCTACTTCAATATCATGATATTTTCCGTGATGACTGAATGCGTGAACACGTTTTGGCATTAGACCGGTCGTCCATTGCCACAAGTCTAATTGGTGAGGTGCTTGATTTAATAAGACACCTCCACCTTCACCTTTCCATGTGGCTCTCCATTTACTTGAATCGTAATAGCTTTGTGAACGGTACCAATCGGTCACAATCCAATTGGTCCGTTTGATTTCGCCTAGTTCACCTGATTGAATGAGCTCACGTAATTTTTGATAAAGGGGATTTGTACGCTGGTTATACATCATGCCAAATACTTTGCCGCTCGATGCAGCTGCTTCGTTCATTTCTAACACATTTTTTGTATAAACACCGGCTGGCTTTTCAAGAAGAACATGCATCCCTTTGGCAAAAGCTTTTATGGCCAATTCAGGGTGACTATAATGCGGTGTCGCAATAATGACGGCCTCAATACCTGATTCATTAAAAAAGGCTTCTTCGTCTTCGAAACACTGCACTTCGCCTGTCATATTATTTTGTGCCCATTCAATTTGATCCTTCCGGCCGCAAACGGCTGTTAACGCAGCTCCATCAATTAATCCTTTGTCCAATTGAAGAGCATGTGATTTACCCATATTTCCTATTCCTATTACACCAACTTTTATTACACTCATCTTTGTTTACCTCATTCCTATTATTTTTTATATGGATTGTGCGGCATAGCTGTACTTTCTTGGACTGCAGTCCGTTTTGTCTTTATCACTGCTCGATGAACACAACATTATTTTCCTGGTCTAATGAGATGACCAGATCAGACATTCCAACAAATAAACCATTTTCGACTACACCTGGAAGCATATTCAGCTTTTCTTCTAGTTGTTTAGGCTGTGATATTCCTGGAAAGACACAGTCAAAAATATAGTTTCCATTATCCGTCTTATAGGGAGTGTCTTTCATTTGACGCAAATAAGGAGCACAGCCTAGTTTGCGAATATGTTTCTCTGTTAATTCGGCACCAAAAGGAACCACTTCTACTGGCAGGCGAAATGTCCCTAATGTTTCCACCATTTTAGATGGTGCAGCGACTACAATAAATGTGTTAGCTGCTTTGGCGATGATTTTCTCTCTCAGGAGAGCTCCACCCCCGCCTTTAATTAAGTTTAAATGAGCATCAACTTCATCAGCCCCATCAATAGCGACATCAATCTGCTCAATCTCCTTAAAATTTCCTAATGGGATCCCTGCTTTTTTGGCTAATTCCTCTGTTTGAAGCGATGTCGGTATTCCTTGAATCGAGAGTCCTTCTTTTACAAGTTGTCCCAATTTGATGATCGTGTAATACACCGTTGATCCTGTGCCAAGCCCCACTACCATGCCATCTTTAATAAATTCTGCTGCTTTTTCACCAACTACTTTTTTTTCATTCACGTTTGTCTCTCCTTTCAATCATCTTGAAATAAAAAAGGTCTGATGAGAATGCCTCATCAGACTTTTCATTTTATTTGTAAAATTTAACGCGGTCTTCAAGCGGCTGGAATTCTTTTTCTCCTGGTGAAACCGTAGGATGACCAAATGGCATTTGGGCAATCAATTTCCAATTACCAGGAATGTTCCATTCACTTTTCACTTCATCGTCAATCAGCGGATTATAATGCTGTAAAGATGCCCCTAATCCTTCTGCTTCCAAAGCTGCCCATACAACGAGTTGATGCATACCGGATGCTTGATTTGACCAGATAGGGAAATTATCAGCGTATGCAGCGAATTGTTCTTGAAGAGATTTCACGACCAATTCATCTTCAAAGAATAATACCGTTCCGTAGCCTGATTTAAACGAATCCATTTTTTGTTGAGTGCCTTCAAAATCGCCTTCTCCGACAACTTGTCTTAACGTTTCTGTCGTAATGTTCCATAATTTATCATGTGCTTCACCTGTTAATACAACAAGACGTGCCGATTGAGAGTTAAAAGCTGATGGTGTATGTTTCACAGCAAATTCAACGATTTCTTTTAGTCTTTCATCCGATACTTGTACCTCTTTGCTGATCCCATAGTAAGAACGTCTTTCTTTAAGAGCTGTGTAAAAATCTTTTGTCATTACATTCTCTCCTCCTAAGTGTTTTTCCTTAAATTAATCTGAATATAAATATCTCATATTCAAAATAATTTTAAACGTACAAAAAGGGATTGTCAAATTATCTATCCTCACAAAAGAGATGACGATGTAGTAATGGGGTAAAGTTCGCCATTTAAGGCAAATGAAACTCTCCCTGTTTCCTCAGAGACGACGAGAACAAGGGCATCACTTCGTTCAGTTAATCCTAGAGCAGCGCGATGTCTCGTACCCAGTTTTTTATCACCTGTATATCGCTCTGAAAGTGGAAGAACATTCGCGGCGGAATCGATCTGATTAAGACGGACGATGACAGCACCATCATGGAGCGGATTCCCTGGAAAAAATATGGATTCTAATAAAGAGTGGGTCAATTCTGCTCCTATTGAAATACCCGGCTGAATGAAAGAATCAAGGGCATCTTCTCTTGTAATGACAATTAAAGCACCATGTCTTGAATTGGACATATTTTGTAAACATCTTGATAGTTCCGGGTATTTGTCTGTAAACGGAGACAAATAACAATTTAAATAAAAGGTGGCCGCTTTCATTTCAATATGTATAAATCGTTCCTTCACTTTTTCAATATTTCCGAGAAGACAATAATCTTCATGATCCATTGCTTCTAAATTATTATGTAGTGTCATGATAACTTGGCGTATCTCTTCTTTTAGCCCTTGTTTCATCGGCGAAAAGTCGCAATTTGCATCATTCATGGAGCACACCTCCCTTATTTTCTTCGATTAGTTATTTGTGCAACCTGTCAAATAAGTGACATGGTTGATGACTTCTACATTTACTTTCAGTTTGTCTATATGAGCATGATTTATTCTTCTTTTCTGTTGTAAGTATTTATCTACGATTTGCAAACTAAATGAAAGGCATTACTCAAGATTTATGCAATGCCAATGAAAAAAAACCCAATATATTGTTCATATTGGATTCTGTGAATTATTTTGGGACAATTTGCGAAGATGGTAAGTCGACAAACTCCTCTTATTTATCTAAATAAGAGGCGATCAGTGCGGCCGCTCCTGCGATTGCAAACATTAATAACAGTGGATAAGAGGACGGCAGGTAGTAATAAAGAGCTACAATGATAATAGAAGACCATATCCCTACACACCAATGACACGTAAGTAACGTTCCAATCCAATAGCGTAACCCTGAACCTTTAATTTCAATGTTGTGAGTGATTTCTACGTTGTTGTCATCATAATCAGTAGTAATCGTTAAAAATGGGGCACGAATAAACGAAGTAATGTCATCATACATGATTAGGCGGGTAAAACGAAACGCAGCCAATGTTAAAATAACGAGGTTTATCCACGAAATTTCCATCATTTGATTTGACTCCCTATTTTGAAGTTACTTTTAGATAATGCCAAAAAAATCAATTTGATTGGGTAAACAACTCAGGGCTTTTGATTCAATTTTCAGATCAAAGGAAACATACTAAGATTAATAAAAGTGTTCGAAAATCGATGCGCAGCCGGTCCGGGTCAAACAGTATGATCTGTCCAAATTACAGGAATCATAAAAAAGAGTGTCCCAAATACGAAATTTTCGTTATTTCGGGACACTCTTTTCTTTATCATTTTCCATATTTGCAGAATTCATCACTTCCGCTGACTGCCAAGGTGACATGGGTTCCATTTATAGCTCATGTCGCTTCATGAGCCATTGAAAAAAGGGAAGCTGCTTCCAATACCTTAACATTTTCTTTAACGAGCTGCTTTCTTCAACATAGCTTTGCTGTTCTCGCTGGGGGGTATAAGACACATTAGTGTCCTTTGAAGATACAATCGATTGTTCTTCAGATACAGATTTTGTTGGAGTAGGATGATCCTGTTTTATGATAGGTGTATGGTGATGGGTCGTTTTTTTTCGCCGCTTGATGGACTTGTTGTTTTGAAAAGAATGGACTTGTTGTCTATTGACAACATTTGAAGAAAGGGCTGAATTGGTTCTTTTATTGCATCCGCAGCTTGAAGCACGCCGTTTTGGTCTCTTGGATACGGTCTGTTCCCCCTTCACCTCTGGGGTCTGTACCCCGGGTAAAGAAGATGGCTGTTCATGCATATCACATACCTTCTTTCATTTTGAGTGAAATAGAACAATGATGGACTCTGTATAATACGGTTTCATCGTATGAAGCCGTATTATACAGAGTATCCCTTATTGTTCCTAATCTTCAGTCTTTACATGACTATTTTTAACGCCAATGATGCATATAGCTAGATTATTTCCTTTTTTCTTTACGGGCACGTTGTCGTGATGGTGATGGACCAACCTCCAGAGATGGAACCCATATCCGCACCAGCATTGTCTACAACGAACAACTTCCACTCACCATTCGGGTCTGAACCAATAAAGTTGCTCAATGCAACAGTAGGGTTCGGGGTGGGAGCAGGTCCCGGGAAGGTGCCACTACCACAGTTAGTAGGCTTATAAGTGTCGGAAGTAAGAACACCGCCGCATGGAACTGTGTTTATTGCCGCATCGTCAAATATCAAAGTAAGATTGGTAACATCTACGGAGGAATCAGGATCTGACATAAGAATGGTATTCGTTATTCCATCCGGTGCTACAAGCATCACATCGACATCAGAAGGCCAAGTGTGAGAGAAACCGTTAAGGGTAACAGTTACTTTATTAATCGTTCCATCCAAGCCGGCGACATTAATTACGGAAGGATAAGGAGTCGCTGTACCGCTGTCAGGAATAGTAATAGGTGCAGGATTGCTAAACGTAGCAGTTGATGGGACACAGAAATCAAATTGACCTCTAAGCGTTAAAATCATGTCGCATGCGTTTCCACATTCAGCCGGGGCAACAGATAGGTTCACTACATCGATGTTATCCAAGTCAAAGCCATCACACGGATCTACACCTTGACAAGTGTATAAAAGAATATTATCTACGCAACTTTCTCCATGGGAGCAAATGTGACTACTATTTCCATGACTATCCATTACTTCAAGGGACGAAATGAAACGAATGGACCCTTGTACGACAAGGCGGTTAAGTATAACTGGGCATCGCAAGGGATTACCTGGAGGACACGGGTTAGGGATCGTCATTTCTGATTCACAAGTCTCTGTGTTACAGAATAAGCACCCCGAGTCAAAAGCCACAGAAGCGTTAAAGGTCCCATCAGGGTTTTGTACTGGGGTAAACCCCTCCGGCACAACAAAAGTACAACAAAAGTCTACTAGCTGATCACAAGGTTCACAAGCCAAAAAAAATAACCTCCTAATATAATATATTTCCTCCTATTGGAGTTAATACATCCTACGTAATATTACATTATGTGTTCGGGCTATTACCTTATATCAGATGGACACCAAGTATGTTGACTACATTTAAACTATTACTAAAACCTAGGTTTTGCGTTTGTTTAATGAATGTCAAATGATCCTTATTCTTAAGTTCTTGTTCCATTACCATTATAATGATTTTGTAATGATAGGGATTCTTGAACTTTATCTAACTTTGTTAAATATAATTTTAATTGACCCTAGTTTTTCTATCTAACTTAGTGTAGCTCCATTTTCTTCATTTTCTTATACACGATCTCGAGGATCCAACATACTGAAACTGATTCATCTAAAGGCAGTGAAGCAGGCCAGTTTTTTTGCGAGCTCAAGATCCTAGTGCTGTCACGACCTGTTCTTCATTTCTACTATAAAAAAATAGTAGCACAAACCATGGCCTTGGTTTGTGCTACTAAGCTTAGTATATTTTGTTTTGTTCAGAAACTATTGCTCTCCGCTCAATTTGACGAGTATTTTTGCCTGAGACTTGTCGTTTGTCAGTGCTTCAAAGCCATCTCTTACAATGTTGTCAAGGTCAATACGGTCTGTTACGACACCTTGAGGCCGCAATTGGCCATTTGCCATCATATCAATGGTTTGCTGAAAAGTATCCGGTTCATAGGCAAATATCGACGTAATCTTTACACCAGAGGTAGTAAGGGACATTGGATTAAATGCGATCTCCTTTGCGAAAATGGAAACCACAGTCATCGTACCTCGGGATCGTGTCATTTTGACGGCTTGGTTAAATGTCGCTCCGATTCCCGCTATTTCAAAGGAAACATCCACACCATCAGGAACGATTTCTTTTACCGCTTTAACAGGATCTTCTTCTCCAGAATTAATAACATGTGTGGCACCTAATTCTCTAGCTTTTTTTAGACGAGCCTCGGACAAGTCCAGCGCAATAATTTTAGAAGCCCCTGCAGCTTTCGCTGCAATAACTGTGAGCAGGCCAATTGGGCCAGCACCTAGAATGGCGACCGTCTGTCCCATTGTTAAATTGGATTCCTTGATCGCTTGGACACCAACAGCCATCGGTTCCACCAACGCCCCATCCTCTAAAGAAAGCGGATGCGGCAGTGAATATACATGCTTTTCTTTTACGACCACATAATCGGCGAATCCTCCGTCAGTATGTAGGCCGATGGCAGCGTAACCATCATAAATATCAAAACGATCTTCTTTTTCGCCATAAGTGATGCCCGGGTTGATCGTAACTCGATCACCTTGCTTGAAAAGGGTAACATTTTCTCCTGTTTCTTCAACGATTCCGGCAAATTCATGACCCATCGTTAAAGGAGCCTGGTTGCCGGTGAGTGGATCTGTTTCCTCATAAGGAATTTGTACCGGTCCGTGGCTGTATTCATGCAAGTCACTGCCGCAAATTCCCCCCCAAGCGACCTTTACTTTCACCTCATCAGAACCAACGGCAGGTAGTTCCCGTTCTTCCACTCGTATATCTTTTTCACCATACCAAACAGCTGCTTTCATCATCTATATCTATCCCTTCGTTTCAAAATTGATTGAGTATATTTCAAAGTTGTCCTTAATTGTTAACCAAAGTGAGATCTCACTTGCCCATTAACGTGTAAAAGTTACTCTATTACACACTTACCGTATAGTTTACGAGCGCTTTTTCCCAGTCAACAGCAAACTTTTCAATACCTTGATCCGTTAATGGGTGCTTCGTCAGCTGCTCAATGACTGAATAGGGCATTGTTGCAATATGAGCTCCAGCCATTGCTACTCGCGTTACATGATCTGGATGACGAACAGAAGCAGCAATAATTTGAGCGTCTAAGTTATGAAGGCGGAATAATTCAGCGATTTTTGCTACTAATTGTACACCATCTTCAGAAATATCATCTAAACGACCTAAGAATGGAGAAACATATGTTGCACCAGCACAAGCTGCTACTAACGCTTGGTTCACAGTGAAGACAAGTGTGACATTTGTTTTAATTCCTTTTTTAGTCAAATAACGAGTTGTCTCTAAGCCAGCTACTGTCATTGGCACTTTAATTGTAATGTTTTGATCTCCGCCATTAATTTTAATCAATTCTTCCGCTTCTGCGATCATTTCTTCAGCAGTAACAGCATCAGGCGTTACTTCTGCAGATACAGATTCGACTTCAGGCACTGCTTGTAAAATTTCAGCGATGCGATCTTCGAATTTCACCCCTTCTTTAGCGACTAATGATGGATTTGTTGTGACACCGGATAAAACACCAATTTTATACGCCTGTTTAATATCCTGTAAGTTTGCCGTATCAATAAAAAGTTTCATAATAAATTTCCTCCATTACGATTGTTTAAGACTACTGACGTGAACTAGATAAGATCTCTAGTTATGGGCGCCGTTTTATCGCAGATTAACGGGCAGTAAAACCCCCACTGATGGAAGTTTCACTTTATTGGCAAGGTTAAGATCCGTAGTTTCACACTCGCTTCTTGTCATTCACATAATTAGATTAAATCCACCTGAAACCCAGCGGCCTTCCACGATTCCGTTCCCCCTTCAATATAGGAAACATCTGTAAACCCCATTTGTTTGAGGAGATAAGCTCCAAGTGCCGCCTGTCCACCAGCGCCGCAAGTAACGATGACAGATCTGTTTCGATCACTCAGCTGTGGCTCCAGTAAATGTTCTGGCAGCTCAAGATCCGCACGAATAGGCAGCATCCCAAGTGAAATATTTACACTGCTTGGAATTAATCCGCAAGCACCAACATCCGATGCATCCTGTACATCGATAACTAATGTGTTCTTCTTTTTCTCCATACTCTCTTTTGCTTCAGCCGAACTAATACCAGGTACATGTTCGCGAGCTTCTGCTACCATTTCCATAAATGTTTTTGCCATCTTTTCGTCCTCCTCTAAATTGTTACTTCCCTATTTCAAATGAAGAATCTAACCATTTATCCCGCATTAACGGGCAGTAAGATCCCCACTTCAAGACTTCGGAAAGAAAAAAGGATAAGTGGGGAATGAAGAACCCCTCCACTGAATGAAGTTTCACTTTATCCAGTCATCATCTCTTTTTCATTGTTTACACTTTCTTCCCTGCTTGCTTTAAGAAATAGGCTAAGAAAGGCACCTACAACGTAAAGTGCAGCAAATGTCCACATAACGGCTTGCACATTTTCACCGCCGATTAAACCTACTATGCTTGGTCCAACAAACGTACTAAGGCCCGCTCCTAAATTTAATATAGCCATAGCAGCTCCTGTATTTTTAGGTTCAAGTCCTGGTACGATTGCTCCTAATGGGCAAAATGCGGCCAATGTAACTCCGTAAAGCATTGAGACCATCACCGCAACCCAAAATACTTCTCCAAATGCCAATGGAAGGTAATAGAAGAGAAGTGTTGTAATCGCACTTCCAACACATCCAAACCAAGTGATAACGAATCTCCTTCCAAATCTGTCCCCTACGTATCCCCAAATTACGCAAAAAAACATATTAACGGCCGACATACTTCCCCAAATGAGCAACCATTGAGAGATTGTAAAACCAATGACGGCAGTAAAATAAATGGGTAAAACAACAACGAAACCGTATTGTGCAGTTGTATTAATGGTGCGAAGTAGTCCAACTATCCCAATCTTAGGGTTTTCATAAACAATCGTAATTCCTTTAAGAAAACTCTTAAACTTGCCTTTTTCTGAATTCGTGCTTTCCTGGGAATTTTGACTTGAGCCACTTTTCACCATCAAGACACCTAAAATACCACCAAGAAGAATAAAGACTATAGCAGACCATAAAGTACCCATATAGCCGAGATGTGGAATTGTAAAACTTGGATAATAGGCACCTATAAAACCTAATCCACCAGCATATGCGAACCAAAACCATCCCATTATCGTTCCAAGTTTCTCGTTTGGTGCAACCTTAGCAATCCATACGTAGAAAGAGAAAGCAAATAACGGGTATCCGAAACCACGGATTCCATACATAAGCAGGATCATCCCGTAATTTTTCGCCTCTAATCCAAAAGTTAGCAGACCAATATGAAATACTACCCAAATAAGTAAACCTGCTAGCATCACACGACGCGGCCCAAACATTTCAGATAACACGCCAGCAAGCCAGGAGGCAATTGTCAAGGTAACCCCATATACACTAAACACAAGAGCTGCATCACCGACTGAAAAGCCTAAATCAACCAAATACTTTGATAAAAAAGCTTGTTCAATGCCGTCTCCTACCATGAAGAAAAATACAGCAATCATACCCCACGTTAACTTTTTATTTAAACCTTCAACTCCCTTATTATTTAGAGTCATTGAATTGTTACTCATTAAGCTATCCCCCCTTGTTGTTTTATGATTAATTTCTTCTTACTCATCCCTTCATTCTTGCAAGTCTTTTGCCAATTATAAATAAGGATTAGATCTCGAACGTTCGGGCTATAATACGTACTTCATTTCTTTAGGAAAGTAAACATCCTTTCTCTTAAAGAAGGATGTTTACTTGTCATTTAATAGTATTCAGCTTTAATGAATGCTTTGATTACAACATGTTTTTTACTTGATTATAAATCGCTTCACTATCAAAACCATATTTAGCATGGAGCTGCTCAGGCGGTCCTATAGATACAAATGTATCCTGAATTCCTAACCTTTTGAATTTAACAAATGTCCCCTCTTCCGCAAGGCACTCTGCTACAGCCCCTCCAAGTCCACCAATGATGTTATGCTCTTCTGCCGTAACAATAATGCCTGTTTCTTTAGCCGATTTCATAATAATTTCTGTATCTAGCGGTTTAATCGTATGCATATCTATCACTCTCACATTGATGCCTTCTTCAGCTAGACGGTTCGCTGCCTCAAGTGCATACGCAACAGTAATGCCTGTACCAACAATAGTAGCGTCCATTCCATCCTTTACTGTAATCGCTTTCCCGATTTCGTACTCATAATCCTCGGTATATACGACAGGCTCCATGCCACGTCCAATTCGGATATAAATAGGGCCATTATGGTCAGCTGAAGCTTGCAGCACTTTTCCTACTTGATTTGGATCTCCTGGGTTAATAATTGTCATATTGGCTATACTTCTCATAATGGCAATATCCTCCATTGCATTATGAGTATTTCCTCCATTTGCAGTAAAACCGGCATGAGTCGCTACAATTCTTACATTCAGATTAGGATAAGCGATATCTGTTCTCACTTGTTCGCAAGCTCGCATAGATGCAAATGCGGCAAATGTTGAAACGAAGGGGATTTTCCCTGCAATCGCCATTCCAGCTGCTGCAGTCATCATGTTTTGTTCCGCAATGCCGAAGTTGAAAAATCGATCAGGGAACATATCTTTAAACTCACCTGTCTTGTTACTACGCATAAGATCAGCTGTCATGACGACAACATCCTTATTCTGTTTACCTAAGTTTACTAATTCTTTTCCATACACTTCTCTTGCTGTTGCTTCGTGAAACCATTGAGTAAAGTTAATCGTTTGTCCTGTTGCTTGACTAGTCAAATCAGTCACCCCTCAACCTTTTGTTTTGAATGTCTTGAGTTATCCAATATTTCCATACACGTCTTAAGTAATTCTGAATCAACAGAACCTGCATGCCATTCTGGGTCGTTTTCCATAAAAGGAATTCCTTTGCCTTTTACAGTATTAGCAATAATACAAGTTGGTTTATCTGAATCAACCGAAGGCAGTGAATTCAGTGTATCTACCATAGCTGACATGTCATGGCCATCAATTCTAACGGTATTCCAACCGAATGCTTCCCATTTGTCCTCTAGTGGTTCTATCCCCATAACTTCTTCTGTATTTCCATCTAATGACAATGAATTTCTATCAATAATGGCTACAATATTTCCAAGCTTAAAATGACTAGCTGACATCGCTGCTTCCCAGACAGAACCTTCGTTTGACTCACCATCGCCTATTAGCGTGAATATCCTGAATTTTTCGTCATTCATTCTTGCTGCAAGAGCCATACCTACGCATCCTGATAAACCATGTCCAAGCGATCCTGTAGACATCTCGATCCCCGCAGGAACTGTATCTTTACAAGGATGCATTCCATATTTGCTATCTAGCAGACCATAAGTAGTCATTAATTCTTCTTCATCAAAGTAGCCCATATCCGCTAAAATGGTATACAATCCTCCGGCCCCATGCCCTTTGCTTAGCACAAATCGATCTCTCTCGGGCCATTCTGGATTTTGAGGATCATGATTCATCGCATAATAATAAAGCGCTACCAAAGAATCCGTCATAGAAAAATCCCCTCCAACATGCAAAGAACCTGCATGATGGGCAAGAGTCAATATTTTTTTGCGAATATCACAAGCCTTATCTTCCAATGTTTCAATTACATTCACATCATTAGACAAATTAAACACTCCTTTTTCTGAATATTTAGATAATATATTGAAAACTAATAACTAATGAGACGCAAAATTATTTTTTGTTTGTCTCTTTTCATAAACACAAATCGCTTCTTTATGCCCCCTCTTTCGTATCATTCTTTGCTTGGTGCATGACTGTATTCTAGTTGACAAATAAAATTTTTAAAATTAAGTATCTTGTCATTTTTTTTCAAAAACTACACTATCTTGCCCTTAACCATTATTGACATTCTATTTTAAACTCAATTTTCAGCAATTTAAAAATCGATATGAAAACAACATTTTTTTGAATAAAAATTCTCGCATGAAATTTGAAACTTTAGACCTTCATGTCTTATAAAGCTTATTATTACCGTTTTTCGAAACAAAAATTCCCTATCAATCGGCTATTCCATATGTATATTAATTCATCAAAATAACTATATATTCACACGTATGTTAGACTATTAATCGCCGAATAAATTAAAGTCCATAGCGAAAAACAAAGCTTATCTCTTTTAATACACTAATTAGTAAAATGGGGAGAGAACGATCTTATAGATACATAAATAACGTCTATCATCAAATTGATAGGCAGCATAATATGGGATGGAGTTTTCCTCGAATTGATAATCCATTCATACACTTAGCAAAATATATCTTTTTACATGAACTTAAATAAATATTTTGACATTTTTCTAAATACTATATATATTTTTAATCATTGTTTTAAATTATATTTATCTTGTTCATCCTTTGTGTTTTTTTTGAAAAGTAAAGGGTAAATCGGAGTGATTGTCTCTCGGTCCTATAATTGCCAATAAACTTTATAGAGGGGGATTGTAACCATGTTGGAGATAATAAAAACAAACTATTCTAACCAAAGTGAAATTTTCAATTCAGGGAATTTGCCCTCTCTTGACTATACAGGGAAAGTTAGTAATGAACCTGATTGGAAATACTCTAGTCATAAACATGAGAACGTTTGTGAGATTATTTATATTAGTAAAGGATCAGGTACATTTATTATTAATAACCAATCCTATTATGCCCAGCAAGGCGATATTCTTATTTATAACAAAGGAGTAGCACATGAGGAGTTTTCCCACCCATTCGATCCGTTAGAAACCTATATTTGCGGAGTAAAAAATCTTCTCATAGAAGGATTAGATGAGGGTTATTTGATCCCGTTAGACATAAAACCAGTCATTCATACTGGAGAAGAATATTCTCATAAAATTGAACGTTACATGGCAGAGATATTTGAAGAAAACGCTTCTCGGCTAATCGGATTTGAAAGTATATGTGACAATTTGCTAGTAAATCTAATTGTATTGTTACTACGGATCACAAAATTAAAAGATTATACGTATCTAACAAATAAAGAAGAGGGACTAACGATCGAAATTAAAACATACATTCAGAAAAACTTGAAAAAGAATATTTCTTTAGACGATATTGCTGAGAACTTTTATATAAGTAAATACTACATGTCTCGTACTTTCAAAAAGTTCACAGGTTATTCACCAATTGATTACTTAATTCATTGCAGAATCGCTGAAGCACAACATTTATTATTAACAACAAACTTGAAAATATATGAGATTGCTGAACAAGTAGGGTATGGCAATTGTAACTACTTTACAACAATTTTCAGAAAAGTCACTGGGAAATCACCGAAAGAATATAGAACTTATAACAAGGGGACATCTCTCAAAAAGCGCTGAATTACAACAGTAAGCGATTTTCTCTTGAACCAACTATATCGAAAGGGTAAAGGTCTCGTTTATTAGACGAGACCTTTACCCTCTTTTACGTTTATTGTTTCCGTGCTTCATAAGCGTGTTGAACATCTACCCTGACCACTCCCCACGGCTGAAGCCATGGGGTTCTTTTTCGCGAACATCCCACTTACCTTCTTTCATCGAAAGAGGCAGAGGTGAAACTTAGGCGAACAACTCTCGAGAGAAAAACAGTCCTTCAAGAGGACAAGGTCTGTGCCGACTACGCCATCCGACTGGCGATACATTTTTCTTTTTTCGGTCGATCGTTTCGGTATTTTGTTTTTTGTCTTTGTTCCTCTGACAAAAACCGTTTATACCAAACGGGCTGCTTGTAGATCACCGATAAAAGCGGTTTCACGTCCACGTGGTGTTGTTTACGGGCAATGTTTTGCGCGCCGTTTACATCCCGATGGATTTCTGTTTTGTGAACAGCACAAGTGAAATTTCGTCCTTTGGCATGGTGCCGGCCGCCGCAAAATGGACAGTCTTGTGACGTATAGCTTTCTTCTGTTTCTTCTACTTGGATGCCTTTTAACTGTGCTTTATATGTGAGTTTTTGCTTGATTTTCCCTTGATTCCACAAAGAAAGCTGTTGTCTTCGTTTTTTGTTTGTCTTTCGTTTCTTTTGGCTGTTTTCCTTCGTGTTTTTTTCGATGCCTGATACATTCCCGATCACAAAGTTCGTGACGTGTTCTTCTTCTAAAAACGCCACAATTTCTTTCGTTGTCTTATGTTCCAATTGTTCGAGCTGATTCTTGCTTTTTTGACGGATACGTATTCTCGCTTGCCGATATTTATTCCATTGGTTCGATCCTTTTTTGCAGTGAGACATTTTCTTGCTTAAATCCGCTAATGCCTTTACACGAAATTGGGAAAGACTGCGCATCGCCCGTCCGGATACTAACAAGGCTTTCTCCTCTGTTGCTACCGTGACCACATGGATTTCCCCTAAATCGCCACCGGCTACCTTCCTGTCATACACAGAAAGATCTTTTTCAGGAACAGAAACCGCATAACAAAACCAATACGCTCCGTTTCGCCACACGATTTCTGCATAGTTGCACGTTTCCAAGTCTTCTTCGGATCGATTGGGAATGACCACTGCCATGTTTTTCTTTGGAACCTTTTCCGTCCACGCGTTCTTTTTCTTTTTTGTTAACAAGTCTGAAAGAGCGTATCCATATTCCGCTTTCTTGATCGTGATGGCGTCTTTTGAAATGGTCATGGACGCTTTTTTTAACGGAATACAATAATAATATTTTTTTCGCCACGGATATTTGGCTTTTTTGTCCGTCTTTCGCAGCTGCCGGATCGTTTCACGGTTCGCCGCGTATTTATCCGCAATCGCTTGAACGGTTTGAGAATGAAGATCGTAGGTTTGTTTTCGGATGGCTTGAATCTCTGTTTTACTCAGCCACTTTTTACACGTGAAATAATAAGAAGTCGCTTCTCGAACGATGTCATTCCAGACAGAGGCGGCTTCCCGCTGCATCATTCTTAATTCGTCGTATAGGTTTGAATCATAAGGAATTCGAAAAGAATGTGTGACAAACATATCGGTATCCTCCTTCCTTGTTTGATACGTTCATTATAACAGAATATATGTTCTTACCGCAAAGGATAAGCGCCAAAAAAAAACAAAAAATTCGAACAATTAACGTGTCAAAAGGACACCCCTTGTTCGACCTCACTCTCATCCTCTGTCTAAAGACGATGGGCTTCCCCATTCGGAAAATCTGTAAATTCGCCGAATCGCATAACCGATCAGTCAAATGCATCCTAAAAAGATCAAGGAAGAACACATATTAGTTAGAGATCATATGTGTTCTTCCTTATTTTTAAAGTTCTCTATTCTTTACAATTCGTTCACTTTAATACTTGTAAGATTGTCCGCCATCGATCGGAATAACCGCTGCATTGATAAACTTTGCTTCATCGGATAATAAGAACGCGACTAAATGGCCGACTTCTTCTGGTTTTCCGAAACGTTTCATTGGGTTGACACTAACAAATTCTTTTCCAACTTCTTCCCAATTGTCCTCGCTCATTTGTTTCAATGACGCTTCAACCATTGGCGTCATAATAGCCCCTGGCGCAATCGCGTTAATGCTAATGTCGTATTGTCCGTATTCAATGCCCGAGTTTCTTGTTAATCCGACAACACCGTGCTTACTTGCTGCGTATCCGGACTGATTCCCAACACCCCGAATTCCCCCAACAGACGCTGTATTTACAATCGATCCAGCGCCTTGTTTTTTCATCACTTCTAACACATATTTCATCCCAAAGAAGACACCGTTTAAGTTCACGCCCACGACTTTACGGAACTCGTCAATGCCGTAATCTTCCGTCAAGTTCTGCTTTCCTTCAATTCCTGCGTTATTAAAGAAGCTATCAATTTTGCCGTAATTTTCAACTGTTTTATTCACATAATTTTGAACCGCTTCTTCATTCGATACATCAGCTGTAATAAGAAGCACTTCTGCTTCTGGTGCCGCTTCTAACACTAATTTTTTGGTTGCCTCTAAAGAATCACTATTTAAATCCACTAGCGAAAGTTTTGCACCCTCTTTTGCGACTTGTAAAGCAGACGATTGACCTAAACCAGAACCTGCACCTGTCATTAATACGACTTTACCGTCAAAACGTTTACTCATTTGCAAAACTCCTCCTCGTTTAACTAAATGAACTTTTATTGTAAGCAACTTATACGTGAAGCATACGGGATCACGTTCACTCCAAATCATAACGCCTCCGACAATGTTTGACAAATAATATGGTGGATCAAAACATTCTGCTGCCTATTGAACACCTAAAATAGGAAGGTGAATTCATGGCTGGCATAGGCATTGAGAGTAGAGTATTTTGCTAGTCCTATGGTAAAATGAACTCGTGAACAAAATGGACATACTGGGGGTATAAGGAATGACGGAATACGAAAAAGCAAAGGTCCACTTAATTGAAAAATGGATGAAGTCCCGGGAATTGGACAAGCAGCAGGATGATGAATTCAATAAAGGAATAACCTATGGGATGCTCTCTGGTCTCCACTCCATTTGCTACCAGGAATTTTTGACGCGTCCAGCAGAAGAAAATTGGTTAGTGTTTGAAGATTGGCTTCAACAAGAAGTCGTTCGTCTCAAAAATAAAGGATAAGAGCTATGAAACAAGTCGAAAAAAAGGATAGAGCAAAGCGACCTCATCCGCTTTATTCTATCCTTTTTCGCCTTATCGATGACTCTCATTCCCTTTTAATACGCAGTCCAATCAGTATCTGCGGTCACGACTGTCACCATTCTAGGAGGCTTTAAGTTGAAAGGACATAAAGTAGTAATCTTCATTGTGCTTATTACGCTGCTCGTCGTCATGGGTACCATTCTTTCCTTTACTTATCTGTTTAGGTAAAGGATTATTCATTTCTTTTCTTTAATATATCTTGAATGATTTCTATATGAACAGCTGCCCATGATTTTTCATGAAAGTGAAGAATGACACTGATGACAAGGATCGTAATATAAATGACAACAAAAAAAACCCAAAGCAGGCCCCCCCCATCGAAAAGAAATTGTTGCAGCTGTTTAGCAAACAGAAAGCAAAGCCACGGGATAGCCGTGACAAAAATCGGAATAGTCCCCGAACCCGTTTTTTCTTTGATCATGCGATAGTGAATTTTTTTTAATATACAGCTATCAATCGATTGATAAAGACACTGAATTTCATCAATTTCCTTCAGTTCCTTCATCTGATTAAAAGTATGTTCCTCTTCAGCTACTTTTTTTAGCCGTAGATAAATTTTATGAACATCCCCACGCAATGAAAACATGTCTTCATCTCCTTTTATCATCATTCATCCTACAAGGCTTGCCCTGTATATTTTTATTTATTCAAAAAATCTGTTACATACCTCTGTTGATTTCTGGCTCATTTTATCAACACTATTGTTTAAAAGAGCCTATTCAAAAAGCGTTAGGTGCAAGTATTCACTGTTTTTGAGGCAGCCACATCACGTTTACTCTATTCAGGCCGGTGGCTTGCCGAGTCCTGCTTTATGGCTCGCAATATGTGCCCAAAATCCGTTATTGAAATATGTAAAAGGACTCTGCAAATACTTTGCAGAGTCCTTTCTATTCATCATTTTCTATCATGATCACTTGCAGATTTCCCGTCTCAAAACTGGAGCGACTTCTGTTGCTAATCGTTCAATATTTTTGGTGACTTTAGTAAACGGCAGCCCGCCGATATCCATTTGAGCGATAAATCGCTGATGCCCGAACAATTCGTATTGATGCATAACCTTTTCGATTATTTGCTGTGAACTGCCAACGAATAAGGCGCTGTCTGTACTTGACATCTGCTCGAAATCTGCTCGAGACATTCGTGTGTTCATTCCTCGCTGACGATTTACATATCCCCAATAATTTGAATAGTAAGGATAAAATTCTTCTCTTGCTTGCTCAGTTGTTTCCGCAATGTATGCGTGCCCCGTAACACCTATGTTCAAATCGTTCACATTGTGTCCGGATGCAAGGCCTGCTCTGCGGTAAATATCCACGAGCGGCTTAAAACGAATCGGATCTCCGCCGAGGATTGCTAAAGCCATACCTGTTCCCAATCTGCCTGCTCGTTCAGCACTCTCAGGAGTTCCGCCCACCCCAATCCATAGGGGCAGTTGCTGTTGAACAGGCCTAGGTGCAATTTCAGCATGCCGAAGTGCTGGGCGAAAGCGGCCGTTCCATGTGATTTTTTCATGATTGTTCAGTTTTAAAAACAACTCAATATTTTCTTCAAATAATTCGTCATAATCATTGACGTTATAGCCAAATAGCGGGAAGGATTCTACAAACGCCCCTCGTCCGGCGATGATTTCAGCACGTCCGTTTGACAGCAGATCCAACGTCGCAAAGTCTTCAAATAAGCGGACAGGGTCGACTGTACTTAATACCGTCGTGGCACTCGTCAATTTAATCCGTTTCGTTACTTGCGCAATCGCAGCCAAAACAACCGGCGGTGCAGAGACGGCATAATCTAAACGGTGATGTTCACCAACCCCAAAAACATCAAGTCCAGCCTCATCAGCGAGTTTCGCAGCTTCTATGATTTCTTTCAAACGCTGTCCTGCACTAATTTCTTTACCGGTATAAGGATCTGGCCCTATATCGGCAAGCGTATAAATACCGATTTCAAAACTGGAGTTGTTTAATGCACGCTCTTCCTTCATTATACTTTCCTCCAAGTAGGACTTTATATGACTAAACGAATTTCATTTTCTGATGGATCAGCCGTGACATAAACATCATTTTCTTCTGTCACGGCAGCGCCTATTTGCCGCAGCTGCTCAATCACTTTATTTCTCGCTGCTTCATCTGCAAAAACGAGCGTATACGAGCTGAGTCCTACACTGTTTTTCTTAGGTGCAGGAGCTCCAACGCCGTTCCATGTGTTTAATCCGATGTGATGATGGTACTTACCTGTAGAGATGAAAAGTGCCTGAGTACCGTATCGGTTCACCACTTCGAAACCAAGTCCCTGAACATAAAACTCTTCTGTTTTTTTCAATTCGGATACATGTAAATGAAGATGTCCCATAACTGTATCAGCCGGTAAGCCTTTCCATGACTGCTGCTTCCCACCAGAAAGAAGGTCTGCAAAATTCAATGGATCAACGGCCATTGCCACTTCACCGTTACGCCAATCCCATTCGGAAGGATCGCGGTCTATATAGATTTCAATTTGATTTCCATCTGGATCGGATACATATAGAGCTTCACTTACAAGATGGTCTGATGACCCAAATCGCAAACCGATCTCCGCAAAATGTTGCACAATTTTAGCTAAATCAGAGCGTTTAGGGAGAAGCAGGGCGAAATGATATAAGCCTGTCGTCTTTCCTTGTTTCGGTTCAACGTTTTCTGGTTGTTCAATTGACAACACACTCGTTTTGCCATCAGCAGTTAATTTAGCTGTTGTTTTCGTTTGTTCTAAAATTTGAAAGCCGATCACGTTTTGATAAAACGTTAGAGAACGATCTAAGTTTTGCACCTTAATCGATACATGACCTACAAACGTATTTGGTTTACGATGAAATCCCATATTGATGACCCCCTGTTTTATTTTTCTTCCCCAGAACGAAAGAATTTGTTATCTAGTGAGAAACGAGAACCGTTTGCAACAGCAAAATAAATGGACATAGCGAGCAATACTAATTCCAGTTCATACCCTGCTGTTTGACCGTTGCCAAGAAATCCTGCAGAGAGTTTCACTGAAAAAATGGCTCCAAGCATAATAACAACGAACAATATAGAAACAATTCGTGTTCCCAATCCTAGTATCAATGCAATACCACCGATTAACTCTACAAATGCAACGATATAAGCTAAAAACCCTGGAATGCCAATACTGTCAAAAAAGCCAACCGTATTACTTATTCCCCCCTGAAGCTTCGATAATCCGTGAATGAAAAAAGTAAGACCTAAAATAGCACGCAAAAGAACGGTACCTGCTTCATGCGTATTCATCATGTTATTCTCCTCCTTAGTTACTTTATGTAAGTTATTATATTTTTATAAGTTCATTACGTCAAGTAATTTCATTATAAAAAATAACTTAATATCAAATTATAATATGATATACTGTATATGAGGAGTGAGAACATGAATCAATCCATTATTTGTCCACGATTTGAAAAAGCCATCTCGCTTCTAAGTCAGCGTTGGACGGCTTTGGTTATCTATCAATTATTGTCCGGTCCGCAACGGTTCGGCACCATTCAATCTTCTATTGCGATCAGCGGAAAAGTTTTGTCAGAACGATTAAAAGATCTAGAACATCAGGGCATTGTAAAGCGTGATGTCATACCAGAAACACCCGTTCGTATCGAATACTCATTAACGGAAAAAGGCTTCTCGTTAGAACCGATTTTGAAAGAAATAGAAAAATGGTCTCAATCATGGGTGGAAACAGAGAGTATAGAAAAATAAGATGAAGCACGTCTTTTAAAAATTTTATTCAATAGAAAAAGGGTTACAATCCGGAACAACCGAATATGTAACCCTTTTTCTCTTATTTAGCTATTTTGTTACATGATCGAATGTACGTTACTCATAGGTAAAGCCTTGTTTTTTCAACGCAGGAGGCACATTTTTTTCGTACGCTTCAAAACCGGTATCATAAAAAGCCGCTGTTTTCTCGGACCAATTCGCCGACTCTTTTCCATTCGTTCGTTCATTTAAATAATGGCTATACGTCGTATCGTATGCATCTATGTCCTGTTGTACATGTTCTTTTCGGTACTTTTCCTTATGATGAACGGCACGAATGGGAAGTCTTGGTTTCTGATCCGGAAAACTCTCCGGATGCCCCACGGCAAGACCCGTCACAGGAAAAACATACTCCGGCAAATCGAGCAGTTCAATCACTTTTTGAGCATCCTTGCGAATCCCTCCAATCGGAACAATACCTAGGTTCATTGATTCCGCTGCTGCGATCGTATTTGATAATGCAATGCCTACATCGGTCGATCCGACAAGCGCAAATTCAATATTATGGACGATTTCCAATGACCGATTATGTTTTTCTGCTGCGAGCTTTGCCCGGTAAAAGTCTAGACAAAACACAAAAAAGACAGGGGCTTCCTTCACCCATGTTTGATTGCCAGCCAAAACAGACAGTTCCTGTTTCGTTTCTTTATTTTGAATTTCGATAATCGTCACCTGTTGTCCGTTCACCCAATTCGGCGCGGCCATAGCTGCCCTCATCATGACGGCGATTTGATCTTCTGTTACAGGTTTTGGTTGAAAATCGCGAATTGATCGATGATTGTTCAACACTTGAATTACTTCGTTCACGTTATGCTCCTCCTTTCATAATCTACACTCGTTATCACGCGAAACGTCAAACAGTCGGGATGTTGCAAGTGGGACGTTTGTAAAAAAAACCTATGGCTTTAGCCTTCGGAGTGGTCAGAACATTGGGCTCTTTCTCCTTAACGTCTAAAACGTTTCCTTCAAAAAACGATATAACCCATCTTCGGTATAAGGATACTTTGTCACTTCATCTACCTGTTCTTTCACAAAATCAGTAGCGTTTTTCATAGCAACGGAATGCCCAGCGAGCTTAAACAGAGGAAGATCATTTTCTCCATCGCCTATCGCCAGAATATTTTCTTTGGACAGCTGGAATTGATCAAGAAACAGTTGGATGCCTGTTGCTTTGGACACATTTTCCACTGTTACTTCCACATTGTGATGAGTAGATGAAGCTGTTGTAAAAGGAGTATGCTTCTTTAGCTGCTCCAAATCTGCTTTCCATTCCTGAATCGCTTTCATGTCTCTGCTGAAAAAATAGATCTTGGCGACACTTTTTACATCCAACTGCTTTAGCCAGTCTATTTTCCCCTGCATCGCATCCTGCCTTGACAGCCATTCATTTTCTTCAACTGTCTCCGGCTTTGGCTCTATAATCTGTTTAATCATATAGTCTTTATCTTGGAGCAACGCCATTCTTGCCCCATCATTCGGATGAACTTCATAATAAATTTCTCCCGCTGCCGCTTTGGCAACTAACTCTTCGACAAGTTCGGGCGGCAAAGCATGTTCGACAATCTGCTTCTTTCCAATGAATGCGGCCATTCCATTTGCAGTCACCAATCCGTCCACTTCCAAATCAATTGGCAAAACGTCTCTTACCTCTTTTAACGTTCTTCCCGTTGCAATAAAAATCAACTTTCCACTTTCTCTAAGCTCGATTAAGTACTTTTTCAGCGTTTCATTCACCTTATTAGTTTCATTTAATACGGTACCATCCAGATCCAGTACAATTGCTTTATAAGCCATACCTCACCTCAAAAATTCGGATTATGTACTAAAAATACTAACAGCCTACTCTCTATAAGATCATAGGCTACTGACAATTTCAATTATTTTCTCTTATTCTATTTATGCTCATTTCAACATCTTCATACCCTACACAAAAAAGGACCAAATTCAGCCCACACGGCTGTTTGGCCCTTATTATTTATTATCTATATTCCTTTAGTTCTCGATTTCATCGACTTTAATAAATTTGATGACAATGAATAAAAAGAAGATTCCTAATACACTTGCTGTGATATAGCTGACATTAAGATAATTTTTCATCACGAGCGACATAATTGGCGGACCTGCCGCTACCCCGATAAATCTGGACGAGCTGTAAAAAGAAGAGATCGTGCCTCTCTCCTGCTTTTCGATGTTTTCTGTTACAATGGCGTCGAGAATAGGCAGCAATACGCCGATGGCTATCCCGACAATGCTCGTAACAACTAAAAGCAAGATCAGTTTTTCGCTTGTAAAGCCAACAAAAGCGACACTCACTGACAAGACAATTAAACAAATGATCATCATTTTTTTCATTGTTGACAAATTCCCTTTAATATTGCGGCCGGTAATAAAAGAAGCGACACATAGAAAAAAAAGCGGAATGGCTAGAACGAATCCTTTCTTTATTCCTTTCAAATCATGCATTTTTTCCAGGTTTTCAGATAAAAAAAATAACACGCCAAATAAAATCAGCATGACAAAAGCACCAATAAGAAAGACGGCAAGCAGCCATTTTCCTTCCTTTTTAAACGTTTTTTTCGTATTGCCCACAAATTCTTTTAACTTTTTTGGCTCCTCTTTTTCTTTCGGTGCTTTCACAAAGAAAAAAATAAGGGCGATGGAAATCAAACTGAACACGGAAATGGAGAAAAACGGTAAGAACCATAAAACCGCTGCAAATACGGCACCCAAGATGGGACTTAATACTTTTCCAAATGTGTTGGACGTTTCGATAATACCTAAACAGGAACTTGTTTTTTCGTCATCATCTTTATATAAATCGCCTACAAGCGGCAAGATAATCGGCATAGCCCCTGATGCCCCTATCCCTTGCAAAACCCTTCCAATAATAATCCATGTATAAGGGTCTTCCATTTTCCAGGAAGCAAACCCGGCAATGAGCCCCCCCATTAACGCCAGAATCAAACTGGGCAATATCACTTTTTTCCTTCCTAAACGGTCTGATAAATAGCCCGCTACAGGGATCAGTAAAATAGCCGCTACCGAATAGCTTGTAATAATCATGCTCGATTGAAAGGATGTAATCCCAACCTTTCTTTCCAATATCGGCAGCACCGGTATAAGCATGGAATTTCCGAGTGTCATCACAAGAGGGATAGAGGCCATACTTACCACACACCATATACTCACTTTGTCTGCGCTTTTCTCCATACATGCCCCTCAATTCAACTGTACTTTATCTTTGAACATTACCTGTATGCTTTCCCCGCTTATTCTTTTTATACAGATAGGTACAGGTTTCTGACTTGTTTTATAAGGGACTAACCTCATTTTTTCCCAACACTTCATTTACATAAATCCATTTCCTTGTGAGAGCCTATTTTCATGAGGAGGTGTATACATATGGAGAAAAATGTGTGCGGCGGCAGTACAGATAAAGAAAAATTTTCCTGGTGGCAGCTCTCCCTTATTGGGGTAGGCTGTATTATTGGCACAGGATTTTTCCTCGGGTCCAGCATCGCTATTCAAATGACAGGCCCTTCTGTCATTTTAGCGTTTTTAATGGCTTCATGTGGAACGTATATTGTCTTTCAAGCGCTGGCTAAAATGTCCGCAAAAGATCCGCAAAAAGGCTCTTTTCGCTCCTATGCCAAAAAAGCCTATGGACGATGGGCCGGGTTTAGCAGCGGCTGGGTATATTGGTGTTCGGAAATGTTAATCATCGGCAGTCAGCTTACGGCGATTTCTCTTTTGTCACAGTTTTGGTTTCCTTATATTCCTTTATGGATGCTTGCATTAGGATTTGCCGTTTGTGGCCTCCTTGTTCTTTTTATTGGAACAAAGGCATTTGGCAAATTAGCCAGTATTTTTGCCGTAACAAAAACGGCTGCTATTTTTATGTTTATTGTCATTGCCGTTTTAGCACTGACAGGGGTGATCGATGGCAGTCCAAAAGAAGGCCTTCCCCGTTCGGTAAATGCCTTTTTTCCGAATGGCGGAATTGGTTTTTGGAGTTCTCTTTTATTTGCCTTTTACGCCCATGGAGGAATTGAAGTAATGGGCGTCATGGCCATCCATCTCCGTAATAAAGAAGATGCGCCGAAATCGGGAAAAGTGATGCTTGGGTTGCTCGCATTAATTTATGTGACGGCTCTTTCATTAGCCTTATTATTGATTCCTTGGACGGCGTTTGAAGCGGATAAAAGTCCGTTTGTTGTCGCATTAGCTACTTATAATCTTGACTTTTTCCCGCACGTGTTTAACGGAGCAATCATTATTGCCGGGTTTTCAACGATGTCTGCTTCGCTGTTTTCCGTTACGACGATTTTGTTGACGTTATCGGAAGAAGGAGACGCGCCAGCGATCTTTAGTAAACAAACGAAAAAGAAGTTAAAAGTACCGCTTCCTGCTGTCGCTTTAACGTCCGTTGGGCTTATTCTTTCCATTGTTTCCTCTTTATTATTGCCCGATAAAGTGTATGAATACATTACAACCGCGGCGGGGCTTATGCTGCTTTATAATTGGTTTTTTATTTTACTGTTTTATCATCGGTTAATTGAGCTGTCTTCCGGGGACAAAGTGAAAAGAGTAATCGGGATGATCCTTGTCTTTTTGGCCGTTAGCGGCACCCTTTTTCACCCGACAAGCCGGCCTGGATTTTTTATCAGTTTAGGCTTTATCACTGTAATCGGTGTTGTCGTCTTGTTCCTTCGTAAAAGATGGAAAAAAGAAGAGATGAAGGAAAGCCCTGCGTAATCGGATCAAAATAGTACCTGATATGCCTCAATACCAAAGTAAATGCCGAAGCCTATCATGGAGATAGAAGAAACAATAGAAATGGTTTTCAACAATGGAGTGGATAAAACGCTCCGGGCACCGCTGGATAGAATGGCCATCGTTAAGTCCCATAAAAGAACGCCCAATATAATAGCCATACTGGAAATCAGGACTTGATTTTTTGTAAAGGCGTCGGCTGTTTCCGCCAGAACCGAACCATAGATGCCCAGCCAAAAAAGGATTGTAAGCGGGTTTAACAAAGACATAAAAAATCCAGATAGCAAGGATCGTCTAAGTGGGATATTCCTGCCGAATCGTATGTCCATCTCAATTTTATGCAACGTCAGTAAATTTTCGATACCGGTATACGTGAGAACAAAACAGCCAAATAACCAGAGAAGAGTTTGCATAAACGGCAGCCCAATAAATTGGCCGACGCCAAAATAAACTAGGATCATATACAGGACATCAGCTGCTAAAGCACCAAGACCAAAAACCCAGGCATGAAAAAACCCATTTTTAATGCCCGTATCCAATTGCGCCGCATTAACAGGGCCTACCGGTGCAGCTAACGATATGCCTAAAAAGAGATAGGTCAAGAGTGAATTCATAAAGTAGCCCTCCGTTAAAATGTGTCTTTGCATCTTATTCAGAGGGAACAGCTTGTACGACTGCCTAAAGGAGAAATTTTGATGAACAGACCGATTATTCTTTTCCTCTTTTTACTGCTAACTGTCTTTTTTTTAACAGCCTGTCAGTTAAACGAGGGGAAAACGACCGCAACAGCCGATGAAAAACGGACTGAAAAAGCCCCCATTCAACAGATCCTACAGTCACAAAATGGAGTCATGTTAAAGATAGAAAAGAAACGGTATAAAACGTCGGAGAAAGAAATCACGTTTACAATCTTAAACGAAAGCGAGTTTGAGCTTACACATGGTGAACCTTTTGCGATCGAAAAAAACATCAATGGGGTATGGTACTCTGTTCCTTTTAAAACAAATGCATTTGAAACCGGAAGTATTTCACTCCGTCCATATGAATCATTTGCCCAAACGGTTTCTCTCGATCCTTACTTAGAAAATGACCTTCCACCAGGGAAATACCGGCTCGTCAAATTTTTCGGGGATCTTCTTAATTCCAAATCAAGTACTAAAAAAAGTAAACTTATACTGGCGGTCCCTTTTACAGTAGTTCAATAACCTCCTGTCCTTCAATATGTATGAAAATAGAGGTGAAACTTGCTCTATGTGTGGGACACAGAGCAAAAATGAGGCCGCTAATCGAATCCGTTACCATTTTATCTGTATAAAGCTATCCTTACGAAAGGAAGCCTCTTTGTCTAATCTTACACATGACAAATCCGCTTTCAGGCAATGTCGGCATTTTGACCAAACTGTAGCTTAAATCTTGATCCGGGACTTCAAACTCCACCTTGTTCGCGAGAAAATCCAGGCTCGCTTTCATTACTTCGATAGTAATACCCTCACCCGGACAGCGGTGCCCTTTCGCAGCGTCACCCCCGCCTTGAGGAATAAAATCAAATAAGCTTAATCCTCAACATTTACTTGTGAGCGGTCTTGGCGGACTGCCAACCAACTCCAATGGTGTGCCTTGGAATGGCGCATATATTGTAGCGAGACGTCTTCAAGTCGCTCGTTTATACCATATGACAAAAGATGAAGGAGTACGGGCGACATTCCGTAAAATGCTGGCTCGCGACCGTTACCATCAATACCAGTGGATGGCTGCGATTCAAGAATTTGAAGAGAAAAATGGCGTGGTTGTGCCGGCCTCATTCCCTCCGGAAGCCGAAATGGAATCTCAGCCTCAAGCGTATGAATTTTGGAATCTTTCGGAAGGGGCAGAATCTGCTGAAGGCCTTTGGGCAACAGGAAGCGCACCAGATGGAACAGGCGATTACGTCTACGTTATGGAACCCGTAGCGCAAGGACAGATTCCTAATCCAGAAATTCCACCTACTGCCTTACATCATGATTTAGATGCTAAAAAAGTAACTTCTAAATAAGTGAACTCTCTTTGGGAGAAACCCAATAAATTCGATACGGAACAAGGAACATATAAGAGCAGAAGCAAAATGCCTGAATGAGGCATTTTGCTTCTGCTCTTCCTGTTCATGGAAAAAGACAATTGATAAAAACTAAAGGATGGCCTATCCGAAGTGTTTACTCAGACTCTTTCCTCCCCTCCCCACATTTTTGCCTCTACTTATGGAACAAAAAGGAGATTATGATTGAAACCTTCTATATAAGAAGGTTCCAACATGACTCTCTCTAGAAGGATTAGAATGAATTCAACCATTTTATTTGCTGGAAATTATTTCACGCCTTTATCCTTATTCCACGTCCGATTCGGCATATCGTTTATGATTAGATTGCCAAGAATCGTTATAAATGGGTTGATCAAAAAGAAAGCTGTATGCTGCCGCCGCCAAGTATTCGAAAACGATTTTTGTAAAGTAGGATAAAAGAAGAAGAATCGATTTCTCAAAAGGAGAAGCCGGTCCTTCTTTTCATTTTTTCGTAATAAGGCTGTTCTTTCAAGAAAAAAGGGAAATATGCCATCTGCCATTCCGTGGAAGGTCTTCTGTACCTATCCTTTGAATGAGTTTAGCCTGGCTGTATTTTCTTCATGGAAGAGGAGGTCTCCTCTACCCTTATAAGTAAAACTTCTTCCATGGTTTCATCTGATTTCTTGAAAAAGAAAAAGTTAACACATATTTGGCGACGAAGCTATATTGCTCTTCAGCATGGATAGAGGGATATCCTATTTTAATGCCGTTGCTTTTACAAATGGCACGAGGTGCTACATATTGAAATAAATACTGAAGTGCTGCCGATACCTCACAAAATTATCCCCCAACACTTCCTGCAATTTTTTGCATAGACGGGGTCTGGACGTTCTGGCTTAGCGTGATACTGTCATTCTTTCACATGATAAATCATCGCTCACACTCCATCTTAAAATAGTCACTGCCCCACTACTTTATGCAGCAACTTTAAAAGGAGTGATTTTTAGTAAGGGCAATGAATGAGAGGAAACGTGCTATGTTTTAACTCGGCTGCACTCTGTTATGGGAATAGGCAGCCCTTTGGGACGGCAATGAAAAATGCACCCATATCGGCATGCCTTTTCATTGATCACTGGGATTGAACGTTATTCAGGTTTTTTTGCCGTATTTCTTGGCAGAGTCCTTTCATATTTCGACGGTACAATTTCCCCTGACATGTAGGTATCACTAACTTGCTCATGAGTCGTAGCGAGGCCTTTTGAAACGTCATTATTCTTATGGTAATCCTCGGTTTCAAAATTCCGAATCGTCGAGGTGTTTTCCTTATATTCTTTTTTCAATGCAGCCACTCCTTTCCTCTCCGTATTTTCTTCAAATGAAGAAGACTTATTCAAAAAGAGGAGCGTTTCCTCAATAAAAAACCCGATCCATCCTTAAAGATGAAACGAGCTTTAATATGATGAGCCTACTATATAAAGAAAAGCCCACTGCTTTTCTTTATGCTTTCATCAATTCCCGGTTATGTTCGGTTAAGAAAGCTTCTGTGATCAGCAATATATCAGCTGATTGATTATAAATCACTGTATTATCCGGGATATGCATATTTTCCATAACAATGGCCCGTTCAATAAAAGAGCCACGTCCAATGCGGGCATTTGGCATAATAACGCAGTCTTTCACAAATGCGTCTTTTTCCACTTCGACCCCTTGAGAAATAACTGATTGCTGAATTTCGCCATCCACAATACACCCTTCATTTAAAAGCGAATGCCTGACAATCGCATGATCGCCCACCATTTGCGGCGGGTAATTGGATGGAGCGGAATAAATGCGCCAAGAAGGATCATATAAATCCAGTTTCTTTTTTCTGTCCAACAAATCCATATTTGCTTCCCACAAACTTTGAATCGTTCCAACGTCTTTCCAGTATCCCTTAAACGGATACGCCACCAATTTCTCTTTAGCCGCCAGCATGGCTGGAATCACATCTTTGCCAAAGTCATTAGTGGAATCTGGATTGTTAGCATCCTGTTCCAAATATTTTTTCAGTACGGACCATTTGAAGATGTAAATACCCATCGACGCAAGATTACTTTCCGGTTTTGCGGGTTTTTCATCAAAATGTGTCACACGATAAGAATCGTCTGTCTTCAGAATGCCAAAACGGCTTGCTTCCTCCCACGGTACCTCAATAACCGATATCGTGGCGTCAGCTTCTTTCTGTATGTGATCATCCAGCATCAAATCATAATTCATTTTATAAATGTGGTCACCTGATAAAATCAATACATGTTCTGGGTCATATTGGTTAATATAATCAAAATTTTGATAAATAGCATGGGCTGTGCCAGAATACCATTTCACTTCAGATGAACTAGCATATGGGGGAAGAACCGTCACCCCGCCATGATGGCTGCGGTCAAGGTCCCATGCACTGCCAATACCGATATAGGAGTTTAACACGAGTGGTTGGTATTGGGTTAAAACGCCGACTGTATCAATTCCAGATTGAGCACAATTGGAAAGAGGAAAATCAATAATACGATATTTTCCGCCAAAGGGCACTGCCGGTTTTGCGATGTTTTCAGTCAATTGTTTTAATCGACTCCCTTTTCCTCCCGCAAGGAGCATTGCGATACATTTTTGTTTATTCATGGTGTAAGATCTCCCTTTTTCTCTTTTGTAAAGTCAAAAATACTCGTATTTTTTAACATACCCTATTTGAATAAGGGTAAACCTATTGCCTTTCACCTATTTCTTCCAGTGCATTATTCACCTTGGCAGCTTGTTCATACACCTTTGAGTAGTAAATGGATAAAACAACAACATAAAAAAGAGTCTTCTTAAAAAAAGAGACCCTTTAGTCCGTATATATGTTGTCTTTCTGATTTACTGAAATTCCTCTTTTATACAGCCTGAAACCTGCTAAGCCTTCTTTGACCGTTATTTTCCCATTATTTTTATAAAAAATCCGCTGATAATTTTATTCCTTCTTCCCATACTATAGGAGCGGGAACGCGCGCACCCGAGTTTGAATGAGGCGAAAGGAGACGAATCGAGATGGGAAGAGACGGGAATAAAAAAGGCAACCGTAATAAAAATTCATTGCCACAAACACCAAAACATTCAAAAATACTTCCAGATCAATTCAATGAGGAGTTTTCCACTGAACTCACTGGAATCACTAACCGGGAACGAAAAAACGCACGAAAAAAATAAAGTGCTGTTACGTTTGAGGAGGAGATCGCATGGACTTAGTACGAGCAAAACAAATTGTGTCTACTCCATCATCCGATGTAGACGTTCAATTTAACGGTGTTTCCGTCTGGATTGATGAAATCCATGACAATGGGAAAACAGCGACGGTCCATTTACGCGGACCGGGAGAAGAACGAACCGAAGTCGGTATAGAAGACCTTGAAGAAATTACACATTAACGAACAAAACAACCATCCTTTCTTTTGTGAAGGATGGTTGTTTTCCACATACAATCAATACTCGATACTTCATAAAAGGCTCTGTTCAAACATTCAGCCGTTTTAACAGCTCAATCGTTTTAGGCATATTAACGATACGGTGATCATCTGTTTGCACATAATCATCTTTTACGAGAACGGTCATCGTTTTTCCCAATCCCGATTTATGCGGCTTTCGAAAGGATAGCTCCTGCAAAAGAGGCAAACGTAACAAGGAAGCCATCCCCTTTTCACGGGCTGTTCGCTGTTTTTCTTTCTGTTCTTCCACAATTTTAATACAAAGACGCGTTTCTTCGATCTGAAAATAATACGGACTGTTTGAATGCTGTCCCCACCAGAACGCTTGAAAGCCTCCATTTTGATTCGGCACATATCCCCAATTTCCGCGCCTATCGGTCTATCGCCCCGATATCCTCATTTCAGGTATACGGTTTCCAATAGCCGCACTGATTCGGGCACACATACGCTAAGAAACCGTCTACTGTGACCTTACCATTTTCATCTATTGTAAGATCTTCTGCTGCATCTTCTACTAAATCTACATGGCAATTCGGACATATGAACGGATCCATCTTGACTTTACCTCCTTCTGTCGCAAGCCTATTATACTATATAAGAAGACAAACGATAAGGAAGGCAAAGAAAGGAAGACATGATCTACGTATTGACAGGGTACAGTATAATGTCATATTTCCATAAGTGTAAAGGAGTGTTTTTCTTCATGTATTATAGCGATGTGGTCGTCCCCATTAAACATCCAGGTCCCTTATCTGGGTATAGACAGCTTCATATTCAGCCTTATATGTTTGATCATCCGGTGCGATTTACCATTTATCGCCATCAAACACATCCTCATTCGGTGATGATGGATGACAAGAAACAGTGGTATTTCGCTATTCGCTGGGAATGGAGCACATTAACCGACGTCAAATATGCCCGGCATGTTCATCGTCCTTCTTATGTGGACGAAAACACAACGCTAAAACTTATCGATTATTTAGCTAAATTAGGTGTCACGCCTCAAATGGCTGATTTCGACAAAGCATTTGTCCATACAACCGTCTTCACTGATAACTTGGATAACGTCCCGTTAAGCAAGCAGCTGCGCATCGCAAATGCCGATGGTGAAGATGATCCAGCAGTCGTCCAAACCGTTCACTTCATTGAAAACACGCATAATGGCCAGCGGACCCGTTTCTTATCCGGTTTTGAAACGTATTCCATCGCCACGATTACGGAAAACCGTTACTATTTGCAGCACATTCACTTGCCCGCTGCCGCTTTTCTTCATTTGCAGTATTTCGTTTATTTTCAGCAATACGAGTTCATTCCTTCCAAGCAAATGATGGCAAAACTGCTCGGAAACTTATGGGCATCCACTCAGGCGATGAACAGGCAGTGGAATGAATCACTCTTAACGATTGAACACATTCAGAAGCCGTAATGGCTTTTCTGTTTAAGCTTTTCTTTCCGTCATCAAAACGCAGACTCACTCATCTTTAGCAAGCGATAAACTGTTTTCGACAAGAGCACGGCGAAGTTGATCCAATGCTTTTGGCTCCATCTCATGCAACCGCAAAACATCGGCTTCCGTGAGCTTTGCAATCGGCTCAAGTCTATCCTATCCAGCCCCTTTAAGCGCTCGTCTTACCGGCCTGGCTAACCTAGCCGGAAGATCGCTTTCTTTCACCTGATCATTCGATGTCAGCAGTGAAACAATCCAACCTGTATCCATTTGAACATCCTTTCTTTACTAACTATACAAACCAAAAGGCAAAAAGGGTCAGTCAAATACAAAATATAACACCATTGCCGGATACAGGATATGCAGATGCCACCCGCTGATCCATGTGTTCTGATGCTTTTTACAGCAAGCTCAAAAGCTTCCCCGCTATTTTTTATCCTCTTAAACAAAATCTCAATTTATCAACAGAATAAATACAAAGCGCGCATATCATCCGTTGGCCCTTCCTCTTCGTATAAAAAGGGAGGCATTTGGCAAAATTGAAGAGGTCATTGTTTATTTAACAAGTAGCATCTATAAACAAAATTTATGTAGTTATGGAGAAGTGACGATGCCAAATCCAAACATCTTATTTTATTTGTCTTTTATCATGATATCGATCTTATTTATCGTGGCTTTATTCATGCTTGTTTTTTGGCGTTGGTTGATGAAAAAAGTAGTGAAGGCAGCTGGAAAAATCGCTTTAACCGACAGCTATCAAGAAAATATTATGGAGTTAATGCCGGGGCTTCGGCATATGGGCATTCAAAATGTGATTGAAAACAGCTTACGTGCAGAGACAGGTAAGGTCCTTTTTCGCCCGCTTGGCGGCTCTTCACAAAAATGGCCAAATCTTGATCAGATTACCTTTATCCCCGCACAGACGACCCCCTTTCCCATTGATAGTGAAGAAGATGTGGATGTACAAGTAACCATTGGACCAAAAGCTAAAAAACCAATGCAAATCAAAATTCCGCTTATGATCAGCGGGATGGGCTATGGGGTTGGACTAAGCGAACAAGCAAGGCTTTCTTTGGCGGAAGCTGCAAAAAATACAGGAACCGCGATTAATTCGGGTGAAGGGGGAATCTTGCCTGAAGAATTAGACACAGCAGGAAAATATATTTTACAGTTTTCCAAAACAAAATGGGCAAAGGACATTGACAGTATTAAGCGAGCCGACATGATTGAAATTAAATTAGGGCAAGGTTCTGTGTTTGGGATAGGTAAGAAATTCCCACCGAAAGATTTAACCGGGCGAGCTCGTGAGATAATGGGGCTGAAGGAAAATGAAGAGGCCGTCATTTCTGAACATTTTTATGAAAATCAAACAGTAGAAGATTTGAAAGCACTTGTTGAGAAACTGCGGGATCTATCAGGTGGTGTTCCGATCGGGGTAAAAATAGGGACCGGGGGGAAAATTGAAGAAGATATTGATCATTTAATTGACATGAGCGTTGACTTTATTGCGATTGATGGCGGACAAGCGGCCATGAAAGAAGCGCCGCCTATTTTAAGTGATGACTTTGGCATCCCGACATTGCATGGAGTTGTTCGGGCTGTTAACCATCTCGAAAAACGAAAGCTGAAAGGACATATTAGTTTAATTGTTTCAGGGGGACTTTTAGTACCTGGACACTTTTTAAAAGTGCTTGCACTCGGGGCAGATGCTGTATATGTAGGCTCCGCGATGTTATTTGCTGTCTCGCATACGCAGTCCCTCAATGCCCTCCCATTTGAACCGCCTACGCAAGGTGTCTGGTACAATGGGAAATTTAAGGATCAATTCAAGGTCGAAGATGGAGTGAAAGCCGCGGAAAAATTCTTAACTTCCTGTACAGAAGAAATCGAAACAGCGTTAAGAGCGATGGGTAAACGCTCTTTAAAAGAGTTGTCAAAAAAAGATTTAGTATCCTACGATGAATTGACCGCTCAAATGATTGGAATTCCCTTTTCATTTGAATCTTCGGAAAAAGAGCAACCGCGAAACTAATTAAATAATCGAGACAGGTGTCCACGCTTGGGCCTGATTTTTAAGAAACGGCCCAAAAATATGTTCATTTTTTAGGGACAACATACTTACTGCTCTTTGGAATTGCAATCTGCTAAAATGGGTGCTATTAAAACATCCGCAACGATTAATGTAACGATTCATCTCGCTTTCCTTTCTTTATTTACTATACAAATAAGAAATCGATAAGGTTCATTTAAATACGAAAAAACTACATCCTTACCGGATGTAGTACGTGTGCGGATGCCCTCCGCTGATCCATATGTTCCTGATACGTTTTACTGCAGGGCCAAAAGCTCCCTGGCCATTTTTCTTTCATCATAAATAGGATGAATATATTTTTTCATCACATAGGGGGAAGTCATAATCGAGAGTAGAGCTCCGTAGTCAAGATTGAATGCTACTTCGTCTCCTACTTTCAAATTCACTTTTTTTGCATCAAGAATCATATGGTCACTGCTTGATCCTAAAATGTCTATATCTAATTTTGGTGTGAGTCCACTCACGAGCACATCCTGAATGCCAACCCCAAGGATCGCTCTTCTAATAAGACCGCGATCGTGCCATGCTGGCGTAATGCCAAATGCATTTTGGCCTATTTGCCCATCAGGTACCGACGGTTTTATTTTTAATTCGATGACCTCCGATATGAAGGTGAAAACGTCTGTAAATAATCCGGATATTTTTTTACGGCCAAGCGTTTCTCTTCCTAAAAAGATGGATTCTCCCAACCTTAAGTTGTTAATGCTCCCTCTATTTTTAGCCGTCATCAACCAATTGTAATTAGCTGAATTTCCTCCTGAAACATAAAGAAGCGGTATTGCAAATGTTTGCTCCACTTGGACAGCGAGTGAAGACAACATTCTCATCTTCCCGTCACTCGGTTTGACTCCTCCAAAGCAAGAAAAATTGGCTCCAACCCCGACCAATTTAATTCCGGGAAGTTTCACGATCTCTTGAACATACCAATCAAGGTCGAGCGGCCTGATCCCTTCTCTTAAATCACCCATTTCGATCATGAGGATAATTTTATGCACTGTTTTGTTTCTCATTGCGGTTTCTGAAAGACTCTTCATGACTGCTATCTCGGTATTCATGCTAATATCCGCATACTTTATGACTAACTCCACCTCACTTAAAGCTGGGGTTCGTAATAACACAAATTCTGCCTGAATACCGGCATCACGCATTTTCTTCAGATTGATTATTTTTGAATCGGCCAACATGCGAATGCCTTTATTCACAAGAACGTTTGCAATCTCCGGCTGTCCGCAAATCCCTTTTGTCACACCCATAATGCTCATTTCTTTTGAAGTGCACAAATGGAAGAGTTTTTCTGCATTGTGTGCAAGCTTACCAAGATTAACTTCAATCCTTGGTGTGATCAGGTCAATCAATTAGCCAACACTCTATTCTTCCTATTCCCCATTTCTGGGAAGGCTTCAAAAAGGCTAGAGATGAGCTTGTCACACCCATGTTTTAAAACATCAGTCGTTGGAAGTTGTATTTGGTCTTCATACTCTGTCACAACATCCTCAATTTCTTTATCTGACATGTTTTCATGGTTAATCGTAATCGCAATGACCTTTGCGCTGGAAAAGTTTTCAACTAGCTCAATTTCACTTTTAATCGTTGGCATTTCCATAAAGCTAAAATCGCCTAAATTTTTTCGTTTCGGAGGATGTTGAATAATCACCGCTCCAGGTCTTGAGCCTCGTAAAATCCCACAAGAGCTTACATAGGCTGGATGACTTAAGGCACCTTGACCTTCCACGATAATAATGTCAGGATGCTCCTCATCATAGGCTTTCATAATTTGATTTTCAATTTCACCAATCATAAATTGCAGAGGCATCGCATCGATTGCCACCCCATATTTAGCTCCTTGAATAAGGCCTGTTTGTCCGGTCGCCACAAAAGCAACCTTTAACCCCTTTTCTAATAAAGCAGCTTCCAGAATAACAGAAGTCGTTCTCTTGCCAACTGCGCTATCTGTTCCAAGTACGGCTACGATCGGGATTTGAATATTTAAAATCCTTCCTGAGAAAAGGTGTAAATCCTTACTTTGAGGCGGTTTTCGAATATCATGAATGGTCACACCATATTGAATGGATTGTTTTAAAAACTCCGTGTCTTCTGTAAAAAATTCATGAAGTGGATTTATGATATTCATCTGGCGCTCTATTGCTTTCATCACGATCATTCTTTCATCCTTTTTTAAAAAGGCATCCGCAGGCGCAATGCCGTAAATGAAATGACTTGGTACATAGGATAATTGATCAATCGCATGATCAAGGCTTTTGAATATCGGGATTCCATTTTTTTTGCCATCAAGACACTCCCCTGCATCCATCCCAGCCTTCGTACTGTCAATGACTCCAGCAATCTGATATTTTCTTGAACTTCTCACAAGTCCATTGGCAGTTTTCCCGTCCATCGTTCCAAAATGATTTTCACAATATAGAATAGCCGTTTCTTTCATTCTAGTTCCCCATCCCTTTTTTACGTTTATCCATTCAGATCAGAGGAAATTTTATATTTTTATACAAAAAACACCTTCACCATAAATAGAAGACAACAAACAGGCTTAAAAGCCCGTACACTAATCACGGAAGGTGTTTTTCTAATATCAAATTTTTTCCATACCTTAATTTTAAGTATACCACATATTTGAAAATAAGATACCTTCGTCCGCATGATGAATCGTCAATTCGTCTTTTTGGAAGATAAAGAATAGCTCGCTTATGAACAAAGTACTTAAGAATTAATGCTATAATTATACGAAATGTATAGAAGTTAATAGGAAACGAGATCGCTGAGAAAGTGGGATGTATAATTAAAGTTAAAGGAAATCAAAAATGAATGATCCGTTATAATAAGCCGCATTTATTCCCATTTGTCTGGGTTTACAATACAAAAGCTTATTATATAATGGCACCATTATATCTATATTCATTACGGCCATTGGATGGACAATAGATAGCAAGAATTTATGGTTTATTCCTTGTGCTATGGTCCTATTCCTCTTACTCTTAAACATATGGCTTTACATGGATTATCAGAAAAAGTGTAAAGAAAAGGAGGATTGTGAAGATGACGTTGCAGCAGCTGAAATATGTCATTGAAATTGTGCTTTCCGGTTCTATTAACGAAGCGGCCCGGCGTCTTTTTATGTCACAGCCGAGCTTATCCAAAGCGGTAAAAGAACTCGAAAAAGAACTGGGGATTGATATTTTCATCCGTACCTCTAAAGGAATCACGCTTTCAACCGACGGGGCGGAATTTCTCGGGTATGCCCGGCAAGTGGTCGAACAGGCGGAACTGCTTGAAAACCGCTATTTTAACACTGTCCCTTCCCGGCAGCTGTTCTCTGTTTCCACCCAGCATTATGCGTTCGCGGTTAATGCGTTCGTGGAAATGATCAAAAAACACGGTGCCCTTGAATATCAATTTACACTGCGAGAAACGAGAACGTATGAAATTATTGAAGATGTCAAAAATTTGCGCAGTGAAATCGGGATTTTGTATGTCAGCTCGTTTAATGAAAAAGTGATGAAGCAAATGCTGAAGGAAGAAGGATTGGACTTCCACCCGCTTTTTGAAGCGGAACCGCATATTTTTGTCAGTGCCGACAACCCGCTTGCCAAAAAAGCATCGGTGACGCTGGAAGAGTTAGAAGCGTATCCACGTCTTTCTTTTGAACAGGGCGAATTTAATTCTTTTTATTATGCAGAAGAAATGTTCAGTACGCTCCCTCATCCAAAAAGCATTCACGTAAGCGACCGGGCGACGTTGTTTAACTTGCTGATTGGGCTGAATGGCTATACGATTTCAACTGGTATTTTAAGCGTTGATTTGAATGGGTCCAACATTGTGTCTGTGCCTCTTGAGGAAAAGGAAACGATTTCGGTTGGCTGGATTGTCCACAAAAAAACGCGGTTAAGCCGAATGGCTACGCTCTATTTGCAGGAATTAAAAGAAATCATTGATTATTACGCCGCTCCTTGATATAGCTTTTGACTATAACTAACTATCAGCATTAACAGTTACGCTATATCTTCTCCCTCATGCTATGATACATACAAGTTCAACATAGCGAAGGAGAGACACACATGACAACACAGACAAAAACAGCACCATTTCGATTTGATATTGTGGGAAGCTTTTTACGCCCCGAAACATTAAAAAAGGCACGGCCAAATTTGAAAAGAATGAAATCACAGCCGATGAGCTAAAAAGCTTCAATTTGTGACAGGAGAGAAAAACGTCGTGCTCGGGCTTGTTTCTTCTAAAATAGGGGAACTTGAAGAGAAAGAACAGATCATTGCGCGCATTCAAGAAGCGTCCCAATACGTGCCGCTTGATCGGCTCTCCTTAAGCCCGCAATGCGGATTCGCTTCAACAGAAGAAGGCAACATTTTAACCGAAGAACAGCAATGGGCGAAACTGCGCTTCATTAAAGAGATTACGGAAGACGTGTGGAAATAAGTAAAAAAAGACAGGAGTAATAACCTTTCTCCTGTCTTTTTTTATGTTATATGTAATCATCGGACTGGGCGAATGAATTATACCACTTTCGTTGTGAGGGCTGCCTCGATTTCCGCTTTCAATTCCCCTGCAGATAATTCAACAGGGTATTGAAATTCTTTGTTATTAATAAAAACAGTCGGCACCATTTTCACGTTTCTCTGGATCGCCTCTGCCGTGACGTTCAAGCTAATGTCCGTATTTTGCGGTTCTTCTTTTAATTGATAGTTTTCCGCTAATAGCGTTTTGATTTCTTGATTATTCAATTGATCCCATTGTGCCTGTGTTTCAAATAATTCCTTTAAAATTTCTTTGACGCGTGAAGGATTCTCATAATCAAGGAATAAGTTGACTAATGTTCCATTTAACAGCATCTCTCTTGGCTTGTCATAATGTTTGACGATAAATTCAACGCGGCCCTCATCCAAGTAGTCTTTTAACACTTCTTCCGCGATGCCAAAAAAAGTAGCGCAATACGGGCACGTTAAATTCAAAAATACTTCCACCTTTACAGGTGCCTCTTTCTGTCCAAAACTCAATTGTGTATTCTCCATCTCTCTCACTCGCTTTCCCGGAAAAATGTAATGCTTATTTTCACAAAGTATAATAATTCTCACTAAAGTTGTCAACATTAAAAGACAGAATATTCATGATTAAAATGGATTCGTTGCCCAAAGACTGGAAGACGGAATAAAAACACGCGGGTGCAGTTTTAATTGAGCCACCATATAATCCGCTAAATCCTCCGGCTGCATAAACTTCTCCGAATCGTTATCCATATTCTCTTTAGAGGCAAATCCAGTCGCGACCATACTAGGCGTTAAAGCAAAAACCCGAACATTATGTTTACGTACTTCTTGTGCCAACGATTCAGTCAGACCGAGAAGACCAAATTTAGACGCACTATAAGCGCTGGAACCGGCCGTCCCTCTCAGCCCTGACGTTGAGGAAATGTTGATAATATCTCCCTTATTTTTTTCAAGAAGCTGAGGCAAAACGGTACGTGTCACATAATAAACGCCCATTAAGTTTACATCAACCACCGTTTTCCAGTCTTTTGGATCGATGTCTAAAAAGGAGCCAAACTTCCCTATTCCGGCATTGTTAATTAAAATATCAGCCGTTCCAAGCTCGCTTGTTATCTTTTCAACCGCTTGCTCTACTTGCTCTAACGAAGAGACATCAGCCGTCGCATAAGCGGCTCGTCCTCCAAGCTTCTCTATCTCACTGGCGACTTCTGTAAGATCAGACACTGTTCGGGCCATTAACCCTACGTTTACTCCTTCCTTCGCTAAAGCAATCGCGGCTGCCCGCCCAATTCCTTTCCCTGCTCCTGTTACAATGGCCATTTTTCCGTTTATCGATTGTGTCAAAATAATCGTTCTCCTTTCCTTCTCTATCCATTCGGTACAGATAAAGACATTCTACCTCATTTATTCCCCCTATGTACTTCATCAAACGAAAAGGGATGATTTAGGCAGCTTCAACTTAACCGACAGAAAAAATCCCTTCCTCTGTTAGACGATAAAGTTCTTTTATCGATCTGCTAGAAAGGGATCATTCTCCTCTACTTAATTTCCAATACTGATCTTTTCTCCGTTTGACTTGTAAATCTTTATCTCAGATACATCAACGCCGTCTGTTATTGTCCATCCTTTAACATTCTCAGCGCCTCTAATTTCTTTTATATTGCTGCTAGCAATTACTACTTCTTTAACCTCTGCACCTTTAAAATCAATAATGGCCTCTTTTTCCGTTGGCTGGATCGTCACGGTTGTATTCTGTAATCCCGCTCCTTTTAATGTAGCGGACGTTTTGACAAGAATGCCTGTACGAATGACAGACGTACTATCCAAATCTACTAAAGAGTATGGTGTTTTAATTACTAATGTGTCCGTTGTAAATTGATTAAGTGTATAGGTTTTGCTTACTTCCAGTTCTGATGGATGAGGGTTCTCAACCGTTTCTTCACCCAACTTATAAACCGCAACCGTCCCTGAAACTTCATTTGCACCAAGAAGTAATGCTTGATGAGTGGGACTTGATTCAGCTGCAATAAATTCAAGCCCTTCAGGCGCTACATCACCGGCAACTTTTTGCGTAAAATCACGTGTATTTTCGTAGTTTACGAATTGAGGCTTCTCTGGATTTGAAATATCATAGGTCATCACGCCTCCGATTCGTTCAAGACCGATGAATGCGTATGTTTTATCGCCCATTTTTCCAACTTTCACATCTTCCGGTTCAGGTCCTTTTTTTGCACTTCTTTTGTCCATAACGTTATCGTCATTCGACCAGTTAAATACTTCTGGTAATCGTTGTGAAGTGATCGTCTCAAAATCGCTGCCGCTGTCAAAAACGAGTTCCATCGTATCTGCTTTCCACATAGAAAAAGAACGTCCTCCTAATGTGTATACAGCGTCCGATCCCATATCCGTCAGTACCTCAAGCTTATTGTACGCACTGTTGGCTTTCATTTCATTTAGTTTTTCTTGTGCTTCAGGAATGCTCATCCCTTTAAATAGGTCACTATTTATTTCAATGGAATCTTTTACATCACCAAACTCTGCAATGTTTTCGAATTCTTCCCATTCCGTTGCATCACCTTCGTTTGCCGTTATTAAATAGCTTTCTCCATTAATGGTTACCTGCGAGATAGAATCCGGCATATACGCGCCTAAAATAGGCAGGTTTGTTATATTGATTTGGCCATCTCTTGCTGCATCTAATTCATTGCCTTGTTTTGAATGATCTTTATAGCCTAATGATTTTACTGAAGATACTGCACCATTTTTAACATCAATTGTTGCGATTGCATTATTTTCTTGCAACGTTACATAAGCCTTCTCTCCATCATCTGACAATGCAATGTACTCCGGCTCTAAATCTTTTACTGCATAATCTTTACCAGCCTTATTTCGAATATGAACATCGTCTTCAATTACACTACTATCGTCAAATTTAACATGCTTTACAAGACCTGTTTCATCGTCGACGATTGTAACAGACCCCTCAGGATCAACACCATCCGCAAGACCATTCCTTGGTTCTCCTTCATCAGCCGTTAAAATAAATCGCCCGTCTTGACTCATTTTGATCATGTCTGGCTGCACACCTGTATCAAATGTGCGCAATATTTCACCATCATAATTCAAGACCGCAATTTTCCCTTTTTTTGTGTAATCTTTCTCTTGAACAGCCACAACAATAACCTTTTTCTTCGTATTAATATGGATACTCGTCAGATCACCATATGTAAATTGATCGGAATTAACGGCATCTGCTATATTGATCGATTTTTCTTTTGAAAGTGTTTGACCTTCATTGCTTGTTAAATCACTTAGACTGACGATATCAATGGTTTGAGCTTTGCCATTTACTAAGTAAAATTTACTGTTATCTGTATTATACTTAACAATTTCGGCAACACCGCCATCTTCATCCGTAAGTCCCGTATCGTAACCTGCAATTTTAGAAACATCTATTGTATCTTCTATCCCGTTCGTTTGTACGGTTATGTCCTGATCGTTTCTCACGACTAGACGATGGGCATTGTCAACGACAGCAACAATCCCTTTTACCGTAACGTTTTGTCCAATTGTTAATTCTTTCGTTAATAGGATGGCAGGATCTATATAGACGGCTAATTCATTATTCAGCGTTATCGTATGATCTGTTTTTGCTGTAATAACACCCGTGATATTCGAAAGCAATCCATCCAATGTTAGCGCTTGTGCCGTCGTTAATGTTTGAACAGAAACAGGCACTTCCATATCATTAAGAATGTTTACTTCTTTGCTCTCTATTCTCTTTTCACCATTTACCTCTTTCAAAATACCTGTCACCGATATTTTCTGGCCTACTTTCACATTGGTTAAATTCTCAACTGCAATTCCAGCACTTGAATCCTGAACATAGCCAAGGGGCATAGCGTCTTCCTTTGTCTTTAAATCCGCTGCTGTTACAGTAGACTCGATTGAAACCGTTTGGCCGATCAAACGTTTATCTGACTTTAATTCTGCAACTTTGTTAAATTCTAACAACGCCACTTCCCCTTCTTTAGCGCCTGACATAGTTGGAGATGGGGCTACCACTTTAAAATCAGATTGATTGTTGTTTGTGTCCACATAGTTGTTTCGTTGAACCGCTGTTAAATAGTCAATACCTGTTATGGATACGCCTTCCCCTTTGTTTGTTTCAGGATCACCATATGCAACCGCGTCAATTACCGTTTCTCCATTTATAAGCTGCACATTTCCTTTTGCATCCGACATCCCTATGCCCATTTCAGGTGTATCGAAAAAAGCATCCGCATTAAACACGGCTCCGTGTCCTTTATCCCCTTCGTTCCCTAAAGTAGCCTCACCACGTAACAGAAAGTAATCATTCGCTTTAATCATTTGTCCTTCTTTAAATTCATATGTTTGTACGGTTCCGCCTGAATTATTCGTATAAGTTAATGATAATCCTTTAAGGCTTATGTCTTGATTGGTGGGGTTATACATTTCAATGAAATCATACATATAGGGTGCATACGGAGGTGTATTGTCTTTTCCAGCTTTTCCGCCCCCGCCATACACTTCATTAATGATTAATCCTGTCCCTTGCACAGCTGCATTCTGACCATTCTCCGCATAACTAACAATACCTGGCGTTAACACAGATAGTGCAAGTGCAGATGAAATAACTTGTTTAGAAAACCGTTTTTTTCTACTTTTCATCTGATTAAGACTCCTCTTAAATAGGTATTTTTCATTTTCGTCTTTTCTATGTAAATAGGCTCATGCTTTTTCTATTAGTCAAAATTTATCGTACTCTACTCCCTCCCAATCTACTACATTCTTTTGGTAAATATAAGTAAAGATATAGTTAAGAAATTGTAAATAGACACGATAAAATGACTTACCAATGATAGATCGTATGTGCCCGAAAATATACCCATAGAAAAATCCCCTCCTAATGTTAGACGATAAAGTTCTTTTATCGGTCTACACAAGAAGGGGACCACATCAAAGCAATTCCTCATTTTTAAAAGCACGTTATTTTGTCGGTTCGCCCGTTTCTAAAGGCAGAGATGGATCAGCGGCCCATTCTGTCATGGAACCGTCATAAATCGCTACATCTTTTTGTCCAAGTTTGTTTAATACGAGGGCGTTCCACGTTGCCGCAATCCCGCTGCCGCAATACGTAATGACCTTTTTATTCGGATCAAGGACGCCTGTTGATTCTACTTTCTGCTTCAATGATGCTTCATCCAGCAATGTATTTGTATCTGGATTACTATGTGAGGCAACAAAAATGTTAATGCTGCTCGGAATATGCCCTCTTCTTCCGTACGTGTTGTTTACTCCGTTGTAATCGTCGGGAGAAAGACTATCGACGATAATTTTAGATTCATCACCGATGGCTTGTTTTACGTCGTCCACCGTCGCAAGCAGTTCAGGGCGGCGCTCTCCTTTAAATTTTGCTGCTGGGTAAGAACCAGGTTCTGACGTAACCGGATGACCTTCTTCCACCCACTTTTTAAATCCGCCATCAAGAACAGCAACATTGTCAAAGCCTTCAAATCGAAGCTGCCACCATAGTCTAGATGCCCAATAAGATGGACCAATACCTTGATCATAAACGACGACATATGTACCGTCGTCGCCTACGCCTAGTTCACCAATTTTTCCAGCGAAATACTCATGTGAAGGGATCGTAAATGCGTGTTTCCCATTCGGATCGGATAACTCTTTGAATAGATCCGCATAGACCGCTCCCGGAATATGATTCTCATCATACGTTTCCCGGCCGGACCAAATTTTATAATAACCGCTGCCGCCTTCTGGATGCTGTAGAAAAGTAGTCGCATCGAGCAGCCGCAAATTCGGGTCATTCAATCTTTGAGCCAGCCAATCCGTGTTAACAGTTAATGGTATAGTACTCATTGCATTCCCTCCTTGAATTTGTATCGTGCACATTATATGATAATTCTTATCGAATTACTGAGGTTTAGCCTTAGCCATAAAGCGAAGTACCTGCTTCTCTTCTCTCCTTACCCCGTGAAACGTTACACATGTCCCTGTCAAAACTTTTCCCGTTTTCATTTTCTATTATTCATTATTTTTTAGACAGTTATATATTCAATGTAAAGAAATGAAATGCCTATTGAATTTTCATAGCAAAAAAGAGGCAACTAGTTTTTCAGTCCCTCTATTACCTTCGCTTTTCTTGGACGATCATCTTGTGGATACGTTCGTTCGAAATATTTAATATCATCATCCCGATGAAAAATGTTGGCTGAAATGCGCGAAGCACGAGAATTAAGCGTTTCTTTTACTTTGGTCGCTTCAATCTTCAGCATTACATTCCGGTAGAAGTAGGGCTCTCCATATTCATTTTCGGTCTGCGTTGTTAAATACTTGAATAGTGAACAAAGAGCTGAGATTTTTCGGTTAATCGACACTTTTTCAGCTTTTTTAGTTTCATTTTTCGATACTTTAATATCACGGCGCTCAAGGAAGCGGATAAAGCCTTGAGCCTCAATGAGTTTAAGGTTTTCAAGCACATCCATCGGTATATCTTGTATGCGAATAACTTCCGAAATTCCTTCAGCAATCAGCCATTCGAAAAATAGTTTAAAGTCCTGAACATAATTTAGAAGGGTAGAGGGTGACCGGATACCTATTTTCTGGTCAACATATTCCACCACATAATACGGCATCGTCTTAATCAGTTCTTCCAGCATTTTTTCGTGCATTTGGTGCTGCCTTGTATTGGCCATTGTTACAACTCCATTCAATTTTTACGAAAACAAAAAAAGTTAAGAAATTCTATATTTAAACCCAAATACACGTACATACGTTTGTGTTTTGCGTATCAATCGTATTTTACGCAAAGTTTGACTAATTTTGATCTTATAGTTAGGATGATTTTAGAGGATTTCACGTTAAGAAAGGACTGCTAAACAGTAAAAACAATCCGATATCGTTATAACTAATGAGTTTCCTTCCATTTAATCAGTTAGCATCTTTTGAAAATCCTAACATTTCTCTTTTATGTCGGTAAACTTCTCATCGTAAACTCGCTCTCCATTGACCAGTACAAAAGTGACAAGGATAAAATATCGCCCATTTTTACTCTCCTGAACCTTTTCACCTGCTGCAATTTCAATATATACAATTTTGTTTTCATCAGCATACGTAACAATCATTTTGATTCTCCTCTGCTTGCAAAATAAAAAAGCGAGAGCAAATTGCTCTCGCCTGATTCTTCTTATCTTATTTATATATATGGCGTTCTTTGGCAGGTTTATTCATAAACAAGGAATTGAGCCATTTCTTCTTTAGAAAGATCTTCTGGAAGAACATTTTGTTGTTTACAGTACTCACCTAAGGCACGAATTTTAACCCGAGGCTCTTCTGGTTTTGGCGGAAAAGCAAAAACCCCGTCTGGAAATGCATCGTCAAACTCTTTAAGTTGTTTACGTAGCATCCTTTCACGCCCCTTTTTAAGAGTGTACCCTTTTTTTATCGGAGTATAAACGTCATCAATTACCTTTCCCACCATTTTACACCTCCTGGAAAATAAGTTTGTACAAGTTGTTTGGCGGTTGTATCAAAAAACATATATCTCTGCCCAGCTGTACGAAAAGCTCCCATGTCTTCATAAAACTTAAATTTAGAGCTTTTGGATGTTAATCCAACATACCCGTCAAAGTCATGGTTGATGCTATACTGACAAGCAAAAGCAATTAAGCATTTTCCAGTGCCTAAGTATCTGCGCCCTATATTAAGCCTGCCTTCTTTAAGCTTCTTATTTTGTGGAGCAGATTCCACGATTTCAATTTCAACACAGTTATAGTCTGGGTCTGTGTTTTGGATAATGGCAATCAGCCCTTGAACGTCATCCGGATATTCCTCTGTCACTAAAGCGTAAACTTCATAACCCCGAGTAAATGGATGTACCCAGTCAAACTGCCAGCCATTTGATTCATTATACTGTTTTTGTTGAATTTCCGCTCTTTCAACTTTGCGAAAATAAAAAGGAATGCACTCGCCTGTTGGGTGTTTTATAAGCATAATAACCGTTCTCTTTTCTTTATTCGTACTTCCATTGTACCATAATCTAGCATTATATTTAACAGGAACGCACGAACATATTTTCATATATATGCTTACGCAAACCACTCTTATGACCAATCATTCTGTTTAAGATGGTTTACAATGTCCAAATCCCGATCAAACCTGATCTCTAGGCACAGTCTTTTCCGAATGCGTAATCTAAAATAAGAACTACTTTGTATCAGTGGTTCTGGTGCGAAAATAATTTGATAAAAAGATAGAACCTATATTACCCGCTAACTTACGAGTTATGATGCTATCCCGAACAACTTATGTATGAGTTCAACTTCATTTTGGGCAGACTTCTCTCCTTGGTGAACTTGCCCTTTTTTTATCATATGCATCGCTTCAATGCCACTCAATATATAAGTGGCTGTTTTATACGACTTGAATCCCAACATAGAGCGCACACGTTTCTTAATGAAACGGTGATCTTGTTCTACTATATTATTGAGATATCTAGCTTGTCTTATTTGTATGCCTTCCGGCATACGTTTTTCTTCTTTTAACTCTTTAATTGCTACAGGATAGGTTGGATTCTTGTCTACTGTTATGACACGAGGTTTAGAAACATGAAAAGACCGCAAAGCTTTCTTAAAGAAGCACTTTGCAGCTTGTTTGTCTCTTGTTTTACTAAGGCAAAAATCAATCGTGTTTCCTTTGGAATCCACTGCACGATATAAGTACATCCATTGACCTTTTACTTTGATATACGTTTCGTCGACTCTCCAAGAGTCATTTGTTGGTCGAAGATGACGCCGTACTCTTTCATCTAATTCCGGGCTATATTGATGAACCCAACGCATAATCGTTGTGTGAGCCATCGATAAGCCCCCGTTCTTCCATCATCTCCACCATATTACGAAAGCTCAAGTTGTACCGCAGGTACCACCTCACTGTTAACAAAATAATATCAGGCTGATAATGTTTCCACTTGAATAAATTTTGCTTTTTCATACTGATCACGCACCTTTTTTAAAGTAATAGTATCAGCATGTCCAAGATTTAAAGATGATTTGCAACTGTCCCTAAGTTTTTGCACCAGAACCTATAAAACTTATTATGTTAATCCTAAATGTTCACGGAAGGTATGACCTTCATATTTCTTTCTGAAAATACCTCTTTTTTGCATTTCAGGAACAATTAGTTCAACAAAGTCTTCTAAACTACCGGGTAATGTAGGAGGCATAAGATTAAATCCGTCAGCCACACCAGCTTCAAACCAGACTTCCATCTGATCCACAATTTCTTTAGGTGTACCTATCAGCGTGTGATGTCCACCGCCTGCATTAAGATATCCTAATAATTCTCTTACTGTAGGTTGTGTATCATTAATAATTTCTAGTATTGTTTCGTAACGTCCAACTGGACCAGTAAATTCTTCTACTGGGGGTAATTGAGGTACTTCTTTATCAATTTCCCAATTAGAACAGTCTTGTTGAATAAAGAAACTCAACTGTTTTAAAGCTGTTTCAAGAGGTAATTGCTCATCTAATGCTGCTTTTTTGGCTAAAGCTTCCTCATGAGTATGACCTACATAGGTTACTATGCCTGGAAATACTTTAATATGTCTATTGCTGTCTTCGCCTTGTTTAACTTGTTCATCTAATTTTTTACGAAATTTTTTTGCTTGCTTTAAGTTCCACGACACTGAATAGACTGCATCCGCATATTTTGCGGCTAATGCAATGCCCTGTTTAGATGCCCCTGCTTGCATTGATACTGGTTTGCCTTGCGGACTTTTTGGTGTGGTGGATGGGCCATACACTTTAAAATAGGTACCATCGTGATTAAAAGGCTGAATGTTTGAAGGATTTATCAATTTTCTTTCTTCTCGATGATGTAGAAACTCATTACTGTCCCATGAAAGAAATAACTTATTCATTAAAGCAGCGAATTCATCCGCCTTCTCATAGCGTTTGTCATGAGAAGGTAGTTCTTCCATACTGTGATTTAACGCCTCTAAATCAGTCATTGACGTAACGAGATTCCAACCAACACGTCCTTTTGTAATATGGTCTAAACTTAATAGTTGTCGTGAAGCTGTGAAAGGATTAGAAAAAGTACTTGAAATTGTTGAAACTAATCCTACATGATTTGTTACTTGAGAAATAGCTGTTAAATTGACTACTGGATCAAACCAAAATGCTGGCATATCACTAAAATCTTTAGCCTGAAATGATTGATTATCAGCAAAGAATACTGCGTCAAAGTAACCTTTTTCCGCTAACTGTGCCAAATACTGATAATAGGAAATGTCTCCAATACGTTCAATGCTTGAGTCAGGCATTAACCAAGCAGCTTGATGGTGTCCACAACCATACAGCAAAACACCTAAGTGTAGTTGTTTTTCTTTAATTTTTGTCATTTGTTTACACCTCAAAATACATCATTATTAACTGTCTTGTATACTCCGTTTTTGAAGGATTATCTATTGTAATTTAAGCTATTAGTTCATTGTCAAACCGCCATCTACTGTGAAATTTTGACCTGTAATACCGTTTGCATTTTCCGAAGATAAATAAGCGACCATATTGGCTACATCTTGAGGTGTGGTCACCTTCTTCAATGGCGTTGATTGAGCAATTAAATCGAATACTTCTGGTGTTGTAGCAGCACTGGCGTTAGTCGTTTTTAATAATCCACCTGAAACTACATTCGCTCTTATGCCATATTGTCCTAATTCAGAAGCGACATTACGTGTAAAACCTATTAATCCCGCTTTAGCTGTTGTATATTCGTGGTAGGGTACAACAGGATTTTGATATAAATTAGTACCTATATTTATAATACTTCCAATTCGTCGTTCAATATATTGAGGTATGACGCTTTGAACTACATTAAATGCTGCTTTTAAAGTACCATCTAGTTGTTTTTGATAATCATCCCAAGTGAGTTCTGTGAAGGATTTCTGTTTGTTTGGATCAAATTTGAAGTCTACTAATGCATTGTTGACCACAACATCTATTTGACCAAAATATTCCGTTGCTTTTTTTATCAAATTATCTACTTCTTTACGATTTGTTACATCAGCCCGAATTGCAATAGCATTCTCTTCACCAATCTCAGAAACGAGCTTCTCAGCAGCATCTTTGCTTTTATAGTAATTGATGACCACTTGAAATCCTTGTTGTGCCAATGTCTTTACAATAGTTGCTCCTAAACCTCTACTACTACCTGTTACTAATACTGTTCTAGTCATCATAACCACTCCTATATTTTTAATTTTGATGAAATTTAAATAATTAAATTTATGTAAAACAAATGATTCAAGTGCCAACTGTGGATTTTAAGGCATGGGTGAACCTCTCCACCTAAATCAAAGATTTTGATGGAGAGGTTCACAGCCTTACATAAAATACGTTTTTCTCAGTACAATCATTCCACTGTAAAGAACAATGAGTCCGATTCCGAAAATCAAATCATATTTACTCCATGAGACTCTATAGTAATAGCTGCGTTGCCTATCTCCGTCAAATCCTTTAGATTCCATTGCAATGGCCACTCTTTCAGCCTTTCGTATTGCACTGGCTAAAAGGGGAATAATGTAACGCTTCGTCTCCTTTATTCGTCCCTTTATACCTTTTGCTTCCCCTAATCCGCGGATTTGATGCGCAACCCGAACCTGTGTTAACTCTTGTTTAAACAAAGGCAAAAACCGGTAGGCAGCCATCATGCCGTAACCGAAACGAGGCGGCAGTTTACAATGCTGAACTAGGCTTAACATAAATTTAGTAGGCTCCGTAGTGAGGACAAATAAAAGGGACCATGACGCAAATACGAACGAACGAAGCCCTAATGAAAGGCCTACCAATACATTTTCTAAAGCGACGGGCATACTTCCAATGTTAAAAAGAATCGTTTCACCACGCTCATTCGGAAAGACGACATTAATCCATATAAAGCTAAAGGCAAATAAACTAAACGGAAGAAGAAGAATCAATAAAAAGCGAAGTGAAACACCTCCAAATAGAGAAATCGCCATGATCGTTAAAGTTAGTAAAATTAACGGGGTCCAAGGGTCAAAGACGGGAATCATAAATATAATGACGATCAACATGCTAACTAACTTTAGCGTTGGGTTTACCTGTTGCAAAAAATATTCGCCTTTCTGGTAATGATCTAACATAACAGCTTCGCCTCCTCAAACACCTTGACCCATTGCTGTAATGTATATGAAATGGGAATTCTAATCGAAGCTTTCGCAAGTAACTCTCTTTCTTCAAAGAACGGAAGCACCTCCCCTTCGTATGCCACTTTCCCATCATGTAAAAGCAAAACCTTATTCGCATATTCAGCAACTAATTCCATATCGTGCGTAATCATCATGATCGTTTTTCCATTCTGGTTAAGTTGTGTTAATAAACCCATCAAGGCTTCCGTATTGACCTGGTCTTGACCGAAAGTCGGCTCATCTAAGATAACAAGCTGCTGATCGTTGGTTAGCATTGTCGCGACTGAAAGGCGGCGCTTTTGTCCTTGACTTAACGAAAACGGATTAGACGCCCTTTGTTCGGCTAAATGAAATTGCTCGAGAAGCTCATTCACACGCGGCTGCCACTCCTTCTTTGCCCAACCAAGGATTTTCAATCCATAGGCGAGCTCCTCTTCTACCGTATCACAAACAAATTGATGCTCAGGGTTTTGAAAAACAAATCCGACTTTCTGCATAAGTTCCTGTACCTTTAGCTCGTGTAGAGGAACGTTATTAAAATAAATATTACCTTTCCCAGGTTTTAAAAGCCCGATTAAAATTTGAGCGAGTGTACTTTTCCCCGTCCCATTCGGACCCAAAACGGCAACGAAATCACCTGATTGTATTAAAAAATCAATATCTTTTAAAACGTGATGGTCTTTATACGAAAAAGAAACATGTTCTACTTGTAAGATCGGTGTACGAGGATCGGCAGTATGACTAACCGGGGATTCCTCTCTTGCTTTGATTATGGAATCCGATATCATAAGGCCTCTTTTTTTATATTCGTTTTGCCATTCTTCCTTTGAAAGAGGAAATTCACTCCATTCCATTCCCTTTTTTTCTAAAGATTTGGCATAGGCGCAAATCTTCGGCACCCAAATTCCTTGATCTGTAAGTTCATTGAAACAATGGCTAAAAATATAACGCGGTGTATCGTCAGCAATAATTTCCCCCGTTTTTCCCAGCACAATCACTCGCTCTAAATACGGTAATAACTGATCAAGTTTATGCTCAATAAATATCAGTGTTTTATTTAATTCAGAGGACAGCCTTATCATTAAATCAAAAATCTCTTTCGTACTTGCAGGGTCTAGGTTCGCTGTCGGCTCATCTAAGATGAATACCTCGGGATCCATAGCGATTAAACAGGCAATCCCTAACTTTTGTTTCATCCCGCCTGAGAGCTCTTTTATTTGAGCCTTTTTCTGATCTGTCAATCCTACTAATTGTAAGCTTCTTTTCACTCTCTCATCCATTTCTTCTTTTGAAAGGCGAAGATTTTCTAAGCCGAAAATAATTTCATCTTCAACCGTTAACATACAAAATTGCGTATCCGGATCTTGAAAAAGAATACCGATATGCTTACATATTTCACTGAAACTTACACTTATTGGATTATGAGAGTCAATCACTACAGTCCCACTCATTTCAACCTCGATCGATTTTGGAATAATTCCGTTAAGAGCAAGAGCTAGCGTGCTTTTCCCCCCGCCACTCGGTCCAAGAATCAATACCTTTTCACCTTTCTGAATATGTAAGTTAACCCCTTTCAGCACATCTTTGTTTTGAAAGGGGTAGCGTACGGTTAAATCATTGGTTTTGAGATACTGCATTCTGTTCAATCCTTTGTTTACGTTGAATTTTCCCTAATGCAAAGTTATCCAATACGCCTGTTCGGCATAATGCATCTGAAACACTCTTACTTCCCCAGCCAGCTAATAAAGCTCCACTCGCCAGCATCGACACAAACATCAGTCCAGTCATAATGGAAGAGTATTGACTATATCCATACATAAAGTAAATCGTAACAAAGTTAGCCAAGACTCCAAACATACCCGCTAGCATTAGAACAGGTAAACGATAGATTCGATAAAGAAAGAACGCTAACGCAAGCTCCACACCAAGACCTTGAGTTAAACCAAGTATGAGTACCGCTCCAGCATTAACCGAACCAACTAAGATTTCCGTAACCGCCGCAATCATTTCCGCACCTAACGCTACACCAGGCTTTCGAATAATGTATGCACAAATAATAGGCGCCATAATCCAAAATCCTGAAATGAAACCCCAGCCTACTGGGCCAAATATCCCTTTAATAAACTGGCCAAAGAAAATCCATCCAAGATATAACACACCAAAAGCAACTGAAATTGACGCCATGACAACAATTTCTCTTAAATTTAAAGCCTTCGAATTTTTCATCATTATCCACCTTTATTATGAAATGGTCGTTCAAAAGGGGTCAAAGTTTCCTCATCCCGTTGAACAACTTAACTGCCTAGTAATTTACACTGTTGTACTTTCTTGTTGGACAGGCCAGTCTTCCAGCTTATATGCCATATCAAAGAACATATATTCAAGCTCGCAACTTAACACAAAATGATTTTCCATTCTCTCTCTCTCTTCTTGTGAAGCCTGCTCCGCTAATACATCTAGCTTTTTTAGATAAGCATTCATTCTTGGTTCTTCTTGTGCACCGTAAAAAGAGATCCATTCGTAAAATGGATGGTTTTGATCAGGCTTGTATTCTTTCATAATACGCTCACCAACATACAAATAAATCCATGGACAAGGCAAGGATACCGCAATTGCTTCTCCAAGTGTTCCTGCTTGAGAAACGTTTAACATATGGCTGATATAGTGTAAAGCTGTTGGAGCTAACGGAAACCCTTGCAACTCTTCATACTGTACACCTGCGACTTCGCAAATATTACGATGGGGATGAATCTCACTATTCAAGATAAAACCGATACTCGTATTAAACATTTCCATATCTTCACGACTTGTGCATTTTGCCATCCCATAAGCTTTCGTTTGGATCATTGCATTTAAATACTCATAATCTTGTTTAACATAGTGAATCAGCTGTTCCTTTTCAACCTCGCCCTTTGCAATTCCCTGAATAAATGGATGATTGTAACACGCCTCAAAAATATAATTCGTTTTTTCACGCAATTGTTCTGAAAAACTCATCAAAATACCTCCTCATTTTTTAAAAAGAATCCTACTATTTTAAACCCCAAAAAAGGTCGCTCCAGAAATGGAGCGACCTTTTTTGAAAAAATAAATGTTAAATCCGTTTCAAGCCTTTGAAAACTACGACTCGAATCTATGTATCATTAGCATTTTTCATAAAATATACTAAGCCGGCTCCACTTTCCTACGCTGGCACTAACCAGATCAGGTTCAAAGGGATAAAGGAAAATCCTTATCTCAGCCATTACAGCACCCCTAGTGGAATTCTTATTAAGTTAAAATGACCTTACCATATATCGACAGTATAATCAAAGTTTTTTATTTTCCACCCATCGTATCAAGAAATATATATCCTAAAATCAACCCGGATTTATCCTTTTGCATCTAACCCGCTCCCCCTTAGAATCTTGTTTCTCCAATCTTTTATTAGTAAAGAAAAATAGGATACCGACAAAAACGGCTATTTCTGCAATACGAATTCCGAATAGCGAAGTAAATGAAAGAATGGTCATAGCAATCATTGCCAGCAAAGAGATCTTTTTAATTTCTGTCATTATCTTTCTCCTATTCTTGCTGCATAATTGAACCTTACTTTGTTATTCCACCAATGGTCTGTTTTTTTAAAAGCTTATTGGATGAATTGACGGAATGAATCCGTCCGATTTGGTTAGCACACTCCGGCTGAATAGCATGATATCATTGAGAATCCCCCTCTTTCACCGGGTATTTTTTCGCATTTTTTTCGAGTTTTTTATATACTTCCTTTTCAAGGTCTATTTCAAGCTTATCGGCCATCTGTACTAAATAAATAAGAATATCAGCCATCTCTTCTTTAATATTTTGTTTTGATTCACTGATTGCTTCTTCACTGCTTTTCCACTGAAAATTTTCAAGTAATTCGTTTGCTTCCAATGAAATTGAAATGGCTAAATCCTTTCCATTATGATGCTTTTTCCAGTCTCTTTGATCACGAAACTCCATTATTTTTTGATAGATCGCCTGCATATTTCTCTCTCCCATACCGAATAATAAATTCTAATTGTTTTTACTAAAGCTTCTTTTTTCATCTAGAACGTTCCATTTTATTTCATTATACGGGGAAACAGATTATTTTTTCTATTATTCAGAAAATCACCTTATTCTTCTTCATAAAAAAGACCCCTACATCGGTCCGCATTGTGAAGAGGCACGGAGGTTCTGTTTTGTTTACCCAATCCCCACTTTTTCATAGTGTCCCTGTACCCGCATCGACGAACGTGCATAAAATTGTACTTTCACAAGCAAATTTGATAAGTTTACATTAGTCTCCTTATCTATTTTCAATTGTTTCGTGCTTCAAACAGATCCCGTGAGAAAATAGATCCTTTTATTTAAAATAAAATAGAAGAGGAGGTGACCTGAATGGGTCTTAAAGAAAATTCAAAAAAGATTGTATCTACGGCAAGTGACATGCTGAAAGATGAAAAGAACAGGGAAAAAGCGAAAAATATTGCTTCTTCTGTTTTAGCACAAGCCAAAAAACTAAAAAAGAAATAAGTGATTAATAGGTAAAGCATGCTTCCATTTAGGAATCATGCTTTTTTATTATCCTTCATTCAACGGCAGAGCAGCCCGCTTGATCTGATACATTTATAATCATTCCAAGCACTTACTTACCTCTTCATTCTATTCCCTTATTCCTTCATATTCTTATGGGAACAGAAACAGTTGTAATGGAACACTATCCGCCATATTCATACCATTCGTTGCTCTTTATCCTATCGCTTCAATGCCTTAGCAGGAAATGTTATTATTTAAATGAGTGATAAGAATGCGAGTAAAAGAGGATGGAGTTTATGTACATGAACGGCTGGCAGAGAATTTATTTTAATAATATCAATGATATGTTTTCAGATCGAAACGGCTTTAATGTGCCGTCAGATGTACCCAATCCATATAATTCGAGATACAATCCGCTACGCGCGGCGAGTGAAGTGGAGATTATTCATCCAATCAGCAAGGAACCGTACCTTTATCAACTACTAGAATATCAATACGGTGATTATGTCCTGAAATATGCGACAGCGGATTTCGATTTAGATGGGGATGTATTTAAGTGTGTCTGGCGTAAAACCGAGCCGCTCACACTAATGGATGAAGAAAAGCGATTGGTTTTGAAAACAGAAAAGGCGCAATTTCAGCACCAATATGGCGTTTATCACTCCGTCCCAGGCATGGAGGATTTTGTGAATACATATAAGGATGTATCATTTCATAAGCTTTGGACCGAATACGATGCATTTTTAAAAGAAAAGTTTGGCCAATTGTGTATACCGCTGCTGCCTGGAAATGAGAAGGAACAAGCCGCATCGGTTTTTGACGTATATGAAGCGGAGCCGATCGATGATTTCGTCACGCTCTATACGCTTTGCGATGGAAATGATACCGATGAATGGCTGAATCAGATTGATAAGGAAGGGACTGCTTACGCGCATATCGGCGGAAATCCGCTCATGAACTTGAATGAAATAGCGTATGAAGTGAAGTACGCCGGGCGTAACGTCGTTAGCAAGTACCCAATTCAGTCGATCCCTGCAGGGTTTGTAAAAAACAATGAAATGCTTTCAAATAAAATTCCGATTCATCATGACGGCGGCGGAAATTTTATTGCCATCGATCTGGATCCGGACATAAACGGACAGTACGGGCAAATTGTCGAAGTGGATCATGAATATGATGAACGGGTCGTCCTCGCTTCAAGCTTAAAAGAATACATCACTATTTTATATTACTTTGTTAAAGAGTTAGGTGTCATTGATAATGGAGAAGGATTCGAAGGGAAAAAACCGTTGTCTTCCTAATATAAGGAGAAAATAAGAAAAGCAGCGGAGAAATCCGCTGCTTTACGCCCGTCGTTTTCCGTATATCCACTCGTCTTCCCGGTCTTTTTCCAAAATATACTCGGCAACTTTGTGGAATACGTCTTGTTTCGTTTCTTCATTCCACATGAATTCCGGATAAGTAGTGCCGGATTGCCCCTTCACTACAATCGGTTTTTTATTTAACAGCGCCGCATGATATTGCAAACCTTGAATAACGTTGTCGTCCATGGTCTCAGGTTCATCGAGTAACAGGAAAAAGTAACTGTCTCTCACCGGTGTGGGCCGCAGTGCTCTCATGAATTCTTTTTTTTGCCCGTTCTTCATCTGCCGGTGTCGAATACGTGATGCCATGCTGATTAAACACGTCAAAAAGATGTTTAGCTAGATCCTCGTCTTTTTCTCTATACGCTACAAATACATCATATTTTGGCTGCGCCGCGATTCCTTCACGCCATTGTTTTCGATAATCTGTCATACTCTCCCTCCAGGCTATTGCTTATTTTTTCATTATAACAAACAATCCTTGTGGAATCCTTGACCAGAAAATGAATTACAAGATTATATGGAAGCAGTCAGCCATTCTATTTCTTTATCTTTTTTAGGCCATGCATGATGCCATATTTCTCATGGCCAAAATAATCATGAAGCTCTACATAATATTGATAAAGCTCATCATATATTTTTACATTTTTCGCGATCGGACGGAACGTTTCTTCTTTCACTTTTGCCATCTTCTCAGCTGCTTCGAAAATCGTCTTGTAGCCGCCCGTTTCCTCTCCTGCTGCAACGGCTGCATACATGGCTGCACCAAGAGCAGTCGTTTGATGAGAATCAGGTATTTTAATTTCCCGATTCATAATATCGGCATAAATTTGCATAAGCAATTTATTTCGCTGCGGCAACCCGCCGCTCGCAAACAGTTCAGTAACCTCGATCCCGGCATCCGTATAATTTTCAATAATTTTTCTCGTGCCGAATGCGGTCGATTCTAATAAGGCCCGGTAGATTTCTTCCGGTTTCGTCGCTAATGTAAGCCCTACAATCGTTCCCGATAAATTGGCATCCACTAAGACAGAACGGTTTCCATTCCACCAGTCCAAGGCAATAAGGCCGGATTGCCCCGGTTTATAGCCAGATGCTTTCTCCTCCAATAATTGATGCACGCTCTTTCCTGCTTGTTCTGCTTGTTTTACGATATAACTAGGCACTGCATGATCCACATACCAAGCAAAAGAATCTCCTACAGCTACTTGTCCTGTCTCATAACTGTAATAGCCTGGAATGATTCCATCTTCTACAATTCCGCATACACCTTCCATTTTTTTCTCTTTATCTGCGATCAGCATGTGGCAGGTAGATGTCCCCATCGCCATCACAAATTGTCCTGGATGTACGGCGCCAACCGCAGCTACTCCTGCATGAGCATCAATTATTCCGACAGCTACGGAAATTCCCGGTAAAAGCCCTAAACGCTCGGCCATTTCTTCAGTCAGTTCTCCAGCTTTTTCGCCAATGGATTGAACCGCTCCACGCATTTTAGTTTCTAAAATATGTTCAAGACGAGGATTCAGCGCTTTAAAAAAAGAAGCTGCCGGATACCCATTTTGCTTACTCCAAAATGCTTTGTAGCCGCATGTATTACTGCTGCGAACAAGATTGTCTGTTAATCGAGAGGTCACCCAGTCACAGGCTTCCATAAATAAGTCTGTTTCCTCAAAAATCTCTGGTGCTTCTTTTAAAATTTGAAGGATTTTAGGGAACATCCATTCTGAAGAAATTTTCCCGCCATAGAGGCTTAAAAATGCTTCGTTCCTTTCCTTTGCAAGCTCGGTGATTTCATCTGCTTCGCTTTGTGCTGCATGATGTTTCCATAATTTCACCCAACTATGCGGGTTGCTTTCCCATTTTTGATCAAAACATAATGGATTCCCCACATTGTCTAACGGAAGAATAGTTGACGACGTAAAGTCAATTCCGATTCCGATGACATCGCTTTTTTCTATTTTCGCCATGCTTATGACTTTAGGGACCGATTGGTACAGCACCTCTAAATAATCCCGCGGATGCTGCAGGGCCCAATCTTGCGGTAGAGGTTTTCCATTCGGCAATGCCTCGTCCAATACTCCATGTTTGTAAGAAGTTACGTGAGTGGCGATTTCCTCCCCAGTCATCACGTCAACTAATAATACTCGTCCTGATTCCGTTCCAAAATCTACTCCAATTGTATATTTTCTAGTCAAACCGTTTCCCCCCTTCCCTCATCTTGATTCGTAAAAATGTATGGCAGTAAATCTCCTTATAAAGCTGTATCCAATTCATTTAAGTTACCAACAAAAGCCCAGTACTCAAGAGAGCCCCAGGCAGTTAGCTTTCGTTCATTTCTTCTCTTTTTTCGCCTCCTTTTCTTTGACAAGTGGATAGCGGATGGTCCTTTATCGAACCGTTTTACGGATCGATAAAGACAGAAAAGACCTACAAATGATCTTGAAAAATAATTGTTTTGTTTTTCCCTGCTGATTTCGCTTTATAAAGAGCTGAATCAGCCTCTTCAATTAATTGATCCGGCGTCTGGCGATCTTTTTTATACGTTGAGATCCCTAGTGAAATGGTAACAGGCTTCCCTGTTGAATTCTCCATCTGCTCTACTGCTTTCCTAAGCCCCTCTGCCGCCGCATAAGTCACTTCCCTTTTTTCACTATCTATTAATAGACAAAACTCTTCTCCTCCATATCGAAAACAAATATCTTGTTTTCTAGACACCTTACGCATTACAGCGGCTAAAGACTTTAAAACTTCATCTCCCACTACATGTCCATACGTATCATTTACACACTTAAAATTGTCAATATCCATAAGGATTAGAAAGAATGTGTGCCTATTTTCCATCCATTCTTGAATGGTTAAATCAAATGCCCTTCGATTAGCTAACCCTGTTAATCCATCTCGTCTAATTTCAGCAGATAAAAAGTTCAAGTAATTGCTAATATGCCGATAAAGTTGCCGCACTTCATAGATAGACAGTTTCATGTTTGGCATATTCATCTGTTCATTCTTGCTATAGCCATAGGATGTTGCTTCTTCGGAAAATTTGGCCAGCTTATTCAGCGGACTTGAAATAAAAACAGCGACTCCTACCGCACCTAGGATAATTATAAGAAACAAGGGGAGAGACTGTAGAAACATTTGATGAATTAAATGATTTAGCGGCTTTTTTACAATCGTACTCGGCGTTTGAGAAACAATCCCCCATCCAGTGCTTTCCATATAAGAATAACCAGCAAAGTAATCGTCCCCTAATGTGTTTGTCACTTGTTCCGAGCCATCTTTGCCCGTGATCACTTTTTGAACAACCATATTGTCCAATGCAATGTCATTGATTCTTTTTGGGTCTGGATGAAAAAGGATCCTCCCTTTAGAATCCACTACATAAACGTAAGAGTCATTTTGATGAAAATGATCACTTAGCAATTTGCTTAGTATATTTTCTTCTTGAAGATAAATGCTTCCTCCAATGAAACCTTCGTACACTCCTTCTTCGTTAAAAAAAGGAGCAGACATCAAAATAAGTATCCGTCCGCTTTCTCCGATATATGGTTTTGAGATGAGCGGTGTTTTTAATGTTACGGCTTCCAGTGAAGATTCAGAAGTTAATACAGTTCCAGCATTTAGACGAGCTGTTGAAGAGCTGAAAAGTTGAATTGTACGGCTCTTGTCTGCAATAAAGATAGAATTAAATAGTTCTTTGTTGGATTGCATCCAAAGATTAAGAGACTGTTGTGTCATCATCCCCTGTTCTTGTGCTTTAGCGATCGAATTGATATTTTGTATCATTACTGTGACGATCCTATCTGTATCAGAAGAAAGTTTTTTGGCATAACCTTGATTGCTTTCTAGATAACTTGAAATTAAAGACTCTTTATTCGCTTTGAATGCCGCATAACCGCTCGCTGTAGCTGTCATTATGACGGACAGTAAAATTAACATAGTAATGATGAAAGGAAGTGTCATCAATTTGTGTCTATGCATACTCTTTTTCTCCTTCAAGAATATAGATAAAGGTCTTTATATCCATTGTTTTTCATCCTATCGTTCGCCATCGTTCGCTATTCTCAGTAAAATCTATGGCCAATTCTTTCTATTATAGCAAGTAAACTTAAAATTCCAATATTTGAACAGAAATTCATCAAATAAAGATAAATTTCATTCTATTTCTATGTTATTATAAATTAAATTGAAATTTCAGATAAATATAAACTCAATATTTGCCTAAAGCTCCTCGTGAAACAGTCAAGCTAAAGTTAGACCCCTACCTACTTCATACACATTCTTGAAAAAAAGATAAACAGCAGAAATTTCATTTTTACAGATTTTCCGAACGAGAAAGCCCATTACAGTGCGACAGCACCCCTTTAGGGATGGGATGATATAGAAGAAAGATTTTCCTTGATCAAAAAGTAGATCAAAGGTTTAAAGAGATGGTGCATGAAATATGTGAATCGCTAAAAATTGAGATTGTTGCTTTAGAATGCGACAAAGATCATACACATATGTTTCTAAATACACTACCCACACTAAGCCCTGCAAACATAATGGCGAGAATTAAAGGAGTGACATCTAAACAGTTGCGTGAAGAATTTCCGCACCTACGACACTTGCCTAGTTTGTGGACACGTTCCTATGTTGTATCTACCGCAGGAAATGTATCGAGTGCAACGATCAAACGATACGTTGAAAATCAGAAAAAGCGTAACTAGAATGGAGCTGAAACCCATGGCAAGAAAGAGTACGCCAACTTATACAATCGAATTTGCTTTATACATTCCTGTTTGGCAACAACACCGTTTGGAAAAGAAATTCAAGATTGCTCGGAACGTCTACAATTCTTGTCTAGGTGAAGCTCTCAAACGTCATAAACGTGTGAAAGCTGATAAAGAGTATCGTGCTGTGCTTAGCGAACCCAAGTCCAAAGAACGTGATAAACAGCTATCAGACATACGTTTAGTCTACGGCTTTTCTGAGTACGCTTTGCATGATTTTGTGAAAGCTGTTCAACGCAAATTTAAAGAAAATATAGGAAGCTTTGAAGCGCAAAAACTTGCTACAAGGGCTTTTCAAGCAGTAGAAAAACTACATTATGGAAAAGCGAAAAAAGTACACTTCAAAGCATTTGGTGATGATATTTCCGTTGAGAATAAATCAAATACCACTGGTTTGCGATATGCAGATGGCCATATTCTTTGGGGCGATAGACCGACAAAGAAAAATCCTAAACCTAAGAATTGGCTGTGTATGCCAACTGAACCGAAAGCCAATGATGAATATGCTCATTTAGCCTTAATGGATAAGACAAAGTACGTGCGTATCTTGAAACGTGAAGTTCGTGGTAAGGTGCGATACTTCGTTCAACTCATTCAAGAAGGCTACCCACCAATAAAACGCAATCGAAAGATCGCTGATGATGAAACCAAACGGGTAGGGATCGACATTGGTTCATCTACAATCGCAATTAGTAGTGAAAATACAGTAGAACTTCGTGAACTTGCACCAGAGTGTAATGCTGATGAAGAAGAACTGCGACGTATCCAACGCAAAATGGATAGATCTAAGCGAGCTACCAATCCCGACAATTTCAATAACAATGGAACGGTTAAGAAAGGTAGACGAACTTGGAACTTTTCCAGCCGATACGAGAAGTTGCGTCAGAAACGCAAAGAACTATATCGGAAAATGGCTACCCGACGGAAAATGTCGCACGAGAAATTAGGGAACGATATTCTTGTTCTTGGTTCTGATATACGAGTGGAAACCATGCGATTCCACTCTCTACAAAAACGTGCGAAGAATACTACTCGCAATAAGATGAATGGCAAGATTAACCGTAAGAAACGGTTCGGGAAATCAATCGCCAACCATGCTCCTGCCATGCTACTAACGATTGTTGATCGTAAACTTGGTTATAAAGGACGGTCAATTAACAAGATAGATACCTACTCTACAAAAGCAAGTCAGTTCAATCATCTAACTAGCGAATACAACAAAAAACAAATCTCAGAACGTTGGAATGATTTTGGAGAGTTCCGCATCCAACGTGATTTATATAGTGCCTTCTTAATAGGCAATACGAATGAAACTCTCAATTCCGTTGATGTGGATTTATGCAACGCACAATGGGATCGCTTTGTTGAATTGCATAATCGTGAGATTGCACGATTGAAACAATCAAACAGTAAACTATTACGTTGGTTTGTCGCATAAATACAAATCTGCTTGGTCGTGACAACGCCCAAGAGAGTTCGGAACGATAAGCACATCAAGAGTCTTTTTAGGCTTATTGAGAGAAGTGCCTTGCTATACGCAATACGTCCGTTAATGTTCTAGGAGAACGCACACCAGTGCTTTGATAGAAACTCTTTCCGCAAGGAAAGATAAGGATATCATTGAGAAGTTTGCTAGATGCTATGTATCCACTGTACCCTAGAACCCCACTGCTTCAGCGGTGGGAGTTGTCAGAGATGTCTTTACTGAACATACGATCACTTAGAATAAGAATCGGCTGTCGGCTTTTCTTATAGATTGAAAAAGATTGGATCCACATCAATTCCTTTGTTCTAGTCTTAAAGATTTACATAACTTATAATAAAAAATAAGTATTTTTTTCTTTCTATGGAAGGTTGATGAATATATGGACAAATTGTACAATTCTTTTTACTTAAGGACGGTTCGTCACGAAGAGACCTTTCCCCCTGATTATGAACGTGTGATGAAAGATTTATATGATATTCAGTACGCACTTGATCAGTCTTCAATTTTAGCCATTACAAATGAAAAAGGAATCATTACCTATGTGAATGACCGTTTTTGTGAAATCTCCCAATATGAACGGAATGAACTCCTTGGACAAACGCACCGCCTCATCAATTCCGGCTTTCATCCCCTATCCTTTTTTCAGCACATGTGGAAAACGATCAAGCAGGGCGATATTTGGCAAGGCGATATCAAAAACCGGGCGAAAGACGGCTCAGAGTACTGGGTGAACACAACGATTGTACCCTTTCTCAATAATCAAGGCCTCCCTTACCAGTTTATTTCGATACGAAGCGATATCACCGATCGGAAAAAAGCCGAAGAACAGCTGAAATTGGCCTTGAAAAATGATTTCCAGCAAACCGTGAAAAACTTGCAAAATGCTATTTTTAAATACAGACAGACCGATGAGGACGAATTTCAGCTTACATTGCTTGAAGGAAAAGTTTCGGAGTCTTTAGGCTATACCACTCATTCCGTGCAAGGGAAGAAACTAGATGACCTTTTTCCAGCAAAAGTGGTCAAAAAAATAAATGCCTATTTTGTTAAAGCCTATCAGGGAAAAGCCATCGACTTCGAAATCAGAATTTTCAAGTATACGTTTCTGATTTACTTATCGCCTATCTTTGAAAAGGGCCAAATTGTCGAAGTAGTCGGGACAGCGACCGATATTACAGAGCGGAAAAAAGCCGAAAAAGCGATCTACCGTGTAGCTCATTATGATTACTTAACGGGACTTCCAAATCGCCGTCTGTTTCAAAAAAACATGAAAAAAGTTGAATCTGCCGGCAATGAGCCGTTTGCGGTTGTGTTCCTCGATCTCGACCGCATTAAAAATATTAATGATACGATGGGTCATAATATGGGGGACCAAGTATTAAAATCCGTCTCGATACGGATTGATGAGTGCCTTCGCCCAGGGGATCTGGTCGCTCGTATTGGAGGTGATGAATTCGCTGTTGTATTGCCTAATACAGCCCGCAAAGAAGCGGAGGAAATAGCAGAGCGCATCATCCGTAATATTGAGAGACGCATAACCTTTCATGAAACAGAAATTTTTGTAACGGCCAGTATGGGCATTAGCATGTACCCCGATGATGGACAAGACAGTGAGACATTGCTTAAACATGCTGATGCAGCGATGTACTTAGCGAAAGAAACAGGGAAAAATAATTATCAGTTTTTCACAAAAGAACTCGAGGAAAAAAATGCGAAGAAAATGAGACTTGAACGGGAGTTGCATAAAGCACTTGAACGCCGCCAATTTCATTTGCACTATCAGCCTCAAGTTGATCTTCAATCGGGCCGCCTATTAGGTGTAGAAGCTCTTATCCGGTGGAAACATCCGGAGCTTGGTACAGTGTCACCCGATGACTTTATTCCGCTTGCCGAAGAAACAGGCTTAATTGTGCCGATTGGCCATTGGGTGCTGCAAACGGCCTGCCTTCAAAATAAAAAGTGGCAGGATGCCGGGTTTCCAGCTGTCCGAATCAGTGTCAATGTCTCTATGCGACAGTTCTCACAGCCTCATTTTGTCGACATGGTGAAAGAAGTGCTGGAACAAACCGGTTTATCTTCTGATTGGCTGGACCTCGAAGTAACGGAAAGCATGTCGCTTGAAGGTGAGTTTTTCCATTCTGTGTTGCAAAAATTAAAAGACTTATCCATTCATGTCAGTATAGACGATTTTGGGACAGGCTATAGTTCCCTCAGTTCGCTCCGTCATTTTTCAGTTAATCGGCTTAAAATTGATCAGACCTTCGTCAACACATTGGATGACACAAATAAAGCCATTGTCGCAATGATCATTGCACTCGCTAAAAGTTTGAAGATGAAGGTTCTTGCAGAAGGGGTTGAAACGGTCGAACAGGTCGCTTTTTTAAAAGAAATGAACTGCGATGAAGCCCAGGGCTACTTTTTTGCCAAACCAATGCCGGCAGAAAAAATGGACCTCTTATTTAAAATAAAAAGAAGAGGAGATGACACGAATGGGTTTTAAAAAAATTCAAAAAAGATTGTATCAACAGCGAGTGGCATACTTAAAGATGAAAAAACAGAGAAAAGGCGAAAACTATTGCTTTTTCTGTTTTAGCACAAGCAAAGAAACTGAAAAAGAAATAAGTGATGATCAGAGCATGATTCCATTTAGGAATCATGCTCTTTTATTACCTAGTCATTCTATTCATTTATTTCTTCATCAATAGGTATTAATCTGTCCTTGTCTGAATATGAATCATTTAGGGACAATTTAATGTGTGCTACTCTAATGATACTTGGAGGTACATAATATGAATACAGAACCTACTTGCCGACTCATTCGTTCGTCCAAAACCTACCATGGCAAACAGGGATTTGACTATGCAGAAGCCATATCAAAAGAAAGCGTCGGTTCTAATGGGATCTGCATGCATTTGTTGACAATCCCACCCGGACAGCGAGCAAAAGCACACCTTCATCAAGACCACGAGACAGCCATCTATATGCTTCAAGGGAAATCGGCCATGTGGTATGGGGAGAAACTGGAGAAGCATATGAACGTGGACGAAGGCGACTTTTTATATATTCCAGCAGGCATGCCCCATCTTCCTTATAATCCCGATAAATTTGAATCTTGTACAGCACTGATTGCTCGTACAGATCCAAGTGAGCAAGAAAGTGTCCTTCTCCTCCCGGAACTCGATGCCTTATGGGAAAAGACACAGCCGTAAATGGAACCCTTCTCTATTCTTATTGAACTTAAAACAGAAGCCATCAACCTTTCTACTGAAAGATTGATGGCTTCTGTTTTATCTCCAAGGAAAAGCTCATTAATTATTCTCAGCCATCCGTCCGAGGGGGCCGTTTTCGTCGATGATATCCTGTAAATCATATACGGAGATTGGAAACATGGGGAAACCAAAGACATATGGGGTGATGTCATACAACTGAAAATAGATTACCAGGGCTTTGTCCGCAATGTAAAAATCTTGATTGGGCTGAATGTCGGTAAATTCGTCCAGAAGCTGAATATCACGTTGTTTGATTTGTGCGCGAATGATGGTGGAGAGCTTTTTGACATAATCACTTCCCGGTTTGAATAAGTCTTTCAGTTCACAAAACTTCCCTTTTTGCAAATCGAACGTCAACGACTTAATATACGTCATCCCGTGGGCCGCATGATCGTGGTACGCATAATTGGACAGCGATACACTCAGAACTTGGCGCTGGTTATTTTTGATTTCATAAGTACCAAGCATTTGGACGACTGCTGTCGGCATGTTTCCAACTTGCTGATGAATAAGCTGATTGGTCTGATTAGCAATCATTCCGTTAATGGATCTTTCTAATCCTTGATTTTGCATGTCGGTCACCTTCGGATAAAAGACGGTTTTATCCGGCCCGCTGTTGATTTTCATCGTTTTGATGCTCACTGGTAACGTATTAGGCACATTTCTCCATCCTTTTTTGTTTTTAACCCATCGTATTCTTAAAAAGAGAAAGGTGTGCAAAAGGAAAACTATGTTCCAGCGCAATTATAGATGATCTTGAAAGTTCTATTTTAACGATAATTTTAGCAATCTCCACCAAAAGACTTCTACACGAGTCTTCTTTTTCTATTCTTTTTTCCCCATCTCTCGTATAACCCTATCCACTTTTTCTTTTAATTCTTCATACTTTACTGCACTTGTTAACTGCTGCAGGGGGTCAATGTTAAAGATCAGTCTGCCCATTGTTTTTTGCGCCCATGCTTGGACAAAAAAAGAAAATGGCATTGCTACAAGAACGGTAACAATTCTTGAATTATTGAGTAAAGGCTTAGAGAAATAACGCAGGCGAACGCCTACCCGAAATTCATCTCCCCCTTATCGTTGGGCTACACCCTTCACACGATTGAAGAGGGAGACTTCTTTCGGAGTAATCTGTTAAAATATTAGTTGAATGCTCGTTTTATGGTCTAACGCCAGAAGCCGTAAATCTTTGTTTTTTATTGTCCCACGTATAAACGGCGGTCACTTTATCCCATCCGCCTCCATTTCGGTACTTCTTCCAATCTTGATAAATAACGGATGTTGAAAGGCGTATGCCTTGATCCCCCATTACATTTAATATTCTTACAAGACTTCCTTTTTGCATTCTGTATACAGCGGCCTGTGTATTGGATGGGCCATATTCATAGGTTGTAACAATTTGATACTCACTTTTGACGGGGTTAAAAATGGTTAATTTCGCGGCCGGATAGCCGTTGTCACTTTTAATGCCCTTCGCCGCTTGTGTGACGGTGTTGCCCTTCACCCAAAATAAGTTTCCTTGTTTTGATAAAATAACGGTTTCATTTTGACGATCTTTATCCAAATCAATATGCTTTATATCTAAAACCGTTTCTTTTGGATATTTCGCTGTGAAGCTGGACGGCATATTCGGTTTGATGTCCAAAGCACTAGTCGCTACATAGGCTGGTTTATTATTGTAACGAATTTCAGACCAGCCGCCTGGCTTGCTGCCATACACATATGTACTTGCACCTTTTTTTAGTGAACCGATTATTTTGGCTTTCGGGCTCGGGTTCGCTCTTACAGCCACGCTTGGTGATGTCTTCACTGTAGCTTGTACGCCACCCGGATTGCTTGACGATCCATTCGGCGTTAAATAACCGGATGCCACATAACCTGCTTTGTTGTTGTATTTAATTTTGGACCAGCCGCCCGGTTCTATATTGTATACATACACAACTGCTCCGTTTTTGAGAGAACCGACTACTTTTGCTCTCGGGCTTGGGTTTTCACGCACGTTTAATGTCGTCTTCACATTGACCGTGTGGTGTCCGGTACTTGCCTCGGCTTGCTTTACGGGAATGAGGGTGATCAACAAAAGAAAAACAATCATCCATCCCATCATTTTTTTCATAAATATCCCTCCACTGTATTTCTCAAATAACAGCATCTATTATACCATATCTTATTTCCTTTATATTCATCTTTTATTTTCAAGTCATTTACTCTACTACCTCTATTTTATAAGACTTCAAGGTTCTCCATCATCGGTCCTGTTCAATTTTAACGGTTTACTTAACTAGCAGCTTCTGTTAACGTCATTCCCTTTAAAGAACTGGATTGAAAGCTAAAAAGGATAATAGTACAATGTATATAGAACTATTTTTATTTCCATATATATGAAAAGAGGGAGATTTAGTGAAGAAGATTATTTTTTCTTTTGTGATGACCTTTGTATTGGTCATCACGACACTCGGCGCAGATACGTCAGCCGCTGCCCGATTTAAAGATGTTCCCGCCACTTACTGGGCAAACAAGCAAATCGAGTATTTAGCTGCGAAAGGGATCATTCAGGGGAACACAAATGGAACATTTGGTCCACAAAACGAAGTAACACGTGCCCAAGTCGCCATTATGATGACCCGCGCTCTTAAACTACCAAAAACGAACGTCACAAATCCCGGCTTTAGCGATGTGAAAACAGACTTTTATGCGTACCATGACATTGCAGCGCTCACAAATGCCGGTATTTTTCCGAAAACGGTCAAATTCGAACCGAATCGCGCCATGACACGCGGCGAAATGGCGCTTGTGCTTGTAAAAGCCTTTCATCTCTCCGGTACCTATTCCGGCCGTATTTATGACAGTGGAAGCAATAAGGCGCTCAGTCAGGCTATTCACGCGATGGCCGCCAATAAAATTACGACCATTGACGAAAAAGGACAGTACCTCCCGAACCAGAAACTGACACGAGTGCAATTTTCCGTCTTCTTAGCGAGAGCCATCGACCCGAAATTCCGTCAGTTGGCCGTTCAAAAAGATTTCTTAACAAGTGCTTCTAAAGGAAAAGTGGGCGTTTGTTCGGTTCCATTTTATAAAAATAAAACCATTAAAATGGTGCGCAGCACGTTAGGCCAGCCCCGTGATGCATTTTACTGGAACGGTGGGTATGCGCAGTATTATGGCCGATGTGCCTACTATTTTGATGATAGTACCAGCTTGAATGCTAAAATGACGGGCATTGAATATGCTCCGCATGATCCAGACTTCACATTAACAAAAGCGAAACAACTACTTGGGCAGCCCGATGAGGAATGGTATGACGATGTGGAAGGAACGGGTTGGACGCTTGTTTATGATCTTAACCATTATGCTGTTTTCATGAGTGCCTCTGAAAAACATGGACCTATTGATTTGATTTTCTTTAAAGGTAGTTCCTATTAGTGAACAACTCACCACTTAACACCCTTTCGGATTGTTTGAAGTGGGCGCTTCCTGATTCACAGATCACAGCATAACAGGGTGACCTGATACGTCTTACACGATCTCCACAGGCGTGGATTATACTGTTTGGACATGACCCTGCCCTACAGTGATGATGCTTTACTCAGTCGCAGACAATTGTTCTAGTCCTTTTTTAAGAATGTTCAGACTGGCATTGTGGTCACGATCTAATACAACGCCGCATTTTGTGCAGACGTGTGTACGGATAGACAGGGATTTCTTTACACGCTCGCCGCAAGAAGAGCAGTCTTGTGAGGTGTACTTCGGTTCTACTTTGATCAGTATACCGCCCTGTTTCTCGCACTTGTAGGCCAGCATATTTCTGAACATCCCCCATCCAGCATCAGAAATGGACTTGGATCGTTTTTTATTTTTCACCATGTTTCGGATAGTTAGATTTTCTACCGCAATAACGGAATAATCCTTTGACAAGTTATAGCTTAGCTTATGAAGGAAATCACGGCGCTGATTCGCCACTTTTTCATGAAGCTGGCGGACACGTTGCACCTGCTTGATATAATTGGCAGTGACTCTTTTCTTCCTAGAGAGCTGACGCTGTGCTTTCTTCAACTGTTTCTCTTTCTTGCGTAGAAATCTTGGATTCTCATATTCCGTTCCATTAGAAAGAACCGCATACTTATGGATGCCAACGTCCATACCAACTGAATTATTCGCATCAATAGATGATGGCGTTGCTTGTCTTTCGACACAGAAAATAGCATACCATTTGCGGCCTTGACGTTTGATGATAAGCTGCTTGATTTTGCCTTTAATCGGACGGTGAAGCAGAATATCTATTTCACCTAACTTTGTATTGTACAGCTTGCTGTTGTCTGAAAAGGACATGGCCATTCGATACCCTTTGTTATTGAAGCCAAATTGAGGAAAAGACATACTGTTATAGTCTTTGTACTTCTTCACTTTTGGATACTTTGAGTCTTTACGAAAGAAGCTGTCGAACGCTTTTTTAGACGAACAAAAACCTCCTGCAAAGGCTGCGAAGGCATATCTTTTAGAAATACATGTTCTTTTTTGTCCATCGTCAATTGTCTTTGCATATCATCACGGTTATAGTTTTCTTTGTTTTGTTTATACTTGCGTTCTTTGTCCAAAAGGGCAGAATTGTAGAGTTGACGGCAATAATGCAGCCAGCGGTCTAACATTTCCTCTTGTTCTTCTGTTGGAAAGATTTCGTATTTCTGATTCAACAACATGGCCATCACCTCTCATTATTTCTGACCTTGGCTTTCCATATATTTTTTACAGAATGAAACAGCCTGCATGCTATTAATTAACCTTCTAAAGAAGTTTAATCGCTTCTTTTAGAAGGTTAATTTCTTTCAATATTTCTTCTTTAATCCTCATCTTTTGGCAACGCTCATAATCGCTATATAAACGACTGAGCTCATGACTAAAAATAAGTCGGTCTTTATCGTCACTCATGGCGATGGGTACCTTCCCATTTCTGCAGCCCGGCTATCGTAGTCACTTAACCTTAGATCCGTGGCTTTGCGTCCTACTCTTTCAAGTAGTTTGCCTTTAATTTTTTAGTTACCTGTGACTTTTTCTCTTCATTCCCTGAAAAAAATTAAAAAATTACGTTTTTTTATATAATATTTAATATTATCCTTTAATCTTTCATTTCTTTACTATAATAATAAATTTTCATAAAAATGCAACTACTCAAAAGTCTAAGCCCCGACTTTCAGCTCTAAAATTCAGTTGATTTTTTTCTCTATTTCATTTCTGAAAATAAATCTTCCTCATCTTACTTGTCCATTCGATTTTATTATTAATATTCTACTCAGAACAAGGAGTACCTCTTTCCATAGCCAACCCCGATCCATTTTTTTTATTCCTTTACGTATAAATAATAGCTAGTACTCGGCTAGATCATCCGGTGTATTCTTTATAGCTTATAAAAATTCCAATAATAAAAAGAAAAAGAGAGCGACTGTTGAATTTCAACCAGCCTCTCTCTTTTCTTATTTGACGATCATAACCGGACACCGGGCACGTTTTGCTACTTTATGGCTGACGCCGCCGAGTACCATTTCTTGTAGACCATTCAATCCGCGGCTGCCCAGTACAATATAATCAATTTCATTTTTGTTTGCGTATTCAACGATAGCAGGTCCTGGTACACCATGAAGAAGTTTTAACGAATGGGCTACTCCTGCCTCATCTAGTTTTTGTTTCGTACTTTCTAGCTGCTTCTTTCGCTTTTGTTCCCGTGCAAATGAACCGTTACTATGCAAAACGTCTTCTTTTGATTGATCAAAATCAACGACATAGGCCACAATAATCTCTTTCTCAAGACCTTTTGCGAGCTTAATAGCCTCATCTGTGGCACGCAATGCATGCTCGGAACCATCAGACGCCAACAAAATTTTTCCACTCAATGGGGTTCCCCCTTTTTATTTTTATAAAAAGCGCATTGCTTTTACACAATGCGCTTTTAAATAAATCAATGCCCGGACAGTTTTCCAGCCGGCTTATCATGAACAGCCATCTTTTGAATCATTGACGAACTGGCTTTATTTAATCCACTTAACGACACATTTATGCCGTTATCGCGGTATTTTAAAACGATTTTATCAATAGCGGCCACTCCAGAATCGTCCCAAACATGTGCTTCTGAGAAATCAATATTCACGTTTTTAATTCCGTCAGGCTGATAATCAAATTCATCTACGAAATCCGTAACGGAAGCAAAAAAGATTTGCCCCTGGGCACGGTAGTCTAACGTAAGTCCATTACGTGATGACACGACGCGTACTTTTGATATTTTCGCTGTGAAGAAAAGGGCACTTAAAATAATGCCGGCAAACACACCTTTCGATAAATCATGGGTTATGACGACTGTCACAACAGTCACAACCATGACAATGGTATCTGTAATCGGAATTTTGGTCATGGCTTTTAATGATGACCAATCAAATGTACCAATCGACACCATGATCATGACCCCAACAAGTGCTGGCATTGGAATTTGCACAACCAATCCGCCAAGCACCATAATTAAAAATATGAGGACAACACCGGCTGTAAAAGTGGATAACCGGCCACGTCCGCCCGATTTTACATTGATAACAGACTGTCCGATCATGGCACAGCCGGCCATGCCGCCAAAAAATCCGTTAATGATATTGGCAATCCCCTGGCCGCGTGCTTCCTTGTTTTTGTTACTTCCTGTATCCGTCATGTCATCCACGATCGAAGCGGTCAAAAGGGACTCAAGAAGACCGACGATAGATAGTGCCAAAGCTGTTGGAAAAATAATGGACAGTGTCTCAAAATTAAGCGGCACATCCGGAATGAAGAAGGATGGCAAAGACTGAGTAATCGTTCCGAGATCGCCTACTGTCCGTAACTCAAATCCACCGTAAATCGCGATAACCGTCATAACGATAATGGCCACAAGCGGTGAAGGGACTGCTTTAACAAACCGCGGCAAAATGTAAATAATCGCAAGCGTGGCTGCTACAAATACATAGGTTATAGTCGAAACGCCCACAAAATGCGGCACCTGCGCCATAAAAATTAAAATGGCAAGAGCATTCACAAATCCTACCATGACTGAGCGTGGGATAAATTTCATGAAACGGGCCACTTTTAGCCAGCCAAACGTCAGCTGAAGAATGCCAGTTAAAATAGTCGCCGCAAATAAATACTGCAAACCATGATCCTTCACCAGTGTTACCATTACGAGAGCCATCGCGCCGGTTGCAGCTGAAATCATGCCCGGACGTCCGCCTATAAAGGCAATAACGACTGCAATACAAAAAGAGGCATATAATCCTACCATCGGATCAACTCCAGCGATAATGGAAAAAGCGATGGCTTCTGGAATTAACGCTAATGCAACGACAATTCCTGCCAGGATATCTCCTCTAATATTTGAAAACCATTCTTGCTTTAACTTCTCTACCACTTTTTTAATCTCCTCTGTTTATCTATTTTTTTTGCTTTCAACTCCCTTGAAAGCCAGTCCCGGTTTAAACTAAAAACAGTCTACCACCTTTCGTTCCAAAACGAAACCCTTTTGGAACGAAAAGAAACGAAAAAATATGTTATGATGAGCATAACGTTTTAAAAGTGAGGAGAAAAGAAAGTGAATATAGGCTACATAAGACCCTCTCAAAAAGATCCGAACTGCGAAATTCAATTAAAAACCTTGTTGGATTACGAATGTGTCATTACAGTCAAAGAAGAGCATTCTTCCGCTAAAAGAAGAACAAAGCTTGACGATATGCTTCTTCATCTTCAAAAAGGCGATAAAATCATCGCAGTCAATCTTTTTACAATGGCTGACTCCACCCGGCACCTTGTGGAGCTTCTACAAATGATTGAAGAAAAAGGAGCTTTTCTTCTGTCGATTAAAGAAGGCGTGGACACGAGCAGCCCGGATGGTTATCCCTTTATTGAGATTGTAAAGCATCTTGTGGAGTTTCAAAGTGATGTAATCAGCGAAAAAACAAAAAAAGGACTGCATGAAGCCAAACAAAAAGGCATTGCGACCGGAAGACCGAGAAAGCCCGATGAGAATGTACAACGTGCCATTATTATGTACGAAAGCAAAAAGTACAGTTTAGCTGAAATCAAAAACGAAACCGGGATCAGCAAATCGACGCTTTATCGATACTTGGAAAACTAACACCACTCAGAAATTTCATAATCGAAAAGATTAATAGCTAGTTGGTTCGGTGTTCTCCGGGGCATCTGGATGGGGACGGTTGGCCAATTTTTTGGCCGACAGTACCTTGGGAGTATCAGCAATATTTCCATCTTGATGATTGTAACAGGCTAGGACCGTTGCCTTTTGGCATTGCGTATGACCAATTCGCGGGTATGAACAGCCGCTCCTTCCCCCTTTGTAGCTTATACAGAGATACTGTGCTCATGATCATGAATCGTAGTAAATGATTGAGTGAGCCTATTGCTCTTCTCTTGTTTAAATACGGATACAAATGGTTTTCTTTAAATAGCTGCAAAAAATCCCGTGCAGACAGGGATCATTCTCCTTCCGCACGGGTCATGCTTAGCGTAACACTAGCTCTGTACGCCTTTATTAGATCTTTTTACTAGCATGTTTTGCAGGCACTATTGCCAGGGCAATTGCGGCGATCAAACCTGGAATCGCATATGCGATGAAATTCACTTGCATAGGTAACGCAACCGATAAAAGGAAACCGCCCAAAATGGGGCCAAGCATCCCACCAATTCGGCCGATACCTGACGCCATGCCTAAAGCTGTCGATCTTATATAGGCAGGATAGTACTGGGATACATAAGCTTGTACGATATTTTGCGAACCAATTGTAGCAGCGCCTGCAATAGCGACCAATAAATAAATCACGAACGTATTCCCGCCAAATCCAAGCAGCGTTAAAGCAACGGCCCCTGAAGCATACATCGGAACAAGCATCTTTTTAGAGCCGTATTTATCACATAGCCGGCCGATGATAAGGGTTCCTATAATGGCCCCGCTTTGAAGAACAATAAGGAAACCTAAGCTTGAATTCAGAGCATATCCTGCTTCAATCATTAACTTCGGCAGCCACGTATTCAGCCCGTATATCATCAATAAGCAACTGAAAAAAGCAATCCAGAACATGATTGTACTTAATGCTCGCTTCTCCCTAAATAAACCAACAAGAGGAACTTTCGTCTCCTTTGCTTGTACTTCCATAATCTCATCATTTTTATGCAACGCGGCGTCAGGGTTTACCTTTGAAAGAATAGCGAATAATTCTTCTTTTTTCCCTTTTCTGATGAGGTGACTCGCCGTTTCCGGTAACTGTCTATACATGAAAGGCAGAACCAGTAACGGCAGCCCTGCAACCCAAAAGATGAATTCCCATCCGAAGGTCGGCATCAATAAAATTCCTAATAAAGGGGCAAGTATCCCCCCGACAGAATAGCCGCATAACACGATGGATACGATCATACTTTTCATGGACTTAGGTGCATAATCTGTCAACAAAGCGATAACGTTTGGCATAATGCCTCCAAGCCCTAATCCTGCTAAAAAGCGATAAATAGAAAAAAGCGTTGGCGTTTCAGCAAAACCACATAAAAATGTAAATACACTAAAAAAGAGTAACGTAATGGCAATGACGTTTTTTCTTCCAATACGGTCAGCCAGTGTTCCAAAAATGATTGCACCAAACATCATGCCAAATAGTCCATAGCTTCCCATTGCCCCTGCTTCTACTGAAGTAAGGTTCCATTCTTCAATCAAGACAGGGACAACCGTTCCATAAATGACCAGGTCATATCCATCAAAAAGGATAATGAAGAAACACCATGTCAGCAGGCCAAAATGAAACCGATTAAATTTGCTGTTTGCTATGAGCTCCGCTGCGTTTATCTTTGCCATAATATTCACCCTTCAACTCCATTTACATCAAGCATCATGATAACACTATTTGCAAAAAATTGATGAAAGGGAGCCCTCTTTAAAAGGAAACAAAAAGGAACATTGTTTTCCATTTCATTCATCACTCTTTTCCATTTATTTATGTTTGTACGTTACAAAAAAAGTGGTTTGGCTTCCCTTTCTCAATATTACATGTGCGCTTTCACATTATTTTTTATAACCATGGAATGGATCAACAAATTGGAAATCTTGGTCTGTCCGATTTTTCATAATCGTATTGCGAAGAAGAATGGCTTCTCGGTTTGTACTATGAATAATTTCACCCCACGTTCTTGCACTTGTTTGCACATGAGCCGTACGTGGCATTCGTTCTTTTTGGTATTCGATAAATGCCTGCTCCAAATTGTCACCGTGCTTATGAAGCATATCTGCTAAATAAGAGGCATCTTCCAGTGCCTGACACGCGCCTTGTGCTAAGTATTGCAGCATCGGATGAGCCGCGTCGCCTGTAAGTGTTATACGTCCTTTTGTCCAATTGCTGATTGGATTACGGTCATACATCGGCCAGCGGCGTTGACGTTGAATGAAGGCAATAGCGGTTTGAACAGGCTCACAGCTTCCAGCAAAAACTTGATCCATCTCTTCTGGCGTTCCCCATTGATCTGTTTTTTCAATTTCCGGTTTATATTGAGTGCTTTTAAATACGACAACTTGATTGTAAAGCTCTCCTCTTCTAACGGGGTATTGAACAAGATGCAAGTTAGGCCCAATCCACATGTACACATCATCGAGATCACCATGTGTTGTCACATCTTCTATCGGAATTGCCCCTCGGTATGCTACGTATTGAGAACACACAGCTTGGTCTTCAACAAACAACTTCCGCGTATTAGACCATATTCCATCTGCACCAATAACCGCTTTTCCCGTATGGCGGTCTCCATTAGCAGCCGTTACAGTGACACAGCTTTCAGCTTCTACTATTTTTTCGATTTTTTGATCGGTCACCATCTCAATATACGGGTTTTCTTCACAAGCTTCGACGAGAACTCGGTGAAGATCTGAACGATGTAAAACGATATAAGGCGCCCCATATCGTTCTTTATAACTATCACCAAGGTCTAAAGCGGATAATTCCTCTCCGCTAAAGGCATCCATTAAGACAAGCCTTTTTGGAAAAACGGCAATCTCGCTAATTTTATCCATAACGCCTAAACGTGTTAAAACATTCGTCGCATTCGCTGCTAGCTGGATTCCTGCACCTACCTCTCCAAACTCAAGTGCCTGTTCAAGTACCTTGACCATTTGTTTTATTTTCGCGATCCCAAGAGCTGTAGCCAATCCACCAATGCCACCGCCGACGACGATCATGGGACCTGGATAATCTTGTTGACTATCTTTTGTAAAATTCTTCACACCTTTTTCTGCCATTAAAGGGCCCTCTCATTTCTCAAGCGTTTATTTTTCTAATTTAGAAAGGTTTCACTTAACCAATACCAATATCGAGATGATAATAACCTTCCACTTTTTCATTTTGTCTATACACTCCTTAATTCTCGTTCAGATAGCTGCCAAATAACGAATGTCACTCTCGCTATTCAATTAAAGTAACAGGAACGGAGGAAATAACCCTATTTTTCATTTCCTACACTAAGACCATAATCAAAATAAAAAGCCGATTGTTTTTTAGAAACAATCGGCTTTTATAAGGGAATGGGAACGGCTCCTAGTTTTAGAGTTACTTTCGACTTCCCTGTTTTGTCATGGCACAAAATAGTGCGTGATATGTCGCTTGTATAGAGCCGTTTTGTTGAAACTGCTCTTCATATAACCGGATCATACTGCGAAAAACGCGAGGGCTTTGACTCGACACCCCGTCGTTGCTGTTGGCTGCTCCGATTTTGCGAACAGAATCCAGAAAATCGCGGACGCTTGAAAACCGTTCTATGTAATGCGCTTCCTGCATGGAAACAGGACCATACAGTTCACATAATGCCTTTAGTTGCTGTGGCGTAAAAAATGACTGTCCGATGGCCCTATTCTCTTTCAATGCCAAACTTCTTACTGCCTGTTGGAATGAATAATGAAGCTCTTTAAACGTTTCATTGCCGAATGTCGTAAACATCATAGTGCCGTTATCCTGCAATGATTGGAACAAACGCTCTATCGTTCCTTGCAAATCATTCATCCACTGAAATGTTGCATTTGAAATAATGACATCATATCGCCCTGAAAAATCAAGTTGCTCAATGTCTCCGCATATAAAAGCAGCTTTTTCGGCTCCTATTCTTTTTTTCGCCTGTTCAATCATATCCGGTGCAAAGTCAACCGATATGACAGAAGCATAGGGAAAGGAGTTTACTAGTTGTTCTGTCACATATCCTGTCCCGCAGCCCAGCTCTAAAATAGAAAGGCGGGCCTGTGATGTGTAAATTTGACACAGATTTTGAATAAGCACATCCCCCATTTTCTTTTGCACATTCGCATATTCGTCATAGGTTGAGGCCGCTTTATTAAAACGTTTTTGAAGCAGCGATTTGTTGATCATGTTCGTTCCCCACTTCTGCAAATTGTTGAATTAGATGAGCACATTCCTTCGCTCTTGTAATAGGAAGCGCATGTCCAGCATCCTCCCATACATGTAAACAGGCATTCGTTCTTTTATCAATGTAGCGGGCAGCTTCCACTGAACAGACACGATCCTTCTCTCCATGCAGCAAAAGAAGAGGAACAGGTATTGTAGAAAGAAGTGGCCTTACGTCACGATGTATCAAGTAATCCAGCCCTATAGAAAGCGAGTTTGTATCGTCCTTTGCAAAATGTGCACGCACGGCTGGAAATGACTCCTTCCATATTTGTTCAGTAGGTGAGAACATACTTTCATCAAACCTATTAAGAGCACCGTCCGTTTCTATCTGTACACTCTGCTTTAGTCGGTCCACAAACTTAGCTTTCCACCCTGCATAGTCAGTATCTTGCGTAAATCTTGCGGTCCCTCCTATGAGCACTATACCGCATACAGGCTCTTGTGACGCTGTTCCTAATGCAGCAATAGCACCAAGCGACCAGCCGATCAAAATAACCTTCTTTTCTTGCCGAATGATATGACGAACACGATTTTCTATATCCCCCGTCCTTTTCAAATGATGCCAATTTATAAATCGAATACGGTAAGAGGATAAGTGCTTGCACATTTCATCCCAAACCGGGGTATCCATCCCCCACCCTGAAAGCATAATAAGTGTCGGTCTCATGAAGAAATAACACCTTCTCTTAGTCCGGTTTCTGTTATGACCTTTACCGCCCATTGTATATCTTCAGGTCTATGATCAGATGTAACAGTCAAACGAATGCGCGAACTGTTTTCTGGAACAGTCGGTGGACGAACAGCAATGGCTGCAATCCCTTTTTCCTGCAGCATCTGACTGAAGCTAATCGTTGCTTCATTTGATCCAATGACAATAGGTACGATGTGAGTACTGCTGCTCCCCGTATTAAATCCCGCTTGCTTTAATAGGCCGCGAAGCAATGTTCCATTTTGCATAAGCAAAGCGCGTCTGGTTGATTCATCACGGACAATTTCAATGGCGCGTTTAATAGAGCCGACAGTACTAGGCGGCATCCCTGTTGTGAAAATAAAGCTGCGCATTGTGTTTGTTAAATAATCCATTAACAGCTTGCTTCCTGCCAGATAGGCTCCGCTACAGCCAAGCGCTTTGCTGAAAGTGCCCATATGAAGATCAATGCGTTCAGCCAGCTCCTGAGCGAGACCCGCCCCATTTTGACCATACACTCCACTTGCATGAGCCTCGTCAATCATAAGAAGAGCATTGTATTTTTCTTTTATATGCACAAGTTCACGCAAATACGCCGTATCGCCGTCCATACTAAACACTGTGTCGGTTACAATGAGCTTTCGTTTATTGGCAGGCGTCTCCTGAAGAAGCTTCTCTAAATGCTCTAAATCGTTATGTTTATAACGCTTTTGCTCAGCCCGGCTCAATATAATTCCATCTGTAATGCTGGCATGGTTCAGCCGATCACTGTATACAACATCATGTCTTCCTAAAAGGGCGGACAACGCTCCCAAATTGGCTGTATATCCGCTGCCAATGAGCAAAGCGCTTTCCGTGCCTTTCCAGTTTGCAATATCTTGTTCTGTCTCCTCATATAGAGGATAATTGCCGACAATCAATCTTGAAGCTGTTGCACCTGCTCCGTACAGAGAAACAGCCTCTATCGCAGCTTCTATTACTCTTTTGTCACCCGCCAAACCTAAATAGTTATTGGAAGCTAGATTCAATAGCCTTTTTCCATCTTTTATAATCCAGCAATCAGGACCGTTTTCTGTTACATGAAGTTTTCGAATTTGCTGACGCTCTTCCCTGAGTGCCAATTCGCTCTGCAAATATGGATACCAATTCATGCAAGCCACTCCTCCAGCTTAGAAATATGAATAGAATACTCTGCGGCTTCAAGTGCATATTCTCTTGCAAATTCTTTACCTAGCCAAGGAATCATTCCTAAAACAGGTACACCGCTGAACTGTTCAATCATATCTCGGTTTTCTTTTACCCTCTCCAGCGCTTTCTCCCGATATCCTGAAAGAATTACTCCGGCAACCTTCAAACCTCTTGCCTTAGCACATTCGATTGTCATTAACGTGTGATTTACGGTACCAAGGGTCGGGCGGGCAACAATAAGGAGAGGCATACGAAGAGCTTGAGCAAAGTCTGCTACTAGTGCGTCTTCGGTATATGGAACCATTAAACCACCCGCCCCTTCCACGATGATATACTCGAAATACTCTTGTATATTCTTGCAGCATCTTACAACGTCTGCCAAAAACACTTGCTTTCCAGCACGCTTCATAGCCAAGCTAGGAGCGAGCGGCTCCTTGACAGAATATGGACAAATATGAGAAGCATATGTCTCTACTCCAGATAAATATTGTAAGCGGGATGCATCGCCTGCAGGGTCACAGGAAAGATGTCCGCTTTGAATTGGCTTACACACGCCGACGTCATACCCTCTTTTTCGTAGAACACCTGCTAATGCCCCTGCCACAACCGTCTTCCCAACCTCTGTATCTGTCGCCGTTACAAAGAACCCTTTCATCCTTCTCTCTCCGTTGTATCTACTATTGCTTCATACAAAATGTCAATCATTTCATTCAGTTCTTCTATAGTGGACGCTAGCGGAGGCATAAACACGATCGTATTGCCGAGAGGACGAAGAAGCATACCTAGTTCGCGAGCGCGGCGACATGTCCGTCCCCCCACGCGCTCCGTCCAAGAGTACGGTTCTTCCGTTTCTCTCTCCTTCACAAGCTCAATGCCTACCATAAATCCTTTTTGTCTAATATCACCTACATGTTTTAAACGATAGAAAGCTTGCAATCTGTTTGCTATATACACTGACTTATTAGCAACCTCTTGGACAAGATTGCTTGTTTTAAACAGTTCCAAATTTGCAAGAGCAACTGCGCATCCTAGCGGGTTTCCCGTATAGCTATGACCATGAAAAAATGTTTTTTGCTCCTCATAATCCCCTAAAAATGCATTATAGATTTCATCTGTCGCAACCGTTATAGCTACCGGTAAATATCCCCCAGTAAGCCCTTTTCCTGCTGTCAATAGATCCGGTGTTACGCCTTCATGCTCGCAAGCAAACATCTTCCCTGTTCTTCCAAATCCTGTTGCCACTTCATCCGCTATGAGTAGTACATTGTATTGCGTGCAGAGTTCGCGTAGTCCTTTTAAATATCCTTCAGGCATGACAATGATTCCGCTTGCGCCTTGTACAATCGGCTCTACAATAACTGCCGCAATTTCATCCGATTGCTCTCGTAATAACTGCTCCATTTCTTTAAGGTTCTTTTTAACAATCTCTTCTTGTTTATACGGGGAACGATAGGTATAAGGATAGGAAAGCTTAATAGAAGGAAATAAAAGCGCATGAAAGGTTTCATGGTACAAATCAATGGCACCGACCGAAACAGCACCGATCGTATCCCCGTGGTAGGCTTCCTTCATCGTAATAAATTTATGTTTTCCCTTCTTTCCCTTATGCTGCCAGTATTGAACGGCCATTTTAATCGCAATCTCTACTGCCGTTGCTCCTGCATCAGAATAAAATACTTTTTTGAGCCCCTTTGGCATGAGTTCAATCACCTTTTCAGCAAGCAGAATAGATGGTATATTGGCCATGCCAAGCAGTGTAGAGTGTGCAATTTTTTCTAACTGATCCGTAATCGCATTATCGAGCTCCTTCACTTGATGACCATGTACGTTCAGCCAAATAGAGGAAACACCATCCCAATAAGCATTTCCTTGTATATCATATAGCTTTCTTCCCTCCCCGCGTTCAATAATGAGCGGGTTGTCCTCCATGTATTCTTTCATTTGTGTAAACGGATGCCACAGGTATTCCTTATTTTTTTTGGACAATTCTTCATACGTATACGTAAGTGAAGAGTGTGTAGAAGTTGTTTTCATGCATTACACCTCTTTAGTTAACCATATTTAAAATTAAGTTAACATAAAAAAGAGAATTGTGTCAATATACTATAATCTAATTGTACAGTCTTCAAAACTATGCTTTGACGCCTTTTAATCGCTGAAAATAAAGTAGTAGTTGGAGGTCAAACAGGAACATTGTGTAAATAAAAAAAGACCCAATCTTTTAGACTGAGTAGGGGGAGACTAAAGCGAAAAAATAAATGGTTTGCAAAAAGGGTTGACCCATGGTGGCGGATCAGCCTTTTTTGCATGATTGATTCTTCCCTTAACACCCTTCCCTTACCGGTTGTTTACAGAGATGAGGCTTCCTGCTTCATTGATCACAGCCTTACGTCTTACACGATCTCTACAGGCGTAGATTATTCTGGACTGACATGTCCGTTGCATGCATTTACTCGTTTGACTCCAGCTGCTTTTAGTTTGAATTTTGATATTTTAAAGTGATCTCTTTTATATAATCCATTGTTACTTTCGTAGCTTGTTCGGGAGAATAACTTAAACGATTATTGAGGATTGTTGTCAGCATCCCCTTCCATACTAGAACAGCTACTTGTAAAACAAAGTCTATATTCTCCTCATTAAAATTTTCATCTTTTGCTGCTTCGATAAGCAATGGTTTTGAGCGTTTCGCTATATCATGTTCTAACATAATATTTTTAAGTTGGTCAGGAAACTTATCGAAGTCATTGCTGTATATACTATAGTAATGTTTTATTAATTCATTTGGATGTTCTCCTAAATCAGATATGAAAATAGCATGATAAATTTGTGGTTTAGCAAAAGAATGTTTACAAAAACACTCCCAAGAAACTAAGTATTTATCTAGAGGCGTTTTTGCCTTTTGAGTGTAAGTAGAAAGATCTTTATTATAATCATCTAAGAATCTCATCGAGGCGAAAAAAATCAAGTGTGATAATTCTTTGAAATAATTATAAATCGTTGAACTCGTATAGCCAGCTATGTCTGCAACCCTTCTAGCAGTTACATGCTCAATCCCTTTTTCTTCTATATTGTCGTATACATTTGTTATATCTGGTATTAGAATCTTGTTCTTATATAACCAGTTAAAAGTGGTGATAGGGAATAATTAATAAACCTCGCTGGATTTCAACGAGGTTTTTCGAATCGTTTTGGTTCACCTTTCGATAAAGGGTCATTCGGGACATCCCGGCTTTTTCAACTGCTTCAGAGATTGTAGCTCCTTGATTATAATATCATTTTAGTTAAAAAATAATTCTAAGCATATTCAAATATATACAAGCTCTTTTTCATTTTTTAATTTCTTAATTGTTCTCATTATATGATCATCTTTTTCAACTCGATTTCCCTCTTTATTAAACACCATTAATTTGTCAAAAGAGAAATGAACATCCACATTTTCACTAATTTCATCCCAACAGCTCTGTGTTCTAACATTTAAATTACCAATCGTTGTTTTCACACGATATATTGTCTCTCCACCAAGTTGCTCTGCTGTAAGGATTTTCCCAGATATTTTTACATCACTGTCAATTTGATTCGTGTTCACAATGCTAATATCTTCTGGGCGTATTCCTAAATACATATCATCGTATTCAATGATATTTGTCGGCGGTGAACCGATAAATTGCGCTACAAATAAATTTGCCGGATTCGTATAGATCTCTTTCGGCTTACCTTGCTGCATGATTTCTCCTTGATTCATAATAATGATATACGATCCCATTGACATTGCTTCTACTTGATCATGAGTAACATATAAAAATGTTGTTTTCAACTGTTGATGCAGTTCAATTAATTCTTGTCTCATTTGGTTTCTTAGTTTAGCGTCTAAGTTTGAAAGGGGTTCATCCATCAAAAAAGCATGTGGGCGCTTAACAATTGCACGGGCAAGAGCAACGCGTTGCCGTTGTCCACCTGATAATTGAGCTGGACGTTTATTCGCATGATCTGTAAGTTCTACCATTCTTAAGACATTTTGAACGACTTCTTCTCGTTCTTGTTTAGGTACTTTTTTAATTTTAAGTCCATATTCGATATTCTTATATACTGTCATATGAGGGTATAGTGCATAGTTTTGAAAGACCATCGCAATATTTCTATCTTTTGGTTCCTCAAATGTGACGTCTTCCTCATTAATAAGCAAGCTGCCGCTTGTTGGTTCTTCAAGACCTGCAATAATTCTTAGTAATGTTGATTTTCCACATCCTGAAGGCCCTAGTAGAATGGTAAACGAGCCGTCAGGAATTTCTACATCAATGCCTTTTAATATTTCATTAGAATGAAAAGATTTTTTTATATGATTAATATTTATTTTTCCCATTTTTCCAACTCCTAAAGTAGGCTTAAACAATATTGAATTGATTATTTAATTCCAAATCGCACAAAAGAATCGACTACTTGTCTCTGTAATACCAGATAAATAATTAAAATAGGAAGACATGAAACTGTTGTCGCTGCCATAAGTGAACCCCACAGATTAACATCTGAATTTACGAAGGATTTTAATCCGATTTGGATTGGTGCATTTTCCATCTGCTTCGTTATGAGCATTGGCCATAAATATTCATTCCAACCGTTAATAAACAATAAGATACCGAGTGAAGCTACCGTTGATTTAATATTTGGTAATATCACATTAACTAAAATGCCGAAATCACTTTCCCCATCAAGTCTTGCTGCTTCGATCAACGCAATAGGAAATGCTTTAAAACTTTGATAAAGTGATAGTATAGCAAAGGTCGATACAGCAAACGGCAATACTACTCCTAATAATTGTTCATTCAATCCCATTTGATTGATAAGCACATAGTTTGGAATCATAATCGCTTGAAATGGAATTAACCATGATAAGCTAAGCAAAGAGTAAATGAATAAGCTTCCTTTAAATTTCCAGCGTACAAGCGCGTAACCTGCTAAAAGACTGGTAATAAGCTGAAGTGCTGTCATAAGGATTGAAATGATGAATGAATTAAACATCATTTTGACAATCGGCATTTCCGAAAAAGCATAAACATAGTTTTCAATCGTAGGTTTTAAAGGAATGAATGAAGCAGTAAAAATCTCTGATTCATTCTTGAACGATGAAATAACCATCCAATAGATAGGAAAAATTGCAATGATGCACATGATAATTAATAAAAGATGTTGGATCACGCTTATAAACTTTACTTTTTTCTTCATTTTCATGAACTCCTATCTTAATTATCATAAAATGCAAATTTTCTAGAAACATAATTAAGTGTTAATGCGATTATCGCGAAAACGAAAAAGAACAAGATCGCAGCTGCTGAACTTAAACCAGCATTCAGATTTGAAAATCCGTATTTATACATTTCGTAGTAAATATTTGTTGATGAACCAAAAGGCCCTCCAGCTGTTAAAATATCAATATATGCAAATGTAAACTGACTTGAAAATAGAATACTCATCGTCAGCATAAAAAGAATAGTTGGCGATAATAAAGGTAATGTAATATCTATAAAACGTTTAAACCTGCTCGAACCGTCTAAAGATGCTGCCTCATAATAGTCTTTGTTTATGCCTGTTAAAGCAGCGGAAAACATAATTGTACTAAAACCAATTAAACTCCAACCTGTCATAAATAAAATGATCCATTTGGCAAAACGCGGATCTGAAAAGAACGCAATATTATCCTCAATTAATCCTATTTTTAATAAAAGGATATTCACTAAACCATTGGTAGGATGAAATAACCATCTCCAAATTGCACTAACAGTAACTGGCGCTAAAATCATTGGGATAAAAAAGAGAACGCGATAAACATTTTTTACTTTCCCGACCATATCATGTGTAGAAACCGCCAATAATAATGGAATGATAATAGAAAAAGGCAGTAAACCAATTGTATAAAAGATTGTGTTTTCGATTGATATTACGAAATCCTTCGTATTGAATAAACGGAAGAAGTTTTCAAATCCAACAAATTCAGGTATAGTTCCTGGTACCATACTCCACTTTTGGAAAGCTAATAAAAAAGTTTGAAGTAACGGTTTATACATCCAGATGCCAAGCAACAATAGAGCCGGAAATAAATAGAAATATGGTTTGAGCTTTTTTCTTATCTTGGCTGTTTTCGATACACTTTTTCTAATAACGGGGGTTTTATTTGACAATGGCGGTTGATAATTATTTTCGAGTAATCTACTCATACCGTTTCCCTTCTTCAAGCAATGTTATAAATGTGCTGTAAAAATTTAATTTAGATTTACAGCACATTTTTTTATAGGTAATCTAAACGAATGTTAAGACTCTTTATTTGATCATTTCGTTTATTTGATTTTCGGCTTCTGTTAACGTCTCTGATACATCTGCATCTGTTGATACTGCTTTTACAATCGCATCCATAAAGATCGATGAAGCTTCTGTTGCATACTCCCCTGGCCAAATGGCTACTGGATGAATTTGTTCTAATTGTTCTAGATTGATTTTATATAACGGATTTTTTTCAACAAAATCTTTCAAGTATTTCGGATCATCTGCGAGTCCTGTGCGTAAAGGCAAGTAACCTACTTCTGAAGTAATAATCGTATAGCCTTCATCCCCTGTTACAAACTTAATAAACTCCCAAACCGCCGCATTTTTTTCTTGTGAGTCTGGTCTTACCGCTAAAACACTTCCTGAGTTTACTGGCACTGATTTTGCTTCACCGAATTGTGGAAGTTCTGCACCATATAATTTCCAACCACCAGCTTCAGCAGCCTTTTTAAACCCACTATGCAAAGCTGTAGACGTAATATACATTCCTAGGTTGCCCGCCATGAACTGTTCGGGTAATTCCGTGTCAGTACCGACTGCATGCGAACCATTTTGATAGAGATCTTTCCACATTTCAATGGCTTCAACGCTTTCTTTACTAGCAAACTTTGCTTCCTTTCTATCCTCAGAAAGCACTTCGCCACCATTACTCAAAATAACCCCTTCTGTTGTCCAACCGTTATTCGGAGCTAAGCCAAAACCATCTTTTCCAGTTGCTTCTTTAATTTTTAAAGAATACTCTTTTACTTCATCCCATGTTTTAGGTGGGTTGTTTGGGTCTAAGCCAGCTTCTTCAAATAATTTTCCATTAATAAAAACAATTGGGGTACTAAATGTAAAGGCTAATCCATACATCTTGCCATCAATTTTTCCTAATTCTAATGCATTAGGAGAAATACTATTAAAATGTTCTTCCAATTCATTTTTAGGAAATACATCTTCATAGGCTTTTAGACCCAGTGTTTCTTTTGAACTATCTAACGTTCCAAAGGCATGTTGAATAACATCTACTTGTTTTCCTGCAGCTATATCAGCTTTAAACTGCTGCGTTGTCTGATCTGCAATGCCTTCAACAATAACGCCTTTTTCCTTCCCAACCGTGTCATTAAATTCTTGAATTAAATGCTCCATTCCACCTTTCATTGTTGGAAAGCCTAAACTATACGAATAAAAAGTAACTTTCGTTGGATTCTGTGGATCTAATTTACCTAATTCTGCTTCACCTGAAGTTTCTGTAGATGCTGAACATGCACTCAAAACTGAAAATACGAACATAGCAACAATAAATAGTGAAAAAAACTTTTTAGTAGATTTCATTTGTCGTATCCTTTCGTTCAAAAAAATTTTTTATTTAGAGTGTAATTCTTGCAATTCTTTCAAAGAAAAACTAAACAATACTGTTATATCATCAGGGAATCTTACTGTTTGAACAGCAAGTCCATTTTCATCAACCGTACATAAGCTGAAACCCGTTCGATCATTCATTTGCATGCTCTCGTTACTAACATGACCACCAAATGCCATACCATCTGCGGTGGATAACAGAATTTTACCAATATTACTCAATTTATTCTGGTGGGTATGTCCACTTAACACGGCGATTACATCCATATCACAAATGATGCTTAGAAGTTCCTTAGAATTAGTAAGAGCGTGACCATCTTTCACTTCACCTACTTCAAGTGGGTGATGAACGACCACTAAGCTGCCATTTTCAGCTGGAGTTTTTAGTACATTGGCGAGCCAATCCAGCTGTTCTGAATCAACCATACCAACGCCGCTATGATCATAGCTTGAATCCAGGACAATTAGTCTGTAACCATTGATATTCGTTTCATAGAAAAGTTGATCTGTACAATTCACTTTCCCTTCGTAACCTTCCCAATACGCAGCCGTAACGTCATGGTTACCAAGAGCTGTATAAACAGGGATGTCTTTTACATGATCCTCGATGATTTGTTTAAAGTATGCATAATCGCTTGCGTTACCCTCATGTACCAAATCCCCACTAATTAAAATGAAATCCGGCTTTTGTGTTAAAGATTTTACATTTTCTAAAACTTTGATTAAGTTATCTGACGGATTACTATTTGGTCGATCCATCTTTTCTAGTAGACTACCTTTGTATTCTTGCAAAATGTGTGTATCTGTAATATGGAGAAAATTAAGTTTGCTCATAAAAATACCTCCGGCTCGGCTATTATTTTTTAAAAATCAAATATTTCATAGAACACTTATTCTAAACAAAAATCTTTAATGCTTTCTCGTATTTCTTCTGTTATGCCAAATTCTTCTGCAAGATATGTATCGAAATTTCCATATGTCCTTACGATAGAATCCATTGATGCTTGCAGATAATTTTCTTGCAAAAGAAACGCATCTCTAAATCGGGCAAGTTCCTCTTTAGATACAATTTGAGCAACTTCATCAAATATTTGTTTATGATAATTGGCTAACGTATGGTTCGATAACAAGAAATCTTCTATTACCATTTCATATGGTACACCAAGTGTCATAAGTATGAGCATTGCACCGACGCCCGTACGGTCACGTCCGCCCGTACAATGATGAACAAGCGGCAAATTTTCTTCCGGTCTTTGGAGAAGTGTCATAAGTCTTTGATACGACGCATTTTGAATAGGCATTCTACCATATAAATTTGTGAACATCTCACTCGTTAATACACTAACCATATTTTCTGTATTAGAAGCGGTTTGGTCGTGACTATTTACTGGAACTCGTTCGTTTTTCGCTTGTCCTATGATCGGGTCTGGTTTACTGTCTGCCTCACTATTGCTACGGTAATCAAAAACAATCTTTAGGTTTAATGCTTCTAAATAGGTTAAATCTTCTTCCTTTAATCCCGTTAATTCAGCTGCACGGAATAAAATCCCTTTTTTTACCTTTCTTCCGTCTATAGTCCCTAAACCACCCATGTCACGAAAATTGAATACACCTTTAAGAGGCAATAAACACTGTGGTATCGTTTCTTCTGTCATTTACATCACCCTCAAGTCATTAATAAATAGATTTTTTACTATTTCCCCTTAAATTTCATGATAGAAAGGAGCCTTAAATACTAGCAGTTATTCGGCCAGTGAGTACTTTTCTAATGTGGACACCCCATCAAGATCAATTACTTTAAAGTTCGTTTCCCCATCTTTAACGGTTACCAAGAGGATATGATCAATGGATCCTACCCCTTCACCGTGCCAGCATGCACCTGTTCTTCCCATTTGAATATGATCGTGACCGTTTCTTTTCATAACCTCTAACTGATGAAGATGTCCGGCAAACATTGTGTATGTTCTATTCTTCAGCATATCCTCAAGACGTTTGTACTGCGGGTCTGTTGTTTTCCATGATGGCTTATGCATTAATACAAAAGTCCAGTTTACATCTTCGTTCTCTTTTAGAACATTTTCAAAAAAAGCAAGCTGCTCATTGCTGATATTTGGAACATTTCCTTTTTCCAAATCCTCGCTTGAAAATTGACTCATCATTTGATTAAAAAATTCTTGAACATGCTCCTTTGATTTTTCAGGCTCACGCTTCACAGCTTCAGTCACCTTACGAAATCCGTCGAGAAAGTCATCTGACATTGCACCTGGTGACTCTTCAGTGTTAACAAATAAAAATAGTGCATCATGATATCGGAATGCATAGTATTCAAAGCCTTTACGCTCACGCCAAACCTTTACCATCGTTTCATTCCCATAATCATGATTTCCAACAACATGAAAAAAAGGAAGTTCGATTTTTTTTAACAGATGATCAACATAATCCCATTCCTCATTTGCTTCTGCTTCACTATTCCAATAGCCTTCAATTAAATCTCCCACAGATAACACAAAATCTGGCTTTAATGCTTGAACAAGCTCTAGACCTTTTTCAAACAGTCCCGGAGTTGTAATACCGCAGCGGTCACCTACAACAGCAAAGGAAAAATCCCCTGTCTCTGTTGGCTTTAATTCACCAAACCATGGGCGCTTATCAGCAGTAAACTTTTCATTTTCGTAATAAATTTCAATCGCTTTTTTTTGATCTATTAATTTATTCATCAGGATCCTCCTTTTCAATATCTATCATTCTTTTTCAGTATGCCAGTAGCATGTTAATAGCATGTTAATCTGATGTAAATGATTTATTTAATTAATCAGAAATTGTTAAAAAATATTAAAGTTTGTAAATACCTGTTTTTTTCCTTAAAAAACTATGCCGAATGGGTATAATAAAATGATATGAAGCTTCAACATGAATCATTTCACTGATACTACTTCTTGTTTGACACATTAAAAAGACATGAAAAAATTGTAGGGAAAATTCCCTTATTAAAATTTCTATTTATTTTATAGTTTGAGCGAAAGGAATTTAAAATGATGTCTACATCTCTTATTGATACTGCTTACACAACAATTCGACAGAAAATTCTATCCTGTGAATACATGCCGGGAAGTCTGTTATCTATATATAAACTTGCAGAGGAGCTGGAAATGAGTCGGACTCCGATTTCCAATGCGATCGCTCGCTTGGAATTAGAAGGTCTTGTCGTTGCATTAAAAAATAGAGGGGTAATGGTAAAAGAAATCTCTTCCAAAGAAATTATCGAAATGTTTGAGGTGACTTTTGCTCATCAGATGTATGTGCTAGAATTAGTCGAACATTCCGATCTTTACACGTTTATTATTAGTGAGTTAAAAGATATATTAGACCGTCAACTAAAAGAAAAAGAACAAGGTAGCTATTTCGAATATGCCAATCTTTCACTATCATTTATTAGAAGCTTCATATCCACTTCAAAAAACAATGTGATGTTGCAAATTATGGATGCACATCGAGATAAAATTTTGATGAATTCCGTTGCAAGCTATAAACTTTATCCAAAACAAAGACTTTTCTCAGGTGCACATTATAATCGGGCAATCTACAAGGCATTAGTAAAGGAAAACTATGAAGAGGCTAGACAATTATTAAACGAATGGCGCCAAAAAACGCGTGAAAGAGTAATGATGAGTGGTTCATTTTAAGATCTAGTAGTTTAGGATCAAGTCAAAGCAAATCAACCAAGTGCTTTTTCAAAAAATCCTTGGCTGCTTCTCCTGTTGGTTCTAGTACAAAAAGAATCAGACAAACAAACCATCATAAAAAAATTAATACCGAATTTTCATGGTATAAAAACTAGAAATATTCAGTATTAACCTTATATTTTAACAAAATTTGAGGTTTGCACCAGAACCTTGTAACCGCCTGATAACTTTGAACACTTTTTGCAAAATTGAAGTGAACACTTTTACTGGAATTTGTGGGTGCACGTTGTCACTTTACATGGAGCCTCTGTGGGCAAGATTATGAGCCATGAAGCCAGATGAATCAAAGAATCTGGCTTAGCCGAAGTAGGCTATCATGCCCGCCTCTCCAGATAAAGTGCACGTCTCTACTGGAAAATAATGTTCATTCTTATTCAGCATTTTTAGGTAAGAAAGTGTCCATTTCTACTTGGCGGTTACACCATGCAGGCGATGCTTACTTTCGCTGCCATGAACCTCAGAAAAATGGCAAGCTGGTCGTGGAAAACATCACGACCAGTTTGAATAGATCCACACAATAACGCTAAAAAGACAAAGCCGCCTCAAATCGAAGATTTGAAAAGCGGCTTTGTTGACAGTCTGAAATGCCTTTATCCTAGTATGGGATTAAGGCATCTTTTCGTTTGTCGATAATCTTGTCTATTTAAACATCGTTTTAAAGGGACTAACACCTTAATTCGTTATAATAGCTGCTTCTTTTTAAAGTATTTCCACATTCCAAAAGTTAATAGAACTAGAAATGAAAAGATAAGAATCGTTGCAATGGGAGAATCCTGATAAGGCAAAGGAACATTCATTCCAAAAAAACCTGTCACAAATGTTAAAGGCAGCATGATCGTTGATATCAATGTAAGAACGTTTAATTTTTCTGAGGATTTTGCATTGATGATTGAATAATAAGTATCCAGTGCACTGTTTACTAAATCTCTAAATGTTTCTGTTGCGTCTACAATACGCTCCAGATGATCAATCAGATCCGTATAAAATGGAACGTTTTCTTCTCTAATATCGAACTTCCATTTCCCATCAACCGTTAAAAAGATTCTACGCTGCGGGAGGATCACTCGCCGAATTAATATGATGGTGCGTTTTAACGCCAGAAACTCTTCCGTTACTCCTCTTATTGCTTCATCATAAATTTCATTTTCTAACTCATCAATCCGAATACTAATTCGGTCAAGAATAGGGAAATATTCATCGGTGATCCCATCAATTAAAGCGTATAAAAGAAAGTCCGCACCCTTATTCATATATTTTGTATTCTTAGAACAGATTGCGTCCATTTGTCCAAGCCATTTTAACTTGCGCTTGTGAATAGTTACCACATAGTTTGGACCAACAAAAACGTTCAGCTCAAGGGTGGTAATCTCATTATCACTATCCTCGTTATAACGAAGGGCATGGAGAACGAAAAATTTATAATCCTCATAATTATCCATCTTTGCCCGCGGGCTATCATGAAGGCAATCCTCAATCGCTAAAGGATGAAAATCAAAAATCTTTGCCACTTCATACAATTCATGGCTTTGTACATCATAAATATCAATCCACAACAAACTATCTGCATCGCTTAAATGCTTATTAACATCCGATAAGTTAATATTGGAGATCATTTCTTGTTTGTCATTGTCATTTCTATAAAGATATGTCTTAATCATCCATCATTCACCTCGTCTAATTTATTCGAGGCATTTAAAGGTTGCTAGGATCTTCTTTGGTGGTACAAGAGGAACAGGAACACTTTTGCTGCCTCAATCTTGTCATGTTCTTGAAAGTACCTATCGAATTTGGGTCATCAGTATCCATTTCCTCACCTCCAAAATTGATAAAAAGGCCCCCTTCAGGCAGAAAGGAGCCATAAAAAGCCTATAAATGCTTTAGTAGAATTTCCTATTTATAACGTGAATATAGGAATAATCGTTCTCTTATGTCCCGATTATATTCATTTTTACATAGAGATGCAACTTGATTTTTTTATATAGTTTTTCCTTTAGTGTCGATCTAACTATATACATAATAATCTTATATTCAATACCAAAACCATTATAATCTACTTTTCTCAGAAGTATTCTTACTACCTACGAGTTTATGGACAAACCTTTCAGGGGTGATAAAGGACATTGGGGAAAACCGAACTGTAGACATAAATTAAAAACCTGCTCGAAAACTTAGTTGAAACGGATCACACATCTTTGAAGAGCGTTGTATTAGATTCTTTTACTTGAAAAGAAACAAATCGATTGACCAGTGAAACTTAAAATAATCCATCATTTTCACATGCACCTCGCTTAAGGTTCAACATAAGTTGGTATATAGTACCACTACTAGCAAAAAATTTTTAGGAATAGGGGATACTTGATGAGCCATAACTATTTAGATTTATTAGCCTATTTTGGAATTGGCGGAGCGCACCCTGGTGGTTTTCCTTTAACAAAACTCCTCTTGCAAGATGAATTCATTACCCCATGCAGTTCAGTTTTAGATATTGGCTGCGGGACCGGACAAACAGCCGCTTTTCTCCACCAAAAATATGGTTGTCAAGTGACAGCCGTAGATAATCACCCCATTATGCTTGACAAAGCAAGAGAACGCTTTAAGAATCAAAAGTCAACCGTACAAGTGATCGAAGGAGATGCACAAAAATTACATTTTGAAGATAATAGTTTTGATTTCATTCTAGCGGAATCTGTTATTACGTTTACTGCTATTTCTAAGACGTTAAATGAACTGTTCAGATTATTAAAAAAGGATGGACGGATGATCCTAATTGAAATGACCGCGGAAAAACCCTTATCAAGAAAAGTACAAAAAAAAGTGTGCACCCTATATGGCATACACGAAGTTTTGAGCGAAGAGGAATGGAAAAGGACACTGCAACAGATCGGGTTTACACACATCGACATGATAAAACCCTCTTCTGAACTCATCCAAACGGACATTACGGATATAAATCCATCGAAAAATCTTAGCGATGAATTATATGATCTATGGGAAAATCATCACTCTTTTATCCATCAATCCACCGTCCCTCTTGGTTTTCGTGTGTTTCGGTGTGGTTTCAACTAATTTTTTATTTTTCCTGATTAGTTACTTATATGGAAACTTAGATCCGGCGATCAACTCTTCAGACGTTTTAGCGTACAATTCGTTATTCTGAAAAGGACCGTGACGCATTTGATAGGAATCCACGATTTGAAACCCTATATGATACCCAATCCATTTCGGAAGTTGTCGATGATCACCATATAAAAAAAGATCGTGTTTTTCCTTCCCCATCACAGTCAATGACGGAACAAAGTGACGCTCCCACAATCCTATGCTCTCTTCATATGAATAAAGATGGGCCCATGGGGCTAACCACTTTTCGCCATATAATTCTTTAACGGCAAACTCCCCGAGTCCTTCAATAATAAGCGAATCTTTTAGAGATAGCTTTTCATTCTTTATATCTAAATAGGCTAACCGGCACACATGGTTATATTCATGAGCGAATATAGCCTTTATTTCTTCTCTTACTAGATCAGGCGATAAAAATAAAAAAATCGCTCCCATAAATGTTACCCCATTTTTTTTAATACCATTTTTCCTCGCTGGAAGGTGAGCATTTTTAATTGGAAAAATAAAGATCGGAGCCTCTGGACCATTCCATTTCTTTTTTAATCGTTGGTATTCCTGATTCACTAGTCTCCACGCGTTGATTTTTTCCATCTTCTGAACAGCCGTTACAATCTCTTTCCATTCCCCGGGTTCACATAATCCTTGTTCTAATAAGTGATAATGCAGTTCTTCAGCGCTTATTTTAGAAAACCAGTCTTTTAGTGGATCACATAAAGTCTCACATTGAATAAAGTAGGGCTCTCTTGATGGTTGTTCTTTGCATGCTTTCACGAACGTATTCAGCCATGTTTGTGTCTCTATAACCGACAAATGTCTCCCCCCTTTTTTACGCATACGTACTTTCTTATTTATATGATCTCGGATGTCTCATTATTAAAGGAGGACACTATATTTTCATTTTAATAAATATAGTGCGTAGATGAAGACAAGTGTCTATTACGAAATCTCATTTTCTACATATGTTAATAATATACATGCAAGCATGTAAATAAGATTAAAAGGAGGATATGTATGCCCTATTCAAATATGTATAATCGTTGCTGTAAATACCACGGGAAAATGGTCAGAATAACAGATCGTAATGGCCGGGTTCATGTGGGAGAAATTACTAGAGTTAATAAGGATTATGTTTGGCTGCGTCCTAAAAGCCCTGGAGGCTTTGGCTATGGATTTTTCGGAGGATTTGGAGGCGGATATGGTTATCCATTGGCTCTCGGTTTCATTACGGGGATTGTCTTAGCAACGGCGTTCTTCTGGTAATCTTCATTTTCAATCTTTAAGCCATTCTTCTCTCGATATGTGCTATCAAACACCCTTAGCCATTCTAGCAGCATTCTTCATAGACAGAGAAGTTCAAAAATTTTGTATAAAAATAAGCCCTGATCCGGACGGATCGGGGACTTATTTTTTCTTTTTTTGCATTGACAGCATTATAGATAGCAGCCGTAAATGCTTCACGTGTTGCATGATGATTATTGTAGAATTTTCACCTTTGAAAAGACCTGTTTTATCGATTGAAACCTTCGTCACGATGTCCTCATATGCTCAGTGACTTTAACTGATGTCTTTGTATGTAACGCATGATGGAGGATGGCCACCATTTCGTTACGTGTCATTTCTTCCTCATGATGAAATGTTTTATCATCAAATCCCATAATGATCCCCGCTTCATGTATTGCTGCGATATCATAAGCGAAACGATAAGATTTTGGTATATCTGTAATGAACAGTACAGCGATTTGGATCATTTTTTAAACCCTTCTTCATCTTTAAAAACAGACATTCATTCGCCAGTGCCGCTGCCCATATTATTTCCGACATTTGTCTTTTTTTGAAGCAAGGCATAAACGGCTATCAAACAGGCTCCTGCCACACCTGCCAGCAAATCGGTCATTATATCCTTACTGCTGTCTTCTTTCAGTATAGTGGTAACGGACCCAACAAATTCAATGCTTTCCCAAATGGCGCTTCCCGTCACAGCGAATGAGAAAACAAATGTAAAGATCATCCATCGGGAAATATCCTTTTCTGCCCGTACAGGTATGAAAAGTGAATACATTGTCATGCCAACAAAGGCCATAAAAACACTTCCGAAGAAATGAAGAGTCGTATCCCACCAAGGAAAACGATCATAAAATTTCAGAATGGCTCCCAAAAAGAACGTACAGAACAGCAAAATATAAAAACTAATGATGAGAGACAAACTAAATGGGATTTTTTTCAGAAAGAGAAGCAATATAGGCAGCAAACTGACTAAAATTCGGCCAAGCGCATCTAACCAGCTAGCAGAGTCTCCATTTAAAACCTTGAAGATAAAGGCAGCAGCCATTAAGACAACAAAAGAGATACTTAAAATCAGGATTGCTTTCTTTTTCAATATGATTCGCCTCGTCTATAAAAGTTCTGATTAGTATGTTCAACACGATGTAATTTATCCGTAATCCTTTTCACTTTTGCTCATAAGCCCTTAATCGCTTATTGAACTGGAATTTTTCCAAGCCGTATCAATCCATCTGAAAAGATTAGCAAGTTTATACCCCGTTCAAATGATCTCCAGTTAGATGCCGATCCTCATGTTCACTGCCTATAGAACGTTTAATTTTTCATTATAGTGGCAAGATACAGAAGCAACATTCATAAACAGGAGGATCAATAGATTGAATTTAAACGATATAATGACCTTTCACGTTACAGGTATAACAGAAAAAATGAAAACGACTGTAAAAGCAAAGCAACATGAAATTATCATTGATGAACCGCCTATTTTAGGTGGAAACGATGAGGGGCCCGACCCGCTTTCTTATCTTTTGGCTTCTTTGGCAGGGTGTGAAAATATAGTGGCCGCTATGGTAGCACAGGAAATGAACTTTGATCTTCAGTCAATGAAGTTTGATGTGAAAGGCCGCTTTGACCCGCGAGGAATGCGAGGAGGAGCAGGAGCACAAGTCTTTTTTAAAAAAGTATGGCTTAAAGTAAGCGTCGCAACAAATGAATCAGCCGAGCGGATTGCTGAACTGAAAGAAAAAACAGATGCCCGCTGCCCCGTTCTGACGATGATGAGGGCAGCCGGCATTGTATTAGAAATAGAATGGGTTAAAGGATAACAAGCGGATACGATAGAGAACACGCTAAAACATGCTTCACATTTTGATTATGTTCTAACACCTTCACTCATTTATTGCATTCCATCAAAAAAAACCGTTTGGAAAATCTAAACGGTTTTTATATAGCAATATTTAACCAAATTCTCATTTTTACAAGCGTTCACTGTAAAAACCGTCGGGCTTGAAGGAAGACAAAGTTGATTGCGTTTCTCTTTTTTCTTTTTCATCAAGTAACATTCTTTCAACCAGTTGTTCAAACCATTTCTTGTCATCCGTCTGAATGGCCAGATCAATTAAACAATCCCAATCTTCTTTTTCAAGTGTTAATGGAAGTTCTTCAATACGATCAACGGTAAATAGTTTCGGTGTTGGTTTTATCGCGTACGTCACACCTTCAACCTGATTTGCTACTTTAGTAATAAATACTTCGTTGCGTGCCACCGAGATGTTCTCAATAAAACCGACCACGTGATAATTATCGATCTGAGCAGTAATCCAATCCCCTCTTTTTAACATGCTCCTTGCCCCTTCCTGTATTTAGTCTATGTCAACTGATATTTCTTTATTTAGCCGTACCAATTAAATTAAAAACGTGTTTACATCTATAAGTATTCTTCTATTATCATTATCTCATGTCACCTTTTTAAATCAATGAACAATAATTGGAAACGCTTTCAATTTTAAAAATATTTCTACTTATCTTAAAAACTTTATCTTCCCTTAAGAAAATAATACACTAAATCTAGTAAAATGAACAGAGGAATTCCGTTTTTTCTTTTGCTCTTTTTGGGTATACAGTATAAAAAGGAGAGATTCATATGAATAAAACTACTTATTTTGAACTTCATAAAGACTATTTGCTCAGACTTGACAAACAAACAAGAAAACACGAATTAGAACCGTTTGAGACCGTTCAACTTCATATGTATCACTGGCTGCAAAAGGATCGAGGACTCTCATCTGATCAGGCACAAGCGATTATTGATCATTCTACCGTAAGCCGCATATTAGAAGAAAAACGTCGATGGGAGTAGCGCAAACCGTGCAGAATTAACCGGACAAATATACATCTTCCTTTGTTGATATTTCACTCGGCTACACATAATTGGACAAATAAATTCAGAGTGAGAGCCCTTATCAGGATGAAGCGAGAGCGTCACGCCTTCATCCTCCATTTACAATAGCGCATACAACGTATCGTGATAGAAAGAGCAAAAAGAGTCTAACGTGTTGGCTAGACTCTTTTCTGGTCTTTCAAAAATTATATTCCTTTGTTTTTACTCTTCTATCCTGTTGTCAAATGCAGCAAATACTTTTTCAAATTCCTCGTCGTCCTCGATAATGGATAATTGCTCGTCCGCTTCAACTTTGAAAAAGAAAACTTCAATTTCTTCTTCTAGCTCTTCTTGATCTTCTTCTACAGATCCGACAGCTACGTATTCGTTTCCATCTAGACTTAACATGTCCAGCACTTCAAATTCTTGCTCTTGATCGTTTTCATCAACCAAAGTTAAGATATCGCCAGCTTCAATTTTTTCCATAGTGTCTTTCCCTCCCATATTTTTCTAAAAGTAATCAGACGAAAATAGTATTCCCCATAAGTTATCTTTTAAAAGAAAAACAACGATCTTATTGTTTAGGATATTTTCATTCTTTTGATGATTTTCTTGAAACGTATCCTTCCTCTGAAACAGCGAAGTTTATTCCTTTATGCATATACATATACATATACAAGCGAATATAATAAGTACACTGATAGGAAAGGCCGAACCATTTCCCGAAGTTAGCCAGCATGAAATCATCTAAATAACATTAAATATCTTTAGGGGGGGATATCAATGTTAGCCAGGATTTCGAAAAATGTATTTCTCTATGTTTCAAAAAATAAAGCTTTAAATACAGCCGCAAAGAAATGGGGACTTCAATTTGGTGCATCCCAAGTCGTAGCGGGAAGAACCATAGAAAGCGCGATCCATCACGTTCAACGATTAAATGAAAAAGGACTTCTTTGTACCCTCGATCATTTAGGAGAATTTGTTTCAAGCCGGGAAGATGCGATAAAGGCGACTGAATGGAATGTAAGAACATTGGAAGCCATCGCCAAGGCTGGTGTCAATAGCAACTTGTCAGTTAAAATGACCCAGCTTGGTTTAGATATTGACCGGGATTTCTGTGTCGAAAATATGCATCGAATTGTCAAAACCGCTAAAAAATACAATAACTTCGTCCGAATCGATATGGAAGATTACGCGCATTGCCAAATAACCTTAGACATTTTAAGAGAGCTGCGGGAAACGTACAGCAATGTCGGTACCGTCATTCAAGCTTATTTGTTTCGAGCCGAACAGGATGTGAAAGAGTTGAAAGGCATTCCCCTTCGTTTAGTAAAAGGGGCATATAAAGAATCTTCTGAAGTTGCTTATCAGGAGAAGAAAAAAGTAGATGAAAATTATATGAGAATCATTGAAGAACATTTATTGAGCGGAAGTTATACAGCGATTGCGACCCATGATCATCAGATTATTTCTAAAGTAAAAGAATTGGCGGAGCAAAATGAAATTAAGCGTGATCAATTTGAATTTCAAATGCTGTATGGTTTCAGAACAGAGATGCAAGTAAGTCTAGTTCAAGAAGGATATAAAATGCGCGTCTATATCCCCTTTGGCGATGACTGGTTTGGTTATTTCATGCGCCGGCTCGCTGAACGGCCTCAAAATATTTCCTTTGCGTTGAAAGGTTTTTTTCTAAAGAATTAAGATGTTTGTAATGACTGCAAAACGAAGGGATGAACCACTATTTATCCCGCATAAACGGGCAGTAAGACCCCCACTTCAAGACTTCTCAAAGAAAAGAAGGCTTCGTTAGGGATCAACTGCCCGTAAAAGCCCGATTGGTTCGGGCCAGGCTGAGCCTGGTCACTCAGGTATTACCTCGAGGACGCGGCGCTCTTTACCTGAGTTCCTCTTATTCAGTGGGTGATACGGAACGCAGACTAAACCCGTCACGTCCTGCGACAACGTCTGCATGACCCACGTCCTATGGGCCTAAACCCCCACTGAATGAAGTTTCACTTTATAAGCGGATGCTCATCCCCTCTTTATTGAATAACAGATTTTTGCGGAGACCCTTTTTCCCTTCAAAACGCCTCCGATATTGTCTGCCCCTGCAGATGGAGAAGCAAGTAATCCGGGCTCCCCGCTTTTGAATCGGTTCCTGACATATTAAATCCGCCAAATGGCTGATATCCGACAATCGCGCCCGTACAGCCGCGGTTAAAGTATAGATTGCCAACATGGAATTCTTTTCGTGCCCGTTTAATATGTTCGCGATTATTGGAAATCAATGCCCCTGTTAAGCCGTAATCCGTGTTATTCGCAATGGCCATCATATGATCAAAATCGGCCGCTTTGCAAATGGCCACTACCGGTCCAAAGATTTCTTCCTGCATTAGACGGCCTTTTTCTTTTACATCCGCAAAAATCGTCGGTTGAATAAAGTATCCCTTTTCCGTATTTCCTGTTCCACCTGTCATCAAGCGGCCTTCTTCTTTGCCAATCTCTATATAGTCCATAATTTTTCGGTATGCTTTTTCATCAATGACCGGTCCCATATACGTATCCGCCTGTTCCGGATTGCCCACCTTTAATGTTTCAGTTAGTTTCACCACTTTTTCAAGCACTTCCTCGTACACATCCTGATGAATGACTGCACGGGAGCCCGCTGAACATTTTTGACCGGAAAAGCCAAAGGCCGAGTAAACGATGGATGAAGCAGCCAGGTCAAGATCAGCGTCAAAATCAACAAGAACCGTATCTTTTCCGCCCATTTCCGCAATAACCCGTTTCAGCCAAATTTGTCCTTCCTGTACTTTTGCCGCACGTTCATAAATGCGGCAGCCGACAGCACGAGAGCCCGTAAACGATACAAACCGTGTTTTCGGGTGCTCCACAAGATAATCCCCAATTTCAGCGCCGCTTCCCGGAATGTAATTCAAGACACCTGGCGGAAGACCCGCTTCCTCCATCACTTCCACAAATTTTGCGGCCACAACTGGTGCTGTCTCGGCCGGCTTTAAAAGAACAGTATTGCCCGTGACAAGCGCAGCGACAACCGTTCCCGCCATAATCGCCAACGGAAAATTGAACGGCGATATGACAATGCCAACCCCGAGAGGAATGTAGTGGAACACATTTTGCTCACCCGGACGGCTGTTAACTGGCGCACCGTTTTTCAATTCAAGCATCTGCCTTGCGTAATATTCAAGAAAATCAATTGCTTCTGCCGTATCTGCATCTGCTTCTTTCCATGGCTTCCCCGCTTCTTTTACGAGCCAGCTTGAAAACTCATGCTTCCGACGGCGGATGATCGCGGCAGCGCGGAATAAAATGTTGGCACGATACGCGGCGTCTGTTGTTTTCCACATTTCAAATGCTTGAAGTGCCGCCTGCATCGCCTTTTCTGCCAATTGTTTGTCCGCCATGGATACTATGCCAATCATTTCAGTTTTTTTTGCCGGATTAATAGACTTTACTCTTACTCTTGACACGATTTTTTCACCATTAATGACAAGCGGGTATTCTTGTCCAAGTTCATTATTCACATAAGCAAGCGCTTGCTGAAAGGCCATTTTGTTTTCTTCTTTCGTAAAATCAGTAAAGGGTTCGTGTGTATAGACTGTTACCATGAACATCCCTCCAAATTGACTTGATCCATGTAACCGATGAGAATAAATGGCTTGTCTATATTGAACTTATTCTTCCTTACTAAAGAATAGTATCGAAAGTTCGTCCTTTCAGAGCTAAAACACGATTGGCTTTATGTGTAATACCTGTAAAATAAATCGATAAAAAAGTTGATTCCCTGTCCGCTCTAAAATCGGCTCTTTTTCATTTTACATTCTCATGTAAAAAATCCCCTGTTCCTTTTTCAAAATCAGTTGTATACTCTTTTTTGGAGACTTTTTGTCATATTATGTAGACAGGTTGGTATCAAAATGGAACTAAACATCGTTATTCAATCAATTGCTATTATATCCTGTATGATTCTCATAGGGACCCTCCTCTCAAAAACGTTCAAATTCAATGAGGACACAAGAGGAGTTTTCATTAGTGTAATCGTGAATGTCGCCATTCCGTGCATTATATTATCGAGCATTTTCCATGTAGAAATGAACGAGAATATGTTTAAGATGATGGTACTCGTTTTTTGTTTATCTATTTTGATCAATCTGATTGGAATCGGGGTTGGATGGCTGCTTTCGTTTGTTTTTTATCGTCAATCTACGATTAAAAGAGAATTAGCCTTGCTATCGGGTCTTGGTAATACAGGATTTATTGGGATTCCTTTATGCGCGCTGCTTCTTGGCCCTGAAGGTGCCCTTTATGCAGCTATTTTCGATGCAGGAATGGACTTTACCACATGGACTGTAGGAGCATTTATGCTTCAAAGGAATAAGTTTTTTGACATTCAAACATTTAAATCTGTCATTAACCTGCCCATTATAGCCATTGCAGCAGGGTTAACCATTGCTTATGTCCAATTTACTCCTCCCTTATTGATCATTAACCTTGTTGATCAATTAGCCGCATTAGCAGCACCGTTAGCGATGTTTTATATTGGAGTTCTTGTCACAACGCTGCGAAAATCAAAAGTGAAAGAATCCGGATCAAAAGTGTGGATTCCCTTAACAACTAAGCTGTTACTCCTTCCTGGAATAGTAGCTGTACTCATGCTCTTTTTAAACCTTGAACGGACCATCCTGCAAACCGTTCTCATTCAGTCCATGATGCCCACGCTGACACTGGCATCTATTCTGTTTGCCAAATATTCCGCAGATGAAAACCTTGGCGCGATAACGACGGTCCTATCTACGCTCTTGGCCTTATTAACCATTCCATTCATGATCTATTTGGTGAATGTATATGTATTGTAAGATTCCCTTCTTCAATGGAAAATCCAGAAATACCCCCGCTTGGTGTCCAAGGGAGGTATTTTCTGTCACTTATATAGAAAGACTATTGTTTAACAATTTTGGATGGATTGTTTATTTTAAATAATGCCGGTTCATTTAAGATAAACTCTTCTTCTGCTTCTTTCCCTTTTGGCAATTTCTTTTTCACTATTTTTCCGTCAAATTCAATTTTTTCTCCTGGTTGCAGTTCCATTTTTTTTAGCGTCTTACTGTGACTGCACCAAGCAATCCCAACGTCAATTGGATGTTCTTGCTCAATTTGAACTTGATCCAATACGACGACTTCATCATTTTCTTCATTAAAATGATTCCAACTTAGGGCAAACTGTTTTACTGTTGCCGTAAAGTGCACCTTCTCTGCCGGCAATTCGATTTTTGTTTGTTCAGCCTTCTTTAATTTTGTATCTGAAGGCTGCGGTGCTGTATCGGACATTCCTTTCTTTGCACTTTCTGCTTTCGGCTTTTCAGTTGGCGGTGTTGAGGAAGCAGAATGATCTTCAGCTTCTGTCTTATTTACATTGTTTTCTTTTCCAAAATTAGATGATTGCATATCTTTTAGATAGTCCGGGTAAATACAGCTTAAATGGCCATCTTGAAATTCAATAACAAGCGTATTAAATGTGTTTGAAACACCAAACTCCTCATATCCTTTAATTGTGACCAGCCGTTGATACGTTTTATCTTTGTACCAAAATTCTTTTTTCACTTCTTTTGTGGAGGAAAGCCCCCACTCTCTCACTTTTTCTGCATAATGTTCTTCATTTTCAAAGAGTTGATACTCTCCTTCTGGAGAAATATAATGCGTTAAACTCGAATCTTCAATGTGAGGATATGTAATCGCCATATGTGTACTTCCTTTCTTTTTTGTTTATATGAAACACCTTACCAGTCAATTATGTTTTATTTCTAAACATCTATTCAACCAATACCTTTTTATTTGAGATGTAACTATGCAAAATCATGCCAAGAATGACGATCAAGATACCGTACCAAGATAATAGAGATGGAATCGGCGTTGACAAAAGGAGTAATTCCCCGGCCAATGCAAAAAGCACTTCCATTGATTGCGTTGCTTCAACAGCAGCTAATTTTTGCATATTTCCTCTCACCATATCTGTTGCTTTAAAAAAGAGGACAGTCGCAATGACTCCAGAAAAAAGTGCCACCAATAAAGATTGAAAACTCTGTCCTTTACTTGGTAATCCTACTGTATAAAAGCCATATAACGAAAGTAAAAACCAGAATGGAAGACTCGCCAACGTCATTCCCAATACACGTTGATAAGCATCTAAACGCCCTTCGCACACATCCATCATTTTGCGATTCCCTAAAGGATAAGCAAATGATGCGATTAGAACGGGGATAACGCCAAGTAATAATGTTCCTACAGAAAGATGTTTTGCGTATTCAAATTGCATGAGAACAATGCCTAACAAAATGATATGTGACATGATAAGTCCTTTAATGGGAATTTTCCCTCTTACCTGTAAAAGTCCGTTTTTTGTGTATATCGTTTCAAAAAACAGCGGTGCAAGTAAGGCACCTGAAATAATCGTTATTTGCCATGTTCCCGCGATAAGCCAGCCAGGCGAATAAGCGGCTGCAAAACATAAGGGAGCATAAAATAATCCAAACCCAACAAAACTCCATAACATCCATTTTCCAGGATATTTTCTCATTTCATTTAAGAGCGGCCGTAGATTTTTCCTTATTATTACAATACATAAAAGAAATGGAATCATAAAAATATAACGGAGTGATGCACTCCAAATCCAACTACCGCCAGACAACTCCATAGCTGTATTGAGAACAAATGTAAAAGCAAAAAAAAAGGCTGCAAAAATACCTATTAAAATGGGTTGCAACTAAACTCACCTCGGCCCCGTTTGTTGTGTTAATAGTTCGCCAAGACTAAGCCAGTTTTCTTCTACAAGATGGACGACTATTCCATACTCCTTATTTTTACAAGCTGATATAATTTGATTGTGCTGTTCAACCGAATTCAACCCTTTTAGCACAGTAAATTGTGAAAACTCTAATCGTTGAATTTTTGGTACACTACGTTCTAATGCGAATACTATTTCAGAATTTCCAGCGACATCTAAGAAAACCCTGTGAAAATTTGCATCGGCCTCAATCGCCTTAACAACATCACCTTTTTCAATTAAAAGACGCAACGTCTTATTATAAAACTCTAATTCTTCAATATCCTTATCCTTTAATAATGGGCATGCAAGTCTAGCAGCTAAAGCATGTAAAACGGCTACAACCGTAAAAGCATCTTTCGCCTCCTCTAATTTTAATGGTGCTACACGAGTCGATGACCCCGGAAGTGACTCAACAAGACCTTCGTCTTCTAGTCGTTTAAGGGCCTCCCTAACAGGGGTACGACTTATTCCAAACTTCTCTGCTAACTTTTTGTCATTTAAGCGTTCTTCTGGATGTAATTCCAAAGTGATGATTGACTTTTTTAAAGTTTTATATACTTCATCTCTCAAAGACAAACGTTTAATTGGTTTTATCATATCTTTTTTCATAAAACCAATATATCGCATATTGGTTATTTTAACAATTATTATTTGTCTTCTTCAATATACCTGCTTCTTTCTTCAACAAAGAAGCATTTCTCCTTCTTGAAGAAATGCTTTCACTCGTAAAATAAAATACTTGCATATTGTCCAACTACTTCTTATAAGACTGGGAAAAGAGTGATTTTCCCTCCGTTTTTTTCCGTTCTCTTCTTTTTTGTTTTCGTATTCAATCAGCATGTCTAAAAGTGTATTTTCACTTGCTTTCTCAGCTGCTTTTTTTCTTCCTGACTTAAGGGCGACTCGAATCGTTGGCCATTAATAACAATCCATCTTTTCTCTCCGTCACCCCCTAACTCTGTCCAATTACTTTCAGAATTGTTAGCGTATAATTTCTTATTCTACTAAATATGCCGTAGTCCACCTGTATAGTCGTATGTGCAGCTGTTCCTTTATCTAATAAAATCCTACTGCTACTCTCTCTTTGATCAAATATCTCTACAGTGCCAATTTTTTGTTTATTACTCTGATTAAGGTATTGCTTCTCTTTATTAGTCACACCATTTTGATTAGTAGCAAGACTATTTGTATAACAAAATAATCCGTTTGAAATTTTCATTAATTAACCTTCTAGCTAGACCTACTCCGTTCTTATATCGGTGATTTATATCCCATTTTCAACCAATTCATTGAGAGAATTCCAATATGTTCTTCCTTCATCCTGAAGTTCTGGAGTTAGACTCGTATGGTGGATCGCATCGTCAAGACACGATGAAACTAGGAGGGTATCCGATTCCGATCAGCGGTTTTCTTTTGTGAAATAAAAAGAATCGTTTTTACAGTCTAAGAACGTTCAATTTCTTGATGTTCCTCTGTTCCGTTTTTATTTAAAAACTTCTTTTCAATCTCTTCCCTATTCCCATAAAGAAAAAGATCATCTCCGGCCTGAACGCTTTCATTATGCATCGTGTTTCGAATGTTGATTTCCCCCCGTTTGATAAAGAGCAGGGTAATGTCTTCTTCATTTTTAAACAGATCCAATATCTTCGTTCCTGCAAGATCAGAGTCTTCCTTTATCGCGACTTCCGTTACGACATCATTTTCATCCAGGTATAAGGCGTCTTTGATCGGAAGTTCAGATATGTCTAGCTTTTTCTGCATTTCATCATCTATTTTCCCCTGTAGTTTATTCCGCAGAAAAGGGGCTTTGCCGATAAGCAGAATAATGAGCAGAACACCATTAATCCAAAGTAACTCGGTTAAACGTAAATCATTGGATAACATATTGGTAATCGCGGAAATGATCACCGCAAGAGAAAAAGCACCAAATAAAATTAAAAAGGCACTAATTTTTCTTCGAACAGGGTGATCAATAATTAATTGGGATTCATCCGTCGTAAATCCGGTTCCTGTCAGCATGGAAATGACTTGATAGCGGGAAACCGGCTTTTCAAGACCCGTAAAATTAAACAGAATGACCGATATCTCAATAACAAGCAGAATAATCAGCAAGTATAGGAAGATAAAAAGCATTTCCATTCCCGTTTTCCCCTTCTTTCTTCAATATATTCGTCTAGAAAAGAATACCCTTTTTGCTTTTAATCAAACAAAGGATGTTTTGGGGAAAATAGAATAAATTGTCTTCCTGAAAAATTTTCATTTGGAGAATGCTTTAAAAAAGGAAACGAGGGTATCTAAACAAAGGAAGGATGTTCTTTGTGAAGTGAACAACTGTAGGTATTGGGATTCTGGAAACAAATGTACTGCAGATTCTATTTATGTAGTTAGCCATAAAGGCAAACAAGCAGCCCAAAGTGAAGAAACGGATTGTAAAACCTTTGAAGCAGAAGCTTAATTATTCTAGGGTAACCATCATGATGGTTACCCTTTTCTATATATTATTGATAATAAATATCATTTTCATTCAAGTTTGTTGAATTATTTTTATTTTTTATATCTCTTTTGAAAAGGAATGGAGTAAAAAAGTTTAGATTAGCTGCGTTATACTGAGGCATTCCAAGAGAATTTAAGGATGAAACTGTTTCTTTTTTTCGTTTTTAAATAGCAAGTAATGAGCATTAGCCACTTTTTCCTCTATATAGCTGATCGAATAGTTGCCTAATGGATCTGATAAATCGCCAATTGCCCGAGATAAATTATCAATCATAATCCTTAATGGATCAGACTGTTCTAGCTCTTTTCTTGCATTCATCTCGTACATGATTTCATGAGCAAGATGTTGAATTTTTCGTAAACGCATTTCTTTTGTGTGCATATGCTCCTCCTCTATATACTACCTTATATTGTTTCAATATATGGCTAACAATAGGAGTTCATGAGTAGATGCTTTGAATGGAATTTCTATTAATTATCTGGGATGTGGTAACGATCGATTATTGAGATCTTGTGTGAAGCTTGTGAAACTCTGCCTATATATTGAATGCTTTAAGCTCATTCATCATCACCCGGCTCCTGCATATTCAATGCTATTATATAACTTACAACAAAATATTCTGCTGCTTCTTTTTATTAATCTGTCTGCCTTTTCCATGCGGAATACACATCGGTGTGCCAAATAAAGGGTCTTCCGTGATGTCGCAATTCATTTGAAATACATCTCTTACCATACCAGTGTTTACGATATCTTCTGGTTTCCCTTGTGCGTATATTTTTTTATCGCGAATTGCCACAATATGATGCGCATATCGACAAGCTAGGTTTAAATCATGCAGAACCATAACAACCGTGCGATTTTCCTGTTCATTCAGATCAAACAAAAGGTCCAAAATCTCTATTTGATGGGTCATGTCTAAATATGTGGTCGGTTCATCCAGCAAAATAATATTGGTTTTCTGTGCCAGTGTCATCGCAATCCACGCTCTTTGTCTTTGCCCGCCAGATAATGAGTCAACCGCTCTTTCAGAAAATTCCTGCATACGGGTCGCTTCAAGGGCTTGTTGAACAATTTTTTCATCCTCTCTCGACCATTGCTTTAACCAGCTTTGATGGGGATATCTTCCTTGCTTAATCAGCTGCAAAACAGTAAGGCCCTCTGGGGCGATCGGGCCTTGAGGAAGAATGGCAAGACGTTTTGCGACCTCTTTTGTTGATAAGCTTCCTACCAGATCACCCTCCAATAAAATACCCCCTGACTTTGGCTTTAAAAGACGGGCAAGTGATCGCAATAAAGTTGATTTCCCGCAGCCGTTTGCCCCGACTAAAACGGTTATTTCCCCCTCAGGTATTTCTAGGTCAAGATTTTCGATAATATAATTTTCTCCATAACTCAGAGTTAAAGACTGTGCTTCTAACACACTCATCGTCTCAGTCCTTTCTTTACAATCTATGTCATTTCTTCACTTATTTCGGTTTCTGTACAACAAATAAATAAAAAACGGTGCTCCAATCCCCGCTGTAAAAACGCCTGCTGGGATATCGAGCGGTAGAAAGGCTGTCCTCGCTGCCATATCAGCCAGCATGACAATGATTCCGCCAATGAGGGCAGATATAGGGACTAACCCGCCAAACGAACGTCCGGCAATCATTCTGCCAATGTGAGGTGCAATTAACCCGACAAACTCAATTCCACCTGCAAATGCTACCGCAGACCCGGCCAGAACAACACTGATAAAAAGAAGCACAAGACGCTGCAATTCCACTTTTACACCAAGACCCGCAGCTACATCGTCACCCAATTCGGTGGCATTAACAGTCCTGGAAAAGAAAAGTGTAATAGGAATAAAGAGAAGAATCCATGGCAGCATCGAATAAACGTCTATCCAATTCGTACCATATAAGCTGCCTGTCAACCAAAGGTAAGATTTAGTCGTTACAGCTGCTTCACTCATTACAAGCATCATCATGACGAAAGCTTTCATGATTGCGGCGATGCCAATTCCCATCAGTACAAGGCGGATCGGCGTGACGCCTTTTTTCCATGACAGCCCATAAATAATGATGGCTGAAATAGCTGCTCCTCCGATTGCGGCTGCAGGAAGCCATGTCAGGCTTACTGCCCCCATTAAATAAACAATAAAGACGATGGCGCCAACGGAGGCCCCGCTTGTGATCCCGATAATATCCGGGGAAGCGAGGGGATTTCTGATCACTCCCTGCAAAATCAATCCAGATACGGCAAGGGCCGCTCCAACCATAAAAGCAAGCAATACTCTAGGCAGCCTCAATGTATTTAGGACAAAGTCATACTCGCCATTCCCATAGCCGAGTAACTGTTTGATCACCGCGTTGGGAGCGATAAAACTGCTTCCCACTGATAAACTGATCATGAAAAGCACCAATGATAATAAACTGAGAAGCAGAATGATCCTCCATGTTTTTTTATACGTTTGGAATGAAATAGAGCCCGATTTTGTTCTTACTGTGAGAAAACTAGTCATTTTTCGATAACCCCCTGCGTGCAATATAAACAAAAAATGGAGCACCTATTACAGCAGTCATCACTCCAATGGGCATTTCCTGCGGCATAATCACAAACCTTGCTGCCATATCAGCTAATAACAAAAGAATAGCTCCAATTAAAGCACTAAAGGGAATGACCCATCGGTAATCAGGACCTACGAGACCCCGAACTATATGCGGTACAATTAAGCCAATAAATCCGATCGAGCCGGCTACAGCTACTGATCCGCCAGCTAGCAGCACCACAATAATCCCAATCATAACCTTCACAAAAACCGTCCGCTGTCCAAGGCCTTTCGCCACGTCATCACCAGACATTAAAATATTAATAGGCCGGCCTAAAAAAAAGGTAAGAAAACCGGCACCCAGCATAAATGGCAATACAGGCAGCAGCATATCCATACTGCGTCCCGCAACCGATCCCGCCAGCCAAAATAAAATACTTTGTATGGCCTGCTCATCAATCACTAGTAGGCCTTGCGTAAACGAAACAAAAAGAGCCGTTATCGCCGACCCGGCCAATACAATTTTAATAGGAGTTAATCCATCTCTTCCGACCGAACCAAGGAAGAAAACGAGTACTCCAGCAACAGCTGCTCCTAAAAAAGCGATCCACATATAACTAACCAATGAGTTAACGGAAAAAAAAGTGGCAGAAAAAACGATAAAAAAGAGTGCACCGGCATTAATGCCAAAAATATCAGGAGCTGCCAATGGATTTCTCGTTAACGCCTGCATAAGAGCACCCGCTATGGCAAGATTGGCACCAATGACAGACGCTATAATTGCTCTCGTCGTTCGCGATGTTGTAATGATAATATGTTCCGTGTTCGACTCGTCATAGTTGAATAGGGCATCGAAGGTTGTCTGCAGTGGAATCGTTGTCTGGCCAAGTGCCATGCTCAGCATGAAGGAGACAATAAATAGAGAAATGCAAACAAATAATCCTCCTATTTTCAAAGATGGACGAGAAAGTAAATGCTCCATATCAATCCTTCTTTCAATCTTTAATGATCTCATACTCTTTACAAAACGAACATAAAAAAAGGTATACAAAAATAGGAGAAAGAATATACTCCTCCTCCTATCCCTGTGCTTACATAATTATTTTTCTAATTCAAATCTGTCATAAATATCATCCAGCATTAAGTTAGCTGCTCTGATTCCGCCGCCCATATTCCAAATGATTTCATCCACTGTATACACTTGATTAGCTTTTACAGCATCGAGGTTTTTCCATAATGGATGGTTCGTCCATTCATCATGTGTTTTCTTCACAGCTTCATTGTCTTCCATAAACAAATAAAAGACGTCCGCGTTCATTTGAGAAATGCTTTCTTTGTCCGTCAGCTTAACAACCTCTAGACTTTTATCCGTAATATTTTTAGGACCGGCAAAACCTAGTTCAGTTAAAATAGAACCGGCAAAACCTGTCACATAAATGCGGGCATGGTCTTCTCTAAAGTTGAGAACAGATACGTGAAGCGGCCACTGGTCGCCCATTTTTTCTTGGATTTTCCCTTGAAAGTCAGCAACGCGGCTGTCCCATGCAGAAAGAAGCTCGTTTGCTTTTTCTTCCTGGTTCATCGCTTCACCCATCATTTCAACTGTTCCTTTAAAATCAAATACCGTTTCATGTACAACAGTTGGCGCAATTTGAGACAATTGCTCGTAAATTTCTTCGTGGCGCAGTTTCGACGCAATAATTAAATCCGGCTCCAACTTTGCAATTTCTTCTAAATTCGGCTGTGTTTCCTGTCCAACAATTTGGACGCCATCTAAATCTTCTTTCAGGTAGTTATAAATCGGCTGTTCCAGCCATGATTCAACCACACCAACGGGCTTAATGCCGATTTCCACAGCGGCATCTGTTGCTCCTTGGTATAACGTAACAACTTTCTTTGGTGTCCCTTCAATGGTTGTTGTTCCCATCGCATGGGTAATTTCCCGGGGACTTTCTGTTTCCGCTTTTGGTTCCGCTTCTCCGCCACCCTCACTTGATGTTCCCTTTGATGACTGGGTTCCACAGCCAGCTAAGAGCATCAACATGGATAAAACAAGTGCTAGCAAAGAAAATGAAGATTTTCTTGCAGATGAGTATGTAGACATATTATTCCTCCTATTTAACCGATAATGATAATCGTTATCAAAGAAGATTATATTCTATTAATTGACTAATATCAATACTTAATTTTCAAATTATTCTCAAATTACTTATGTTTGCTCACTTCAGTATGATATTCTCTTCCAAAGAACAATAGATTTTTAACAAAAGGGATAATAAACGGCTGCGACAAGACAAAAATGAATACGCTGGTTTGAGTTTCTCATGCTGCACTGCTGTCTTTATATGGGTTTACGGACAACGTCGAATTAAAAACTTAAAGCGCCAGCAAACTGTCATCACGCCGGTACAAGCATTAGCTGAAAGCGTTAAAAAGAAGAAAACAAGAAAGGAAGAGAAAAAAGTGGAAAGAAAACGTGTTTCATTCGATATTAGAATGAACCTTCACAAAGAGCTAAAACTGCAATCGCTCATGCAAGAGAAAAACTGATCTTATATGGATTCACACAGACCGTCAAAATATCTGCCTGCACTAAACTGTTAAACTTACATAGACATGAATGGAGTTGCTCTGATGCCACATTTAAAGATAGATGACTCTGTCTCGCTTTATTACCTGGTCAAAGGAAAAGGAAAACCCATTGTCTTTATTCACCCGCCGGTTATCGGGCATAAAGTTTTTAAACATCAGGAAGAGCTGGCTGATCGCTATCAAACGATTTTTTACGATCTTCGAGGCCATGGACAGAGTACCGCTGGAAACACACGTTTATCGATTCCCCTTTTAGCAGAAGACTTAAAAAAGCTGCTGGATGAAATCGGGATAACCAAAGCGGTTATTTGTGCTTTCTCAAATGGCGGCACGATTGCCCAAGAATTTGCTTTACGGTATCCGGAGCGAACAGAAGCATTAATTTTGTCCGGAGGGTACTCCGAAGTAAATAGTTTCTTCCTAACAAGCACCATTAAACTTGGCATGACTTTAGCGAAACGACATCACATACCGCTCATTGCTAAAGTGCAGGCAAAAACACATAAAGTGACGAAAGAAGATGAAGAAGAGTTTTTTGAATACGCTTGTAAATCCAATCCGGAGCGTGTCTATGAATTTTGTGAGGCAGGGCTTTCCTATTCATCCACAGAACGGCTTCACCTCTTAAAAATGCCTGTCCTTCTCATCTATGGTTCAAATGAAAAAACGATGCATCATTACCGCAAGCCTTTTCAAGAGGCAGCCCTCCATGTAAAAGTAAATTACATAAAAGGGGCTTTTCATGAAGTGCCGCCTCGGCATTTCAGAGAATTTAATGAGGCGATTCACCGCTTTTTGCAAAAAGCAGGTACCTCTGATCCAACGGAAGAACTGATCTTAACTTAAGCAGAAAGGATGTAAAAACTAAATACTTCCTATAATTGAATAGAGCAGATAGAAGGCTAACACAATGATCGTGATGACTTTCGAAATGTCTACTAATTTTTTGCTTACAAATGTCTTATTTAACAAGAAGAAAAAGCCCACCACCCATATGCCTTTTTGAAAAAAAGTGGATAGTATATTTTCAATCACATTCAAGTCAAAATACATGATTGATTCCCCCCCTTCTCCTACAATATACGATGAAAGAACAACATAATGACGTATAGGGGGAAGAAGATCTCTTTTCTCAAAAATAAAACAATCTCTCTAGTATCACCAGAGAGATTGTTTGTCGAGACCGCGTTTTAGGAAAATGCTGAAGTCGGCACGTTTGATCGGCTCGGCCGGGCGAAAGGTTCCATCCGGGAAGCCAAGTGTAATGCCGGCTTCTGCAAGTGCATTGATCGAGCTGTATGAAAATGCGCCAGATCGGTTGTCTGGAAAATAATTTTTCGTTGTTTCAGGAAGTTTCAATGCCCGCTTTAAGACGGCGGCCATTTCAGCACGGGTCAGCTCCGCCTGCGGATCAAATTTTTGTCCCGTGCGGCCAAGCATGATACCGGCTTCTGCAACAGCTGCAATGCTGCCGAACGATGCGTATGTTTTCGGAACATCAGTGAAACCAGGATCTTTCACTTGATCGACCGGTAAGTTAAGCGCCCGTTGAATCATAATCGCAGCCTGCACACGCGTTAACGTCGTTTGCGGCTTAAATGTACCATCTGGAAAACCGCTAATAATCGCTTTGTCAACAAGTGACGCAATGTCTGCTTCAGCCCGGAAACCAGCTGGTACATCGCGGAACAGCTCTTCTTTATACGACGTGCCGTAAACCGATTTCAGCGCATCGACATATATACCTGGCTTTGTAACAGATAGGGAGACCATTTTCACCCAATTACTTTGAACCGGTACCGATACGTATTTCCACCCATTCCATGTAACCGTACCGAATGAAGCAGTATGCGCCAGGCCATTTGCATCTAAAAATGTTCCGGTCACCTGTGCGTGATCGGCCTGTCCATAAACGCGCATGCTCACAAAACTCGGACTGTTGGCTAGTGTAAGAGGCTGACCTGCCGAGACCGTGCTGTCTATTTTCAAAGAACGGCTGCCTTCATAGGCTACGTTATGGACAGATGGTACCGACCACGTATTCGTTTCAAATGAATCCAGTAAAACCGCTTCGTTTTCCGGTGCTGCTTTAACGGTCACCGGCAGCTTTATTTCCGCTGCGCCTTTTTTCACCGAAATGTAGCCTGTCCCCGCTTTCGTTGCAGTAAATGTCGTTCCAGATACTGTACCGACATCTGAGGTAATTTGAACATTTTCTATTTTGATCGGATTGCCGTATTCGTCCATAATCGATTCAATGATAATGTTCGTCGATTCGCCGACAACCAGCTCCGCATCCGATGACTTTTTCGCGTGAATGGTCGTTGGTACGCCTTTTGGCGCCGTGGTCACGGCCATTAAAACGGTAGACACCGGACGTTCAAACCCGAAGTCAGATGGTTTGTTTTGAATGGTCACCGTAAAATCACCCGGTTTACGTGCAAGCATCGTCGTAGAGCCGCCGCCATCCATGTTCAGTGCCCGGTCATAGCCAAGTGATTGAATGTACGTAGCAAACTCTAATAAACTCATGCCGGTGCTGTAACCAGGCTGCCGCCCATCGACCGTAATAAACGCTACTTTGTCTCCTGTTTTGTCAATGGCAACTGCGGTACGCGGCGCCCGCTCTCTTGCCCGCGCACTATTCGGGTCCATGCTCAGCGCCACTTTTCCATCTTTGACAAGCATTGGGCCGCTGCCGATCATAAATTCAGCATCCTGCCATTTTTCTTCAATGTCTGCTGATACTGAAACGGTATCGCCGATTTTCATGTTGCGCAGCGCTTCTGTTTCCGTGCCATGTGCGGATAACACAAAGCCGTCAGCCGGGATAGTGGCACCATTTATTTCTCCATATGGCCGGAAACCAACGACTTTGCCAGTTAAGCTTTCACCAAACCGCAAAGACGGATCGGCTCCTGCTCCTGACACAATTACTTCATATCCATATGGATTCGTTGCCGTTGTTCCGTCTGAAAAATTCGGTGTGTACACCATCGTTGTATTCAGACTGCGCTGCCCATTATGGCCCGCGATTGTACCGGTGTTGCCACTATGTGTGTATGTAAAAGTAGTCATGTATTCATCTATTTGTCCCTTGCCGTTTTTGTTCATGCCAAATGCAAGCGGAACATTTACAAATTGGTCTATTCCCGACTCAATTGTGCCGCCGTTAACAAGATGATTGTCGATCGCCACAAAATAAAGCGGCATCGGTTGACGGGTAAAAAAAGAACCATTAATCGCTCCGATGACTTCATGCCCTTCCTGACTTGCTTCAAGCGCCTGCTTCGAAGTCTGGAGTAATTGATTCAATGGATCTGGTATACCCGCTTTTATTTTCGTATATGGATCGGTCGCATCAATCTCCATCACTCTGATAGATTGCTTCGTTGTTCCCTCTTCTATCATCTCCGTATAAGTCACGCCTTTTGAAATCGCAAACTCATCTGTCACAGCTGCGGATGCAAGAGTCGGGAAGACTAGCATTAAGACGAGCAGCCAGAGTTGAAACCTTTTCATGAAAGCACTCCCTCCTTTTTGAAGCTAGTATAGCATAGTTAAAGCAGCGAAAATGATAGAATCATATCGTTCAAAGAAGAAAAAAGAAAAGTCCTCCGACACACTAACGCATCGAGGGACCAATTTTAGGACAATGCTTATTCAACAACGGTAATGATAAGCCATAGCTTAGGAAAAACTATTTCATCTAAGATCGCTTTAGTTAAGATTAAACCGTCTTATTTTCCCTCTTAATAAGGGTAATACGGATAATGTGGATAAGGTCGGTAGTATGGATATGGAGGGTACGGAAAAAATGGGAACAATGGGAACAATGGAAATAATGGTGGTCTCAGTCTTGGTCTACGGTAATAATACGGCAGCTGTGCTTCTACTGCATCCTCTAAATAATGATTTTCGCTTAACGACAACAGTTCTTCTTCGGATTGTAAATATTGCTCATCCAAAATAAGGACCTCCCTTATATTTTTCACTTTCCTCTTTACCTTATTCAACTCTTTCGATAGTGGTGATAATCATTTCGGATAGGCGCCCTTTTAACGTCCATTTCTCTATGTATTAGTTGTTCAAACTCTGGGCTGTCAGGCATATACAAATAACCTGCTTATTTTAACGGATGTCTCACTCCCTCTTTTATTTGCCTCTTCCCCTTTTCCTTTGGGTTGCACTATCTCGTTCTCTTCACCCCCTTACTGCTTGGAAAAAAGAAAAGGTTGTATATCTTCCTCCCGATACACTTGTTTCGCCAAACAAACCACTACAATTACAATATACGCTCTGTATTAATTACAATATACGCTCTGTATTATTTGCCGTGTCACCTTTATGAATTTTGGAATACAGTGTATTAAATTGTTAAAAGGAGGGGATTTTTTTGCCAAAAAGAAAAGGGAAAGGCCGTAAGATAACGACTACTACAACAGGCCGTACAACAACAGACACTACTACAACTGGCTGTACAACAACGGACGCTACTACAACTGGCTGTACAACAACAGATACTACTACAACTGGCTGTACAACAACGGACGCTACTACAACTGGCTGTACAACAACGGACACTACTACAACTGGCGCTACTACAACAGATACTACTACAACTGGCTGTACAACAACGGACACTACTACAACTGGCTGTACAACAACAGATACTACTACAACTGGCTGTACAACAACGGACACTACTACAACTGGCGCTACTACAACAGATACTACTACAACTGGCTGTACAACAACAGATACTACTACAACTGGCTGTACAACAACGGACACTACTACAACTGGCGCTACTACAACAGATACTACTACAACTGGCTGTACGTCGACTAAAAGAGTACGTAAAAGACGTAATCCACGGAAAGGCTAGATCAAATAATAGGATGGGCCAAAGAAGAAGAATTCGTGTAAACGAAAAAAACCAAGGGATACGTTCCTTGGTTTTTTTGTAGGTGCCTTTAAATGTATGTCGTTATAAAATCACTTTGTTCATTAACTGCGTACAATGATGAGAGTAAGTAACTTTCCATACAGATACAGCTTAAGCGTCTCAATTTTATCGCAGATTAACGGATAGTAAAACCCCCCAGATTCACTTTATCACCCTATAGAAAGGAAAGAGAAGATATGTCCTATCTCATCCCCTCTTACTTTTTGATCATTAAAGAAGAGGATCTAGAAGAACTGCGAAGCGATTTATGGAATGATGACCCCGTTCCTGCCTATTTAAAAATAGATAACATGACCTACGATATCGATATTGCCTACCGGGGATCTTATACACGGAAGTTTCGCAAAAGATCTTATTGGATCGGATTCGTTAAACCAGAACATTGTTCTGGATCTCGTGAAATTCATCTTAATGCAGAATACAAAGATCCCTCTCTTATACGCAATAAACTTTCCTTTGACTTCTTCCAAGAACTTGGTGTTTTATCGCCGTACAGCCAGCATATTAATTTAATTCGAAATGGCTCTTCTAAAGGTGTCTATCTGCAACTAGAATCCGTGGACGATTTATTCTTGAAAAAGAGAAGTCTTCCTTCAGGTCCTATTTATTATGCCCTCAACAATGATGCTAATTTTTCTCTTACAAGAGATGAGAAACGTAAAAAGTCGCTTCTTTCAGGTTATAAACGAGTGGTTGGAAACCCATCAGACGATGATTTTCTTCACGATTTAATTTATAAAATCAATCATACCCACCTTTCTAAATTCCCTGATGAAATTTCTCAGTATCTTAATGTTAATCAATATTTACGCTGGTTTGCTGGAGCCGTCTGCACAATGAATAATGACGGTTTTACTCACAACTATGCCCTTTACCGCAACAGTGAGACAGGTTTATTCGAAATCATCCCTTGGGATTATGATGCCACATGGGGACGAAAAGTTGACGGTGGAGTGATGCGTTGTGATTACGTACCTATTGAAGGAAAGAAAGACAATAACCTTTGCTGTCTACTTCTGCAAGTACCCGAATTCCGTAAACTTTACCGGGATATATTAGAGGAAACTTTAGAGACTATATTTACAGTCGAACATTTGGAATCGAAAGTACTTTCTCTGCATCAAGCTCTTAGACAACATGTCCTTTCTGATCCTTATAAAAAGAAAGCGATCCATACATTTGAGGGTGAACCCGAGTTTATCTTTCAATTTATTCGCGATCGCAGCAATTATTTAAAAAAGCACTTAGTGAAGTTTGATTAAAAGAATTTCCTCCTATTATTCTATGAAAAACCATCACCCAGCTTCCCGGATATTAGCAAAAAAGCAGAAAGCCATTTGGCTCTCTGCTTCCTTTTATACGGACGTTCCCACTGTTCCAGGCAGTTGTGTAAAATCAAATATTTCATTTGATGGATAATAGCTTGTCGTGATCTCAGTTTGTTCATAGTTAAATGGCACTTCCGTGATGTTTTCCATATCATCAATGAGCAGTACGCCTTTTTTTCCGTCTAAATCATAATTTTTATGCTGAATCGTCAATGTTTTGCGGTCTGGTGATAGTGTCGATAAAGTTGGCTCAAAATCCGTCTCCGAACCATCTTCTAATTTAACTGAAAAGTAGAAGAAGTCCGCTATTTCCGTCGGTCTATATTCATCCGGAACTGCTTCTGTAAAAACAATTTGAGTTGTCGTTGTCGATGTTACTTGTGCACTTTCAACAGTTGGATAATAGGTGTTTTCAATCATAAATAAAAATGCTTTGTACAACAAATTTGAAAATTCGCCTCGTGTAATATTAAGATGCGTGCCATATGAAGTCGGTGTCTTGCCGCTCGTAATCTCAGCGCCATACATAGCCTCAATATAAGGAGCAAACACACCACCTGCATCTGTAAATGGCGTTTCTATTTCATAACCCTGCAATTCGAATCCTAACACAAGAAATTTTGCCATGGCACCGCGGCTCAATGTCTCGTTCGGTCTAAATTCTGTTTCCGTCACACCTGACACAATGCCGGCTTCTGCCAGCGCATTCACCGAACCTTTAACCCGGTTGTTTAAATCCGTAAATCCAGCATCCGGTGCACTTTCCGTATCGAGCCAGAGTGTATTGGCTAAAATGACGGCTGCATCGCCTCTTGTTAATGGCTGATGAGTACCAAATTTAGTAGACGATACCCCTTTAATAATTTCATTTTCATATAAAAAACTAACGGCTTCATCGTAATTTGCCCCTACATCGGTAAATGGATGAACTGATGCTGCGCTAGCTGGTGCTGAAACACTAACAGCAGCAACAGTAACAGCCGTTGCCGCTGTAAAAAATTTATATTTATTCATCGTATTGAACCCCTAACTGAACGTATTTAGAGGATTATACCATTGAGCTACTTTACCGTAAATAGTTTGTTAGCTGGAAAAAAATAAATAGTCACCTATAGTAATGTAATAAGATGTTCATCTTCCGTTCATTTTCGTTTTGTAAAATGAACTGTATAATAAGTAGAAATTATTTTTCTATTTAACTATTAGGAGGAGCGATTTATGAAGAGTAGAAATTTAGCACTTATACGGTTTTCAGCCTTATTTTCTGTGATCGGTGCCTTTTTAGGTTCACATATGGCTGGCGCTGGATCCTACGCGTTTCGTCCCATTCATGCGCATATTCTTGTTGTTGGGTGGTTAACATTATTTGCGTGGGGTGTTTATTACGAAATATTCACGATTACGTCCAAAAAACTAGCGATCGCTCATACGTGGACAGCCATTATTGGCACCACCGGTTTAGTGCTGGGCATGTGGGTTTACTTTCTAAAACCATTTAATTTTCCTGAAGGGGTATCTTTAGTTCTCTATATCGTAGGAGGAACTACGTTATTAATTAGCTTCATTCTCTTTTTCATCACGACCTTTTTTATCGCTAAAAAAGAAGATCAATAATTATGTGACTTTACCGATATTGTCAATAAACAAAAAAGCTGTTTTCCCCCTTACGTTACATTTGGAGAAATCAGCTTTTTTCTAGTTTAGACCACTTTAAAATCCCGTTCGACATGTTTATTCGGCCGTCATTTCCTTAACTTTCGCCGCCTAAAATAGCGATCGGATTAAACACTTCATAATGGATATGTTCTTTTGGTACACCCCATTGATGTAATGCTTTATTTATGGCTTCCATGAAAGGTATTGGTCCGCAAAAGTAAAAAATGGCTTCTTTTGATGGAAGGATGGATTGCAATACCTCCAAATCCACATACCCTTCTTTGTCAAATTGATGGGAGGTTCGATCCTCCTCGGTTGGTGAATTATAACACACAAATGACTTTACGTTTTGGTGATGATTCGTTAATTGCTTGATGTGCTCTTTAAAAGCATGTGTACCGCTGTTCATCGTTGCATGGATAAACGTAACTTGACGTTCTGGCTGCTTTTCTACGATCATGTTTACCATACTAAGCAACGGCGTCACGCCAATTCCTCCACTAATAAGAACAACTGGCAGATCATTTTGATCGAGCACGAAGTCACCAGCAGGAGCGGAAAATGAAAGAGTATCTCCAACGTGGGTATGTTCGTGTAAATAAGTAGAAACGATTCCGGCCGGCGCATCGTCATGTCCATCTTCCCGTTTCACACTAATTCGGTAATAGTCTTTTCCAGGTGAATCCGAAAGACTGTAATGACGAATATGCGTATATTTCTCGCCTGGAATTTTTGCTTTGATGGTCAAATACTGCCCTGCTTCATAAGATGCAATCGCTTGTCCGTCTTTCGGCTTTAAATAGAAAGAAGTAACAGCATCACTTTCTTCTATCTTTTTATCAATTAAAAAGTCTCGGAAATCTTCCCATCCACCAGACTGATGTTCTGTTTCATCATAGAGATTGCTTTCAATGCTAATAAAAGCGTCGGCAATGTAGTTATAAGCCTGTCCCCATGCGTCAATAATTTCGTCTGTCGCTGCATCACCGAGTACATCTTTCACCGCTTCAAGTAACGTTTCACCGACAACTGGATACTGTTCAGGCACAACTCCAATCGCACGATGCTTTTCAGTAATCCTTTTGATCACCGGCATGATTGCTTCCAAATTTGTAATATGTTCTCCTGCAGCATAAACAGAGTAGCCCAATGCTTCCTGCTGAATTCCTCTTTTTTGATTGGTCTGGTTAAAAAGGTTATACAAATCAGGCGCTTTCGAAAAGAGTAATTCATAAAACCTTTTTCCTATTTGCTTACTATGTTCTTTCAGCACAGGTGCTGTTGACTGAACGATTTCAACGGTTTTCGCATCAAGCATATTTGTCCCCCTCAAGTATTGTAGTTAATTTCCAAACTTACTATCCCCAAGTGAATATTGAATTAAACATTCATTATTTCGAAAGGCTAGAAAATCAAAAACAAACGAAATAAATAATCCAGTTCTGGCAAAATTAAAAATATAATTTCATAAACATGAATGAAAATGAAAATTATTATCAATACTATCAAAAACAAAGGGTAACCAACTAAATGGTTACCCCCCCGGAATATTACACTTCTGGTACAAACGTTTTACAATCTGTTTCTTCCGTATTAGACGCTTGTTTTCCTTTATGACTGACGACATAAATGGAATCGGCCTCACATTTGTTTCCTGAACTCCAATGCTTGCAGTTATTGACCTCGCAAAGAACATCTTTCGCCATCGTATCACACCTCCTTTTTTGTTATCATGGACAAATTGGAGGTCGTTGATACTTTTTATTTTTATCCATCGCTATTCAAATTGAACTGACGTAAAATTGTCTTTCATCATCTTCATACAAAATGATCGGTTCTTTTGAAATTAGTTGATGTACTTTTTAAAGATATTTTGAATAAATTAGAGTAATTTATGAATGGAGGGATTACTCTGAATAATCAAATAGGAAAGAGTACAAACGATGATTATGATTATCCCGCTGAATTACAATATATTGGACAGATATTGGTTACTTTAGGAGATATTCTGACAACGATCGGTTTAACAGCAGAACGAGAACAAGCGAAGCAGCAAGAACAAGCAAAACAACAGGTGGAGAATAACCAGAATCAACAAATACAACAGCAGATGGTACAGATGCGACGAGAAACAGAACAATTACGAAAGCAAATGGAGTATATGCAGCGGCAAATAAATCGACTGCAAAAGTAGATGGAAATAGATCTTTATTATTTATTTAACGTAAATAAATAATTATATTTTGCTGCATGCTTCAACTCATCGGTAATAATTTCAAATAACATATGTTGATACACACCTTCAGGCAAACATTGCTTGATTTTCCGATACTTTTCTACAGCCTTTAATTCCCCAAATAACGCCTTTTTTATCCCATCGATATAGTTCGCCGGTTTTTCAAACTGCTCTCCATTCACGTTCTGAACTTCTTGTCCTGTAAAACCTTCGTAAATCGTTCTAAACATTTGATTATGTTTTTTCTCATCATCCCTTATTGAAGCAATGATCTCTTTCTCTTCTTGAGTTGGTGCAATCGAAATTAAATATTGATAAAAAAGTTCATCTTCCCGTTCGCCCTGAACGGATTCCTTTATATACTGTAAAGCTGTTTGCAAACATTGTTGAGTATACTCTAACTCTTGAATCGTTGTCCCTTGCACTGGCACGTATCCTACATATGGGTAATGATATGGTTGATACATGAACGATTCCTCCTTCATTTAAAATGAACATACCTAGTGTATTCACCGTTTTCAGTTGGGTGATTAAACTATTTATTGCCAGCCATCCAAAAATCGTTAGGATCTGTTTAATGTATTCTGACCACTCCCACGGCTGAAGCCATGGGGTTCTTTTTCGCAAACATCCCGCTTACCTTCTTTCATTGAAAGAGACAGAGGCGGAACTTAGGCGAACAACTCTTGAAAGAAAAACAGTCCTTCAAGAGGGCAAGGTCTGTGCCGACTACGCCATCCGACTGGCGATACGTTTTTCTTTTTTCGGCTGATCGTTTGGATGTTTCATTTTTTGTCGTTGTTCATCTGACAAAAACCGTTTATACCAAACGGGCTGCTTGTAGACAACCGATAAAAGCGGCTTCGCGGCCATGTGGTGTTGTTTACGGGCAATGTTTTGCGCGCCGTTTACATCACGATGGATTTCTGTTTGGTGAACAGAACAACGAAAGTTTCGTCCATTCGCGTGGTGTCTGCCCCCGCAAAACGGACAGTCTTGTGACGTATAGCTTTCTTCTGTTACTTCCACTTGGACGCCTTTTAACT
>NZ_JBVATB010000004.1:0-293814 GCF_057814295.1 Domibacillus sp. F004
CTTTTATTTTATCATATCTTTTTATAATTACTCAGCTTCTTTGGTTAAATAAGACAATCAACATGACTGTTTAATAGATACATATTTCTTAGTCAACAGTTTCCGTCAACTGTTCATCAATCGTCTTCCCGACTGCCTATTTTAATTTCACTTAAACAACCAAATATGAGTACGATCCATAACGTCGTCCACCACGGATACTCGAAAAAGATTTCCACGTTACACCTTCCGTTTCTGTGTAGTCTCCAGACGGTCCACCTTGCCGTCCATCGTAATAACGACTGTTTCACCATAATCTCCGGTAGCTCATGCGGAATCAGCTAACCGTCGTTCACCAGGTGCGTTGTTTTGTTACTCATATGGAGTAATATATTTTCACCCCTTGGACATACTTACTGTTGTTAATGTTTAAATCATTCTTAATTTTTAACAAAAGGAGATATCTAATATGTCTAATGAAAATAATTCATCTATACAAACGAAACTAGAAAACATTTGGTTAAATACTTGTGGATCATGGCAAAATTGCACGAGTACAACTATCCAGTCGTTCCTAGCACAATCCCAAGAAAACAATATAGATCCGCAATTTTGTATGAGTTGGGTGGAACAACATAAAGCACAAATACCTGACTGGCCTGAGGTTTCAAAGGTATCGCTTGACTGGATTAATCGGCATACTTCAACTGGATCTCCCATTGCATTTACTGAATAGAATAGGATCCCAATTAATCAGTGGAGAGAGTATTTATACTCTCCACTTTAATTAAGCGGTTTGAGTTGATAATTATTTTATCAAACAATAACGTCCTCTCTTTTGTATATAATGGGGCAACTGTTAATCAAATTTTCCGTTTCTGTGTGGTCTCCAGACGATCCACTTTGCCGCCCATCGTAATAACGACTGTTTCTCCGTAATCCGGCAGCTCATGCGGAATCAGCTGACCATCCTTCACCACATACATTGTCTTGTTGCTCATCAGATCTATTTCAGCTGTCATTTTTTCATGATCAATCTTCATAGCGCAGGACGCCCCCAGTCTGTTAAAATAGAATTGCGAGTACTATTTCAAGAGCCGGGGACTTTCCCTGGCTTTTTTTGCATTATTTTCTTTTTTTAGGGTAAACTTATTTTAATTGGAACATTTTGCTATGATGATTCCTATGTTTTAAAGCTAGGATGACCTGGCTTTTTTCTTTTCTTCAACCTTTCAAAAATCGGAATGTTTTTAGATATTTTGTCGAATGTATAGTAATTCTTTCTATGTTATTTTATGATTTTTTTTGTTGCATCTTAGCAAACAAGCTCGCACAGGGAGTGTAATATAATGTTCTCTAATCAATTAAGTCCGGAAGACTTATCCGCTCAAATCAATGATATGCGTAAGTTACTGATAGCCGCAGGTTTGAAAAAGGGATTTACAGATATCGAAACCCTTAAATATAGTGAAGAGTTGGACAAGTTAATTATCCAATTTCAATTGCAAGGCAGACTTTAAAAAATCTATCAAAATACATATTATTTTTTGTATAATTTTCTTTTGATTGGTTAAACTGTTACTGTGTTAAGTTTTCTCATGAGTAAGAACCTTCCAGTATTTGTAGCCGGGGATTTTCCTCGGTTTTTTCGTATAAACTTTTCTGATAAGTGCATACTGTTTTTGTACGACGGTTCCCCGTCATACCCCGATTTTTTGTCACTTTCAACTCTTTTACAGTCAGGTGTTAACCTGGCTATTTTTTATTGCAAAATACATACCTGATCTTCTTTGCATAATCTTTTCTGACAGGGGCATACTGTTATTGCTTTGTTTCAACCTTCTACCTTTCAACCTTTTACAGTCAGGCCCTGGCCTGGCTATTTTTTTGTTTAAAACTCCACTTCCACTTTGATCTTCATCGGGATCTCTTCTGCCATCCGCATCGCTCTTTGTCCCTCGCCTCTCAATTCATCCTCGCTCCTGCTGTTTTTTAATGCAGTACTCCTTGCTTACTATAATCTTTTAAAACAAATTTAAAATCTCACCTGTGTTGTTTGTGCGTTTCAAAGTTACTAAGAGATGCATTTACTAGAGTAAACAAGGAGGTGTTTTTTTGAGGTGTCGTCCTGTTAGACCAATCATCTGTCCCCCAAAGTGTGTATTTCATGATTCCTACATTCAACGTGAGGTTCCAGTTATCCATCCAATCGTGAATGTTAATCGGCAGCACATTGTCAATGTCCCCCGTCATATTTATCAGCCAATGACAAGAAACGTCGTGGTAGATCCAGGCTATATGGATCCATCACAATGTCACATGGGTCCATCACAAAATTACATGAATCCATCACAAAATTACATGAATCCATCACATAGTCACATGAATCCATCACATGGCTGCAATCGCTGCAAATAATACTTTTTTATTTTTATAGGATCATTTGTACAAGATTTCATTGAATTTTTTCATACTATAATCAACAAAGAGGTGATAATTATGAGTTGCGAAAAATCTGGTGGATACGGCTCTGGCTTTGCGCTAGTTGTTGTCTTGTTCATTCTATTAATCATCATTGGAGCATCTTACATGGGTGGTGGATATGGCGGCGGATGCTGCTAAACACCAAACCATTATCTAGAATTAATCTAGCTCTGGCCATCTTCTCTTCCTGCTGTGGCCACTAATCCAATATTGTGCGACTGTATATGTAAATACAGCCGCTTTTTTTTGCTCAATATTTGTGAATGTTTTACACATTGGCCATCATCCTTTCTCTTAACTCTAAGAACCATTCCTTATCTGCATTCATGATTGCTAAATCGATAAGTTCGTCATAATCTTCTTTCAAAAGCGAGGAATCCAACGGCACAATTAAACTCATTGAGCACGTAGCTGGAGCTGGTTTGATGTTTTCGGGAATACCTCTTACAAACCTGGTTATTTTCGTCACATGCACCGTCTCTAAATCTTGTGAAAAGCTATCAATATAACTCATGTACCAATACCGGCCAGACACTGCTAAAACCCAATCTCCAATGTTCATTACGCCACCCCTTTTAATCAATATTTAGATGAATCGTATCAGTAGGTGTTAACTTCTAAATAACTGGGTATATATTTTCCTAGATTCTCTCGTTTGATCCTTTACACGAATTTTTCTCACTCCCTTTTCAGGTTTAGAGAAATCTTAGTGGGAGGTGATGAAATGAGAAGAATTCAAGGAGTACAAAAGCTAAATTGTTGCTTTTAGGCGGGGGGCCTTGATGCAGTTCTTTCCTTGGCCGCGTAATCCCGTTACACGGATGCGTATAGGGATCCTGTTTCTTGCCATTGGATCATGGGTTATTGTTTTTTCTGGTCAGACAGCGAATTTATTTTTGCTCTGGGCCGGCATATTCATTCAAGCAATTGGCGCCGGATGGACGTTTCAAGTTTCTTTAAGGTTTGCCAGCCAATTGCCGAAGCCGGAAGAACGTCCGCGAGCAATTTCGGCATTTTATTTATGCGCATATTCTGGATTTATTGTTCCCGTTATTGGAGTTGGAGTACTTACTCAATTTTTTGGTTTGATTTTTTCACTGATTTTGCTAAATTTATTTGCTTCAATTATTATTGTTTATGTTCTGATTTATTCAGTCAAATTTAACCGTTCTTTTCAGGGCAACTTATGATTAGGTCCTGGTGCAAATAATTGGGGAAGATATAAAGTGGCGAAAAGTTTCCTAGTGGAATCTGGTCTTAAGCAACAATTCCAAATAGTTGATGAATGAACGTTATTTGATTTTGGACAGAGTTATCCCTTAGAAGGAGTTGCTTCTTTTTCAGCATATGCATCGCTTCCACTCCATAAATAATCCGTTCAGCCGTTCGGAAGGACTTCAATCCTAACATAGAACGAACTCGCTTCTTGATAAAACGATGATCCTGTTCTACGATATTGTTTAATTATTTCTTTTGTCTGAGTTGCATGCCTATCGGCATGCTTTTTGTTTCTTTTAAGGCTTTGATGGCTAGAGGATAAGCAGGGTTTTTATCCACTGTTATGACACGAGGTTTCGAAACATGAAAAAACCGCAAAGCTTTCTTAAAAAAGCGTTTTGCAGCCTTGTAGTCTCTTGTTTTGCTTAGGTGAAAATCGATAGTGTTTCCTTTCGAATCGACAGCACGATACAGGTACATCCATTCACCTTTTACTTTGACATACGTTTCGTCGACTCTCCAAGAGTCATTTGTTGGTTGAAGATGACGCCGTACTCTTTCATCTAATTCCGGGCTATATTGATGAACCCAACGCATAATCGTTGTGTGAGCTATCGATAAGCCTCGTTCCTCCATCATCTCCACTACGTTACGAAAGCTCAAATTGTACCGCAGGTACCACCTCACTGTTAACAAAATAATGTCAGGCTGATAATGTTTCCACTTGAATAAATGTTGCTTTTCCATACTGATCACGCACCTTTTTTAAAGTAATAGTATCAGTATCTCCAAGATTTAAAGATGATTTGCAATTGTCCCTAAGTTCTTGCACCAGAACCAAACTTTGTCTACAGGCTCAACAAAGACATTCACTGGAGTCCGGAATGCCCTTGTTTTCTATCATCTACCGTTATTAAAGAATGACATGAAAGAACCAACCTGTCTTAACATATTGACTCCATTTGATACATTCCCCACATGTGTCATAACCCGATTTAGATTATTCCACATATCAGGAGATTGTTGCCCATTATACTGGTCTTGGCGCTGTCTAGGATGTAGACCAGACGGATAATACCCAGGCGGGCGGAACATTTGTCTAGGATAAGGCCGTGATGGTCTAGGACCGGGATTTGGAGGATAAAACGGCATTCTTCATCACCTCCCTTCTTTTAAAAGATTTTAGGTTAAATCTCGCAAGTGACCATTTCGCTCTTCATACTACCTATATCTTTATCATATGAAAAAAGCCATAGATTGACTGGGACACATTCATTTATCACACCTTTAGTTACAACTACACATATACTATCTTACTTCTTTAATTTGATAACGAGGTGTGTCTATTGCTTATTATTAGAAAAGCAAATGAAAGGGAAGAAGCTCGACTGTTTCAAAAGATGGGAAAAACCGTGGAAGAAAGCACAGTAGGGTTTGCGCAAAACGACAACCAGGCGTCTGCAGCTATGTTTGATCTTTTATTAAAAAGCGGGGCCTATTATCTTATTGCACAGGAACATAACCTGATAAAAGGGTGGATTTTAATTGGCCAGGATTTCAGCACGCTAAAACCTGTTCAAACGGCAGGCATATTCAGCCTATATGTGAGTCCTGAATATCGGTCTTCAGGGATTGGAAGGAAATTAATAAACGGTGCCCTTACTGAATTAAAACAGCAAGGCTATCAACAAGTACAGCTATATATATTCACTGGCAATCCGGCAAAATGTTTATACGAACAAATTGGTTTTAAAGACATTTGTACACTGATGTCATTAGAGATAAAATAAACCCTTTGTCGATGAAAACAAAACAGCCTGTAGACATCGCCTTCAAAATGAAGACTTTGTCTACACTATGAACAGTCTTCTGAGACACTAATAAAAACCCTTATCTTTTTAGCCAATTTAACTATTACCAGAAAAACGCTGTTGTAAGGGCAACCCCGGCAATGGCACCGAGAGCAAACGGAATGCCCAAACCGCGGCCATACCCATAGCTAAATCCTCCAGGTTTTCCAATAGGCTGGAGCCAAACATGTTCTCTCGTCACCCTAGTGATTTTCCCTACATGCACTCTGCCATCATGACATGTTAACCGCACATGCTTTCCATGATATTTGCAGCAAAGACTATACATTGAACTAGACATTTTTATTTTCCTTTGTATTTAATGGTACTGCGTACTATTACCTTATGCAGAAAGAAAGATTTTGTAGTAGACATGCGTCTACGTTTCTTCTTTTTAAAACTCAATCTTCACATCGCCTCTTACCCTCTTTTCTCAGTTTAAAATCACTTCTTTTTGTAGGCTCTGTTAAGATCCAGTGCTGATTTTTAACCAAAAAAAGACCGAAAAAATCGGCCTTTTTTTGTCTCTGTTGCTGAACTAACGCACTTGTTAGTTTAAGTGCAACCCTTCAAATACAACATTTTTATTGAAGAGGGAAGGACACATTATCCTCCTCATTTCTTAATAAATAATAGTGATTTTTTATGCATAAATCTATATAATCCTCTCTAATAAATCCCCCACTTTTTCTGCCATTTCCTGCGGTGGATAAGGTATGCCATTTTTTAGCCACCATTCCACTACACCTACGTAAGCATTTGCAACAAATTCGGCAACTATATCTTCGTTTTGACCGAGATTTTTGCCTTTTGTTACATCGACGTCTTTTTTGAACTCTTCGATATTATGTTGTACAAACCGGCTACGAAAATATCGTGCTCCTTCACTCGCCAACATCGTCGAAAAAAATAAATAATTACTTTCAAGATATTCCATGCAGATTACAGTCGATTCAATCCAATCCATTTCAGATTCCAACTCACAAAGATTAGCCATGTTATGGATATGTTCTTCTATGATCTTATCCAACAGATCGAATTTATCCAAGTAATGAAGATAAACAGTTGCACGGTTAATATTTGCCCTGTCAGAAATATCCTGAATGGTAATGCTATCGAAATTTTTTTCTGACATCAATTCAAGAAATGCTTTTTTAATTGCCTCTTGAGTTCTAACAATTCTTCTATCCACTTTTGCCATTGTTTCAACACCATACTTTCCTTGAGATAGTCTACAATTTTTATTGATTTGTTGTTTAAACAACAAAACTGATTAAATTAACGATTTATATGCCTTGTTTTGTTTATATTTATATTTTAAATTATAGACAGTTGTCGAGAAAACATCAATTGTAGTTTTATTTTAATTTGAAAGGATGAATAAACGAAATGACAATTGAAAACAAAGTAGTTATAATCACTGGAGCTTCATCTGGAATTGGTGAAGCAACTGCAAAATTATTGGCCAGTAAAGGTGCTAAAGTTGTTTTGGGCGCTCGTCGCGAAGACAAATTAAAAGCATTGACTGAGGAAATTCAAAAAGCTGGTGGACAAGCTACTTATCGCGTCACAGATGTTGTTAATCCAGATGATAGTCAGCAGCTTGTTCAACAAGCTAAAGACACTTTTGATGGTGTCGATGTAATCTTCTTGAACGCTGGAATAATGCCTAATTCACCACTTTCCGAATTAAAAACTGACGAATGGAACAGTATGGTTGACGTTAATATTAAAGGTGTATTGAATGGTATCGCCGCAGTATTGCCAACATTCACATCGCAAAAGTCTGGACATATCATCACTACTTCATCAGTAGCTGGGCTTAAAGCTTACCCAGGCGGTGCGGTTTATGGCGCAACAAAGTGGGCTGTTCGTGATTTAATGGAAGTTTTGCGTATGGAATCTGCCCAAGAAGGTACTAACATCCGCACAGCAACTATTTATCCAGCAGCGATCAACACGGAATTGTTGGATACGATTACTGATAAGAATATTTCAGAAGGTATGACTGCGTTGTACGAACAATATGGTATTTCACCTGATCGAGTTGCCAATGTTGTTGCATTCGCGATTGATCAGCCAGAAGATACGAACATTAATGAGTTTACAATTGGACCAACAAGTCAACCTTGGTAATAATTACAAGACAAGATAAAACTAAGAGCTATATGCAACGAATTGACGACAGAACCAAAAGAGCTGTACATCGTTCTAAACGCAGGACACGTTGATTTGTATGACAAGACGGATTTGATTCCATTCGACAAGTTGGAAGCATTCTTTACCGAGAATTTGAAGTAACAATCGTTTCGTTGGATCGGTGGTTCAGATTCCATCGCTAGCGCAGAACAGAAATTCGCAGAGCTTCAAAAGCAGATCAGTACCTATCTTGATCTTTCAACTTCCCTCACTTATGAGGATGCAAAAGCTTTCAGACCAAGTTAACTTTGAATTCTTCGGGAAGAAATTTTAACAAAATGCCTCCATTGCTTTTTGGGGGCATTTTATTGAAGATAGGAGTTGTTTTTTTGACTAAACGAAATAATTTGTTGATTTTCATATTGACCATAGGAGTTTTCGGCATTTTAAATACTGAAATGGGGGTTATTGGGTTATTGCCTTCCATTGCTGATCACTTTAATGTCAGCATATCAAAAGCAGGATGGCTGGTGAGTCTTTTTGCTCTTACTATTGCTGTATCTGGACCAACGATGCCGTTATTGTTTTCCGGGATAAATCGTAAGAAGGTCATGTTACTTGTATTAGGAGTTTTCGTTATTGGAAACATTGTATCCATATTTACATCTAATTTTACCATTCTATTAATTGCTCGTATAATTCCAGCCTTTTTTCATCCAATTTATTGTTCTTTGGCATTTACAGTAGCTGCTTCCTCAGTAAGTAAAGAAGAAGCTCCAAAAGCTGTTTCTAAAGTATTTATAGGAGTATCTGCTGGTATGGTAGCCGGCGTACCGATCGCAAGTTTTATTGATAGTGCCGTTTCGTATGAAATGGCGATGGCATTCTTTGCTATTGTTAATTCTATTGTATTCATTGCTACATTGATTTTTGTGCCATCTATGCCTGTTGAAGAAAGACTTTCTTATGGTACACAACTTTCCGTATTAAAAAAACCTATTATATGGCTTTCCATCGTGACTGTCATTTTATTAAACTCAGCTATATTTGGGGTTTATAGTTATTTTGCTGAATATCTGAAAACAGTAACGAATATGTCTCCGAATACCCTAAGTTTAACGTTATTCATCTTCGGTGGAGCCAGTATTATTGGAAACATTGTCGCAGGAAATTTACTTACTCATAGTGCCATTAAGTCTGTAGTATCTTTTCCTTTGTTATTAGGTGCTGTTTACATCATTTTATTCTTCACAGGACAGTTTACCGTACCTATGGCAATTATAACTTTAATTTGGGGAATATTGGCTGGAGGAATAATGGCAAATATTAATCAATATTTGATTGCGTCTTCAGCTCCCGAAGCGCCTGATTTCGCCAATGGCTTATTTATATCATCCTGTAACGTAGGAACAACAATTGGTGCAGCTGCAGGCGGGTTATTTATATCAGAAATGGGTACACAATACGTCGTATTAGTGGGAATCCTATCATTGATACTAAGTTTGGTAACTATCTTACTTAGAAACTACATGTTTACTCCTACACCACAACTTTCTAGATAGGGAATAAATTCAACATTCTTTAAGAGCTCTCTGTTCATTATTGCTTTATATTCCCTGTCCTACTTTCTTTTATTAAATTTCTAGGGTGTGGAAAAATCTACTCTAGCCCAAGATTAGTAGCCGAAAAAAGGAGGATATTAAATGTCAAAGGATATAAAAGTTGCACTTGTCACTGGCGGGAATCGAGGAATTGGATATGAGCTGGTCAAACAATTGGCTTTAAATAGTTTTAAGGTCATTTTGGCAAGTCGGGATCCAGAAATGGGTCATGAAGGTGCGCAAAAACTTAAGGTGTCAAATCTTGACGTGTCGTTTATGGTAATGGATGTAGACAATCAAGAAAGCATCCGTCAAGCTGCGATTACTGTAAATGAGCGATATGGAAGATTAGACTTATTGATTAATAATGCTGGCGTGTATTTGGATGATAATAAAAATTTAGTGACTATGGACCCTTCCATTCTGGAGAAAACAATGGCAACCAATTTCTTTGGAGTTTACCATGTGATCCGTTCTTTTATTCCCCTCATGGAAAAACAAGGCTATGGGAGAATTATTAATGTTTCCTCAAATTATGGGGCGATGAGCGAAATGTTATATCCAGGAGTAGGAGCTTATAAGTTGTCTAAATTTGCCCTGAATGGATTGACACGATTGGTAGCTGCAGAAATCAAAGGTGATATCAAAATAAATGCGGTCGATCCGGGATGGGTAAATACAGATATGGGTGGATCATCTGCTCCAAGAACACCCAAGCAAGCAGCTGAGTCTATCCTGTGGTTAGCAACTATTGGACCTGAAGGACCTAATGGCGGGTTTTTTAGAGATGGAAAACGAATCGATTGGTAACATTACAGTATAAACACATTATTCTGTGTTTAAGTGTGGTTCGATGAAACCGGATTTTTGTAATTGTTATTGTTTAAAATCGAATTAAAGAAAAAAAGCCGATTTTCCTTTTCCTGACTAGGATGATCGGCTTTTTCTGTAACTTTGTAAAGGGATATACTTAAACTAAACTGCTCCGTTAGTTCAATAAGGAAATTAACACTATTCACTAACAGAGCCTTAATCCAAAGTTTTGAAACTCCCCCCAAACCCTTATTTACATAGTGGAAAAGCCGTACCAGTATAATAACTGACACGGCTTTTACTTATTGATCTCGATTAAGCAGCTGTTCTTTGATTGCTCTAGCTCTCTCTTTAATGCTCTCCGTTTCTTCTTTTAAAATCTCCACTTTTGTGCCGTCTGGAAAGGATTCTATTCTGAGTAAGTCCCCTTCCTTCACATTAGATCCAAGCTTTTCAACTGATATTAACTCCTCATTTGATTCATTCTCGCACCAGAAGAGCTTTGCTGGAGGAAATGGGGCAGATCTGGGAAATAATCAAAAAACGAGGATTAAAAAATAAACACGTTGCGACGCAGCGGCGTGTTTATTTTTTTACATACGTTGTATTATAAGTATCCTTTATAAAAATTTATTAAAAATATATAATACCATATCAAATTACTCAATAATATTGAGTTTTAAAAATACTGAAAACATAATGTGTATCGTTTCTAATTTTTATCTGCATATTAATTCGTTCAGCTGCCCATACTAAAAATGGACTTGTAGCTCAGTGATCAGAGCAGCCAATAGCCCTACATACTGAACTATTGTGTGTCTCGTGGGTTTAAATCCCACCAAGTCCTTTTTTACAGCCACCTATGTGAAAAAGCCGTATCAGTCAGTATACTGACTGATACGGCTTTTACTTATTGATCTCGATTAAGCAGCTGTTCTTTGATCGCTTTTATTTTCTCTTTTATCCTTTTCGTTTCTACTTTTAAAAACTCAGCCTTCACATCGCCGTGGGGCTATTCAATCCTTATTAAGACCCCTTGCAACAGAACAGCTTTATTGGAGGAAATGCGGCAGTGAACTTTTGATCCGCTATGATACAATCCCCCTTACCTAAACATTCAAAACTTTGTATCCTTTATTATCTTAATAGTCTGATGACTTAGATTTGATTCTTCGAGGTATGAGAAGCATCTTAGCAAAGCTATTCAATATGAAAAATCTCTCTCTTACAAAAGAAAAAACACATCTATGATTCAGCGTGTTGGAAAGGCAATTTTACTTATAGAATTATTATTGTAATTGTACTAAATCATCACATCTCAATACTCTTCCATTTTGCGTATAACATTCATTTAATGTGACCAAGCCTTATTAACAATTGCCACTTTCCCACATACAAATCATAATTTCCTATCTAAATTCTACATTTACAGTAAGTACCAATAAATCACGATGTTTTTTTTGCTACAATTAGCAAGTTATAAAGGAGTGAGATTAAATGGGGAGTAACAAATTGACGGATGAGAATCGTTTATCCATCAAACGTCCAGACGTTGCAAAATGGCTTGCATCAACAGAAATAAATAAAAATATTACAGCTGATAAGTTAACGATCAATAGCAATAAAAAAGTGTCCTGGATTTGTGAAGATTGTGGATTTATTTATCCAATGATTGTTCAATCTAGAGTAAAAGGGAGTAAACCTAGACTATGTGATTGTAATAGACTTTCGATAAATAATCCTTACTTGTCAGCCCAGTGGCATCCAGATAAAAATGGGACACTTGTTCCGGAAGAAATTAGTACAGGAAGCCAAAGAAAAGTATGGTGGAAGTGTCATAGATGTAATTATGAATGGGAAACGACTGTTTGGCTACGCCATGTCAGAAATACAGGTTGTAAAAGGTGCAATAGTAAAGGCACCTCACTTCCAGAACAAGCTATTTTATATTACCTTTCCAAAGTCTATTCAGACATTCAACATCGACATATTTTAAAAATTGACAATAAATCTTTCGAAGCAGACCTTTTTATACCATCGTTAAGCGTTGTAATTGAATACGATGGTCACTATTTCCACTCTGGAAAAACTAAAGAGACATATGACATATATAAAAATAGACAATTATTTAGCGCAGGATTGACAACCATTCGTATTAGAGAGAAACTACCACCTTTAGAGCAATCAATTTGTTTCATTAGAAATAATCCTAATAGTCTTTCTTCGCTGGATGAAGTAATAAAAACCTTATTAACTTATCTGACAGAAAAAGATACCTCAAACACTGAGAAACTTAATGAAGTAAAGGTAAACACATTCGCAGACTTCATTGCAATCCAAAGCCAGTATTATAAAAGTGAAATCAGCAACAGTGTTCTGTATTCGCATAAAGAAATAGTGGAAACCTATTGGGACTTTGAAAAGAACCTGATTAAGCCTGAACATGTTTCTTCAGGAAGTAAGGTAAGGTTATTCTTTCATTGCAAAACACACAAGCAAAGTTGGCAAGCCTATGCTTATAACATTTTTAACGGTAACTATATTGGATGTACAAAATGTGAAGCGAACAAAAGTGCGAGTACCCGAAGAAGCAAAGTGGATTTTAAAGATAGTGTAGCCTTTACCCATCCTAAAATAGTCGAGCAATATTGGGACTTTGAAAAGAATAGAGTAAAACCCGAAGAGATTACAGCAGGTTCACACTTCAAGCTTGATTTGTATTGCAAAGAACACCATAAATCTTGGCAAGCAGTAGCATTTAGTGTTTTTGGTAATAATTCAAGCGGTTGTAAGGCATGTGAATCGAAAAAAAAGTCTGCTGCACGTCGAAGAGTTTCGTTTGAAAAAAGTGTCGCTAATACACATAGTGAATTAGTTGAAAAATATTGGGATTTTAAAAAGAATACCATCACACCTGATAAGATTTCCTATGGTCATAGTGGACGTATTTTCTTTTACTGTAAAGAACATCAAACGGCATGGGATAGCATTGCTTCTAACGTATTCCGTCTTGGAGCTATATCATGTCGTAAATGCAGAACTGCAAATAATTAAATATTATATGTTAGCACGAAGATCGCAAAACCATCCTATTTTGATGGTTTTGCGGTTTTTAATGATCTATATAATCCGGCTCTCAGCCAATTACTGTTTACTTGGAAGCCAATTGAAGTCTTCTCTACCGAGGAAGTTTAAAGTTTAAGAATCAATTTTAGAAATTTTGTTTATTATCTCTCTTACCAAACAGATAAAAAGCCGTACCAGTATACTGACTGATACGGCTTTTACTTATTGATCTCGATTAAGCAGCTGTTCTTTGATTGCTTTTATTTCCTCTTTAATACTCTCCATTTCTTCCTTTAAAAATGTAATCTTCACACCAGCATCAGACAATTCAATTCTTACCAAATCCCCTTCTTTTGCTGCGTAACTAATTTTTTCAACAGCTATTAACTCTTCAATCGATTCATCTTCTCGCCAGAGTAACTTTGCGTGACCTTTTTCAATAGAATCAATCGTGTAAATACCATTTCTCATCGCTCACACGCCCAGCCGTCGTTATCTCGATCCATTTTATCTTGGTAAGCAGGATGCCCCTTCGCTACACCATCTGGATATACTTCTCGAAGTTCAGTACAGTTGGCGAATCCTGTTTGAACAGGTGGTTCTGGAGTCGGTTCCGGTTCAGGCGTTGGCTCTGGTTCCGGAGCTGGAACAGTTCCTAAATTATCTTGTTCAAAGTAAATGTCTTGTCCATCTGTCCAGGTTTCAACCGTACCTTCTGGTGTATTCCATACATCGATTCCCTGTAAAAATAATCGTTTCAATACATCTGAAGTGGGATGACCATATTGGTTTCCTTCCCCATATGACAGAATCGCATCGAGTGGATCCACTGCATTTAAAAACGCCTGCGATGTGCCTGTTTCAGATCCGTGATGAGATACTTTCAATACCTCTGCATCTAAATCATATTTTTTAATTAATTCAGCTTCTACTTCTACGCCTGCATCACCAGTCAAGAGATAATCAACTTCACCATAGCTCACCATGAGCACAATGGATCCCTCGTTTAAGTCTGCCGCCGCCCCGTCTACGTGAAGTACTTTAACAGTAACCGTTGAATCAAGCGTGATGTTTTGTCCCTCTTATGCCACTTTAAACGCTGCACCTTTTGACTGAACCGCTGTTAAATAATCTAGATAGGTTTGCGTTGTGTGATCTTGGCCGGAATCAACGACAGTTTTAACGCCGTAGTTCTTAATGACATAATCCGCGCCGCCGATATGATCTGCATCAGGGTGTGTAGCTACGAATGTGTCGATAGATGAAACACCTAGCGCCTCAAGAGCTGTTTTAACCGCATCATCACTGCGGCTTGCGTCCACTAGCATGTTTTTACCATTCGGAAAGCCCAGCAAGATGGCATCGCCTTGTCCGACATCAAGGAAATCGACACTGAACGGTAGCAGTGTTTCACAGTGACAATGGATGTCTACACCCACCTTACGAAAGAAAGACGCACAAAGATCAATGACGTTCTTCGAAATTACATGGAATCAAATTAAATATGGTCAATTTATGGTCAGTGAGTGCAAAAAAGACAAAAAACAGCCCCATAATTTATTGTTATATGGGGCTTAAAACGTTGATATATAAGCATTTCGAACAATATCTATTGTATCTTGAGAAATAGAAACCGATTATTTCGTTAAAATAATCGGCTCACCTTTCGTTACAATAACAGTATGTTCAATTTGCGCTACTCGGCTGCCATCAGGTGTTTTGAACGTCCATCCGTCCCCTGATTCTTTAATCATATCTGCTTTTTCTGACACGAAAGGTTCAAATGCAAGTACCATTCCTTCTTTTAAAAGGGCATTGTCCCATGGATCAAAATAATTCATAATATGATCTGGTGCTTCATGAAGGGATCTTCCTATACCATGGCCTGTTAAATTTTTAATGACCGTAAATCCATTCCGGCGTGCTTCATTGGCAACGGCTTTCCCGATTTGATTTTGCTTGGTACCTGCTTTTATTTTCAGAAGACCGCGTTCAAATGACTGCTCTGCTGCTTCACATAATTTCGTCAAAATCGGTTCACCTTTACCAACAACGAATGAAATACCTGTATCTGCAAAATAGCCATCATAAGAACCGGATACATCAATATTCACAAGATCGCCTTCTTGAATCACACGGCTTCCCGGAATACCATGCGCTACTTCATCGTTAACACTAATACATGTATAGCCGGGGAAATCATATTCGCTTTTAGGACCAGAAATAGCCCCGTGCTCTTTAAATAAACGTCCTCCCAGCTCGTCAATTTCTTTTGTTGTAACACCTGGTTTCGTATAAGCGCGCATTTCATCTCGAATGACAGCCACAATGCCGCCAATTTTTTTTAATGCTCGCATTTCCTCATCTGTTTTTACGATCATATTGGTCATTCCTTCTCTTTTGATTTTCCAATTCTTATTATAACAGAATGGGCACATCGTGAAAAAAATCTTTTTTATGTGTGATGTACCGTTCCAGTGTTAAACTAACAGTATACACGGACAATTTTGTCCTTATTCGAAAGGGTGATATGCATATGGCAAAATGTGTAATATTTGATTTTGATGGAACACTTTCTGATTCTTTGCAAGTATTTATTAAAGCTTATAACAATTTCGCTGAAAAGGAAGGCTATACTAAAGTGAATCCAGAAGATTTGGATGATTTAAAAAAAATGAGTATTCCCGAGCGGTGCCATCATTTAAATTTCCCTATGCGCAATATACCCTTTGCCGCTCCGAAATTATACCGTTACATACGTGAATCTCGAGAAACACTTCCGCTTTTCCCCGGTGTAAAACAGATGCTTGATGAATTGAACAGCCGTGGCATTCATATCGCCGTTATCTCATCTAACGCAAGCGATATTATTAAAAATTGCCTTGAATCAAATGGCATCAACTATGTACATGATATTTTATCTTCTAAATACATTTTCAGCAAAGACAAACTTATTAAAAAGCTGCTTAAGCAGTATGGTTACACAGCTGAAGACGTCTTTTATGCCGGCGATGAACAGCGTGATATTGATGCAAGTAAAAAATCTGGCCTTCGTGTCGTCTGGACATCATGGGGCTATGACGACGAATCGTTAATCAATGGTCCTGATTTTAAAGCCGCGACACCTGATGATATTGTCGATTTTGCATCAAGAGGATAAAAAAGTGTCCCGGTTGCTAGACTATGTCTAACAACCGGGACACAGTTCAACTTCGCCTGTGCTCTTTTTGATTAGATAGAACTGGAGACGTTTTGTCTTTTCCGGCCTTTTGCCCAATTCATGCAAATAATAAGTGTAACACCGATAATAAGCGTACCGAATATATAAGGTAGGCCCATGCTTACATCAAATAACATTCCAGCCAGAGCTGGACCGATCATATTTCCGATGCTCATATACGCATTGTTCATTCCTGCAGCAAAGCCTTGCTCATTTCCTGCCATTTTGGAGACAGTCGTATTAATAGCTGGACGCAAAAGGGATGCTGCCGTAAAAAATACACCAGAAATAACTAATACCGATATAAATCCAGTCGCGAATAAAATACTAAGCATGGATATTCCCGCAACAATAAGCATTGTATTCATGACACGTACTTCCCCAAAACGCTCCAGTACACGATCGAGTACAAATGCTTGAACAATTACACCAACAAGACCACCGACAACCATTAAAATCGAAATATCTGATGGACTAAAGCCAAATTTTTCATCTGCATACAAGCTGATCGTTGATTGGTAATTAGCAAGACCGAACGAAAGAGTAAACATCATGACGAGTAAAATAAAATACGGCTTTTTTACTGAGAGAGCAAGCTGTTTCAATAAATTTTCTCGTTGCTTGATTGCTGTCTGCTCTGTTACCTTTTTTTCAGGCTCTTTCAAAAAGAAAATAGACAAAGCAGCTGCAATTCCTGCTACTATACCAGCTATGACAAATGGTGCCCGTAAACCGAAAGCTGCCAGAAAACCACCAATACCCGGGCCGACAACAAACCCGAATGACATCGCAGCACCAAGCCTTCCCATTCCTTTCGCGCGTGTTTCAAGTGTCGTAATATCCGCAACAAACGCCATCATAGACGGAATCATAAACGCTCCGCCAATCCCGCCGATTGCACGGGATATATATAACAATGCAAGATTATCTGAAAAGGCAAATAAAAACTGTGAGAATGCAAATAACACTAATCCGAAAATAATGGCTTTTTTACGACCGTAGCGATCAGATAAATCACCTGCTAATGGGGAGAATAAAAATTGTGCAAAAGCAAACGTAGCAATTAAAAATCCATATGTTTTTCCGCTTGCTCCAAATTCATGAATAATCGTCGGCATAATAGGAATGACAAGTCCGATTCCCATCATCACAATAAACATATTCATCATCAAAATGAATAACGGGAAATTTTGTATATTTTTTCTAGACACACTAAAACCTGCTTTCTTATTATCAAGGATTTCTAGCGTTTTTTTTGGTAGATGCCTGTTTTTGTGAAAATTTTATCTTTCCAAATACATCGCTTATTTCCCCTATTCTTATTTCATTTAAAATGGCTGAGCTTTTAATTCTACCATACGTAAATTAAATACGCACAAAATAGATGTCACTTTTACAAAGCTTTCATAAAAAAAAGATGCCAGACGGCTGCCTGAACATCTTTTTATAGCTGTTTTGTTTGTAATAGATCACGAATTTCAGTTAACAACTCTTCTTCTTTCGTTAAAGAAGGGGGTGCTTCTTCGACTTTTTTCTCACGAGTGTAAATTTTATTAAAAAGTTTAATAAACAGGAAAATAGAAAAGGCGATAATCATGAAGTCAACAATCGTTTGAATAAATAGTCCGTACTTTACTACCGCTTCACCAACAGTAAGTGACAAATTGGAAAAATCAATTCCACCAAGTAAAAGACCGATAAGCGGCATAATGATATCACTAACCAGTGACGCTACAATTTTCCCGAATGCTGCCCCGAGAATAACCCCTACTGCCAGATCAATGACGTTCCCTCGCATCGCAAATTCTTTAAATTCTTTGATCATCTTTTTCACCTTTCATTTTTTGTCTACTTCAATATATCATCACTTTATAGTAATGTAATCCATTTTTCGACAAAATAATGAAATCAGTGAAAAGGACTTATTCTTCTTTCTTCATCCGGTCTCTTTCACTTAAACGCCGATTCAATTTTTGTTCTGATTTAAATAAACGGACGAACAGCGTCACAAAAAAAACGGGAATGGCATAAATGAAAAGATGAATGAAAAAAGCAATAATCTGCACATTATTCACCTCACCTTTCTTTGCTTACAGGTAATGTGATCGTTGCTTTCGTTCCTTTTCCTTCTTCACTTGTAAAAGACAAATTGCCATTGTGATGATGAATCATCTTCATGCTGACCATTAGACCGAGACCTGTTCCTTTTTCTTTACTTGAATAAAATGCCTCCCCAAGGCGTGGAATAGCCTCTTCAGGAATACCCACTCCCTGATCAATGATATGAATGAAGATGGATTCCAGTGCAGAGGATGCTGAAACGATGACACATCCACCTTCACACATCGCCTCCATACCATTCTTTATCAAATTAATAAGGACCTGCTTAATTTGCTTTGGTTCCAGCTCAATCAATGGCAGCGATTTTTCTATATCCACTTTAATTTCAATATCCTTTAAAGACGCTTCCGCGCGCATAAATGTGACGACTTCATCAATCAGGTCATGCAAATTGACGACAGTCGTTTTTCTCACTTTCTGCGGCTTTGCAAGCATTAAAAATTCGTTCATAATAAACTCTACTCGAGCAAGTTCCGATAAAATAATTTCACTATAGGGATTGAACGATTCTTGCTGCCAAAGTTGTACAAAGCCTTTAATAGATGTCATTGGATTACGAATCTCATGAGCAATACCTGCTGCCAGCTGGCCAATTGCTCCAAGCGTATCAGCATTATGAATGAGCTCCTCTTTTTCTTTTAATTCCGTAATGTCTTCCGAAACACTAATTACACGTATAGGTTCTTTCTGATCATTATACACGACATTCTGACGGGAGCGAATCCAGCGTATACAGCCATCAGCTCGAATGATCCGATAATCAAAAGTGCCTTCGGGTTGGTGTATTTGTCTAATAAACATATCTCGGTCTTCTAGACATACCATCTCCATAAATAATGCAGGGTTTTTATAAATCATCTCTCTCTTAATTCCCCATATTTCTTCAATTGATTTGCTTATATATAATATCTCTCTATCCTTAACGGTGCGAATACAAAACATTTCCCGTATGTTTTCACTCATTTCTATCATTTGCTGTTCTATTTCCTGTAAACGCGTATACATCATATGTTGATCATGTATGTCTTTTATGAAAATAGACAGTCCGGTTAACTGAGGGAATGCACATACTTCAAAGTACCGATTATGCATTTTTGAAAAAATTTCAAACTTCATCACCTGTCGTGTTGTGGCCGCTTTTTTAAGATTTTGCTCATATAAACTACCAGCCCAATCCGGGAATATACTCCACATGGATTTTCCGATCAATGATCCGCTTTCAACATTCAGCAGTGATTCATACTGCTCGTTTATATATGTTAATCTCCATTCATCGTCAACAAATAAAGACCCTTCTGCTACATGTCCAAAAAGCTCTTCAAATTGATTTTCCTTATCGCGGGTAAAACGATTCACAGAGAGTGATTCCAGCTTCTGACATTCTGATTTTAAAAGTTTCTCCACTGACCACGTATTCCCCTTTCTTTCTACAAAAAAGTCAAGACGCTGTACTATTTAGTAACTTCATTTCGGCATATTTATAGAAAATCCCTCTTCACCTACCATAAATTATGCAATTGTTTTCACTTATATTATATCATTGGTTATTTTTATAAATTTTATTTTTGAATTTTGCATATAATGTATTTAAAAAAAGCTTTGCATCAGTATGACACAAAGCTTTTTCATTAATCAGCTATTTTTTTCGACAAAAGAAGACGCTCAACGGCTCCCTGTTCTTTTTCATCAATCACAAAAGAACCATTTGAATAGCGGTCTACTTTTTTAAATGACTGTACATCTATCTCATTATCTTCCCCTTTTTTCGTTCTCAACAAATACGTATACTGGTCATCAAGGAGGGCGGCACCAACAATACGATGTGGATTGTTTTTTAATTCTCTCAACAACACAACACCGCGCTTTGATCGTGCTGTTCGTTCAAATTGGTCAAATCCGCTCCGTTTTACAGCGCCGCGATTTGTCACCACGATAAATTGTGCTTGATCTCCATCTGAAGAGACAATTGCCGCAATAGCGTAATCATTTTCTTTTAAACTCAGACCTTTCACTCCAGCAGCTCGGGGACCAACAATTGGTATTTCTTCTTCTCCAAAGCGGACACCATAGCCAAAATATGTAACAATCATAACATCAGAATGGCCATCAGTCATCACAACTGTACATATTTCATCATCATCTTTTACATTCATTGCCATAAGCGGGCGCGAGTATCGCTGTACTTTAAATTGAGAAAGCCCCGTTCGCTTCACCATACCAGTTTTTGTTGCAAATAAAAGATAATTTGTTTTTGTGAAATCACGGATTGGAAAAACGGCTATAATGGATTCATCTTTCAATCCATTTATAAGCCCTGCTACGTGCTGGCCAGTATCTTTCCAACGAATATCTGGCAGCTCATGCACTGGTAAATACAAATAGTTGCCTTTGTTTGTGAACGCAAGAAGAACATCGGTTGTATTCATTTCTTGCTTAAATAAAAGACCATCTGATTCCTTCATTGCAGGAAGCCCTCCAGATGCCCCATAAGATCGGGTGCCCGTTCGCTTAATATATCCCTCACGTGTAACAGACACAATGACGTCTTCGCTTGGAATCATTGCTTCACGATCAATTTTTATTTCTTGAATTTTCTCTTCAATACTTGTGCGTCTCTCTGTTACATACATTTTTTTCAATTCTTTCAGTTCGCGTTTCACTACTAACACAAGTTTACTCGTACTTGCTAAAATGGCTTCTAGCTGCTCAATTGTTTTTTCAAGTTCTGCCGATTCTTTTTCAAGCGCGGTAATATCTGTATTTGTTAAACGGTATAACTGCAAGGTGACAATAGCTTCCGCCTGTGCTTCTGTGAAGGCAAATTCCGCTACAAGACGGTTTTTCGCATCCTGTTTATCTTTGGAAGCGCGAATACAGGCAATTACTTCATCGAGAATCGACAAAGCTTTTATTAAACCCGCTACAATATGATGTCGCGCTTTCGCTTTTTCAAGATCATATATAGACCGGTTTGTCACCACTTCTTTTCGATGTTCGATATACGCATCAAGCATGCGGCTCAGCCCCATTAAAACAGGACGTCTATTGTAAATTGCTACCATGTTGAAGTTATACGCTACCTGCAAATCTGTTGCTTTGTATAAATAGTTTAATGTAAGTTCAGCATCCGCTTCTTTTTTCAAATCAATAACAATACGAAGACCCGTTCGATCCGTTTCATCACGTACTTCTGAGATCCCATCAAGCTTTCGATCAATACGAAGTTCATCCATTTTTTTCACGAGCGATGCTTTATTCACTTCGTAGGGAATTTCCGTTACCACGATTCGTTGACGTCCGCCTCGGATGTCTTCAATTTCTGTCCGGCTGCGGATAACAATTTTGCCCTTACCTGTTTTATACGCTTTTTCAATGCCGTCAACGCCTTGAATAATACCACCCGTTGGAAAATCAGGGCCTGGAATAACAGTCATCAACTGTTCGACCGTACAATCAGGCTGTTCCATTCGCATAATGGCTGCGTCAATTACTTCATCAAGGCGATGCGGCGGAATTTCCGTTGCATACCCTGATGAAATTCCTGTTGATCCGTTAACGAGTAGATTTGGAAACCTTGCCGGAAGCACGATCGGCTCGCTCGTCGATTCATCGAAGTTTGGAATAAAATCAACCGTCTGCTTTTCAATATCGGTTAACAATTCACCCGCAATAGCAGATAATCTTGTTTCAGTATAACGCATGGCAGCAGGCGGATCCCCGTCTACAGAACCATTATTCCCATGCATTTCAATGAGCGGTGTTCTTATTTTCCAATCCTGACTAAGGCGGACCATCGCATCATAGACGGACGTGTCACCGTGAGGATGATAGTTACCAATAACATTCCCGACTGTTTTAGCCGCTTTTCGAAACGGCTTTTGATGTGTATTTCCTTCTATATGCATCGAAAATAAAATACGGCGCTGTACTGGTTTTAATCCGTCACGCGCATCAGGCAGTGCCCGCTCTTGTATAATATATTTACTGTACCGCCCGAATCGGTCACCAACGACGTCTTCAAGCGGTAAATCTTGAATGTTTTCCTTTTCCATTAATTATTCCTCCCTGATGCCGGACAACTGATCATTTTCTAAGAGCGCTGCTTCTTCTTCAAGTCCAAATGCAACATTGGATTCGATCCATTTCCTGCGCGGCTCCACTTTATCTCCCATTAAAACTGTAATACGGCGCTCTGCCCGGGCAATGTCGTCAATCGTTACTCGGATCAGCGTTCTTGTTTCGGGATTCATCGTCGTATCCCAGAGCTGATCAGCATTCATCTCACCGAGACCTTTATAGCGCTGAATTGTCGTACCCTTGCCCATTTTCTTCATCACAGCATCCAGTTCACGTTCTGTCCAAACATACTCAATAACTTCTTTTTTTCCGGTGCCTTTGCTTATTTTAAATAACGGCGGCATTGCAATAAATACTTTTCCATTATCAATGAGCGGCTTCATATATCGGTAGAAAAAGGTTAAAAGCAGCACTTGAATATGCGCACCATCTGTATCAGCATCTGTCATAATAATAACTTTATTGTAATTTGCATCTTCTACAGCAAAATCCGGTCCTACGCCTGCACCAACCGCATGAATAATGGTATTAATTTCTTCATTTTTGAAAATGTCCGCAAGTTTTGCTTTTTCAGTATTAATTACTTTCCCCCTAAGCGGCAAAACAGCCTGGAAACGGCGGTCTCTTCCTTGCTTCGCTGAACCGCCCGCCGAATCCCCTTCGACAAGGTACAACTCATTTCTTTCTGGATTCCGTGATTGTGCCGGTGTTAGTTTCCCAGATAAAATAGATTCGCCTTTTTTGCGTTTTTTTCCGCTTCTAGCATCTTCACGTGCTTTTCGAGCCGCTTCACGTGCCTGCGCAGCTTTTATCGCTTTTTTTATAAGTAGTGTGCTAATTTCCGGGTTTTCTTCTAGAAAATAAAGAAGCTTTTCCGATACGCTTTGATCAACTGCCGAGCGTGCTTCTCCTGTGCCAAGCTTTCCTTTCGTCTGTCCTTCAAACTGAAGCAAGTTTTCCGGCACACGGACAGATATAATTGCTGTCAGCCCTTCACGGATATCTGTTCCTTCTAAATTTTTATCTTTTTCTTTTAACAGACTGCTTTTGCGTGCATATTCATTAAATGTGCGCGTCATTGCTGCACGCGCCCCAGACTCATGTGTTCCACCGTCTTTCGTCCGTACATTATTAACAAATGAAAGAATATTTTCTGAAAAACCGTCATTAAATTGAAATGCAAAATCTACCTCAATATCATTTTGTATGCCGAAAAAAGACGCAACAGGATGAAGAGCATCTTTTTCTTCATTCAAGTATTTGACGAATTCTTCAATGCCGTTTTCATAATAATATTCTTCTATTTGTTCCTGGTCTTTTCGTTTATCTTCAAGCGTTATTTTTAATCCCTTTAACAAAAAAGCCGACTCACGCAGCCGTTCGCTAAGCGTATCAAATTGATACACAGTCGTTGAAAAAATAGTCCGATCCGGCTTAAAATGAAGTTTTGTTCCGGTCGTTTTCGCTTTCCCTTTTTTCTCAAGGGTTGTGGCAGGCTTTCCTCCATCTTGAAAATGTTGTTCATATTGAAAGCCATCTCGCCATATAGTAACAGTCAATGACTCGGACAAGGCATTTACAACCGATGCACCTACGCCATGCAATCCGCCGCTTGTTTTATAGCCACCTTGGCCAAATTTTCCACCTGCATGCAGAACCGTTAAAATAACTTCTGTTGTCGGTTTTCCTGTGCGATGCATCCCTGTCGGCATTCCTCGGCCGTAGTCACGCACACTGATCGAATTATCCTCGTGGATGATAACATTGATCTCTTTTCCATATCCACCGAGTGCTTCATCTACAGAGTTGTCTACAATTTCATAAACGAGATGGTGCAGTCCTCTCCCATCCGTCGAACCTATATACATTCCCGGACGCTTTCGGACTGCTTCAAGTCCTTCCAGCACCTGAATGGATTCATCATTGTATACTGTTTTTTGTTTTGAATCCGCCATAAAAATTTCCCTCTCTTTCTAAAAAACCCGTGCAGTGAAACGTATGTTCCTAACTATCATATCATACTTTTCAATCGTTCACCAATATGATCTCTATTTCGTTAAAAGAGTACGTCACTTTTAAAGGAGAATCAACCGAAATATTTTTCCCGCCGCATCAGTCATCATGGTAAAATGATGAAGGAACGTTATTCAAATGATTATACATTATGAAAAGGGAGATTGAGAAATTGATTCAAGCATTTATTTTAATTATCGCTTATTTACTCGGTTCAATCCCATCTGGACTCATTGCCGGCAAAGTCTTTTTCGGCCTTGATATACGTGAACATGGCAGCGGTAACCTGGGTGCGACTAATTCATTTCGTGTTCTCGGCAAAAAAGCGGGTGCAGCGGTCACGGCCGCTGATATTTTAAAAGGAACAGCCGCCACATTGCTGCCAATTTGGTTCGATGCAGGGATTCATCCACTGATTACCGGACTTATGGCGGTCATTGGGCATATGTTTCCTATTTTCGCCAGTTTTCGGGGTGGTAAAGCTGTGGCAACCTCCGCTGGTATTTTGCTCGCCTACAGCCCGCTTTTCTTTTTATTTTTAGCCACGATTTTTGTCATTGTCGTTTTACTGACCAAATATGTATCTCTTGCTTCTGTCTTAACCGCCGCGATCGCATTCATTTATACGATCATTCAGACGTTTTATACAAATGATCTCCCCTTTCTCGCAGCGATTACAGCCATATTCTTTTTCATTCTTTTCCGTCACCGTTCGAACATTGTTCGCATTAAAAACAAAACGGAGCCGAAAGCAAGTTTTGGTAAAAAAAATTGAAACAAGCGGTTTAACGTTATCGCGTTAAACCGCTTGTTTCTGTTCATTCATTTTTGAATACATATAACTGCACATCGTTTCATGATACACTAAGAAAAAAGGATTGGAGTTAATTCATCATGAAAATTGAATTGAACACTCTAGCAAAAAAATGGTTTGAACAAGAAATGTATGCAGCTAAAGGGGACTATATTCGTTTTTACGTACGCTACGGCGGATTTAGCCCGCTGCATGATGGATTTTCACTCGGCGTTTCAAAAGAAGAGCCAATTGAAGCGGCTGTGACAGCAAATCACGACGGCATTATCTATTTTGTCGAAGAAAAAGATTTATGGTATTTTAACGGGCATCATCTAGTCGTCGAATTTAATGAACAATTAGACGAACCCGCTTATAAATATATACGTGATTAATCTATTTCAGTTGAAATTTTTGAATATGATCGTCTAACCCTTCATGTTTTAAAATAATTAGCTGTTTTTCACCAAGTAAGTCAAAATGCGGCCGGGATGGGGTGCGCATATCAATCCATTCCGGCATCAATCCGTACGTATATCCCCATTCCACCAGCCTGTCTACGTATATACAGCCCGCTTTCGTTACCGTACAATACTGTGGAAACCGCTCATCGTACCAGTAATGTGTTAAAAAGGCAATATGACCTGCTTCCATTTCTTTCTTCCATCGCTCTATATCTGCCCGTTTAAGTCCAAATGCCATTAAACCGGTTTCTTTTCCTGTTCATATACATGATGCCATTCTGGAAATTCTTTTTTGAATTTCACTGGCCGAAATGTATCTTTATTTACAACCGTATGAACACTTGAACCTAACACACATACATCGCCCTTTTCATTCAAAATTTCATATCCATACGTCGTGCGGATACCATTGTGTGCCTCAATCCATGTTCGGACTGTCGCGATTTCTCCGTAGCAAAATGGTTTTTTATATGATAGGTGTATATCAACCACCGGTGACACAAAACCTGCTTTTTCCATTTCCGCATAATTAAAACCGAGATCTTTAATTAATTGTGTACGGCCGATTTCAAACCAAACCACATACTGGCCGTGGTAAACGACTTGCATCGCATCTGTGTCCGCATAGCGAACTTCTACCTTTGTTTCTGAAATAAACAATATAAAAAACTCCTTTATCCGATCTCGTTGCTTTATCTATTTTATCATGTTTTTGATTATCGTTTATCTTTTTTGTCTTTTGGGGTACATATATAGATCATCCTTAAGGAGGATTTTTATATTGATTGCATATTTGAAAAATGAAAAAGAGAACATGATTGCACTTCTTGAAAAACTCGTCAATACTGATAGTCATTCTTACAATAAACAAAATGTCGATAAAATAGGTTCGATTATTCAAGAAGAATTTGAAAAAGCGGGTATGAAAGTGGATGTGCATAGAGAAAAAGAATTCGGGAATCATTTAAGTATTACATCTCCAAATGCAAAAAAATCTAGTATTTTAATTATTGCCCACATGGATACCATATTTCCAGATGGTGAAGCTCAGGAACGGCCGTTTAAAATTATTGGAGACAGAGCGTATGGACCTGGTGTAAACGATGAAAAAGCGAGCCACGTTCAAGTTTTATATGCGATGAAAGCACTAAAAAATGCGGGATTATCATCCTTTCATAACGTCCATATTATCTTTAACAGCGATGAGGAAATTGGTTCCCCTTCTTCAAAATCAATTATTATAGAAGCAGCTAAAGGGAAAGACTACAGCCTTGTTGTTGAGTGCGGACGGCCAAATGAAGGCGTCATCACAGCACGAAAGGGCGTGGGACGATTCAAACTGAATGTGACCGGTAAAAGTGCCCATGCAGGTGTAGAGCCTGAAATTGGTCGAAGTGCCATTGAAGAAATTGCATATAAAGTAATTAAATTGCAGCAACTAAATGATATTGAAAATGGACTGACGGTCAATGTTGGCTTAATTACCGGAGGGGTGTCTGCGAACACTATTTCACCCGACGCCGAAGCAGTCATTGATGTACGTGTTCAAAACAAAGAACAAGCAGATGAGATCGTAAAAGAGATCTATACGATTGCGGAAGAAGATAATGTGCAGGGTACCAATACAAACGTGGAAGGCGAAATCTCAAGACCTCCAATGGAAATGACGAAGGAATCTCAAGAGCTTTTAGAACGTGTGAAAGAAGCAGGAAAAGAAATTGGTCTCGATATTCACGGTGAATCAACAGGCGGTTCATCCGATGCCTCTTTCACTTCAAGTATTGGGGTAGCAACGATTGACGGGATGGGCCCGATCGGTGAGTTTTCCCATAGTGAAACAGATGAATATACAGTAGTTGATTCTTTAATTGAACGAACAGCTCTTCTTGCTAAAACAATTGAGCGTTTGTCATAAACTGAGATGGAGGAAATGAGCATGACAATAGAAGAGATATGGGCCAATCAAAAAGAAGCATCACATAAACAGAGGGCACGCGGGAAAAACGGCATGACGGCCAGTGCAACAGAAGAAGCATCCCAAATTGGGGCAGATATTTTGTCAAATGGCGGGAATGCAATGGATGCCCTTGCTGCAATGCAGTTTGCTCTTGCAGTGTCAGAACCGTTCAACACAGGACTTGCCGCAAGTGGATTTATTATGTACTATGATGCGAAAAAGCAAAAAACATTTGTTGTTAATGGACATTCCATCGCCCCAAATAAAGCGCATAAAAATATCTTTGTGGACGAGCACCAGGATGTCATCTCATTTATCGAGCGGTCGACGCCTGGAACAGCTGTAGCGGTACCCGGTATTTTAAAAGGGGTCGAAAAAGCACTGAAAGAGTTCGGGACGATGAATTGGGCAGATGTAATAGCACCTGCTGTTAAATTATCTAAGGAAGGCGTTCGCGTCAATTTAACGTGGAATACTGGCCTTGAACGATTTAGTGATCGGCTTGGTGAAGAAGCCCGTACTTTTTTCTATCCAGATGGCATACCGCTGACAGAAGGTGAAGTAGTCGTAAATGAACAGTTAACGAAAACATTGATACTGTTACAAGAAAAAGGAGCAGATGCTTTTTATAAAGGTGAAATTGCAGATGCGATTATTAAGACCGTCCAATCATTTGATGGATTTTTAGAAAAAGAGGATTTATTAAAATATGAGGCAACGATTTCTGAAGCGATCACTGAAACTTATGGCACTTATAAGATCGCTGTCCCTTCCCCGCCAAATGGCGGCGGCTTTTCACTTCTCTATATGTTAAGACTAGTAGAAAAGCTGAATATCGCGCAATATGGCGTTCGCTCATGGGAGAAGTATTATATAATCGCTGAAGTGCTTCGCATCATGACTGCAGATAAACTTGCTTTTATGGGTGATCCCGCTTTTTATGATATCCCTCTTGCAGGACTTCTCCATGATGACTATTTGACAAAACGGGCAGAATTGCTTAACTTTAAATTCCGCAATGATTCAATAACAGAAGGTAATCCGTGGGATTATGATAAAGAAAAACAGCCGCATTATCAAAACCCAAATAAGAAAGAACCTGGACCGGAAACGACACATTTCATTGCGGTCGACAAGGAAGGCAATATTGCTACATGTACATCTTCTCTCGAACATTTTTTCGGTTCTGGCATTATGGTACCTGGTTATGGATTTTTACTGAATAATGATATGACTGATTTTGATCCCGATCCTGCTGGTATTAACTCTGTTGAGGCTGGCAAGTACCCTGTTAGCATGAAAACACCTACCATTGTATTTAAGGACGGGAAACCGATCTTAACACTCGGTTCACCGGGCGGTCCGACGATTCCTGCGTCGGTTTTACAAACGATGATCCATATTCTTGACTATGGGATGGATGTAAAAGATGCTATTGAAGAGCCTCGCATTTATAATGGGACCGGACCGCTTATCTGGCATGAAGATGGGATTCCAGAAAAAGCAAAGCGAAAGCTGGAGCAGATGAATTACCAGTTCGATAACATTGCACTTTCCATTGGCAATGTGCAGGCCGTATTATTAAACCCCAAAACAGGGGAATTATTTGGTGGCAGTGATTCTTCACGCCCTGGTATTCCAGTTGCCGTAAATCCATTTTAATATAAAAGGGATCCCGTTTATGTAAGGGATCCCTTTATCATTACGTTAATACCGGCCACTTATTATAGTATACTAATTTTTCTAGTTCTTTTCTTTTTTCCCATTTGGCTGTCTCCAAAATAGGAGCTTTCGGATAACCATCTGTATAACCTATGGAAATTAAGGCAACTGGATCTATATGAGGCGGTATCTCTAATATATCCCGTACATCGGATTTTTTATAAAAACTAACCCATCCCATTGCCAGCCCTTCGGCACAGGATGCCAGCCACATATTTTGAATGGCACATGCTGTCGACATAATGTCTGTTTCCGGTATTGAATTCCGTCCAAGTACGTGCGACCCTCCCCTCGTAGGATCGGCAGTGACGCATATCGTTAATGGTGCTTCCTTCATTCCCTCAATTTTCAAATTCAAAAATTTTGATGAACGATCATCGTTTTCATAATGAATCGCAAGGGCTCTTCGCTCTTTATCTGCCGCCCATGCTAACCGATGTTTGATTTCTTCCTCTTCGATCAAAATAAAATTCCATGGCTGCATAAATCCGACTGATGGTGCGTGATGAGCCGCTTCTAAAATCCGTTCTATCGCTGCTTTAGGAACTGGATCAGATGTAAAGCTTCTTACATCTCTTCTGGAATAAATTACTTTGTAAATCGCTTCTTTTTCTTCATTTGTAAACAAACATTGATCCTCCATTACTCCTTATTGGATACTTGGGCCGTTTCAAATGTGGCCATTTCTTTCACCATTAGTACAGCTGATTGTAATATTGGAAAAGAAACCGCAGCGCCACTGCCTTCTCCCAGTCTCATTTCGAGATCGAGAAGCGGCTTTTTTCCCAACAACTGAATGAGAACGTCATGCCCAGGTTCTAAAGAACGATGCCCCATAATCATATAATCGGCGACTTGACTGGAGATCATTTTCGCGATCAAAGCAGCAGTTGCAGAAATAAATCCATCGACAAGAATAGGTATCCGGTTACTTGCAGCAGCAAGCATTGCACCTGCCATTCCAGCAATTTCAAGCCCCCCAATTTTCGATAAAATGTCGATAGGATCATCTGCCCTCGGATTTCTTTTTTCAAGAGCACTTTTAATAATTTGTTGTTTATACTGAATTTTGTCCTTCTCAATTCCTGTGCCTGTTCCGACTAGCTTTTGAATATCTTGTTCGCTGACAGCAGCTGCAATAGCACTGCTTGTGGTCGTATTGCCGATTCCCATCTCACCGAGAATGAGGCATTTAGCTCCCTCGTTAATCATTTTTTGTGCCTGCTCATAGCCAACTTCAATAGCTTTAACTGCTTCATCAGGTGACATTGCGTTTTCCTTATAAAAATTAGCTGTTCCATATCGTACTTTTTTCTTTATCAACCCTTCCTCATCTATATCACTAGCTACCCCGATATCCACGATGTATAAGCTGGCGTTGATTGATTTACTAAATACATTAATGGCTGCGCCACCATTCAAAAAATTACGGACCATTTGACCTGTCACTTCCTGTGGATAAGCAGATACACCCTCATCAGTGATACCATGGTCCGCTGCAAACACAATAACCCCCGGCGGTGACACGTCCGGAAAAGGATCTCCTGTCATCTTTGCCAGTTCAATCGCCAAATCCTCCAATCGGCCTAAACTCCCAAGAGGTTTTGTCAGTGAGTTAACATATTGCTGTACATGAGCACCTGTTTTTTCATCAAGTTTGGGTATATGTATTGTTCGTAATAAGTTTCCCATCCCCCTATATCATCCTTTCTTCTTACAGAATTCTTATCTATGCAAAAAACCTTAACATGTGGAGTTAAGGTTTTAAATAAGCACTCAATTTGCAATAGAAACAAAGCGTGATTAAAAATCCTTTTCTTCCCTCCGAAGAATACAGAAACGTTCATTCATAAGCAGGTCTGCTGACTTAAGCCTATTTGGTTTAACAAAAAGCTTTTACAGTAGCGGGGGCTGCTCCGGCTTTTCACCGGATTCCCTATTATCTCTCAACACATTTGTTGCAAGCACTTACAAATTATTATTCAGTTCTAAATTCCATTAAACTATAATTACCTTTTAATAGCAACTAACAATTATGTATACAGTCCGGTACAAATACCGGCCTATTTTCCTGTTTTATCATATGCAAGCCACTTTAACTCAAGTCTTTCTTCAAGCGCTTTCATCGCTGCTGTATCTGCAAGTAACTCTTCCTTATTTTCTTTTATAAGATCTGCAAATGTTTTTTTCTGAATTTTGCGCATTTTCTCACTCCTTTCTTTATATTGCTATTATTTCCCGAAAAAATGATTTTATACAAAATATTCAATCATCTTGCCACAAAGAAACACCCCAATCATTAGATTTTTTCTAACAATTGAGGTGCAGTTCTGATCTGACTTTTTTGTATTACTTATTTGTTTGTATTTACATTTTGCAGTTTGCCACGAAGAACCATTTGTAAAATGCCACCATGACGGTAGTAATCTACATCTACTTCAGAGTCAAAGCGTACAAGCGCTTGGAATTCTGTTTTCTTTCCTTCTTTGTTTGTTGCTGTAACCGTTACAACTTCACGTGGTTTCACGTTGTCTGTAATTGCTACTTCAATTGTTTCTTCCCCTGTAAGTCCAAGCGTTATTGCATTTTCGCCCAATTTGTACTGAAGTGGAAGCACACCCATCATAACAAGGTTTGAACGGTGAATACGTTCATAGCTTTCTGCGATAACCGTTTTAACGCCAAGCAAGTTTGTACCTTTTGCTGCCCAGTCACGTGAAGAGCCCATTCCGTAATCTTTACCAGCAAGAACGACAAGTCCTGTTCCTTGCTCTTGATACTTCATGCACGCATCATAAATTGGCATCACTTCGCCTGTTGGCCAATAGGTTGTAAGACCGCCTTCTGTCCCTGGCGCAATTTGGTTACGAATACGAATATTCGCAAACGTACCGCGCATCATCACTTCATGATTGCCACGGCGTGAACCGTATGAGTTAAAATCACGTGGTTCAACCCCTTTAGAGCGAAGATATAAGCCTGCTGGTGTATCTTTACCAATTGCACCTGCTGGTGAAATATGGTCTGTTGTAACAGAATCGCCAAATTTGCCCATTACACGCAAGCCTGTGAGCGCTTGAATCGGCTCTGGATTTGTTGAAAGATCCTGGAAGAATGTTGGATTCGCAATGTACGTTGAATCTTCATTCCAGCTGTAAAGTGCTTCATTGCTCGTTTGAATTTGATTCCATTTCGCATTACTGTTGAATACTTGAGCATATTCTTTACGGAACAATTCAGGTGTAACGGTACGTTTCACCGCTTCTTTTACTTCAGCTGTTCCAGGCCAAATATCTTTAAAGAAGACGTCCTGTCCATCTTTGCCTTTACCAATCGGCTCATTTTGAAGGTCTACGTTTACATTACCAGCCAGCGCATAGGCAACAACGAGTGGTGGAGATGCAAGGTAGTTGCCTTTTACAAGCGGATGAATGCGGCCTTCAAAGTTACGGTTACCTGAAAGAACAGATGTAACGAGAAGATCCGAATCAACAATCGCTTTTTCGATTTCTTCTTTGAGCGGGCCAGAGTTACCGATACATGTCGTACAGCCGTAACCAACAAGGTTGAAACCGAGTTTCTCCATATATGGGAGGAGACCGGAATCACGAAGATAGCCTGTCACCACTTTTGAACCTGGTGCAAGAGACGTTTTTACATATTTAGGCACTTCAAGACCTAGTTCAACCGCTTTTTTTGCTACTAAACCAGCTGCAAGCAGAACATAAGGATTTGATGTATTTGTACATGATGTGATCGCAGCAATGCCGATCGCACCTGTTTTCATTTCTACTTTTTCCCCATCTTTGAATTTAACCTTTGTCGTTTTGTCCAGTTCCTCTTCCGTCAAACCAAAGCCATGGTTACCTTGAGGCGCACTGACTGCGTCTTGGAATGCTTTTTGCATTTGAGTAAGTGGAATTAAATCTTGCGGACGTTTTGGACCGGACAAATTCGGCTCGATTTCAGCAAGGCTTATTTCAACCACTTCTGTATATATTGGATCTTCATTTTCTGGTGTGAAGAACATATCGTTTTCTTTTAAATATTGCTCAACGACTTGAATGTGTCCTTCTTCGCGCCCTGTCAGACGCATGTAATCAAGTGACTCTGCGTCAACCGGGAAGAAACCACATGTGGCACCATATTCAGGCGCCATGTTCGCAATTGTCGCCCGGTCTGCAAGCGGAAGTGAAGCTACACCTGCACCGAAGAACTCAACGAATTTACCTACTACCCCTTGCTGGCGTAGTACTTGTGTTACTTTTAAAGCAAGGTCAGTAGCTGTTGCACCATCTGGAAGTTCACCTGTTAATTTCACACCAACTACTTCTGGAATAGGGAAATATGAAGGCTGTCCAAGCATACCTGCTTCTGCTTCAATTCCCCCAACACCCCATCCTAGAACACCAATTCCATTAATCATTGTTGTGTGAGAATCCGTACCGACAAGTGTATCTGGATAGGCTTCAAACTCACCTTCAGTCGTTTCAATAGCATGTACGACATTTGCAAGATACTCTAGGTTTACCTGATGAACAATTCCTGTTGCTGGTGGAACGGCACGATAGTTATCAAATGCTTTTTGCGCCCAGCTTAAAAACTCATAGCGCTCCGCATTGCGGTCAAATTCAAGCACCATATTACGCTCAAGTGCTTCGGGTGTACCGTAGGCATCTACTTGCACAGAGTGGTCAATAACAAGGTCAACCGGGATTTCCGGATTGATAACCTGCGGATCACCGCCGATGTCTGCCATAGCTTTACGAAGAGACGCAAGGTCAACAACAACTGGCACGCCTGTGAAATCCTGCAGAATAACGCGTGATGGTTTAAACGGAACTTCTGCTTCTTTATCTACATTCGGTCCCCATTTTGCTAAGTTTTCAACGTGGTCTTTTTTAATAACATAACCATCAAATTGACGAAGTACAGATTCAAGTAATACTTTAATCGAATATGGCAAGCGGGAGACTTTTGCTATCCCTGCTTCTTCAAGAGCCGCTAAACGGTAGTAATTATATCGCTTACTATTAAGGTCAAAGCTTGCGCGGGCGTTAAATACATCATTTTTCGCCATTTCGGTTCCCCCTCTTAAATATCAGTATGTAAGACATCCGAGAAATTAGTTATTTATTTTTTCTTCTAATTTCCCACGTCCTTTATCATATTATACGGATTAATATAAGTAAATAACAAGAAGTTAATCACCTTTCATAAGAAAAACTAATCACTTGAAAAATGATTTTTTTGAACGGACTGATAAAATGTCACCCATCCATCCTTTTTTCTTCAAATATGCATATAGAATAAAGGTCGATGCAACAATTAATACACCTGCATACAAATAACCCAATTTCCATTCGAGCTCCGGCATATGTTTAAAGTTCATTCCCCAGATGGCGCCAAATGCCGTCACCGGTGTAAACAACGTTGTAATAACCGTCAATGTTTTCATAATTTCATTTCCTCGATGTGTAGAAACAACACTTTCAAGATCGATCAATGCGTCGATTTCTTCTTCATATTCGCGTATCAATTCACGCGCCCGTGTGATACGGCGCTTCGTTCGTTTATATTGGGGCTGTTCCATAATCTCGTCACCAAATGCTTCTTCCACTGCCATACGTATTTCGATCATCGGAATAATCAAGTTTTTCCAGATAAGCAGTTCGTGGTCAGCATTCGCCGTTCGATCGAGCGTATTTGTATTATTGCGCTCTTTAATATCCCAGAGCAAGTCACGCAGCCGCACTTCAAATTTATCAATTTCTTTTAAAAAGTGAGTCATAATTTCCCCAATTAGTACAAGAAATCCTTCAATCGCTGTTTCTGATTGATGCATTTTTTCTTTCATTGCTTTTACATTTGCAAAATCTAGTTTATTTAAATCTAAATCTGATGTCAAAAGTTCATCTCGTGTTAAATAAAAATGAAACACAGATTTATCTTGTTTTTTATGGATATCCTGCATATAAACGAGCGATCCCCAGATGAATTCTTTCCCGGGCATGCCTGTATACATTTCGAGCAAGTTCGTTTCATTTTTTTTCATATCTCTAATCCATTTTTTACACGCAGGATGCTTCTGTGCAAGCTCTTTCACTTGCTCCTCATTTTTCATGTCGAGCTCTGTCCATTTCCATTGCGAAGAGTGGAATGTGTGTTCCATTTTAATCCTGTCCTTCCCCTCATGTCCTTACTTTAATTTTAATAATGTACCCTCATTTTTCTTTTCAAAACGTTTTGCTTTCTCATTGCCAATGTTTTGAATATGCCCCATCCGGGTAAACTGTTTTTAAGCAGGCGTCTATGCAGAAATATGAAGGAGGAAATTCAATGTATAATACGATGAATAAAAAAGCAATGAAACAAAAAAACGGTGGGCTTGGTTACCTTCTTCTCGGTGCCGGTGCCGCAGCCTGGTGGCTGTCAAAAGATGAGAATCGTACAAAATTTGATGGCTGGATGACCCAGGCAAAACAGAAACTAAGTGGTGAAACATCTCCTGGAGATGCATTCCCGGTTCATAAAGGCGGCAATCCTCATCCAGAAGATATTGACGATAATAAAATGGTCGACGAAGGTTCTCAATTTGCTGTTAATTATTACAATAAAAAAGAAAATCAATGAAAAACCGTCTTTGCTCCTTGCAGCAAAGACGGTTTTTTTACTTCAAAGATTCTAATAAATCTTCATTTATCATTCTTCTTGTTTCGAATATTCTTTAACATAATATAAAATATCTGAGACATACTGGTCGCTTCGATTATAAGCAAAAATGGCTCGCTCTAAATCACCTTCAGCAGCTCCATTTGACTGCAAATAATTTGCTGCACTAAAAATAGCATCTTCAATATCAAATGGGTCAGCCTTGCCATCCCCATCTGCATCAACACCGTATCCTCCGTATTTAGCAATGACCTCAGGGTTTACTTTTTCTTTTTCAGGTATTTCTCCCTCACCAAGTTCGTCGCATGTAGGGTGCTGCCAACCGACAAATGTGCATGGCATAAACTGCATAGGTCCTTCTGCACCAACCGGTGAAATCATTGGATCCATGGTTGAAAATTTAGTTTCCACCCGGTGATGCGCAGCGAGGAGCTCCCATGGAATTCCATATTCTTCTGCTGCCGCTTTGTAAATTGGAATAAATTCTTCTGGAATGTTTTTTGAACCTATTAATTTAGATGTTGAGTCACTAAGCGCAAACAGTATCAATAAAAGCAGCCCTAGAATAATAAATGGAGTTGATAAAAAATACATTGCCCTCTTTCGTAACTTTCTTCGTTTCACCATGTTGTACTCCTTTATTAAAACGTGCTCTTCTCATCATAGAAAAGACTGGAGAAAACTTCAAGCAAAACAAATGAAAGAGTGAAAGAGAGTGTCGTGCTGACACTCCTTTTGCGATTTAGGTAAGCGGAAGGCGCCCGCCTTTCTTGCGCATCTCTTTCCGCTCTTTTGAAAAAGCACGAAAAAGAGAAATCATCATTAAAATAATAATGAATGAAAACGGGAATGCTGCAGCAATTGCCGCATTTTGCAGCGCCTGAAGCCCACCGCTGTATAGAAGAACAACGGCAATCATGTACTGGAATATGCCCCATATCACTTTCACATTGTTTGGCGGTGTCAGCGAACCATTCGTCGTCAGCATACCAATTCCAAATTACGTACGCTGACAATAACAAACTCATTATATTGGCATTATGTCCTTTGACAAACCTTTCATAGCCGTAACAAAAAAAGAGCCCTATCAAGTAATAGGGCTCTCCGCACGTATTTCAACAGCTTCAAACTGCTTTAATCCTGGTGTTTTAGAAGCGGCTTCCGCCGCTTTTTCGCGCAGTTTTAACTCTTCGCTTTTCAACTGTGAAAGCGACTTGACAGATTCGGCTTCTTTTTTCTGCAAACGCTCCTTCTCGAACTGCCACTGGTTTGCTGTGACAAAGGCAGTGTTCATCTCTGAGATTAAATCCGTTTCATAATATGGATACTTTCGCATAACTTCATCAGCCATGTTTTCAAAGGATACATTCAGCTTTTTTTCTAAATTGTTTTTTTCTGTCTGCCAATACGTATTCGACACCCAAGCCCCGACAGATTGAAGAAGCCCTTTTTTCGTCTCATTCGCTTTCATTTTAGACTGCACACGGCTTAATTTTTCTCTAATTCTTGTATTAGATACGCTAATATCTCCTAAATAAGGGCGTGCCGGATCTGTTTTTAAAATAGCAATGAGACGCTCCCGTAAATTACGATATACCGATCGAGCTCTCTCTTCCGCACTCATCGCATTTTCAAGTTCCAACCGAACCGATTCAATCTGCTTTTCTTTCTCCTGCTGTTCTACTTTTAATTCATTAACTTGCCGGATTAATAACTGGTAACCGGTCTCCCTCCGCACCCATTCTGCTGCAACAACGGCTAAGTCGGTTTCTTTCAGATCATCTTCCGGCGGCATATACATCAAAAGTAATGCGGAAGGCAGCATCCAACTTCCTGACACAAGGCTTTTCAATGCGACATCTGTCGTAAACAATGCATCAGGATGAAGCATCCACAAATAACGTGGATTACCGCTTGGCACATCCGCAATAATAGTAGATAACAACATTTCATACATCGATAAACCGCTTCTCGTACCCATTTCAAATAGAAAAGAAGCAAGTCCTTTTTCTTCCACTATTTCTTCAAATAATGTGTCGTGGTTTAACTGAAAATGCTCAAAGATTTGCACCTTTTTGTATTCTGGCATCCCTTCCCAGTAACCGCGAATCGTTTCTTGAAGGGGCTCTTTCTTTTCATCTACTTTTTCATTTTTTAGCACACGTTCTACTCTTTTCACACTTTCATAGTGAAGCATAAATTCAAGTTTATCTGTAATAAGAGACTGATCAAATTTCTCTTTCAATAATTTATCTTGTTTCGCTGCTTTTTCAAACCATTTATGAGCGATTTCATCAGAACGGGCAGCTACCTTTTCTTTTTCATTTAAACGAGCAGCGGGAAGCTTTAACATCTTTGTTAAAGCAATAAACACATCGAGCTGCAGTTCAGCATCAGTTTGCTCATTTCGTTTGTTTGCCTCTGTTATAATGGCACTAAAAAATGGCGTCATCTCTTCTTTTGAAAACTGACTTTTTGCTTTTAACGCAATTAAATCGCGCGCATTAATGTTATATAAAATTGAATGGACGACGCGCAACCGTGTACCTGTCATTGATGAAACAGCTGCACCAATCGATTTATTTTCCTTCATAACCATCCGCTCCATTTATTGTCTTTTTTTTGATTGTACACGAATTCCGCGGGAAAGAAAATGAATGCGAATTTTCACTATATACATAGGTAGATTAAGTAAATATTAAAAAAAATGTATTTTTTGTCGAAAAGAGTTGCTATTTGGAAATTGCTTTTTTAGAATAGAGTTATAATTCTGTAACTTGCAACCATTTTCAGAATTATAAACTACTAAGGGAGGTCTTTAATATGGAACAGAAAGCAGGACGCAACGAATTGCTGCAAACGGAACATGACTACGCAGCGATTGCAGCCAGTCCAGAGTTCAAGTCGCTGGTTAGAAAGAAAAACAAGTTCTTGTTCCCAGTTACTGTTTTTTTTCTTTTGTTTTACTTTACATTGCCGCTTTTAACATCTTTTTCGACTGTCTTGAACAAACCGGCAATCGGTGACATTTCATGGGTCTGGATATTTGCCTTAGCCCAATTCATTATGACTTGGTCCCTTTGCATGGTATACGTCAAAAAAGCAAACAAATTTGATAAAGATTCAGAAAAAATTCTAGCTGTTCACACATCTAATGAAGGGAGCAAACATTCATGAGTGCTCTTGGACTCTTTTTCTTCGCCGCTATCGTCGGACTCACGCTTATTGTTACCTACTGGGCTTCAAAACGAACAAACTCAGCTAGTGAATTTTATACAGCTGGCGGAGGATTAACCGGCTGGCAAAATGGGATTGCCATTGCAGGCGACTATTTATCAGCGGCTTCTTTTCTCGGGATCGCCGGTGCCATTGCTTTAAATGGATTTGACGGATTTTTTTACAGTATCGGCTATTTAGTCGCATACTTAGTCGTGCTGTACATTGTTGCCGAGCCACTTCGAAATCTTGGAAAATACACGCTTGCTGACATGATCACAGCCCGCTTTGAACAACAAAAAATTCGCGCAACTGCTGCCATCAGCACACTGACCATTGTTCTTTTTTATATGATTGCCCAACTTGTTGGCGCAGGTGCACTTATTCAGCTTCTACTTGGCATTGACTACTGGATTGCTGTATTGATTGTCGGTGTTATGATGACAACATACGTCTTATTTGGCGGAATGGCTGCAACAAGCTGGGTGCAAATTATTAAAGCTGTTCTTTTAATGATCGGTACAATTATTATCTCATTCCTTGTATTAATGAAGTTTGACTTTAATATTTTAAATATGTTCAGCGAAATGAAAACGGTTACACCATCTGGAGAAAGCTTCCTGCATCCTGGCGTGAAGTATACGAATGGAATTGATACAGTTTCGATGATGGTAGCACTCGTTTTCGGTACAGCCGGTCTTCCTCACATCTTAATGCGTTTCTTTACCGTAAAAGATGCGAAAACAGCCCGTAGTTCCGTCGTTTATGCTACATGGATCGTTGGTATATTCTATATTTTGACTATTTTCCTCGGTTTTGGAGCCGCCGCATTTGTTGGTTCTAAGAACATTATTGCAGCGAACGCAGCTGGAAATATGGCTGCACCGTTACTCGCGCAAGCTCTTGGCGGCGATTTACTTATGTCATTCGTTTCAGCTGTCGCTTTTGCCACTATTCTGGCTGTTGTAGCCGGTCTTGTATTATCAGGGGCATCTGCCTTTGCGCATGATATTTACGGACAAATTATTAAAAAAGGGAACGTAACCGAGAAAGAACAAATGGCTGCAGCGCGCTATGCATCAATCGGTGTTTCGATCGTATCAATTTTGCTTGCTTTATTTGCTCAGTCGATGAATGTCGCATTTCTTGTATCACTGGCCTTTTGTATTGCAGCAAGTGCAAACTTGCCTGTTATCCTTTACACAATTTACTGGAAACGTTTTAATACAACGGGTGCTATTTCCGCGATGTTAACAGGGTTAATTTCGGCCCTCGTGCTCGTTGCACTAAGCCCGAATGTATGGGGCCCTGAAGGAACCGCTATTTTTGTCGGGACAGCCCTATTTCCATTGACAAACCCAGCAATCATTTCCGTACCAGCTGGCTTTATTGCAGGTTTTATCGGTTCAATCATTTCAGAAAAAGCAGACGAACGCAAATATGCAGAGGTAACGGTGAAAGCGAATACCGGACTAAAATAAAAAGGATGAAAGCAGACGGAATAGTCCGTTTGCTTTCAAGGAGGCTTTATAGTGAAGCGTATGATTTGTTTATGTTTATCGAGTTTTTTACTCCTTTCCGTTTTCCCTCAATCACCGGAAGCAGCCACTGACCCATACGCCGCTGGATTATCCAATGTCACTGACAGCAAACAGGTGATCGTTGCAGAAGGCCAGACATCATCTAGTCTCGCCACAGTAAAACTGTATGAAAAATTCGGAAGCAAGTGGGTGTTAAAACGAATCTCACCGGCTGTCACCGGTAAAAACGGACTTTCTTTTACGAAAAAAGAAGGAAATGGTGCCACACCAACAGGGATATATGCCATCGGTGAAATGTTTGGCTTTGCGGCAAAACCAGCTGGCGTCAAATCACGCTATACCGTCACAAATCGCTTTCATTATTGGATAGATGATGCTGCGTCAAAAGACTACAACAAGTGGATATACTACCGCGGTAATCCATCTACACGCTGGAAATCGTTTGAACGGCTGAATCACACGCTCTATAAACATGCAATTATTATTCGCTATAATGAAGATCCTATCGTAAAAAATGCCGGCAGTGCGATCTTCATTCATCGGTGGCGCAGCGGCACTACACCCACAGCGGGCTGCATTGCGCTTAGTGAATCGCATTTAACCGTCCTAATGAAATGGCTTGACCCAGCAAAAATGCCTAAAATCGTCATTGGCACACCAGACTCTATCCAAAAAGAACTGAATGCCCTTTAAAGACATAAAAAAACCGGTCATCCGCCGCTGACCGGTTTTTGTTTTACTGCTCCTTTAGTTCATCGGGCTGCTTATACTCATAGCCGAGATCATAAGCAACCGCTTTGTGTGTGACGAATCCTTTTAGCGTGTTAATACCGTGTTTTAAAGACTCATTTTCAGACATCGCTTTCTCAAACCCTTTATCCGCAATTTGAAGCGCATATGGAATGGTTACATTCGTTAATGCAACAGTTGAGGTTCGCGGGACAGCTCCTGGCATGTTAGCTACCGCATAATGAACGACGCCATGCTTTATATAGGTTGGATTGTCATGTGTTGTAATGCGGTCAACTGTCTCAAAAATACCGCCTTGATCCACTGCTACATCCACAATAACCGAACCATTTGACATCGACTTAACCATCTCTTCGGTTACAAGCTTCGGTGCTTTAGCTCCCGGAATTAATACGGCACCAATCACAAGATCGGACTCTTTCACAGCCTCGGCGACATTCAATGGATTCGACATTAACGTTTGAATCGATGAACCAAATATATGTTCCAACTGCCGAAGACGATCTGCACTTAAATCTATAATCGTAACATCAGCACCTAGACCAATCGCAATTTTAGCAGCATTCATTCCAACCGTTCCACCGCCGATGACGGCCACCTTCCCTTTTTTAACACCCGGTACACCGCCAAGTAGGATCCCTTTTCCACCCTCTTGTTTCTCTAAAAACTGTGCGCCAATTTGCGCGGCCATTCGTCCTGCCACTTCGCTCATTGGTGATAATAGCGGCAGCGTCCCATTCATACTGACAGTTTCATATGCAATGGCTGTCACTTCATTTTCCACAAGTGCTTTCGTTAACATCGGCTCTGCTGCAAGATGAAGGTACGTAAATAGAATAAGTCCTTTACGAAAGTATCTATATTCCGACGCGAGCGGCTCTTTCACTTTTAGGACCATATCCGAACGGTTCCATACCTCATCCGCCCCATTCAAAATTTCCGCGCCTGTTTTTCTATATTCTTCATCAGAGAAACCGCTGCCATTCCCGGCACCGCTTTGTATAAGCACGTGGTGTCCTGCTTTTACAAATGAACTAATGCCTGCTGGTGTAATGGCGACTCGATTTTCATTGTTTTTAACTTCCCCTGGTATGCCAATAATCATGACGATTCATCTCCCTAGCTGGTTATTTTGCTTATCTTCATAGTATGTCAGATGAATGACATATTTATCGATTCAAATAAAAAACCATAAGAGATGTTCTTGTTGATTTTCATAAAAAAGAATTGTTCATCTGCCAAATCAATAAATCAATATAAAGCAACGTTTTTTCATTCATATCTTTCAAATCCAGTCCGGTAATTTCTGTAATCCGTTTCAAGCGATAGGCGAGTGTATTCGGGTGAACATGCAAAATTCCAGCCGCCCCGTTCATATTACCGTCATGTGCTAAATACGTATAAATCGTTTCCATCATATTTGCATGATGCATGTGATCATAAGCATTCAGTTTTTCAATAATAGGATTTCTTTTCCCTTCTCGAGCAGTGCGAAAGTCATCTATTGATTTAAAAATACCTATTTTTTCGTAGCAGTCTGGTATTTGAATCGTCGAAAACAGTTCTTTCATACGCAGCACATATAAAGCTTCTTGATAGCTTGTCTGAACATCGAGTGGATTCTTTACAATACTTCCTGCTCCTCCTGCCGGTTGCACTTTCAGCCGTTCGGATGCCTTTGCAATAAAATCTTGAATATAATGCTGCACTGTATTTATTTCACCTGTATCTGGAAATCGAATGAGTAAGATAAGCTGATCTCCATCATAGGTTCTTGCTATGCATGATAATTGCTGGAGTGTTTCAACTAGATAGTCTATCTGACGTCCAAGTGTATGGTCAATCGTCCGTCTAAAGTCAAAAACAACCGCCAGCAGTTCACCTGTCAACGGCATTCCGTAACTTTTATTCACTTGATCCACTTCATTTCGTCCCTTGAAGTGTCCAGTTAACAGCTTCCAAAAAAACTCTTGATGGCTTTCTTCAGCTGCGCGCTTTCGCTTCTCATACTGGAGAAGCTGACTTTTGACCGCTTTTGCGGCTTCCTTTAAAATAAACATTTGCTCATCTGAAAAATGAGCCTTTGACTGTGCCCAGATGAAACCGATCACTTTACCTTGTTTTCGGACAGAAATGGCCACGCGCTCACCGAGTTCAACTTGATCAATCGCCGGGATGATGACAGGCTCTTCTGTTTCAAATAGTTTTGGAATAGCACCGCTTTTCCATAAACTATTAATAACATGCTCCGGCACACGACGACGCATAATCGTTGCAATCCGCACAGGATCAATTTCTCCTTCGTGGCGGCTGTACGCAATAATTTGATGATTCGCATCTTCAATTGTAATGGGACAATGAAGGGCATCACTAATGCGATCGGCGAGCATTTCAATCGATTCATATTCATGAGCAAAATATTGATTGACTATGTTTGACATGTTACTCCCCCGCTCATTTAATTTTCTCTATTATAAATGGCAAAAGAGTGATTATGTCTGCTTCTAAAGCTAAAGTCATAAAATTCTTTTTTGTAAACATCCCACTGACATTCTTTTACGCCGCGTATCACAAACATAGAATCGCCCTTCTTCCTCACTTTATATGCCCATTATATTCGAATATACGTTCCTAACGCAAGTGACATACACTGAAAAAAGACGAACAATTAACATGGCAAAAGATAGACCTCGTTCAACCTTACTCTTACCCTATGTCTAAAGACGACAGCTTTCCTGTATAGATATTATGTAAAAAATAGGAAAAGCGGAATCTTGAGGATGATTCCGCTTTAAAACATGATGACAAATAGCTTTTGGTGATCATCGCAGTCTTTGTAGAGATAGTTCATATAAGGCGAAGAAAAGGATGTGGAGAGGAATTAATATTTTCTAGATCCACAGCTCGGGCAAATGTAGACATCTTCGGCATCGTAAATGGAACCGCACTTTGTTTGTTCAAGCACGACAAGCGCACTTCGGAGTTCAGCACGCTGTCCTTCCCAGCCGCATTCACATTTTACGCTGTTCATTGAGCCAAATTTGTGTAATCCATAGTTCATACAATCACCCCTTAACAAAATATTCAGAAAAAACCTGTACACTTATCTTACACAAAAAGCCATTTTCCCGCAACTAATAAATTATTAATTTTTTGTGAATTTTGCAAAAGTCAAGTCTTGTTTATTTATTTTATGCTTGTTTATTTATATGCAAAAGCCCCGAATACATGATTCGGGGCTTTCTATCAAGGTTGTTCCGTTAACTGCTTCACATCCAGTACAATTTCATCGAACGGCACGTCCATATTGCCTGCATAGCTCTTGACAACAGTACCTTTTTTATCTACTAAATAAAAGCTCGTTCCATGCATGAACTGGTCGGAATTTGGATCTGGAACTGCTAATGTTTGAAAGCTCTTTTCCGCGAAATCACGAATATAGTCACCGTCATAACCCGTTAACAAATCCCAGTTTGATTCATCTGCTTCATAGTGGGATATATATTCTTTCAATGCTTCCGGTGTATCACGTTCTGGATCAACACTAAATGATACAATGTGGTAATCTTTTATCCCTTCTTCATTTAACATATCTTGAAGATCACTCATGTTTTTTGTCATCGGTGGACAAACAGTCGTACAATTTGTAAAGACAAAGTCAGCAATCCACACTTTCCCTTTCAAATCAGACAAGCTAACTTCTTTTCCATCTTGATTCGTATTCTTAAAATCCTTTACTTCTACATCCATGTTACCTTGAAAATCACTGTTGCTGCATGCAGACAACACAATCATCACCATTATTATGATTATCTTATAGCGAAATAACTTCAAAAAAATGACCTCCAAATGATTTTTATACATTTATCGTAGAGGAATTCGCCTCATTACTCAATGAGCAAATTCACTTTCTCGTGAACTATTTATGAAATGTGATTACACTTCTCCTGAAAATACGAACTTCGCCTTGCTTCCCGTCTCTGACTGCTTCACTTCCAAACGAGCATCAATTCGCTCCTTCAACTCAGGTACATGAGATATAATACCGACAAGCCGGCCGTCAGATTGAATATCCATTAACGTTTCAATCGCTTGATCCAGCGACTCTGGATCAAGTGTTCCAAATCCTTCATCTACAAACATCGTCTCTAATGACACACCGCCCGCATAATTTTGTACGATCTCTGCAAGACCGAGTGCAAGAGCAAGTGCCGCTTTAAAACTTTCACCGCCTGACAATGTTTTTACAGGACGGCTTGCCCCCGTATATTGATCAAAGGCCAATAAATCAAGTCCGCTCTGCGCATTTCCTTTGGCACGCTCCGTTTGCCTTTCCAGCCGAAACCGTCCATTTGTCATATTGACAAGCCTCGTGTTCGCGGCATTTAAAATATCTTCTAGAAAAGACGCAAGTACATAGCGCTCAAACGTCACTTTCAATTCATTTTTCCCATGAGCAATATCATACATATGTCCAGCAAGACGATATTCTTCCTCAACACGCGCGATTTGCTCGGACAAGCGCATGATGGTCTCTTTTGTCCGCTTCGACTCACTCATCTGCGCCGCAAGCATCCCCGCCTTATTTGTCCATTCGTTCATCTCATTATTCAATGCATCAATTCGATCATTCATTTCATTAAGATTAATCCGCTCGAGGCCATCTGTTGCCTTTTTGAATTCGCGAATTTTCATATGAATCGCACGTTGTTCTTCGTTATACTGTTCCACTGATTCCTTCAGCCGTGGCAATTGTTCAATAAACAGCTTTGCTTCCTGATAGGACTGTTTATCAACGAATTCATTTTCATAAAGCTTTTCAGAAAAGGCAGCTGATGCTTCTTTGAATAATACGTCTGCTTCTATCATTGTCTGTTCTCGTTCATTTAGAATGGAGACTGCTGACTGAAGTGACGAACTCCATTCATAGTAAGCAGTACGGGCTTGTTCGAATTGCCGTTTATCCTGCTCTACTTGCTTTTTTACTTGATCAAACACTTCAATAAATCGATTCACATTCCGCATCTCATCCGGGACGCTTTTTTTCATTTGCACAAGAAAACTCTTTGCCTCAATATACGCATGCTGTTCAGCTGCTTCCATTTGCCGATTCCGCTCCAGTTTTTGTACAATCTTTTCTTTTTCGTGATGGAGCAACCTCAGCTGTTCAGTCAGTTGTTGTTTTTTCTTCCGATCATGCTCAGCTGTCTGCCGATCTGTTTTTGCACATTGAAGCATTTCTTGAATGTCTTCAATCTTTTGATTTTTAGGCAGTTTGACTTTCAGTTTTTCAATTTCTTTTTTGGCCGTATTAATGGCAAACTGGATGGCAGACTGGTTTCGTTCTTCATTATGGCATTGTTGTTCCATCAATGAAGCCTGTTTTTCCGCTTCTTCAACATCCTCATCACGAATCAGCGAACCTTTACTATCACCCGAATAAGCCGGTTTAGGATGATGCAGAGCCCCACAAACGACACACGGTTCGCCTTCGGTCAAATGCAATGCGAGAAGAGCAGCTTGTTCACGTTTTAATTCCTGCCGTAAAGCAAGTACTTGTTTTTTCCCTTCCTCTGCTTTTTGCGCGGCCTCCATGAACCGCTGCTCCGCTACCTCTTTCTCCACTTCGAGCGTTAACAATTGAGAAGTTATAGCTGATGCTTCTTTATACAGCTCAAGCATCTGCTCTGCTTTTTCAACGAGATGGTCTGCTTCGATAAAACGTTCACCCGCTAACTCGAGCGGTTTGATCATACGTTCTGTTTCGGTTATTTTCTCTTCCATTTCCTGAAGGGTCTCGCGTAACCGAACACCGTCAGCTACTGTATTTTCCAGCTGTTTCTCGTATTTTGCTTCAATCTGCATTGCTTCTTTAAAGGCATAAACAGATTCTTTCATTGATTCCAGCTGTTGATAACGCTCAGTCATTCTATCACGTTCCTGCTGTCGGTCTTCTTCTCGCTTCAACACTTCTGCCGCTTGCTCAAATCGCACACGCGCCGATTTTTCGTTTTGCGCCGCTTCCTTTTTTCGCTCATACGCCAATACGAATGCTTTTTCTGCTTTTTGCATATGCACTTCATATAAAAGCAGTTTTTCAGCTCGTTCACCACGGACGATATTTCCAGTAATCAATTGTATTTCTTGCTGTCGGTTATCAAGCTGTCTTTTTATTTCATTTAATTGTATCAGTTGATCAAACTGCCGGTTCAGCGCTATACCTCGCTCGCGTTCTGCGACACATTCATCGCGTTTTCTTCCTATCTTCACAATGTTTTCCTTCATCGTTTGATGCTCTTGCCGCATCATCTCCATGTCAATATCCAGCTGTTTGAGGACCGCATCTTTCATCATGTCCTCCTCTTCCAGAAGGATACGCATTTCATCTGAATATGGAGACAAATTTTTTAACATCATGATTTGTTCAGCTACTGTTTTTCCTGCTTCCTTCTTCAATATATCCGCTTTTTCTTTTAAGTGATCCTCTACTTGTTTGTAAAAAGCCGTTTGAAACAGCTTCTGCAAAATTTTTTCTTTTTCCTGGCTGCTTGCCATGAGCAGTTTTTGAAATTCACCTTGTGGAATCATTAAAATTTGCCGAAATTGATTCGCCTCTAAGCCAATTAGTTCATTTATTTTTTCATCTGTCTCACGCACATTGGCCGCTAACAGCACTTTTTTTCCTTCATCTGTTATTTCACTTAATTCAGCCGTCGCACCCACTGTTGTCGTACCCGTGCCGCGCGCTTTCACTTTTTCTTGCTGCGGCGTACGCCGGATCACGTATTGGCGACCTTTCAGTTCAAATAACATCTCTACTTCCGTTAATTGCCCTTTTTGCGCAAACTGACTTCTCATTTCTTGTGCACTTCGATTGTCGCCACTCGGCCTGCCGTACATCGCAAAGCTGATTGCATCAAAAATGGTTGTTTTGCCAGAACCGGTCTTACCTGAAATAACAAACATTTTTCGATTTTCAAGCAGAGAAAAATCAAGTTCCTCCCGTCCCGCATATGGACCAAACGCGGTCATCGTTAATTTTACCGGTTTCATCTTATTTCGCACAGGATACTCTCTCTTCAAATATGTGCAGAGCAGAAACTCAGTATGAAGGAGGGAGAGGGACGTTCGCTCGGCGTTAGCCAAATCTCCTTCCTGTGCTACCTTCCTTTCTGTAATAGAATAAGTAAGGGAGAAAACCGTTGAATGACGAATTGTCAATAAGGCACTCCTTTATTCGTTGACAGCCTAAGATCATTTGACTCTATTTTAAGGTAGGAGTCACAAGCCCCCACTTCAAATAAATCATTAGATTGCTAAATGGCGGGCAGCTGATAATTGATTACATTCTTTTTTTCACGTCATCAATCACCGCTGCCATATAAGCTTCTTTTTCATTCGTAAAATCAAGTCCCGTCATCGCCCTGTAAAATTCACCGAACAATTCCAGTTCGTTTTTTTGCTTTCGACTATCAGAAACCGTTTCAATCGAGGAATTTTTTCTTATCGCTCTTTCCATATGTAATATGTTCGGGAACTTTCGCTTCAACTTCGCCATCGGATCAATTAATGCACCTTCATCCTGCAGCGTTACTTTCATATAGTCATCTGTTTCATCCATTTCCATTACTTCATCAAGTAATCCTTTCACTTCTTTCATATCACGAATCGGTGTTAACGCTTCTTTCCGTACGTTTAATACCCCTTTTCTGTTCACTTCTACTACAGCTACACTTTTTGTATGCGCCGCTTCTGAAAACGAATATTTTAAGAGTGAACCAGAATAGTGTACTGTTTCATGACGAATGGCGTTTGGGTTATGCAGATGGCCAAGCGCCGTGTAATGAAAGGGACTAAACAGTTCAGCCCCTACATTTCCTGTTCCGCCTACGGATAAAATACGTTCCGAGTCACTCGTCTCCCCCCCGGTTACAAAAGCATGGCCGACGGCAATATGAATGGCATCACGGTCCATTTTTTCGCTTAAACGCCCCGTTATTACCTTCATCGCCTCATGATGAGAATGAATCGATTCATCTTCATACAGATGACGAACGATTCCCGGTTCTGCAAATGGTATACAGTGGAACTGAACCTCGTCGATGACAGGAGAATACATCTCATTCTCGATTTTTCCGGCCAGATAAAAGCGGCTTTGACGGAACCAGGTTGAGCCAAATGCCAGCCGATCTGCACTATCATGATTGCCTGAAATCGCCACAATCGGCACATTCATTTCAACATTAATTTGAAAAAGTACTTCGTTTAATAGATTCACAGCCGAAGCCGGTGGAACCGAACGATCGTACAAATCACCTGCAATCACAAGCGCATCCGGTTTTTCACGTTCAATCAGCATAATTAGTTTTTGTAAAACGAAACGCTGATCTTCTATCATTGATACACCATGCACAATTTTTCCAAGGTGCCAATCAGCCGTATGTATAAATTTCACATGATTCACCCCTATTCGTATGTACGTTCCTATCATAATGGAATTGCGTGTAAATGAAAAGGATGAATAAGCGCCCTTTTCTTGCTATAATAGCAGTAGAAGATAATCTTACGGAGGTTAGGTCATGCTTGAAGGCTGGTTTTCTTATTTTATTATGATATGGACAGTTATTCTCGTCTCCTTGTTTGCGATCGGTGGTTTTTTTATGTTCCGCAAGTTTTTGAAAAAAATGCCCAAGCAGGATGGCCGATCGGATATGGACTGGGAAGAGTATTATGTCGATCAAACGAAGAATTTCTGGGGCAAACATGAAAAAGACATGCTAGAAGAACTCGTTAGTCCCGTGCCTGAATTATTTCGCGACGTTGCCCGCCATAAAATTGCCGGCAAAATCGGTGAGCTTGCATTAAAAGAAAAGGCACGTCGTATATCAATCGATCTTATCGTACGCGGCTACATTATGGCTACACCAAAACGCGATCACAAATTTTTGCGCAAAAAACTCGATGAAATGCAGATTGATGTCTCCCCTTATAATCATTTGTTTTAGAAAAAAGCACCATTCATCCAATTGGACGAATGGTGCTTTTTTCCGTGGCATCAATCGGTTGAACAGACATCTGCCGTTTCAATTTTATATATTGATTGTACATTGCCATACGCCATGGGATAATCATTGCAAACGCTAAAATGAAAAACATACCACCTAGTTCGGCGATATCAATCTTCGTTGATAATACAAGTTTACTAATGATACGGACAATTAAGAGGGTCATTAAAATAAGAGGGAATGCCTTCGATCGTTTTAAATAAATAGCGTTATCGCGTATTTCAAAATTTGTTGTTTTCATTAATAATAGAGAGAAGATCATTCCAACCGCCGTTGCTTCAATCAGCTCAAGCCAGGATACTCGGAATGCAGGAAATAAAAACATAAGAGCACCGGTACTCATAAATAGAGGCGGCATAATAATCTTCTTCGCTGTTGTCGGCTTTTTCGCTGCCCGCATTCTAACAAAAAATGCAGCGATCCCCATCATAACAGCGGCTACTGATGATGCCGCAATCATCCAATCCATGTCAATCATTCCTTCAAACGTGTTAAAAACCAGTGAATCCTCCAAAGAGTGGAGTAAGAATCATAATAATTTTTGTCATCCAGTCAAAAAAGAGCACAATCCCCATAACGATCATAACATAACCACCGATTTTTACAATCTTAGCACTATTAGTTCGGATCCATTTCATCCGGCCGATAAAGAAGGAAAGTGTAAAAAATGGAATGGCAAATCCGAGTGTATACGCGATCATATACAACATCGCTGAATCAGGATGCGTGCCGGCCATATAAATCACAGCAAGTAAAATGGGGCCAGTACACGGTGTCCAGCCTGCACCAAATGCAAGACCAATTAGGACGGATCCTAAATAGCCGACTGGACGATTTTTAAATGCTACCCGTTTCTCCGACATCATAAACTTAGGCTGCAATATACCTGTTACGATAAGGCCAAAGAAAATAATAAAAATGGCGCCGAGCTGACGGATTAAATCATCCCATTCTTTCAAAAACTGACCGATAAAGGACGAGCTAAATCCGAGCAAAATAAAGACAAGGGAAAATCCAAGTAAAAAGAATAGTGTGTGCAGCATACTGCGGCGCTGAAGCATCGCATTATCGTTTTTTAATTCATTCACACTCATGCCAGTAATATACGATAAAAAGGCAGGATACAGCGGCAAACAGCACGGCGAAATAAAACTCAAAAACCCTGCTCCGAATGCCAGAAAAATATTTAAGTCAGCCATCATCAACATCCTTTCCTCCTCATTGTAACAGAACCAGCCTTATCCGTACTCTGAATAAATTGTGAACAGAAAAAAAAACAAATTAACACTTCTTTTTGAAAATAAGTCAACGATTGGGTATACTGTTACAGGAAGAATAGGAAAGGATTGTCCAATATGGATAAAGACATGCTCCTGTCCGCAATTGAAGAAAAGCGGATGGAACTACTCAATGTTGCGTTTAATAATGGGCTGACTTCCCCGCTTGCGATCGAGTACAGCCAAGAATTAGACCGGCTTTTAAATTTATATGAGGATTTACATATTCAAAAAATCAAAAAATATTGAATTAAAGTAAAAGAGCGATCCTTTTAAAAAGACCGCTCTTCTTCTCTATCTTTTTTTATACACACAGATTAAGCCGCTTTCAACAAACATTTGATCAAACTCAGCTGTAACATACTGACCTGCCTTTAGTTGCTGGCCTGTTACATTTTCTTCTGTAAAAATAATATTGCCATCTAAAGTGCTTGTTCCTTCATAATACGTTTTATTATGCTCGGTCCATGTACGTGTTATTTTATAATCAATCCGTTTTGGCTTCACATATTCTGCAATATTAAAATCGCCGTCTTCCCAGTATGAACGGATGCGATCGCCGACGTATAATTCTATTTCAACATCAGATTGTTTAAAACGAAGAGTTTCACCATTACTAGAAATAGCCCGATAGTAGCCTTTTTCGATATCTCGTGATTTAAATGTGACAATATAATGTTTTAATGAAATGCCTTCTTTTTCGAGCTGTTCAAACGGTGTGCCTGTCGGCTCATTTTCATAGGCATAGATAGGGGCGCTTGTACCAATTGTAATAAAGATCGTTATGAATAAGGACACATAGCGTTTTTTCATGGCAATCACTCCTTTTTCTTCATTAATATATTTTACCCACCACTTCATGCAATTATTCATCAAAAAATAAATAAACCGCTTTTCTTTTAAAAAGCGGTCTTCTATCAATCTGATCTATTTATCTTACGCAAATTATAAGTTTCATTGTTTTTAAATATGTGCCGTTAAAAAAAGGAAAGCCAGTCATTAATGACTGGCTAAAGAAGCTGTTTTCAACTTGAAATGCTAATTTGTTTATAGCTTGCGCTGATACGTCCAAACACGATTGTGATTTGTTGTATCCGGGAAAGTATCACCTGCTTCAAGGGTGATTTTCTTTGGATCGTTTACATTGCTCCCTGTTTCACCAATTTCCATATAAGATCCATTGTTCGGCACCTTTTGTCCAGGTTTAAATTGATGATTTTGCCCCATAGTGCTCACTCCTTTTTAACGATTTCTTTTTTAGCCTTTCCGAATTTACACTCATTTATGAATGGTTTTAATAAAAAAAAAGGAAATGTCTGAATCATGATAGAAAAACAGTGAATAACCTTCAATTTTCACATGCGAAGAATAGTGGTTTTTAATTTGGTTTTTTTGGTTACAATGGAGATTATAACCTCTTATTCTGAAAAAAGAGCAATAAGATTTTTCCATTACGTGTGAAAGGGAGTGGCAGATCATGAAGGAAATGATTATCAGTCTTTTAGCGACTATGGAATCGTTGACCATGAAGGATGTAATCTATTTTGCGGCATATGCGTTTTTCTTTGTTACACTTGCAGTCTTTGTCTGGCAAGTACATCGATACGTCATTTTTGTCAAAAAGGCGATTCTTGTGAAAAAAATCGGGTTAACGATTATCGTGCAGAGCTTTTTTACCATCTATCTTGTCCTTATTGCCATACTTTCTGCCGGAATCAACGGGTTTGCAGGTGTTTTTTGGGTGTTTTCTTTTATCGGCTTTTCCCTCACACTCATCTTTATGATCGATCGAGCAGCGAAACGAGAAAATAAGATATCTTAATGAACAGGTGTCAGCATAAAATCTATATTTAAAAGAAGTATATTTATTTTTATGCAAAGGCCATGTTAAACAATATTATTAATAAAACGAAGGAGAAAGCGAGCTTTCTCCTTCGTTTCGTTGAGCTGGAGCTAAAATGAGCCAAAAATCAACAACGTTCTATAACAAAACCTATGCGAAAGAGATCATTTTTACTTATTGTGCTAACAAAACAGGTTAAATTAGATGGTACAACTATAAAAAGAAATCGTAGGTGATAACATGTTTTTAAACAGAATTGAACTTCAGCATGAACCGATTCCATCTTCTAATAAGTATCCTTTCTCTATTCCCTTCCATTAAAAATCTTCATCAATTCGATATTAGCCTGCTCTAACTAACCTGAATTTTGACCAATCTTTTTTTCAAAATAGATTAGTTTGCTACTATATAAGGTAAATATTTTAATTATGAATTTTGCACAATATGTATTTTGAATAGATTAAAATTGTTGATATGTGTTTTTGAGTATGCAATACGATCTTTGCCGTGAATTAAGATGGTCGATTCTCTCACATTTTCAAACAGAAGCGTCTAATCTTCATTTGCTTATAGCGTATATACACCCCTAAATCATCATCCATATGGACACTTTCGAATTGCTCAATACTACCGGGCTTCGCTTTAAAATATGAAAGCATACACTTGTACTCTCGTCATTTATTTATCATCGTTTTTTCATTGAATCCTCTGGCTATACAATGATAAGCATCTTCCAACAACACAAAAAACCATCTCTTCCGATATAATTTCTGCGAAAAAAAGATAGTTCTAGTTGGTCTGTATGATAATTTTAATGAAATTATTTTATAAAAAGTGATTAATTCTCCATCCATGATTTTGTTCCCTGTGACGATGAATACTGCCGTTTATATTCCACTTAAGCATTTAAGTATGTTTTCAGTGTTCCCGCTGTTAAGATTGTTTTGACACTTCATTAAGAAAGGAAAAAACCGAATGACAAATATTCGAATACCTGTATCAGTCTTAAACTTAGCCCCTATCCGTAAAGGGCAGGAGGCTAAAGAAGCCATCGATGATATGGTTGATCTGGCGCAAGTGACTGAGAAAATGGGCTATACACGATATTGGATTGCCGAGCATCATAATACGTCAACACTTGTGAGTTCAGCTACATCTATTTTAATTAAACATACCTTGGAACATACCGAACATATACGTGTCGGGTCTGGCGGAATTATGCTGCCGAACCATTCCCCTTTGGTCGTAGCCGAACAATTCGGAACGATGGCCACGATCTATCCAGGCCGCCTAGATTTAGGCCTAGGACGGGCTCCAGGGACAGACATGAAGACCGCAAGTGCACTAAGAAGATCGCAACATGATTCTGTCTATACATTCCCTGATGATGTTAATTCATTGCTTACATATTTTGGGCCCGAAGAGCTGCAAAGTTCTGTCAAAGCGTATCCAGGCGTCGGCACAAACATTCCGATTTATATTCTCGGTTCTTCGACGGATTCAGCTTTTTTAGCAGCTGAATTAGGTTTGCCTTATGTATTTGCTGCTCACTTTGCACCAAAATATATGGAGGAAGCGATTTCCATTTACCGTAATCGATTCAAGCCATCCCAGTACCTTGACTCTCCCCATATGATCGTCTGCCTGAATGTGATTGCAGCGGAAAGTGATGAAGAGGCCCTATTTGAATCGACCACAATGCAGCAGTTTTTCTTAAATGTGGTACGTGGCTCTCAAACGCGGTTAAGTCCTCCAGTTGAAAACATGGATCAGCTGTGGAGCCAGCCGGAGAAACAAATGGCGGCCTCTATGTCCAGTGTAACGTTGCTCGGAAGTAAGCAGTCCATACGGGAACAGCTGACGAGCTTTCAAGAAAAGTATAACGTAGACGAAATCATGGCCGTATCCTATATTTATGATCCTGATAAACAAAAACGTTCTTATGAAATTTTAAAAGAAGTGGTTGACGGGGGAATATCGTGAACGCTCGTTAAAATAACACAGTAAAGAATATTGTTAATTTTCTTGTTAAACGAACGGGGCAAGAGTTTAACAAGGTATTTTGATGATTTAGAATCAAAAGACAAAGGAATCCAATATGAGGCTTATCAGAATTTACTAACCGTAACAGAAAAGAAAGTGATATGGGCATATGAAGTTTGGGATCAATTATAACAGGAACTAACCGACCGTGATCATCATAAAAGATCCCGTGCAGCACAATTTCTTGCTAACTTAGCGGTAAGTGACCCGGAGAAAAGAATGCTTAATGATTTTCCAAAGTTGTGGGAAGTAACGAAAGATCCTAAGTTTGTTACTGCAAGGCATAGTTTACAATCCATTTGGAGAGTCGGCTTAGCTAGAGATGAACAACAAAAATTAATAATTAATCACTTTACTGACCGTTTTACAAACTGCGTGGGTGAAAAAAATTATACGTTAATTCGATATGATATTATTCAAGGTCTGAGACACTTATATGATGAAGTGGAGAGAGAAGAAATAAAACAAAAAGCTCTTAATTTAATAGCAAGAGAAGAAGAGAGTAAATATCAAAAGAAATATGCAATGTTATGGCGAAATACATACAGTATTTAATGTAACTATTTGCAATACTACAATTTAAACAATGTATATTTCTTTGCTTACTCAACTATCGAGTGCGTTAGCTCGAATAGGAATAACTAAAAGAACCTCGCATGGTTCTTTTTTTCTTTTGTTAAAAATCAATATTGTTTTTTAACACAGCCCATTTTAAAATAGTAAAAATGAACCTAGTTTATCTATTTTTGAATTTTGCCAATAATGTATTTAGTATATTTCAATACACAATATATAAAAATGATATGGCCAATTAAAATGGATCGATTTATGCCGCTTCATATACATTATATGTTGTCTGATCATATCTGATCTGAACAGAAAACATTGTTGTACCAAGCTTAAATACCGCCATTCCTACGTTCCTTTCCGTTCTTCTGGGTGGTAAAAGATTTAAGTCCACCACCCATCTGTACATACCTATACAGAAAGAAAACAAATCCTCCTCATAATAATTTCTTCCTTATTGAAGTATCGCACCCGTTAGTCATAGACAATACTACACACAAAAAAGCCAGCCTTTAGGACTGACTCCCTCCTTAAATCATTTTTAACATAGCATCTTTTCCAAGCATACCTTTATGAATTCCGATTGTCTCTGCTTCCAATGTAACTGATTCTAATGGTGCTTCCAAAAGCTGTTCAACTGTTTTTACACCAACCGCTCTACCAGCAATAATCTTTCTATCACTCAACCTCTCATTTAGCAATGAGATATCAAGAGCCCCACACATAATATATCCTTTTTCGCTGGTAACCATGACCAAACCTGTTTTTGGCAACATAACAGAGATGCCTAAAAAGATATGTCCATTTATTTCAACGGGAAATAAATTGACCACCTATTCCTCCCTCCCCTCCCATTTTCCTTATTAAATAATATGTTGGGAGGGGAAAAACGTGTCTCTTTTGGTTTTGTCCTAGCTTCAATTCTAATAAAAAAATTATAGGTTAAACTATACTCTCGCCAATACCGCAATTCGTCTATTTCATACTTATGGTAACATTCTCTAAAATAGAAAAGCGGCTTTTTGAAATGAAAAAAGATTCTCCATGTCTCATGCGAATAAATTGTTCTCCGCTATTAAGCACTTCTGACTACTTAACATTTTTTGTAGCTAGTTGCAGCCCTTCTTCCTTCAAACGGTTATTTACGAACATTTTATCGCCAAACTATAGCAGAACAAAGAACGCGGATACCTTTGAAACATAAGGAGTACCCGCATTTTATTATTAGATGATTCCTACTGGGTTCGAACCAGCGACCTCTACCCTGTCAAAGCGAAAGAAGCAGGTTTCTTACTTTTAAATGTGATAGGTCTTACCTGAATCATTTAAAAAACGCTGATTTAACAAGATTTATGGATTTTTAAATCGTGCAGGTTTTACCTGCTAAATCGAAGGGCACCGTTTCGGCACCAAAAATCGCACCATAATAAATTCCCTCTAAATGTTGATATGGCAAGCTTCTTCTATACTTTAATTTATCAAGATGGAGGTTATTTATTAATATGCCTTGGGGTGTTAAAACATTAAAATTAATAGGTGATGGTCTCGTTCAAGAATCCGATTTAACCAGCTTCGAATTTCCTTTAGGACACTATGAAGACTATATTGTACTTGACGAACAGCATAGAGAAATAATTAAAATTGTAACCTTCCCGACGTTCTTATTTGAGGAGAAGTTTTATGGCAAAGAAAATGAGTTTTATACCATGCATTTTATTAAATTTGAACAAGGTATTCCTGAATTTATCAAGGAGCAAGATTGCAGAAGAATTGCTGATAAGTACAAAGAGGTTACGAGAAAAAAACTTAGGATAATAGAAGAGATTTAAATAATTAAGTAAAATAAGCCACTCTGCTTTCAAGAGTGGCTTATTATTTTAAAAAACATTATATCATTTATTGCTTTAAAAAAATGAATATAAATAGGATCTTTAAGCACTTTAATCGCAAAAAATTAAGTGATTATACTATATCACTTTGAGCAATCCTTCCATGTGAATCAAGTTTGATAAACTTTGAATTACAGTAAGATGGGTTTATCTTTTGTTCAATTAACTTAAATAAGCTTTCATTATGTGTAGTAATTACCAGCTGCCTGTCGAAATCTAAAGCTATTGTTCGCAACAGATCAATAAATGAGAGTACATTAACACTGTCCATATGGTGTACTGGATCATCCATAAAAATAGTATTTAGTAATGGTTCAGGTTCCATTAATGCTTTTGCGAAAAATATACTTAGCGATAGTATATCTAGTTGGGCAGAACTAAAAAATATTATTGGATTATCTTTTCGCTCTCCACCCATAGGAGCATATATTTCTAAAGAAGGTTTATCATCAATGAAAACTGGAACTATTTCCATGAAGTTCAACTCCGGGTGGGGCTCAATCCTACTATATATTTTATTGATGACATTAAGATTAAATGCTTTTTTTATTTTTTCTACAATTATTTCTTGACTATCCTTTAGTGACTTCCTAACATGTAACTCAAGCTCATTAAGTTTTTCCAAATGTGCCATTAGATCATTTTTTTCTTTTACTTTACTTGAGTTTTCAAGTACCTCACTAGTATACTGAAGTTTTTCGTGTAAATTGTCAAAACAACTTAATAACTGATTTGTTGATTCTATTTCTTTTTTTATACTATTTATTTTTTTCAGGAAGGTACTTTCATTAACCTCATTTGAATGCAGAGACTTTTTATATTTAGCTAAGTATTTTTCTACAAATTCTTTACATTTAGTGTATTCATCTTTAAGGTTTTGTAATGTTAACTGCAATTCATACAATTCTTTGCCTGTTTGATTTGCTTGGATTGATTGTATACTGCGCTGTACTTTTAGCTTCCTTTCCTCAATTAAGTTAAGCTCTTCTCTTAAATGTCTTTCTTTTTCCAGCACACTTTCATTATCAATTGAAATATCAAAGCTTTTTAAGTAACTGGACACTGTTTGGTAATCTTGTTCTGATTTTAAAAATTTACTGATAGCTTCTTTCTCTATATTATGCTTTTCTAAAGAAAGGATTAATTCTTTATTTTTGTTAAATTGTTCTTTAAGTTTGTATAACTGTTGCTCCTCTTCCTGAATTAATTGATTTTTTTCTTTTATTAACTTTAAAAAACTATCATTAATTATTTGCGTATCTTTATCAAAGTTCTCTTTGTTAAACAGCGGGTTATGGCCAATAAAATAATCAGTTAGCACTTTTAAGCGATTATTTATATGTGCTTCCTCCCTTGATATTCTTTCTAAAAACGCGATTGATTTCACAAATTTTTTGTATTCCTTGCTATTTTTATCTTGTATAACTCCTAATTGATCTTTTATTTTATCTCTTAAAAAATAAAGCGAATTTTTGTATTCTGTATTCAGATCTTCAATATCTCTTTCTAATTTTTGTATTTCTTCATTAATTAACTTTAACTTAAAAACATCTGTTATATTCTTATCTACTTGATTTATTAAAATCTCAAAATCTGAAAAGCTTGTGGAACACAGAGGACACTCAGTTTTTTCGGTATTTTGGATAATCTGCCTACCGATTTTCCTTATTTTGTTTAAATCGTCATTTAATTTTCCGAACTGTTCGTACTCTTCTTTTTTCTTCTTTCTTTGTTCATGCATAACATCAAGAGACAATTTAATCCTTTTTAGGACATTAATTGTTTCCAAGTAATTATCCTTCTTAAATTTATAGCTGCTTAATGTATTAAAGTCTGAAAGCAAGAGGGCTTCTAACTCGTTAATTTCATTCTTTGCAATTTGAAGGTTTTTTGATCTCTTATTAATTACGTTGTTAATTCTAGCTAATTTTTTTCTCAATTTTAATAAAGCGTTATCAAGTTTTTTGTATTCAGCAATTTTTTGATTAATATTGTTACTTTCTTCTATGTAATTATTATAAGTTTGTCTATTCTTCTCGCTGCTGTATTGAATTTCTAATGTTTGAGAAGAAAGTTCATTGTTTATTTTTTTAAGCTTGAGTCTCTCCCTCTCGTTCCTGATTAATTCCTTTTCTATGCTAACTATTTTAGCATTAGCATTTCTAAAATAATCAGCTTTTTGTTTAATAATATCGACCATATTCAATTTTTTTGAAATATTAAGGAATTCTTTATTAATTTCCTCATTTTGATTTTTTAATACTTTTATAAAAGTATATTCGTTAATACTTTTTTTTGTTTCTTCTAACCAATTTTCAAGTTCTAATTGTAGACTAACTTTTTGATAATATTCCTTGAGCAAGTTGTATAATTGATCAATATCGCTATACTCTTGATGCAACTTTCTTTCTTTATTCAATACTTCAGATTTCTGACTAATCACGTTCATTACAATTTCGTTTAATTCTTCTTCTGTTAAATCATCTGAAATGTCGGTCAAATGCACCCCTTCTATTTTAAAATTGTTTATTTGATTTATGATTAAGTTAAGAGCATCACTAGGTATATAAATATCTTTAATATCCTTAGCTAATTTCTTCAATTGCTTTCTTTTCTCGGTTGTCTCTTTTTTAATCTCATTCCATAATAAAAAAATGGTTTTATAATTTTCTGTGTCATTTGAATAATCCCAGAATTTAGATAAGGCTTCATATCTGTCTGCTCCAGAAGAAACGAGTAGAAAAGAGTCTATCTTGTCATGAGAAAGTATATTATCTTTAGCTAGAACAGAATCCCTTAACAACCTTAATTCTGAAGAATCATCAATTACTATACCTTCATTGTAGTCACTTCTATACTTTCTTCCTCGGACTTGTGTGTTTAGTATTAAAGTGTCGTCTTTATCGTCGATAAATTTAACAACGCCACAAGAATTCTCACTAGCTCTATTTTTAAGAATAAATTCTTTTTCTAATTTGGTTACTTTTTTAAGTACACCATTATTAGAAAACCGATTTATTTCTTTGCTAAGACCCCATTCAATTGCATCAAGTAAAGACGTTTTTCCAAAACCGTTTGGAGCAAAAATAACAATCAGATTTACAACTTCGCCTTTTTCATTGGTGAAATTAAAAAGCTGCTTATCCTTATAACCTCGGAATGAATCTAATTCAATTGCCTTTAATTTAATATTCACTTAGCTCACTCCATATATATATTAAATAATTTTTCAGGCTTAACATTAGAGTTTTTATTTACATATTTGACTATTTGGTATAGTTTTGAATCATTTTGTTTAACCATTTCCTCTACACTTATTACTGTTAAAGAATCATTTCTGTCTTTTTTTAATTCGTATAATTGAAAACCAAACAATTTATTATCAATTATACTTTTGATTTGCAAATCTAAAGACTCATTCTTAATGATATTAAAATCGTCGTATACAATTTTTCTGGACGAGTACTTATCTTGTTCAATTTTATATTTAAGTTCTTTATCCACTACCTCGTTTACCAAAAACAACACATAAATATTCCATATTTCTATATCCTTTTCCAACAAACTTTGAAAATGTACGGCAATGCTATTAGTTAACTCTTCCCAGCATTCATTTAACTCATTGTTGCCACTTAACAATACAGTAAAAATGTTGATATCATAATTTTGTTGAGGTTTTATCCAAGCTTCTACATTATATTTTAAAAAAACCTCACTCATTTCTTTTAACCTATCAACAACTTCTCCTTTTTTTATTAAATTAAAATCATTCATTATTTAACACCTCTGTAATAGAGCATCTCAAGCTTTCTTCTAGTTCATCAAAATCTTCAATATCAACAAACTTTTTAAATTCATCGGTAAAACAGTCAACATGCATTAACGAAATATCTTTTGTTATAGTGTGGTGATCTATGTTAGGTATGTTGGGTAAAGTAGGTATTTTATGCCTAAACTTTAAATCATGGACTCCAATGTCTGTTACGATTTTACCCATTCGTTTTCTGCTCATTCTTACGATCTCTCCAGATTTTCCTTCATGGTTAATTACTATACAATCATTTGCTCCAATGTCTCTGTATATTTTAGTATCATCTATAATTAATTTGAACAAATCTTCGAGCCTTTTATTGGTTTGAACATAAAATAGTTTTACTCCTTGTTTTTCTCCCTTTCTGTCTCTTGAAAGAAGTTTATCTAACTCATCATTTCTTGATTCAATGTACAAATATGTTAATAAGGTTATCCAACCCATCCATAAATTTTTCTCACTTAAATTAATTTCACCATAGGGTAATATAAGTTTTTCTTTTAGTAATTCTTTTATGGCCATAGGCGTTATTTTCGATATTTCTTCTGCTCTTCGGCTTAATAACATTCCAATATTTTTTGAACGAGCTTCAAACGCTGGAAAAATATGATCTTGAAAGCTTGCCAAATAATTAGGGATCAATGGCGGCTTTTTAGTACCTTCTAATAACTTATTAAATTCTTCAGCTTTTATTACTTCTAATGATTGATAAGCTCCCCCATCCGCTTTAAAAGCGGGAAAAATACCAATTAGAAAAGGATAACCATCTATTTCATTAAATACTCCTGAACCTGAAAAACCTTCAACTAAGTCTGTTTCATTATTCCCATAACTGGTTAATTGTCCATCACTAACAATAGTTTCAAACTTAGGTTTACTTTGTGACCATTCATGGAGAGAACATTTTAAACTTTTACGTTCTCCATTCATAAAGTCAGGATATCCATTCAATACAATTGGATTTTGTTGATTAGGATTAGCAATCATGTACTGTGGAAAATCAGCTATAAATTCAACAATTATAATTGCTATATCCAATTGATTATGTAGGATACAATCAATTACTTTTATTTGAAGACCACCATTTAATTCTTCAGAACCCGTAATTTCAATATCTTCTATTTCGAAGCTAATTTCTTCACCCGTTTTGCCTTTTAAGCAATGTTTAGCAGTTAGCACATATAAATACTCCTGCGTATTTGGCTGATACAAGCAGCCACTTCCTCTATTATTTTTACAACTGATTGTTACAGCTACCTTTTGATAAAAGTTATAAAGGTCCATTGCATCATTCACCTAACTTGTATGTATATCCTTTTTCAGATAAGTAATTACAATCAAAATTAAACTTCTCGTAATCGCTGGCCAAAAAAACATTTTTCAAGCCATAGTTAAAATAAAAGCTTGTACACTGATCTTTTGAGCGTGTTGAGACAATTCGAGCTAAACATTCTTTATTTGGTAACCCATGGCTTCTTCCATTGGTGCTAATTACAAAATTTTCACAATCGATACAATTAAGTAGTGACTCACTAGTATTGTATTTGCTACCGTGATGCGAAACTTTTAAAACGTTTACCTTTAATTTTCGTGTAGGTGAATACCCAAGTTCTTTTAGTGATGCTTCAACTACTGAAGGATGAGAGTCACCCAACATCAAAATTTTTTTATCACTATACTCCAGTATAAAAGCTATACTACTTCCATTCGGCATTCTGCTGTCTTCCTGAAATTCATTCTTTAATAGGTCTTCCATAGGAATTAAATAATCAGTTTTAACAGAAGCCATTTCCTTGTTTTTAGCCTTTTCATATTCCCAAGCCTTGTTTAGCTTCTTTAAACCTGTGATATTTGGAGAAAGTACAGTAACCTTTGCTTCACCTACGTAATCTTCTAAAAGACTCATGATCAAAGTCTTATCCCAACATCCAAGTCTGTTTAGTTCTTTTTCAAGAGTAATACCTTGCCTAACACTTTTTTCTTTTGAACTATTAATAACTAGAGGAATTTCCCGATTGCTTTCTGCAATATTTTCTTCTAACCTCTCCGCAATTAGTGAACCTGAATTAAACCATACTTTTTTAATAATTTCTTTATCTATTGTACTATCTTCAAATATATCAATTATTCCTTTGATATGGTCATCATCACAATGGGTAACAATCAACAAATCGATGAATTGACCATCTCTCTTAATCCGCTGAAACACTCCCTTTAACTGGCGGTAGCTTTCCCTACCCGTCCCCCCGTCAACTAAAATATTTTTAACACTGTTCCCCTCACCAAAAGTTATTAAGAACGAATCTCCGTGATTAGCGGGGAAAACCTTAAGATCGAACCTCATATAGTAAGACACTTCCTTGAAATTTTATGATAAAATCCTTATTTTTTCATTTGCCTTCAATCAGTAGCTTTTTCCTGTTCTCTAACTGCCCTATAAAGCGTTGCCCTGCTTATTTTGGTTATCGCCTCAATCTCTTTAACAGTCATCTTATTTGTTGTTCTATTGTTGAATAATTCTAAGGCCTATAACAAGCCTGTCTAACTTCGTAACAACAATAGTGTCACCTTCTTGTACTGTCTCAAGGGTTCGATTTCGGCAGTTCTTCTAGTTTATTACTATCTACTTTCCACAGATTCATGCTAAACGACATAAATTTTTCTCCTTTCAATTTTTATTATGTAAATTTAAAGTACGACATTTATCAGCATAACTATATAAAATCCACTTTAAAAATTAGCAAAACATTTCTTATTCCGGTATCCCAAAATGAGCTTTTCGATGGCAATTTGGACATATAGCGACTACATTTAAAACATTATCTTCCCCTTCTTCCATCAATCTGATAAACAACAAGTACTCTAGTTCCAAATTCCCTTGCTACTTTACACTTAATTTCCATCCCCATAATATCCATTTGGAATGAAATGTGTTTGGCTAAATCCCCTGGTACAAAACCAAGTTGCATTTCATGAGACAGTACTTGAATAGCAAAGGGATCAAATTCATTATCTGGCTGCCTTTTTAAATTTAGAGTATCTCCAATTTTAAGTCTTTTAGCAACAATCAATTTTACTTGATTCATATGGTATTCCTTTTACATTAAAAGTTTGAATAGATTGAGGTTTACTAGTACCTTTTTTTACTTTTAAACGATCCGATGGTGTTAGCTGAAAGAATTCTTTGAAAAACACCGGATAAAACGTACATTGTTTGTATAACACGGCAAATCGGGATTCAAATTCGCATTCGGGGACTTTCGCTTCCTCCTCTGACAATGCGGTAGGTTCTTCATTTTTCGCTTTTTCAATTGCCAACTCCTTTTGTCGTTTTAGCAGTTCTTCTTCCGGCTGGTTTTCTTTTCAAAAGTAAAAACTACTACTTCTTAAAATATTGCATCCATATAAACTTATATACTGAATTGTTTTTTTTCTGGATCCCATAATGCCATTTCATTAGATGTTAATGAGAACATATATCCAATTAGATCATCTATATTAATATAATGGTAATTACCATCAATAACAGTTTCACTATTGTGATTTCTTATTATATAAAAATCAGGAATATATGAAGAAGTTGTATTAATTCTAGGAGTGACCCGCAAAATTGAATTTATGTAACTGTTATCCGCCATTATATAATTACGTAAAATATGGAAATAAGATTCACTATTATAAAAATTTTTAAAATACTCAAAAGCAAAAGAGCTATATGACTCTTCAAAGTTTTTTTCACCAAAATAAACAAAATAGTGATTTTGATATGTTTTTAACCATTTAATAAGATCAAATCCATTATAAATGTATTTTTTCCCCTTCATCGTCATTAATATGATGCCATACTTTTCAAACTCTATATTATCTATTTTTTGAATATAAGAGTATACCATCTGCTCTAATTCCATTTCATTTAAATCAATTTCTAGACCATCATAATATATATGTAACTCTTTAATTTTGTTAAATAAATATTCCACATCAATTATTATGAAAAAATTAAAACTTTTAAAGAATGCCCCTAATTGTTCATCAATTTCAAATTTAAGTTTCGTATATAATTCTCTAAGATCCAGATCGTAGATTTCGTTAATATCCGTAACTTTTTCTTCTAATTTATTAAATTTAATATGCTCTTCTCGAGTAATATATTTTCTAGGAAAAACTTTAACCTCCTGAAAAGAAGGTAGTATATCAATGTTTTTCTTAAAATTAACCATTTCTGTAAATGTTGGGTCGAAAAGAAAAGCATAATTGTTATCTTCAATATTTCTCTTTACATACATATAGATACATGAATTATAAACTCTTCTGTTAGTTTCTATAAAATAAATATCATTATTGTAAGGACTATAAAAAATAAAATAATCTGGTTGTCCATAGTTAAGAATTTTTGCTATTGCATTTTCTTTATATTTGTTACCAATGATATCTCCATCAGTACCAATATTTAAAAAATATTTGTTTAAACCATCAAATCCCGAAGCAGAAAATATACCATCAAATCTCCCAATTACCGATACAATTGATTTTTCAGAATCATCAATATTTTTAGCGTAAAATAGGTATAATAAGTCTCTACACCACACTATTTCTTTATCTAAATAAGCGCCAAAGAACGCTCCGCCAATGCCATGACTGATCAAATGATTTTTTATGGAAAAGCATTGAGTATATGAAACAATAGTGGCTAAATACTTATCAGCGTTTTCATTCCACCTTTGTCTACTTTTTATGAATGAAATTATAGGTTCAGAAATTGATGGTATCAGAGCCCCAGAACCGATCTCTTTATAGTCATTTATTTCATAAAAGCCCTTCTTATTATTAAAATAAAATAATTTATTATTTTGATCAGAATCTTTTAAAGCAATTAATAATTCAAATTCTTGATTTGAAGAGGAATAATTTTGTTCTAACACTTCAAGCGCATTAATAATACCGTTATCTATTAACATCTTAAGATATTCAAGGGCCTCAATTGCCGGTTTTTGTATTCCAGCATAAGTTGCTATAGCACCTTTACTTAATCTAATTATTTTCAAGTCTTTTTCTTCTACAACATGCTTTCCATATACATCATGTTTTTCTCCGAAACTACTAGTAGGTGTTATAAGATCCTCTGAATTAAATGATGATATAGCAGTATCTGCTATTATATAAACTTTGTCATCTTGCTTCCAACCTATACAATAAGTCATACGCTCTTCCTCCTTCCAAATAAATTCCAGTTTATTCATTTTAAAAATATTCGTATTACTGCCCTTTTTAAGTCCTTTACAGATTGTGTTCATCACTGGTAATTAAGGATACAAAGTAACCCCTTTACCATCTGGCAGGACTTTGTAAGGTAAAAGCATACCTTTTTTTAGCTTATATTTTGTATAGAAAGTCACTCTTTCCGTAGTAAATTATACCAATTAATTATAGAAAACACAAAAACGCTCCCATTTGCAGTATATAAGACCTATCTCATCTATGAGGGTATTTCAGCTAAGAACGTAAGTCTCGAATTAGTAAGGCATTTATAAGGTTATAACAATCCACTTATCCACTGACACTTCTCAAACTTCTTTTCTTATTTAATCTGGCTTGAAAATATATGTCATAATTTTTCCATTTAGTTACTATGAACCCGTTAACCCTTACTTTGTCAGCAACCTCCTTATCAGTTTTACCTGTAATTAATAAATCGATGTAATTTAATTGTTCAACTGCTAATCCCTTTTCCCTTTTGTAACTCTTTGCAGCTTTAGCATGCCAAAGAGTTACAACTGTTATCTGTTCCAGAACAAATTACAGTGCTGACCTATGCTTTAAATTTTTAAGAAATAATAATGCCATTTTTACCAAAAAAATTAACAGGCATTTAGAATGATAGTTTTTTGTAAACCCATTTTGTATAAAGTATGTAATAAAGTAGAATATCTTATTAATCTAAACGAAACAAAGAGAAGATATACCTTCTTGCATAACATCAAATTTTTGTTAAACTCCTATACCCTCACAGTACATGACCTGGCGTATGCGGACCAATTCAATTTAAAAGACCGCTTCGGCATACTCGGTAGTCAAATGTACTTCCACACCTGGGGCGTTAATTATACAGTGTTCTTTCCAAAAAAGTTGGACCAATAGAAAACCATATTCCAAAGGCCTAATATTAAGAGGGGTTATGACAATGAGTCTGACAATATCATCGTCACGAAAGAAATGATTGATGAAGTAACGATGCGATTGCGTCGGTATCGTCTGGTATTGCTCTCGGTATCTCGTATAGCCTTGATATTAAGGAGCACAGCTTCCAAGCTTCCATCATCAGATGCTGCTGCAGCGCAGCACAAACAGCACTCATGAGTTATCAACGTATTTTGTTCAGCTGATCAATGTCTGCTTTTGTTTCCATTAATATCCTCCTGTTTTATAAAAACCCTTTTCACAGGATTTATCTTTTAGTTAGTAACAACTTTTACCGATAATTCAAAAGTACTATTTTCTATTTCAAACAATTCTAACAAAAACTTATAAGCTAATAAACCCATCAACATTTTAACATACCTATTGTCTGAACCAACCTGAATGAAATTCATTTATTCAAGAAGCGGGTGTACCAAGGATTCGTTTCCATGATCTACGTCATACCCATGCTACTATGCTTTTAACCCAAGGCGTACATGCTAAAGTGATTTCTGAAAGGCTGGGTCACAGTAACATTAAAACAACTTTGGACATTTACTCACATGTACTCCCTAACATGCAGGAAGAGGCAGCGAATCAGATTGATGCCCTGTTCTCAAAATCAAAATAGATAGCTTCGGCACCAATATGGCACCAAACCCGATTTATAGCATTACAAAACAAAAAAAGACCACCTCCGAAGAAGTGATCTTTTCATAGAGAAACCGTGTTCCTGACGCTCTCTCAGGGGTTTTAACACCCAATGATTCCTACTGGGTTCGAACCAGCGACCTCTACCCTGTCAAGGTAGTAAAGCGAATGGGATTATAACAGATATAGTTTGAAATCGTTGATATAATAGGCTTTAATCTTTCCTATTTATGATTTAAACAGATGTAATTGGTGGCAACATGATTGGTTTTGCCACCAGTCTGCCACCAACTTGCCACCATTATACAACCAGCTTAACTCCTTGTCCGCTAAAGGTTATAAGACCTTTTTGCAAGAAATCCCCCATCAATTACTTGCTAAATTAAGAATACAGCAAATATTTAAAAATAGGGACAAGACACATATTTCATTGTACCTAGGTCTCAAGCAGTTTTGAAGTTAGAGGGAAGAGAACTTTTTTAGTATTATTTAATGTTGTCTAATGGTCTAAAGTCTTGATTTAATAAGCTTTTTGACTGTCGAAATTTCATTAAATTATATCTTCTAATATTAAAAACATTTAATCCGTGACCTAGATGGGACCAAAATTGTTACCATTTCACTTGAGTCCATAGATTATTTTCGCACATAGCATCCTTAGGAAAAAGAGGCAGTTTATAACAACCGCTTCTTTTTCTTAATCCATTGACTTTCTGTTTCATGTCACACTGTCAAACAGTAAGATTATATGAACGTATACTTTAATTGGACCAAAGAAAAAAGCTGGTTTACGCCATCCTTACCTTTATTCAAAAACTACACCAGACATTGAATAAAAAGGTAAATTTAACGGAATGGAGGTACGATTTACACGCTCTATCATTTCTAACCTTGAATTAATAGTATTTAAGGCATCGATTATGGTTTGATTTCCTTGAGTCATTATCAAAGAAGCCTTTTTTATAGATGATTGTAGTGATTCTCCGTTAATTAGCTGTCCTAATGTTAAAACCCCTAAAACTCCTGCAGCGAGTGTATCGACAAACCATAAATGACCTAAAACAATTTGATTTTCATTTGTTGCGCTTGGAGCTAACCCTAAAAAACCCATACTATCATTTCGAACATTGGCACAGCCGGTGTAACAAGCGTTTAAAATAAGATAGCGTCTCTTTTTCGTTTGAGGAATGAATTGTTGTAATTCCCAAGCAGTTACTTCCTCAGCTTTTGAAATAGTAAGAGTAGAATGAGGTGGATTGTTTGAATTAAAAAATCCATGAGATATAACCCAAATTAAATCATATTTAGGGTCTGAGTATTTTTGTAAAAAATCTTCTTTCGTACACTCGGAACCTTTAATAATTTCGATATTCACATCATTATTTTCAAAAATTGTTTGTATCGCTTCTAATTCAAATATTGATGTATACAAATTCTCCGCAGGATCACACCATATTAGAACTTCTTTTATCTTATCGGTTAATGGATGATGGTGGTTACCGCCGCTTATTGTAAAAGTATGTTTTGTCTTATTTGAAAGAACTGAAACTATTGGAGTATTTGTCCATGAAGTCTCCAAGTATTCAAAATTAGTTTGTGTTGGTAAGGCATCAAGGACATTCTGTAGTGTTTCTATTCCAATAAATTTTTCAATAGCTATTAAATATTCTTTCGAATCTTCCACTTGTTGACGGGCCATTAAAGACTCTTCCTCAAAAGTTAAGGGAATGTCACTACCTATTAACGTATACCAACTAGCTTCGACTTTGCTTTTCATCTCCATTATTTCTTCAAGTTTAACATTACTTTTTATAGGGATAAAAGTAACTTCATCACTGTACTTCACTATAAAAATCGGCCCATCAAAATTCCCATAATTAGGGACACAAGCAAATATATTCTTATCTTTTATATCTTGATATCCTTGTTTCCCCGGTCTAAAAGAGTTCCAATTATAGGCTACAGATAATAATAAATGAAGCTCGTCCTTTTCAAGACATGTCACAAGGATTTGAGTAAATATTATGCTATATTTTTGTTTTATTAACTCAAATATGGTTCGATCCTGAAACAAACTATGAGCTTTTCTCATGAATTCCGCTAACAAATTTATAATTTGTGGACCATCAATCGAATTTGCATGACATAATTCTAATATTTTCATATGGATTAATTCAGCCCAAAAGTGTGTCTCAGTTTCGGCAACGGCTTTTTTAGTCCATTCCAGGCTTTTGAGATTAATTGCAAGTGATGAAGCTATCATAAACCTATGGTTAATATCACTTTCTCTTGAATAACAATTCGATAATAAATCTACTATTTTTTTAGCTTCAGTTGAATCAGAAGGGAGCAATTCTAAATAATTAGTGAAAAACATCAAATCAAATTGAGTTGGATTAGATACTGTAGCAAATCTTTTATATGTTTCATACACATCTTTGGCTTCATTTCCCACATTCCCCATTACCTTAGATAAACGGAAACTAATGGACGCACGCGAAACAAAAAATTTCCTTACTAAGTCTGGAAACAAATATCCTGTATCTAGTAAAAATTGATCAATTTCAAAGCTTCTAGATAAATAAAAATCACCTTGATTAGTTAATGGATCAAAGGGAGTTACCCAAGGATCTTTAGCTTTTAATAATGCATTATGTGCTTCTCCATATAACCCTAACAATTCAAGCTTATAAGCCAAGTTAAGATTTATCGTTACTATTGCTATATGTGGGAACCCTATCTGATCTTGCGTACCTGGATCATCATTCAACCGTCCTAATGCCAATAACTCAGTGGTAAATGTATTTGTTATTTTTATCATGTTCAAATACTCAACATCAGGAATTAAATGTAGAATAGCACTTAATTTATTTGCCATTTCAGAAAAATCTTCAAGTAGAAAGGCCTCATTTTGCCAAATTGCAATTAAATCTTCAACTTTTTCATTTGAAAATTGTTTTACTTCGTTTAAAACCCTAATTGTTTCACCAAAAGACATTGTTTTCTCCCTCTCAATCATTAATAAAGGAACCTTTGAAGAACCGCCTTAAATTATGAAAATTATACCGTATAATGGGTTAAACATTATAAAGAAGCTAACCAGAGATACTCGCATATCAATTGCTCAGAATAGGCTACCTCTTTAATATTTTTTGTAGGATTTAAGTTCGTTTAATTAACAAAAATGAAAGTGGTAATATCTCATATTTTAACCTTCATCTTCTCTTTTAGGTCACCTGGATTTACGATTGATCCAGTTACCAAATGGCTTATACGAATAGACATGAAGAATTTATAGATTGCTTTAAGAAGATATGGCGGATTAGGATAAAGGGGGAACACTTTACAAAGAAAGATATGGCAGTCTATGAAGAACTGGTTATAAAATTATCAAAAATTAGAGAAGAATACTGTCCAAAACTCACTAAAAAAGAGAATCAGTAGGCGGTAAAACATAAGAAAGAATTAAATTACTAATAAAATATACTCGAAGAAGGGGAACCCATGACTAAGGATTCTCCTCTCTTCTATCAACTACCCGCTTCTTTCAACCATTGATAATATTCTTTTTCTGTTTTCGTTCCTTTACTTATTCTTCCTCAAATTCAGTTGTAGTGAACTTCAACTGTCCTCCATTTTCCTTCACTATTCTCTGGAAGTCTTCATCAAATCCTCCAGTAGATGTAGATTCTATTTCAATAGAGATCACTACATTTGCATCATGTTTTTGAACAAAATGACTTAGGACTTCATCAAAAACTTCCGAAAATTGGATTTTAGCAATTGTAGGGTTCAAATTTACTTTTCCATAAAATCTTTTCTTAACTAAATTTTCATTTATTATAACTGACCCACCTGAAGATCCATCAATTTTAGTTTCAATAGGATAGGTAACTCCAGCATTTGATCCTATACCAATATTTGAGCTATATTCCGAGCCTAATATAGTATCCGAACCAGAATTCAGGTTTGTTTCATTTTGACGTTCTCTCTTCTGTTCTTCATCGTATAATTGGGCTATGATTGGATTTATTAATAATAATGAATTATCTAATATTACACTACTGATTTGTTCTAATACAAATCCTTTATAATGATCGTCAATATACCCATACGCAATTCCAAAGAAATCATGGCTTTGCATACCAATTTCAATAGTCTGTCGATATACGTCTTGATTAATTAATCGTGGAAGATATAGATATTGGCAAGTTTTTTGCCAAACATCAAGAGCAGAAACGTGCTGCAGGTCTTCTTTCCAGAACCATTTTTTAAGTATATTATTTAAATGAACTGGAGCCCAATTAGTAATTAGTAAGTCATTCTCTCTCAATTTATTAATGATTTCTTGGACAGTATCTTGAGCGTTTGATTGAATTGAGATAGTTTCCCACATAACATCACTTATTTTACCCTGCCTAGCTTCTTGAAAGGGAATAAGGAGCCATTTGTACGTTTCACGCAACGTACGCCCAACTACTTCCTCGGATCTTTCAAACTGTTCTTTCGCTTGTTTTTGTTGAATAAGATCCAAGTTCAATCGTGCATCTTTGATATCTGTCATAATGGATTGCCATGATAACATACTACGAACACTGTCACGTAAACGTTGCATTACCTCGTAATCAGGAGCTAAAAAGATTAATCTATTTTGGTTACTCCTAGGTTGCGAACCCTTCTTTGTTAAAATTCCATTAGCAAATACCTCTGCCTGATTATGTTGAGAACGACTATATCCAGCATTTATTGGCAAAATTATCAAACGTAGCTCTTCATCATCAGGCACATCAGTTGAAGGTGTAAAGATATGTACACCTGAAAATTGTTCACGTCTGCCTAGCCACTTACTTATACGTATTCGGATATCTTTATCTAGATCTGTAAAGCGTCTTTTACGCTCTTCCATTTCCCTTCTAAGATTCGGACGAGTGTCATAATAATAACGGTTATTCACTGTATTTAGGTAGTGTAGGCTATCACTCATCCGACGTACAACATCCTTATAGACACCTATGGTCTGCCCTGGTTGTACACTTCCAAGCAGAATACGTTCAAGATCAACTCCTCGTTGTGTTTGTAACATCCCACTAGGTGCGCTTCCTAAAAATATCGTTCTAGCTACCCTTCTTGCAGCCTGATATGCACCAAATCGAGAATCCCGATCAATATTTACCGTTTCGGCTCGTGATCCATCCACATCCCGTTCAAGCACAGGGTCCCAGCCTTGAGGTAAATAATATACTAATTCATTGCGGACGTTCTGATCATATAAAGGTAAGTCACTTGCTTGGATTATAGGTGCAGTATTCCCTTCAGTCCATAACTTATGAATAACCTTAGCCATTAATTTAAGAACACCGCGTGTCCGTTGAAACTTCTCTAAGGAAGACCAATCTTCGTACAAACGATCAAACACTTCTGGATGAACTGGATACGATTGTTTCAAGCGATCTAAGTAGTGGCTTTCCTGTGTTTCTATAGGAAAATCTGCACTGTTCTGTACATACATCTCAGCATAGGCACGGCAGCTTTCCTCTAATGAGCGAACATCAGTTAAGGTGGAAAATAATCTACGTCGTACAATTTCAAATGCTTCTTCTGTTGCCACAGGCTTCCATAGTGCTTGTATACGTCCAAAATACCTCTCTAATGCGTCAAGTGATTGTTGTCCCCTGACACCGCCCAATTCAGCCTCTGATTCAGGTAATGAAGCGAGCATTATGGATTGAGGAGAAGCTTTCAAGGATTCAGTTAGCGCTTGAATAAAGGATAAATTAGAGTCAAAAGTTCCACCTGTATAAGTTCTGCCTTCTTCAAACTGCCGAAGATAAGCAACTAATTCATCAACAAGAATAACACAAGGGGAGTATCTGCTGAATAGTTCTGTTAACACTCCTTTTCCAGGTGAAGTACCACTTACATCCGCCTCTTTTACAAGATTGTAAGCCTCCATTTGACCAAGTTGCCAGGCTAGCTCCCCCCACATTGTATTCACTAAAACTCCATCCCGAAGCTGGGGCTGATTAGGAGATAACTGATTTCCATCCAAAACAATCACTTTCGCTTTTGGAACTTCAATAACACCCGTTGCATCAATAATCGGAGATAAACCATGCAGTTCACTTATTGGAACCTTCCGACTAACCAAATGATACACAGCAAGCATCGTATGCGTTTTCCCACCACCAAATGCAGTTTGTAATTGAATAACCGGATCTCCTCCCTGACCACAAATCCGACGAACAACTGAGTCAAGCAGTAACCGCATTCCCTCAGTTATGAATGTTCTAGCATAGAATAGTTTTGCATCACCGTATTCTGTGGATGCTGTTCCAGCATGAACACGGCTTAAATCAGCAGCAAATTCGGATTGTTGAAAAGTACCTTGCAGCACATCCTTATGTGGTATAGCGATCTCCCGCCACGGTTTTAATGACATGGATATTCACCTCTCCTTACCATATTGTGATTTATTAAAATAATTCAATCTGTGTATCTTTATAGCCGATCTCATTCGCAACCGCATCAATCGCATCCCAGCTTTCAATTAACTCATTATAAGCTCTGGCATCTTCCGCCCAACCTTTACGCTCACACAAAGTATAAAGACGATATGCCAAAGTGCGAATAGCCTCAGATTGAACAGCCATACCTGTTAAGAGGCCACCTGCAGTTTGTTCACCTTCTTGCTGTAATGCACGGATTAACTGATGCAATCCTTCCCATACTGGAGTTCTAGTATCTTGTTCAGGTATCCATTCTGCTGAATGTTCCTGCCATTTAAACAAACGCACCTCACCATGTGAAGCGGAAAGTACACCAGCGTTTCTCATACTATCAACTGTAGTTCCTTTAGCAGTTGCTAAAACTTCTGCCTGTCCGTATTTACCAGTCTTCCAACCATATTGCTCGAACCAGTTAAGACAAAACGAAGTTTCTGGGTCCAATTCTCCATCTGAGGAGTTTAAGTAAGCATCCACAACTTTATTGATCAATTGCAATGCCGTTTTTATAGTCATTGGAGAACCATCCGCTTCCAGAACAGCAGTGTATTTTGAAAACACAGCCATACCTGGTCCGATAGCTGCTTGTTGTAAATCTACAGGGGCAATTGGAGAAATATCCCCTTTTCCACCTAGCATCTCTTCTAAAGCTTCAGGTATAACTTCATTTAAATCTCGAATAAAAGATCGGCGGGATATAGCCTCATTTTCATCTTTTCGAGGACGACAAACTAAAACAATACTAGAAGCCAAGGCATTTGTTGCAGAACCAACCATTCTATTAGATAGTTCCGTTCTCATCGGCCAAGTACCTGTAATTGTAAATCCTGCTTTTATAACAGCATCTAAAAATGTTACCCAACCAGTTGAAGATGTTCCACTTTCTTCTGTTTCAGATTGTTTAAAAGCGTAATATATAGTTACTGGGAAAGCAGGATGCACTTGATTTGTTAAGTTGTACATTACGTTTTTCATACCACGTAAAAAAAACTCTTCTGCTTTCTCCTTGTTCCCATGACGATATGGTGATGCCACTAGTTCCTCTGCTTTAGGAACTGCAAGAGTTGCAAATAAATCTGGATAAAGGGGTTTTAATGAACGGCGAAGCCAAATATAGAAAAAATCTGATAGATCGGCATACCCTATGTTGTCATAGTACGGTGGATCGGTTGAAACCACTTTAAATTTACTAATATTTTGTATCGAAGCATTACTTTGAATTGCTATTCCAGGTGTATTTGACGAAAGACCTTGTAATACACGAACTGCCCAATCTACACCGTTTAGAAAATTGCCTGTTGAACTTGAGAATGGGTTTGCTTCTGCATAGTCCCAAGTCATCGGGATTGCTTGTCGCCCAAATGTATTACGAAGGCTATCTCTTGATGAATCCCAAGAACATATTGTAGAACCTCTATCTGCTAATTTGTTTACAGCAAAAGCAAGATAAACACATACAGCATTTGCGTAGTCTTGAGGTTTTAGACCTGAATCAAATTCTACCTTGCTCGCATCTAGCAACACCCTCTCATGGGCTTTAAGTACCAAATCCGAAAAAGTTGTTAGAGAAGCAAGCTGACGCGTAGTAAAAAGATGTTGAAAATGTGTAAGTCCATATAATGGGGTGAACATCGATCGACGATCACCTGGTATTTCTGTTTCTGGAGCCCAATAAGGTTCTATCGAAGTAGAGAGTTTCTCCACATCCTCTGTTACAGGAAGATAAACCCTTCCTAGCGGACCTTCTGCAACTACCGCAATTAACTTATTACCTAATCTCCCTTGCACACCTTCACTTTTGATGTAGTTTGGAGACATGGGCGTTTCCGACAATAAACATTGAAAGTTAGCCCCTCTTGCTAACTTGGTACCATTCTTTATAGTTTTGTCATTTTCGGGTTTCCCTTTTTTCACTATAAAGCTATACTTGTCACCTTCAATTACAGGTTCAAGATAGATTTCATTCCCTTTTCTTTTTGAAAGATAAAAGCTTGAAATTAATGGCACATCAACATGGCTAAAAGCTGGGTTAGGGCTTTTAACCGTTCGAGCCCATATCCACGCGATCACAGTACCTTTACCCCCACCATTCTCTACTGGTAAATCTACCTCGGGGTAAAGTTGACCTATCCGTTTAAATGCTTCTTCACGTATCCACTTCCCATAATAGCGTACATCATCTGCTAGACCTGCAGCTCCTTTCCACTCAGCAGAAGTTTCCATTGTAATCCTTGCCTCAGGATTAACTGGGGGTAGTCCTGTGAATTTTGGAGGAATTTCGATCATGGCTTTGTTGATCATTACTGCGACCGGATTTAAATCAGACCCATATGCTTCTAGCCCAAGTCGCTGTGCCTCTAGCGGAATGGTTCCTCCTCCTGCAAAGGGATCATGGAAAGCAGGAAGTTTATCTGGATCAAATCCTTCAACCCCTTTATTCAATTCACATGTTTCGCGCCAACTCTTCCAGATTTCTTCTTTCGCTTCACGTAAAACGCCTTCGTTATTCCTATTCTCCCATTTAACAAGTCTGCGCATTATATCAAATAATCGCTCTCGTTCCTTTTGTGCTACTTCCTTGTTTACCCCTCGTTGTAGGTGTCGTTCATATCCTGGATCATTAACAAGTTGTGCAAATAATACAGCACGAGCTGCGGCTAATGGCCGCCTTGCCCACCAAAGGTGGAGTGTTGATGGATGCCCGTGACGGACCGATTTTTCACGGCTAGCTTCTATATTAATATCATCAAGTGGTAAAGCTACCTCGATTAATTTCTTTGGAATTTTAATTTTACTCATTTTTCGCCCACTTACTTTCATATTGTTTTATGATTATAAATTTTGTTTCTCGGCTTTCTCTATAAGGAGCTTTAAGTCAAGATTTTTACTTACTTCAGCCCAATCAGGCTTTTCATGGAATGGGTTCCTTATATAATATGGTCCATCAACATTATGACCGTCAACGATCACAATAGCTAGAATAAATTTATCACCTTGGTTTAAGGCATAGAGCATCTCGTTACGGGTAACTGTTATGGTATCTTGGCCTTTAGCACGACCTTTTACTTCAATGTGTCGCTCCTTATCATACCTTCCATCGCCAAGAGGTATACGAGCTGTTATATCCCAGCCACATTTTTCGGCAGATACATCGATTACTTCATGTCCCATCTGGCGTTCTATATCCATAACAGTCTGCATAGCAAGTTGTTCAATACGCTTCCTATTAATAGCATCTACAGTTGGTAGTTGACCTTTTCTAAGATCTAACAATCCAGCAGGGATGACTAATGCACCTCCAACTATAACTGGAGTGGCAGATACGACATGACGCTTTTCTTCTAACTCCTTTCGGCGTTGTTCGAGACGAGCAGTAAGTTCATCTATATTACGTCGCACATTCTCTAATTGCATCCGTGGCTGTTTACCAGCAGCAATATCTTCCGATAGCTTTATATAACGGTCTTGCCAAAAGTTAATCTCTTTTACGAGTCGTTCATGAACAGCTTGAATGGTGCGTTCTACCTCTCGTTCACGGTGTTCTCTCACCTCTTCATAATGGGGAGCACCCAGGTACTGAGCCGCATAACGAGTTGCAAAGGATTCTAGGTCACTTGCCAACCATGATTGGTTTAATACATCCTGAATTAAGACAAGTTCTTCATCAGAAGCCCTTTGTAGATCGAGGTGGGGAGCATCCCCTGCCATAGAAACACTACCTTGCTCATCAATTGTAACAAATTGTACGCGACGGGACACTTCTCTAGAATTATTTCTAACTTGCTGTTCCTTTACTGCATGCTCCACCATAAACAGCATACAAGGTTTAACACTGTCATCAGTAAGATCAATAAAAACAGCCCCTTGTTTTAATTTCCCTCGCTCACGCTCTAAGACTAGGTCTGTCACTGCCTGCATAAGAGGGTGTCCAGTATGGATTAAATCTGCCATAGGCTTACCTTTGACACGAATTAACTGCTTATCGAAGCAAATTCTTTCATATTTTTTAAGTACAGGTTTACGATTACCTCGATCACGGCCATTAATCTGTCGATCACGCTCACGGATTACAGCTGGTACATGAGAAATCTCATAACGATCGTGTTCTCGTACCTTTAACTCTCCACCCAACCATGCAAAAGCCTCTCTGAAAAAAGCACGAATGAAATATGGCTGTAGCCTTCGAGCTTGTGCTTTCTCCATTTCATCTCTTACCTTGTATAATCTCTCAGGGCTCATTACTTCTTCAGACAATGCGTTTCTATTCATAATTTCCTTTAAATGCGCGGTGTCAAGAGAACCTTCAACCTGTTCTTCCAATCGGGCTCGTACCAATGGGTTATCACCGTAACGAATCGCTTCAATAAGCAGTTCACGTAGCGACTTGTGTTGAAAAACTTCCCCTAAGATATCAAACACTCTTCCTCCGAGAGCTTCGCGTTCTATTTCAAGTTTATTAAGCAATCGCTGGAATACATCCCCTTCACGAGTCTCAGATGCTACAAGGTTCCATAAGTGGCATATTTCTGTTTGTCCAATCCTGTGAATACGTCCAAAACGTTGTTCCAAACGATTAGGATTCCAAGGCAAATCATAATTAACCATAAGATTTGCGTTTTGTAAGTTTACACCTTCTCCCGCCGCATCTGTAGCAATCAAGATAATTGTATCCGGATCATTACGAAATAGCTCTTGTATCTTGCGACGATCAATACGTTTGATACCTCCATGAATGGTCACCACTGCATTCGAGCGGCCAATCAAACTCGTGATTTTGTGGTGCAGGTAATTAAGGGTGTCGCGATGTTCGGTAAAAATAATTAATTTACGATGATTTCCTTCTATATCCCGCATATTCGGTTCATCAAGCAATAGTTTCGATAGTTGAAACCATTTGGTATCCTGATTAGATTGGACTACTTCATAAGCCAGCTGTTCAAGCTGATGCAGTACCCTAATTTCACGCTCTAACTCTTTAATTGTTTGTGCTGCAGTAGCCTGAGAGACCACTTCCTGCTCAAAATCTTCAAATTCTTCGTTATTCATTTCATCTTCAGATTCGTATATATCTTCTGGGACATCCATTTCTATATCCCATAGATTTCTACCACGTTGCTGGATTTTCATTTCTTCTATTCTACGTTTTAAACGCTCTTTACGTTTTTTCAATGATTGATATATCGCTTCTGGACTAGATGCTAATCGTCTCTGTAATGAAGTTAAGGCAAATCCTACGGTGCCTTTTCTTTTCTTATCCGCTAGCTTATCAGCCCTATCCATTTCTTCTTTAACATAAGTGGTTACTTGAGAATAAAGTTTAGCTTCCAAATCTGATAACTCATAATTAACGGTATTTGCACGTCTTTCAGGAAAAAGTCGGGTTCCGTCAAATTTGACCAAATCTTCTTTTACCATTCTTCTCATTAAATCACTGACATCTACCTTGTGAGCCCCATCGCGGAATTTCCCATAAAATCTATCTGAATCAAGGAGAGATAAAAAAAGTTGAAAGTCTTCCTCTTTCCCATTATGCGGGGTAGCCGTCATTAAAAGAAAGTGTCTAGTAATGCTTCCTACCAGTTTCCCAAGTTTAAACCTTCTGGTTTCATGAACTTTTTGTCCGTACCAGCTTGCAGACATCTTATGGGCCTCATCTACTACAATAAGATCCCACTGAGTTGCTTTAAGCTTTTCCTGTAACTCATCACTCCGACTTAATTGGTCGATTCGACTAATTAACAATTCCTTTTCTTCAAAAGGATTTCCCGTTAAGCTTGAATTTACCATTTCTCGAGAAAATATCTCGAAATACATATCAAATTTCTCGTACATTTCATCTTGCCACTGTTCAACCAAACTACCAGGTGCAATAATTAAAATTTTCCTAGCATCTGCACGGATTGAAAGTTCACGCATTAAGAGACCTGCCATGACTGTCTTACCTGCACCAGGGTCATCTGCCAATACAAATCTTAAGGGTTGGCGTGGCAACATTGACTCGTAAACCGCAGTAATTTGGTGTGGCAATGGTTCAACATTTGAAGTATGAACAGCCATCATAGGATCAAATAGATGGGCAAGATTTATACGATAAGCCTCAGCTACTAACTTAAATGCATCTCCATCAGCATCAAAAGACCAAGGTCGTCCTATTTGAGCAAGAGACAAATTCGTTTCATCACTACGAAATAGCATTCTCTCTTGAACAACACCACTTGCCGACTTAAAATAAATCGTTACGGCGTCTGTCCCAACGGGATCATAACTCAATATTCGAACAACTTCATTAGGTATTAAGCCATTAATCATTGCATCTTTTTTAATATCTTCAAGCTTGAGCAACCTTAACGCACCTCTTTCCAATAACCGTGAGGAATGATACCTTAGTTATTCATTGACACATTCCTTTTTGTTCAATTTTAACATAACTATTGATTCCAGCTATTAGAAAGCAACCTAAGGGTTTTATCCTCTCGCAGAGAGATAAAAAAGGACACTCTTCACTTTCATCGAACATTATACAGGGATAATTTCCTATAAATTCAATAAATGAGGATTTTTCAAAATGCCTTTAACTGTAGAGCCATGCCAATACTGCCCTGCATTTTTCTTTTCTGCGACAAGAGCAGGAGTCGAGTATCCCGCTTTATCCATTTCTTTTGCAATTGACTCGAATCCAACACCCTGAAGATACAGGGAAAAGATTTTTTTTATAGCTTCTGTTATTTCATCATTGCATCGAAGGAAGTTTTGACATTGGAGCAAACAATTTGCAGGAACTCCTTGATCATGAAAGGTATAATGATATCTTTCATAATAAAATAACAGTGACCCGTGTTTTTGGTTGGAAAGGTTATTTAGAGTAGGAATTAAATAACGTAGTAAATATAGAAAAAAAAAGCTTATTAAGGCCTGTACTTTATGTGGAAATATAATCTATGAAAAAAAAGATAAAAAGTATTGTAGTAGAAAAGAAAATCCTAATTGCTTTAAACAAAGAAGATCATCTGATAAAAGAAGGAAAAGAAAAAATAAAAGGGACTATGTTTCCCTTTTATTAGATAATTACAGATTTAAAATAGTAAAAACATAATTAATTAACCTTTATATAACTAACAAACAATCTCAATGAGTCTTAATATTTAAATTTCCATTACCTTTATGACTTCGTTGATTTCTGGCTTTAATTTGTAATGAAATTTAGGGACACCTAAAATTCCACTGATCTCCAGCATATGTTTATTCATTTGTTTTTCCTGAAATAAATAAGCTTCCCTTTCAGAAGGAAGATTCAAATACTCGCTTTTACGACCATCGATGATTTTAATTTCCTCTTCTTTAGAATACAATCCAGTGCTCGACTGATAAGCATGACATATCTCGTGAAAAAGATTAGCTACGATTTCTATTTTATATTGTTCCTCATTTCGCATTCTAATGTCTTGCAAATTAAATAAATACAATCTTATCAATTTTTTCATAGGTATCGTTTGGCCGGCTGGTTGCTCTTTACCATTTAAGATTTGTTCATATATTTCATCAGAATAAATAGGTTTCTTAGCTCGTTCATATTGTATGCGTTCCGGGGTCTGGTGAAATTCAATTGTGTAATTTAAAGCGGTATATTCTTTATCTAAAAGAGCTACGCAACGTTCAACTGGAACTGAAATGCTATGTGAAATACCAACATGTTTTACTTTCATTTTGCACCTCTTTCTTAGATATATAATGTTTTACATAAGGTTATATTCTCTATGATAACTCCCTTTTTGAAATTGATTTTCTACTATCGACACCAGAAAAGGCATTATCAAAAATTCATTCTAATTTTTCAGATCAATAGCTAAGATAGTTAAGTTCTTTGAGTATATCTTTACCTAAATTGTTTAAATCTTTAGTCGTAAAGCTTCGCGGATTCCCTAAATTTATTGATAAACCAACAAGTTTATAGGAACCAAATCTACCTATCCAGTAAGTACAGGGAACTTGTTCCCCATTTTTATTTTGATGATAGTGCTTCTTACCTTTTTTAGTCACAATGCTTTCAGGAAATAACCTTTTTAGTTTAAGAAAATTTGTCCTTCCAAATACAACTATAAGTTTTGGTGATGGAGTAAACGTTTCTAATAATTGATCTAAAAACTTTTGTGCCCATCCATTATCAAATAAATCCTTTTCGGCCAAATGGGTGATTTCTTTAAAATCAGAAACAGTTGCCAAAGGAAATAAATCTATATGTATAGCATTAAAGTTATACTGATTATTTTCATTATAATAAGAAGCATTTAAACCGTTTAGAAACGCTTCTACTTTAAATCCGCTAGGCTTACCAAACCAATTTATATAGGGGTTTCCTTCCTTAGAGAAATAACTATTGTAACTCTCTATTATTTCTTCTTGTAGAGTTTCATCAGAAAGAATATCAGTTAAAGATTCGTTCGGCATCAATGTTCTAAATCGAGGTTTGCTAAGATATTTTAAAGAGTTCTCTTTCTTATTAACAATTAATGATTGGGCATCTTTTTTGTGATGTTCTAAATATTCCTCCCGTGATGGGTTTGCTCCTATAGTAATAATTTTAGGTAGCTTGGTCTTTGTATCCCCGAACCACAATATAGGTGGAGCCTTTTCAAGTAACTCATCCTTCCAATTAGGATTACTTTTTAGTTCAATATTCTTTTGCACTGCCTCTATTAATAAATCTTTTGCCTGATCCATTAGCATCCCACCATTTAATTTTTTACCACTGATTAACATTTCACTTTTAAATTATATCAATTTTTCACCTGAAATTTTAAATGTATTATTTTTACCTTATTATTATGGAAATTTATTATAAATTGAATAAATTATAATAATTCCAACTATTACCACAATACCTGCTATAAAAGGCAGTGCGTTTTCTTCCTCCTCTGATTGTTCTTTTTGATTAATTGGTGTTTCCTCAATTAGATAATCCTTTTTATCTACTATTGCATCAGCATAGGCATCCTCATTGTACCCTGCTGCATATCCCTTTAGATATGAATTCGTATCATACAAATCTTCAATTTCCTGATCCTCATTATATTTTATGCCTTCGTATGACTCATCTTCTCCAATTTCCATTCCAGCTGCATAACTATCTTCATAACATACCTCTAATCCGCCCCAATGTCCGTCCTCTATTCCATCTTCAAAACCATCTCCATAGTCCTGAGTTCCTTCCCATTCCCAATTATAGTCTTTTTCGCATTCTGATGTATTACCATAAGCCAAGTCATATCCATTATCATACCCTTCCTCATAATCACCTATTGAGTCATAATAATCATAGGTGTCACTGGAACTATCATGATAATGATATTCACCATAATTCAATCCCCAGTCGTCGCAATTCGTCCGACATGTATGCCCACCACTACTGTCAGTGTTCCCTGGATGTGCTGCAATAACTGTAGGGAAAATAAAATAGATGATTATACAGATAAAGTAAAATTTTTTTATCATAAACACCCTCCCCTGTGTAAATTTTACCACGATTAAGTAATCAAAAAATTCAATTTTTACATAATTCTCAAAACATAAAAAGAAAATGGCTATAAGACCAGAAAAAGAAATATAGTCATTTATGCTAGATAAATAAAAAAACTCCAACCAAAAGGCTAGGGATTTAACCTTTATCTATTTTTATTTTTTAATTTTCCCAGTAAGTTTTCGGCTTTCTCTTTTCTCTTTTTAGTTTCGAATTCAAGAGGTATAGGAATCAACTTCCCATCCTCAATTTTTATCTTGAGAACGTCACTTTGTTTAATAGACACCAATGGAACCGTCGATCCAATCCGAACAAATGAAGCAAGTGCTCCTGTTCCATCGAGTACATCTCACCGTATATACAGGTTGTGACACAATAGAACTAATCGAAGAAAATGTGACTGGCAAACAGTTCACATACGGATACGAACTGCAACAGTTGTTCCTTTTGTTGCGACTACATACGCAAATATAAAAAAACGAGTATTTCTACTCGTCACTTCATCCAATCAGTCTTGATATTGTTTATAATAACAAAAAAACATTCATCATGATTTTTGCTGTATACTTTAAATTCAGCCTCAGTCCCTTGAAAGACGATCGTTTCTTCATTAGATGGTCTGACAGTATATTGATTGTTCTTCAAATCAACGAAAAAGATACCGCTTATTTTACTTTTCGTGATTTTATCTAACTCTTTTCTCATCAACTTGATTTGCCGTTTAAGCATAAGCGTCACCCCTTTCTAGGTTCCACTCTTTCAACCCAGGCTCCACGCTCCAGATTCTTTAATTCATTAACTGTTCGTTATTTTGCCGCAGCTTTAACTTCTTCGATATCTTCTTGCATCTCTTCAATTTGTGCCGCTAAATCTTCCATTTCATAAGCTTTAAATGCCATCTCAAGAACCGTTTTCGCCGCTGTTACACGACTACTCGCAGGAGATTCTTCATTCTCCATAACAGATTTCAGAGTTTCAACTGCACTAGTTGTTGTTTGTTGTAATCTCGAAATCGTTTGAGAAAGAGCCACCTTTTTTGCCTCTTTAAAAGCTTTGTCAAAATCCTTTTCTTGAAGCCATCTATAAAGCGTAGTTTCTCCTACTCCTGCCTTTTCAGCCGCTTGTCGAATGGTAGGTTCCGTTAACAGAGCCATAATGGTCTTTTCTTGTTTCAAGTTTAATTTTTGCAGATTATCTTCCATTTTCTTCTACCACCTTTCAGAGCGGATGACGTACTTTCCAATTTCGTTCAAGTGCGGGTTTTAATTGTTCGATCCCATTCAGCCCCAATTCGCCCAACTACGAAGTTTCTATCTCATTAAAATCAAATTCCTAGTCAACTTTCACGTCCATGTCCTCATGCACTTAAAGCTGTTTTAATTCATCTCTCATTTTGTAGTAAAGATGATGATAAATCCATAGTGGAGACAGCTTCTTGTCTACAAAGATAGTATTAAACTTGTAGCGGATCTCGAATGACTTTAAAGTGCCAATCACCGAAGCAGGCTTCATTTGTGATCGGTAATTGTAAGCCACTATATCCTCATATCCGTTCTTCTGCTCTACCATTAGGACAAAGTCCATTTCCCGGGAACGTATCAATTCATTCTGAAAGGCCGTTCGTTTATCCGCTTTAAAATTGCCTATAAGTTCATCTATGCTATTTTTTCGTTCAATGGCTACCGGTAAGTATAAATCCCTTTGTATCCCCAGCGCAGTCATCTGTGGAAGCATAATAGAATAATCACCTGTATCCAGCTTCGCGTTCTTATAAGGAATCTTCTGTTGCTGAAAATAGCTAATGATATGGTCATTAACTCTTTCCCTAGTGTCAATCAAGATAATAGCTGTTAATAGTAGTTTTTTCACTTCTGTATCCGTATAGCGATATTTAAGCATCGTTTCACTTCCTCGTATCTACATAAGAACATTATATGTCCACTATATGTCCGCACTCTTTCCCTTATGGCTGTAAGGCTAAGGGACTTGAGGACATATAAGACATATAAAACCTTGATTCTCTTACAAATGAATAGTAATTGCTGTTTTATCTATATATTGCTCTGTATCTACTCACCACTTATAAAGTTCATATAAAATCATATGTCTTATATGTCTTTTAGTTCCTCTATCCCTTGTGGCTGTAAGGCTCAACCCTTGCATACATATAAAAGACATATGTCCTCTGTTATTTGTCCTTTCGCTTATAAACAGTCTGTTTTCCGTAATCTCTAAACTGCCTTCTACCTAGACACTCCCAACTTTCAATATTTTTTAATACGGCATTTATTTCTCTAGCTGTTGCTTTGTTTAAATTACATTTATGTTGGCCTAATACTTCTTCCCATATATGAACAGCACATGTTTCATTAATAGGTATTTTTGTGTTGACTTGAAAGCCTTTCTTTTCGATGTACCCCCTTTGAAGGACATACTCAATTTCGGCAGCATAAAGACCTTTATCTGTATTCTCTGATTGTATTTTTCTAGCTTCATTTTCAAGATAATTCGGTAATTTTAATTGTTCCCCGCGCAATTCCATTCGGTCATAAACATGAACCGCTTCTGCCCATATTTGATCGACTTCCATTGGAAAATCCTTTTCAAACCATTTACTTTTAACTTCAACTATCCACCAACGTCTGCCGCCTGTATCATCTTTTAGAGGTAATTCATCATTAGTCGTAGCGACAAAAATGCATTGTCTTGGATAACGGTTTGTTCTTCTCCCATAGGGTGATCTAAATTCATCGTATTCTGAGGAGATAAACTGCTTTGTTCGTTTTTGATCTCCTTTTCCGACAGCTGCCATTTCTCCTAATTCGATTATCCATTTACCTTGAATTTGCTCTTTTGCTTCCTTGCCCCTCATATCATCTAAGGAATCAGAAAACCATTCTTCCTTTTTTGTTATTTTTTTTAGGAGAGTTGATTTACCTATACCTTGGTCTCCCTTCAATACCAATACATAGTCCCATTTGCATCCTGGCTTAAATGCACGTTTAACCGCTCCGATCAACGTCAACCTTGTTTGCCATCTAATCAATTCTGTATCATCAGCATCGAAAAAATCAATGAGCAATGTGTCTATTCTTGCCTTACCATCCCATTTATCCCGAATGCTATTTAAGTAGTCTCTGATAGGATGATATTTGTTATCTAATACAACTTGATTCAATGCGTCATATATGACGTCTTTTGCTTTGATGTCATAGTATATGGATAAATAATTTCGCAAGCAAGAGTCATCATGATCTGTAATTTCTTTACAGTCATCTAACCTCTCCCAAGGTACGGCCCCGGTGATCTCCAGCCTTTGTGTCAAAAGATTAAAAGTAAACTTCCCTTTTAGCTGCTCATCATTTCGAAAGATTAATAATGTATTAAAAGCTTGACTATAATTCCTACCATTTTGTGTTTTCTGCAATTGATCTTTCCAATCTTGAGCATAGTCTTGTTCATCTTTTTTTGTATCAGCCCATTCGTTGTCTATGTCCTTCATAAGCATTTCCTCTAAACCGTCGTATCCTCGAATCGTGTCTGCAAGAGTTTTCCCCATCGTTCTACAACCTCCTTTGCCACTGAAAATATTTCTATTTGTCGTTCAAAACTGATTTCTTCTAGTAATCCATCATGTAACCACTCTAGTAAATATTCGTGGTAGGCTCGATCATGATAGTACCGAATAAGTAATTCATCATTCTCTACATCTTCCAAGTAGTCATATTGCTTGGCTAAACCGGTCATCATATCTCGTATCGTACATAGATCATAAAAAACTTGTTTATAAAATTGGAGAAATCGTCCCTCTAGGTTCTTATCCTGTATCTTTTTGGCATATTGACGTTGTATGGGTTCCGGTAATGGCTTACTATTAGATAACCCTAAACGCTTCCCTAATTGATATATGGCCTGTCCATTCGATACATTATTGAGTGCAGCATATAAGCTGATAACATCGCCACCAATTCCACAGCTAAAACACTTGAACCTTTTCTTCTTTGAACTAACTGAAAATGACGGATCACTATCCGAATGAAACGGACAACTGGCCATTCCTTTTTTGCTTAAATTAAGATGTTCCCCTGCAATTTCTCGGACATCAATGTTCTCTTTGATCTGCTCTATGATATACTCAAGAGCATAGTTATTTTTCATAAGTAATCACCCCCAACATGGTTACTACTTTTTAAAACCGCTATTGTCCCAACAAGAAACGGTTTATTTTTCCTGTAACTAGTAACAATGTAAGCCTCCCCACCGTGATTAATAATGCTTTGCTTGGACTACTTCCATGTCTGCTGCATGAATACCGTCTCTAACATCAAGTTCAGCCCATACATACGGTAAGGAAACAATATCCGTATTTGCTCCACGCTTGAACTCTCCTAAATTATCTTTTTGCAACTCTAAACCAAAATAAACGTTTTTTGATTCACGGAGTTGTACAGCATTACTGCTGATTAAATCTCCTGTACTTGATACGACTGTGATTGTTTATCATCGGAAGTCCAAAGGTTAAACTAGCCGCTCGATTCGTTCCATATAAAGCTTGAAGGTATTTTTTTCGTTAAAATCATCTTTATATAAATCCGCTGGTCCGTGCGTGTGCATTCTCCTAGATGAGAAGCACCTTTTTTATATCTTCTATACAGTTTTCACTCTACTTGTTATAAATAAGTTAATTATTCTTAAACATAATTCAATGACCACTACGATGAACTATATTTTACAGAGCATGTTGTTTTGAGGTGATTTTTGAGTTATCGTTATATCTTCTTGTTTTTTGATCAATTGCAAAGAGAATCGCTTTCCTGTTTTTCCAACCAACCATTTAACACTTCTCTTCTAAATAAAATACGTTTTCCCACTTTCACATGAGGTATTTGTCTTTGACGTACCAGTGCATAAATTAAATCTTTTGAAATTCCTAAGTACTCAGAAGCCTCTTTTACCGTGATCGTTTGACAGTCCATAATCAATTTTCTCCCTTCAGTTCATCTTTAATTTCGTCAATAGCAGATAATACTCTCGCCTTTTCTGTTTCTGTCATCTCTTTCCGCATATATCGAATGAATGTTACCTCGTGAATCCCTAACTTATCTGCAATCATCCAATTCGTGATCTTACCTTTTGCACTACGAATATCTTCATTAGCTCTATGAAACATTTTTAGACAACTCCTTCTTGATTAAGGTTATTAATAATGCTAATATTATTGTAATTACAATGTCACGATTAGTAAAATTGTTTATAAAACGTGACAAATCTAAACATAGATATCTCAAGGAGAAATTGAATTGAAAAAAACAATTATTTTTAATAAACAAAATGTGACAAATTTATTAGCCTTTTCAAAGGATACTGAAGTTTTCGAACAACACATATTTGGCTCAGTCCAGTCTCGAGTCGAACTTTCAGAGGGACTAAGGGAAAAGTCAAATCCTTTACCGATAATCAATTCATTAGCAGTAAAATTCTTCGAACAACTTAACACAGATCCAGATAGTTTGTTACCACAGTCCCTACCAGATAAAAACATAATAGTTAATTTAATTAAAGAAGCTTATGAGAATATTGACATTGATTATTCTAGTGTTTTTCTTAAGTTGAATTCTTCAAATACCGAATACCTACTACATAATCAAGTAAACCTTAACGGAACACCATTTAGCCTTACATTTGAGCTAATTCAACTATTTTATTTGTGCTGGAATTATACAAATGGCGAGAGAGCAATAAACTGGGATTTTTACGAATTAAGAGAGAGACACATTATGGAGTTTGAGCGAAAATATAAAAAGGATTCGATATCTCCGCTTTCCTTGTACCATGATCGTTTAGGTGAAGTTCAGTTAATACCCGCAGACTTAGAATCAGAAGAAACGTGTCAATCCACCTTAAAATTATCATCGGTTATTGCAGGGGCAGCAAATAATCCATTATCTCTTGCATGGTTTGAGTTGTTCTGTGCAGTTGTCCTAAGTGGTAAATATAGTTTATGTACATTTTGCGGTAAAACTTTCAGTTTATATAAGATGAGAGGAAATGGTGTAAACAAAGCCACCTGTAGTGATGAATGTAAAAAGAGGTTGCAACAACAAAGAAATGAGCGTAAAAGGCTAATCAACCCAGAAGAAATTAGAAAACAAGATAGATTGAGACAAGATAAAAAAAGAGCAATCGATAATGTTTTATCAGGTAAATACTCAATTGAAGAAAGTGCACAAGTATATAGCCTCAATCCAAATGATCTCTTTGAATGGGTCAAGAACAAAAAATGAAAGGAGGAATGCTGAATGTAATATTCTTAATAGATGTTATGCCTAAAAAACTAGTAAATTAACATTCTAATGTTAAAAAGGAGGAACTCTATATGGCATATATTGAAAAACGTGGATCAGACTCTTTCCGATTAGTTGTGGATGCCGGAATAAATTCAAATGGAAAACGTATTCGACGCACAAAAACAATCAAATGTAAAAACAAAACAGAAGCCAAAAAGGAACTAGCGAAGTTTGTTACTGAAATCGAAGTAGGCGAATATATTGCTCCTGAAAAAATGGCTTTCTCATCATTTGTAGAAGAATGGAAGGAGAAATACGCAAAAAAACATCTGTCTCCAAAGACTTATGAAACTTACCTGGTTTACTTAAATAAACGTATTTTGCCCGAATTCGGACACTTAAAATTAGAAAATATTAAAAGTATTCATATACTAAATTTCCTTACATCCTTACAAAAAGAGGGGACTAGAGCAGATGGCAAGGAAGGTACTCTTTCTGATGCAACCGTTCAATATCATCATAGAATTTTACGTAATATTTTTAAACGTGCAGAAGAATGGAAAATTATAAAGGAAAGCCCTGCAGCAAATGTAAAGAAACCAAAGGTGGTACAGAAAAAAACCAATGTATATTCTGAACAAGAAACAAGGCTATTAATGGAAGCATTAAGATCATCTGAGATTAAATGGAGAACTATAGTTTCTTTAGCTATTACTACTGGTATGAGACGTGGGGAATTACTCGGTTTAGAGTGGAAACATATCGACCTAGAAAAAGGGAAAATACATGTTTACCAATCACTTACCTATACCAAAGCAGATGGTCATATATTGAAGGAAACAAAGACCAAAAATTCAATAAGAATAATTTCATTAACTTTTGGAGTGATTGAATTACTAAAAAAATACAAAACATATAAAAATCAGGAAAGACTTTCTACAGGAGATCAATGGCAAGGCGGAGAACACTTCTTGCTTTTCTCACAGTGGAATGGTAAACCGATGCACCCCTCTAGTGTTACATCATGGTGGAGCAAATTTTTAGTAAAACATGAATTACCCAAAATAACATTTCACCAATTGCGCCACACTTCTGCGACGTTATTAATTAACCAAGGCGTTCACATGAAAACTATTAGTGCACGCTTAGGCCATTCAAAAATAGGCACAACTATGGATTTGTATGGTCATGCCTTAGAAAGCGCTGATGAGGCAGCAGCGCAAAAGTTAGAACAATTATTTTTAAATGAATCTATGGACATCAAAAAAGAACTTTCATAAATATCTAAGTTAATTTTTTAGTATTTGCCACCAATTTGCCACCAACTCATCTGTTATACTTCAAACTATAGATCCTGTTATATCAAAAAACCCTTGACAACAAAGGGTTATCAAGGGCCTGTTATAATGATTCCTACTGGGTTCGAACCAGCGACCTCTACCCTGTCAAGGTAGCGCTCTCCCAGCTGAGCTAAGGAATCGTAAAGGTTTACGACCATTTATTTAGCTAATACTAAACGTTTGGTTACAGCTTATAGATGTTATAAATCATTATTGCTAATTCGCCCCTTGTTAAATTATCCTTCGTTCCAAATCGAGTAGCTGTTTTACACTGTACGATTTCATTAGCAACTAGTTTTTCAACGACTCCTCTGTATCGATCCGACACATCGGTAAACCCGAACTCCGTGTAGGCGAGCTGCCAGAGCAGGAAATTGCTCAGGCGTTTTTTCCCGCTGGTGCGAATAAGCAGGTCAGGGGCTTGTCATACCGGCTGTATACAGGTATCCTGAAAACTGCTGTTCAGCCACTTCATCCAGTGACAATTTCGCATCGTTTATATCCGTGAACATTTTTTTCATGGCATTCAGAATCTCGTGTCTACTTCCATTTTACACATCACGTTTTTTAAAACTATAAATGGAAAAAAGCACGGCAATTACCCCATATAGCACCGCATACCAAACCATCACATTACTAGGGTTAGAGACACTAGTGAACATCCCACCTTGTGCAATTGACAATGGATTATCCGTCGTATCAAATAATAAAATTGTCATTTTACGATACATTGAATCAACTGGAAAAACAAGACTCGTGATAATCCCGATAGTTACTAGACTCGTTTTCTCAACTAACGCTCCAAATTGTTCAATAAAACCCCCAATAAAGGCCGCACCATACAAGACAATTGAAACAATTCCTGCATTTAAAGTTGTCATTCGTGTACTTAATAATAATCCAAACGCTATCAAAACAAACGGCTGAATCGCAAACACACTTACGGCTTTAATCATCTGTATTGGTTTGATGTCCAACGCCATCCATTCTTTTCCAATCCCTTGATGAAGAAGAATGATACTAAAAAACAGGCCGACTGCATAGGTAATCATTAGAAGAGCTAGTCCTACAAACTTTCCCAACACAAATTGGGATCTAGAAATCGGGCGCATCAACCATGTATCAATTTGATGACTTGACACTTCACCTGAAATCGCACTAACACTAGACAATATCGCAAGCAAAGCTGTAATAAAAGACGAAAAATAAAGGCCGACTCCTAAAAGTTGTGAAGCGATAAACTGCTGCATTAAGATGGCTTCTGTTCCTTGAACACCATTAGGCCCAACTTCTGGTATGTCCTTTCCACCAAAATAAATAGCCGTTCCATAAAGCGCCAGAAAAACGAGCGTCATAATGATCGTAATTAAAAAGATCCGCTTCGATATAATTTCCTTAAAGGTTAATTTACTGATTATCCACATAAGCGTTCTCCTTTTTCTGGTTCACCCAATGTAAAAAAACATCCTCTAAATGAGGGATGATCGGTTTAACTTCATAGATAGGAACCTGATTTGAAGATAAATAATGAATGATTCTTGGTATATCGAATTCGTTCTCAAGCTGGATAACCCACCTTGTACGTGTTTCTTCCTCTTTTACTTTTTGATAATGTGTCACAAATGAAGGCAACGGCACACCTATAGGCTGATCTGTTACAACTTCAACTCGTGCTTCAGTCATCATTAATTCTCGCCAGGGTCCTTGTACAATCATTTCTCCTTGATGAACAATCGACACATGATCACACACAGACTCTACTTCATATAACAAATGACTATTTAAAAAAACTGTTTTTCCTTGATCTCGAAGATATAGCATGAGATCTCGTACATCTTTGCGTCCAATTGGATCAAGTGCAGAAGTGGGCTCATCAAGAAAAACTACCTTCGGATCATTTAAAATCGCACAAGCAAGACCAATTCGTTGGGACATTCCCTTTGAAAATCCACTGATCCGTCCATTTTCTCTTCCAGTCATTCCTACCAACTCTACTACTTCTTCAATTCGTTTTTTCCGTTGCCGAACTGGTATTTTACATAGTTCAGCATGACTTTCTAACAATTGCTTTCCCGTCAACCAATCTGGGTAACGAAATAACTCTGGTAAATACCCTACTTGTTCCCGTGACTTTGTCGTTCCAATCGGTTCTCCGAGAATATAACCCTCTCCACTTGTCGGTTGCAATAATCCAAGAAGTGTACGTACGAATGTGCTTTTTCCAGAACCATTAGGACCTAAAAAACCATACACAATTCCCTCACCTACGGATAACGTCACATCTGAAATGCCACCTTTTCCATTGTATGTTTTCGTTAAAGAATTCGTCTGAATAACGTTCATCATCTTCCCCCATATTTATTATGAAAAGTTCAGAGCACAATTAGATCGCTCTGAACTTTTCATTTTAATTAATTTGTGTACTTAAATGAACCAATTCATCTGCACCCATTTTACCTTTAGTAAAGATCATATGAATATCGCCATTTTCCTGCCAAACAATTGATGAATCCTGATCGCTTTCTGATACAAATCCTTGAGCTTCGCCTACACGGACTTCACTCATCCTGGATCCTTCTGTTTCTACATGGGGAATTGGCAATGTCGTTTCAAAATTATCAATGCCTGCAAGCTGCGTCTTCACGTTTTCAGGTAAAAATGGAAGAGAAAGCAGCGTAGCTCTTAACTGCCCGACAGACACTCCTTCTGGAACTTTAATTTCCGGAGATCTTGTGCGCATATATGAGATGTGTTGATCTTTCAGCTTGTAGTCTGTTTTAATGGCTTCAAATGTTGATACAGAAAATGGCTTTTCATCTAATAATGCCTCAAATTGATGTTCAGAACCTAATTGGGTTAATAATTGATTCGTTTTTTCTACATTTAGGGTAAAGGTTATGGTTGATGCTGGAGTCACTCTTACTCCCTCAACGTCAAATTCTCCTAATTCAGGTACTGGATAGCCAGCTTCTTCCGCTGATTCATATGTTTCAAAGTACTTTGGCTCTCCTGTTGTCTCTGATATTTCCAACTTTCCAATTCCCTTTAGGTCTAAAGCTCCTTCTTTATTTTCACTAACCCAATTCTCGATATTCTTTATATCGTTTTGCGTCACCTTCACCATCTCAAATTGATTAACACGGAATAATGATAAAAATTGATACGCTTCTACTCGAACTTGAGGGATCGCAAATGAGCTAAAAATAGCTGCTGCTGCAACTCCAGAAATAAGTAAACGTTTTGTGTTTGTTTTCAACGTACTCCATCCCTTTCTGGTTTTTAAATCTTTTTCTTCTGTTATTTTCTGATTTCCAGCATGTTGAAGATTTTTTTCAAATTTCGCCCATGCCTGATCGGTGTCAATAGTTACATCTTTTACCTCTAACGTTTTCTCACAAAAAGAGTGGAGGCTTTGCAATTCATCGATATTTTCACGACACGTTTGACAACTTTCTAAGTGCCTCATGATTTGTTTTTTCTCATCACGGCTGACTTCTCCATCTAAATAAGCCTGCAGCAAACCCATATCATGACAAGTCATTTATCCTCTCTCCTTTCCTCCATATAATGTTTTTTAAAGCATTTTTTCGCTCGGGCTAATAAAGTCCCAATGGATGTTTTTTTCGTACCTTTACTGTTCGCAATTTCCTCGTAGCTGTATCCGGAAAATTTCATGATCAGAATATCACGGTCTCTTTCAGATAATTTCATTAATGTTTTCTGAACTTCATTGATATCTTCAAGCTTCATGTACCTATCTTCAACTGATCCAACTGAATCACTTTCATAAATTTCTAGTTTATCTTTTCGAGCATGATGGCGTTTTTCAGTTCGAATATGGTTATAGGCTGTATTAACAGCAACCTTTGTTAACCAGCCTAGTATATTGTCAATCGTTTTTCGATCAGTATGATATAACTTTACAAATACATCTTGCGCAATATCTTCTGCAATGGATTGTTCTTTAACAATTATCATAACTTTTCGAACAACATAAAAATAATGTTGTTTAAATAAATCCTGAAACGTTTCATTTTTTGACGGATTGTTGATGTTTTCCGACAAATTCGCCTTCACCTCCATCGTCAGTTCCTCCCTTCCAAGAGCTCTCACTATAATGACACCAGATTAATTATTTTTGTGACAGTTTTCGGTTTCTAGTTTTTCCTTAAAAGACACTCGTCCCTTAATTACTCTCTAATTTATGAAGTTGGAATAGATTTAAAAAATGCATTTTATTAGTGGATAAAAAAGTATCTTTTCTTAGCTCCCGTTAGCTATCTCTGCAGCTTTTTCATGGTGTGGAAGAAATTGTTGTCTACTATGCTTGAGTTTCTTCGTCACTTTTGTATTCTAAAATATCTCCAGGCTGACATTCTAAAGCTTTACAAATTGCCTCTAAGGTTGAAAGCCTAATTGCTTTTGCCTTTCCATTTTTCAAGATAGAAAGGTTCGCCATTGTGATTCCAACCCTCTCCGAAAGTTCTGTTACGCTCATTTTCCTTTTAGCCAGCATCACATCAATATTGATTATAATCGCCATTGTTTTTACCTCAGACCGTTAAATCATTTTCTGATTTTATATTAATCGCTTCTTGTAAAAGCCTTTGGAGAACAGCAGCAAAGACTACAATCACCATCGGGGCAAAAACAAGCATCATCCCGATTATTATGACACCCGGGGCGTCGTCTAGCTCCGCAAAGATATAGAAAAGTGGCAAGCCGACTACATACAAACCGCTGATTGTGATTGCACATTTTTTTATTTTCATTAAAGCTCTTACAGACAATTCCGAGAACGCTTTGTTCTTGTCGATATATCTTAAAAGTTTAAATGCCTGATACAACGCAACGTAAAATGGAATCGCCGCTACATACATAATTGTTAAAATGCCAAGCATCACATAATCCCACCCTGAAATGCCTTCTGCTACATTCTTAGCTATCATAGGTACCATAAATATGCATAAAGCAAGAACTGGAGCTCCGATAACAAAAACAGCTAACTTTAAAAACAATGTTGAACCTCGTTTCATAAAAAGCACCTCTCTTATTTATTTTTGATTTGATATTAACACCTTATTTATCGTTTTACAATATATATTTATCATTTTTCGTATTTTTTTTATTGTTGTATACTTCGAATTTTAGACAAAGATAAAAAGCATTCCTTATTACAAAGAAATGCTTTAACTTTAAACTATTCGATTTATAACTTGTTCACCTTCCTATTGCGTTAGTTTAAGTGCAGCCGTTCACCATTTATACAGATATTTTCTTTAAATCTTCTTCTAAATGAGGATTTTTGCTGACATCTCTGTCTATATACCTGATTCCTTTTGAAGACAGATATTTTTTTGCGTCCTGACAATCTGAACATGTTGGTCTTGTATATAATTCAAGTTCTAGTGCATCATCCATTTATATATCATCCTTTTTAACAAGTTATCGATTTACCGTTATTACTTGATAGCTGATGGTTTAAATCGTTTTAAACGTAAAGCGTTTAGTAATACAGTAACAGAACTCAAGCTCATTGCTGCTCCAGCGATCATCGGGTTTAATAGAGGTCCTCCAAGGATGTAGAAGATCCCCATTGCAAATGGAATGCCAATTACATTATAAGCAAATGCCCAGAACAAATTTTCCTTGATATTTCGAATCGTGGATGTACTTAATTCAATAGCAGTTGGAACATCCATCAGATCGCTTCTCATTAACACGATATCTGCTGATTCTATGGCAACATCAGTACCTGAACCAATGGCAATCCCTACATCTGCTTGTGCGAGGGCTGGTGCATCATTGATTCCATCTCCAACCATTGCCACTTTCTTACCTTCATCTTGGAGTTTTTTCACTTCATTTGCTTTATCTTCTGGTAATACTTCACTTAGTACCCTGTCAATTCCGACTTGTTTGGCAATGGCTTCAGCCGTACCTTTATTATCGCCAGTAATCATTACCACTTCTATTCCCATTTTATGAAGTTTTTCAATGGCTTTTAAGCTGTTTTCTTTGACTGTATCTGCAACCGCAATAATACCCGCCATTTGATTGTTAATAGCAATGTACATAGGCGTTTTTCCTTGACTAGCTAGCTCATCTGATGTGTTTGCCAATATATCTAAGGATATATTGCGTACATCCATTAATTTTCTGTTTCCGGCCAATAATTTCTTGCCATTAATCGTTACTTCAATTCCATGTCCAGGAATAGCATTAAAGTTTTCTGCCTTCATAAAGTCTAGTCCTTTTTCTTCTGCTCCCCTGACAATGGCTTCACCTAATGGATGTTCAGAACCTTTTTCAGCAGAGGCTGTTAATATTAATAATTCTTCTTCTGAGATCCCATTTACTGTGACAATGTCCGTAACTTTTGGTTTACCTTCTGTAATGGTGCCTGTTTTATCAAATACAATTGTTTGTACTTTATGGGTTGTTTCAAGTGCTACACCGCTCTTAATTAATACGCCATGTTCTGCACCCTTGCCAGTACCAACCATAATCGCAGTTGGGGTCGCTAAACCAAGAGCACATGGGCATGCAATAACTAAAACGGAAATGGTAATCGTTAAGGCAAAGAGTCCTGTTTGTCCTCCAAAATACCATGCCAAACCAGAAAGAATAGCGATCACAATCACAATTGGCACAAAATATCCGGAAATAATATCAGCTAGTTTAGCAATCGGTGCTTTAGAGCCTTGTGCATCTTCTACCAATTTAATGATTTGCGATAAGGCAGTGTCTTTTCCCACTTTAGTTGCTTGATATTGAATTGTGCCATTCTTATTAATACTTGCACCTATGACGTTGTCTCCCGCATTTTTTTCTACTGGAATGCTTTCACCTGTTAACATAGATTCATCAACGGATGTCATGCCTTCAGTTACAACACCATCAACCGGTATCTTTTCACCTGGTTTTACGATCACAGTATCACCTACAACAACCTCATCTATAGAAATTTCAATTTCTTTCCCATTTCTTACGACTATAGCTGTCTTTGGAGCTAGTCTCATTAATTTTTCAATGGCTTCAGATGTTTTTCCTTTTGAACGAACTTCAAGGTATTTACCTAGTGTAATCAAAGTGAGAATAACCGCCGCCGACTCATAATACAAATTTCCTGCGTAACTTGAATAACCAAACCAAATTGCAATGGTTGCTCCCAAGCTATATAAGAATGCAGCACTGGTTCCCAAGGCAACTAAGGAGTCCATGTTTGGATGACCTCTAAATAAAGTTTTAAATCCTACTGTGTAAAATTTCCAGCCAAGAATAATAACTGGTATCGTTAAAATGAGTTGTGATAATGAAAACCATTCAGGGTTTACCATTGGATCCATTATTTCTGGCAGCGGTAAACCTATCATGTGTCCCATCGAGATATAGAGCAACGGAATAGTGAATATCGCAGAAACCCAAAATCGTTTCCACATGAATTTAATGTTCTTTTGTTTTTTATCTACTGAATCATTGATAGTACCTGATGTTTCCATATCTTCATGTGCTTCATACCCCGCAGTTGAAACTGCTTGTGTAATATCTGACACAGAAACGACAGTCGGATCATACTGGATTATCATTTTTTCTGTTGCTAGATTTACATTGGATTCAATAACACCGTCTAATTTCCGTGTTGCTTTTTCAACGGTTTGTACACAGGATGCACAAGTCATACCCGTTATAGAAAATGTTTTCTTCTCGATATCTGTTAAAGCCTTATATCCAGCTTGATCGACAGCAGCTTGAATATCTTGTACGGATACTTCGTCCTCGTCAAAAGTGATATTCAATTTTTCAGTAGCCAAGTTTACATTAGATTCTTGTACACCTGGCAATTTCTTGGTTGCTTTTTCAACTGTCTGCACACAAGATGCACAAGTCATACCTTCTATATTAAATATTTTTGTTACCATTAGTTTACAACTCCTTCCCTATTTAACCGGTTCAGCTTCATAACCAACTTCCTTCACCGCTGCAATTAAGTTATCGAATGTTTGAACGGTTTCATCATATTTAACTTTTGCAATCTCTTTTTTCAAATTAACTTTTGCTTTTACTACACCTTGCTGATCTTGTAAAGCTGTTTCAATTTTATTTACACAATGAGCACAGCTCATACCTATAATTTTTAATGTTGTTCTTTTCATTTTAATAGCCCCTTTTTAATATCATTCCATATGGTGATTTTTCTCGGAATTGCAGTGTTCAGGTGCACATTTATGGTTACTACATTTACACTGTCCTGCAACACAGTTACAAGTAACTTCTTCAACGGCATCTTTTTTCTTCATTTCGAGAACTTTTTCCATCATCTCTATATCTTTAAAACTCAATGATACTTTTGAAATTAAGTCTGCAATTGTATTACCGATGTCCCTGCTGCAAATATTATTGAAAAAATCATCTAAGGTACTCTTTATAAATTCACCTTCACTTACATTTGCGGAATAAAGATACCTCTTTCCCTCGGTTTCTGTATCCAGCATTCCTTTTTTGACAAGTCGTCCAATAAAGGTTTTTGTAGTTGCAGATTTCCAACCTTTCTTTTGTTGCAAAACTTCTATAATTTCTTTACTGGTAACTTTATCTTGTGCCCAAACGACACGCATTACTTCCCATTCGGAGTCAGTAATTTTACAATCTATTTCAGTGTTCATTATCTCACCTCTTAAATGTTTACAAATGTAAACGATTTGTATAACTAAAGTTTACATTTGTAAACGATGTTTGTCAAATAAATTATTTCATTATTTTTTCAAACCATTATATTTAAGTCTTAATAACAAGAATAATTTATATCCACAGATCTATTTTTTATCATTAACTTAGTCCTTAAATAATTTCAGAAACCTTAAAATATGAAGTAAAAAAAAATTGTATAAAAAAACGCTTGGTTTTGAACTGCGTCCCAAGCGTCTGTACCATATGTTTTTGTATCTAAATTAAAAAAGTAAAAATCCTGGATAGAATTTACTTTTTTCTCTTTTTTGAATATTCTTGTCACTTCACCTACATTAATTATTTGCACTAGAACCACATTTTTCGTTGTCACGATTCATACATTAACCGGGGTTCTTTCCATTTCAGAAGACAAAATCCGTTCAGCCAAGAGCATGGGCGCATCTGACTTTCAAGTACTGCCCTATGTTATCATTCTAGCTTCTGTTCCGTCCATTTTTACAGGCGCGAAACTTGCCATGAGCTCTTCTTTTATGGTGATTGTTGGGGCTGAAATGGTTGCCGCAAATGAAGGGGTATTTTGTGGTTTGGAACGCAAGGTTATATTTTCAACCAGACTGGATTTTTGTCGGGCTAGTTGTACTTAGATTAATGGGGTTTGTAATGGATCGACTATTTATGTGGTCCGGAAAAAAGTTCTTAAAGCGTTATACTGTTGTATCATAGTTTTAAAATGTGATGTACAGAAAAAAGCCGCGTGGAGAAAACTTACTTGCACGCGGCGTTTTGCGTTTAGCTTAGGAGGCAATTAACCATGTAATATCTTTTAAGGATGTAACATTTTAAAAAAATTAGTACTTAGAACGGTTCAAGAGGATTGGAAATACACTAACCTCCTAAGAATAAAATATATTTATTATATTGTGGCAGTCAAAGGATTACGTTGTTTAATCTCTTGTATTGATAGATACAAACTATAGTTCCCATAATCGAGAATTTTATTAAGAAAAAGATTCAATTTTTCCTGAGAATTAATTTTTATTTTTAAATGGTAACAGCCTTCTCCCGATACTCGGTGAGCTTCAACTACCTCATTTCGCTTATTTATAAAACGTATAAACGAATCATGGTTTGCCGTTTTCATATAAATAATGACAAATGCTGTATAAGAAAGTCCTAATTTCATTTCATCGACTATTAGAGAGTAGGCTTTAATGACACCACTTTCCTCAAGTTTTTTGATACGATTCCCTACTGCCTGTCCCGTCATATGAACTTGTTCTCCTAAGTCTTTCCATTGAACACGTGAATTTTCGGTTAGTAACCGAAGGATCTGAAAATCAATGTTATCAAGTTCCATAATAAATTCCTTTCACCATGAAATGATTTGATATAAAAGTGTTTCATCAAAGTATCGATAGAAATCAAGATATTGTTTATCATTATATTGTAATAAAATTTTAAAATGAGGTGGAAAAAATGAGCACTGCTTTAATTATTGTCGATATTCAAAACGACTATTTCCCAAATGGAAAGATGGAATTAAGCAACCCTGAAAAAGCAGCCGCTAATGCTGCTAAAATTCTTGAATGGTTTAGACAGAATAACAAAGATAATATTTTTCATGTCCAGCATATCGCAAGTGATCCAGGATTAGGCTTCTTTCTTCCAAATACGGAAGGAGTTAAACTAAATGAAGCTGTTCTACCATTAGAACACGAAAGTATTATCATAAAACATTTCCCTAACAGCTTTTTAAAGACTGAATTAGAAAGCAAATTAAAAGAAAAAGGAGTAACCAAACTAGTGATTTTAGGTATGATGACGCATATGTGTATTGATGCAACAGTTAGAGCTGCAGTCGATCTAGGCTTTGAAACTACACTTATTGAAGATGCATGTGCAACAAGGGACTTATCTTATCAAGATAAGGTCGTTCCAGCAGAACAGGTTCATTATGCGTTTGTCAGCGCACTTAAAAGTATGTATGCTAATGTAATTTCGACCGAGGATTTCCTGCAACAATGAGCTAACAAAATCTTAAAGACAATTAAATATCCTAGCGAATTTCGTAAGGGGTCTAGCTTGCAGACAAAGATTTCAATTTGAAAATAGTGTCTGTAAGCTTTTTCTTATTATTAGTCAACAGATTATACTTATTTCCATCGATAATTAAAAGGCTGTTTTCCCGAATGAATGAGAATATGATTTGAATCCTAATTTTGGGCATTGTAAATAATCTAGCACACATCTATTTTTTATACTAGGTTTGTATGAATATAAGAAGATCTAGGTAAAAGTTGTGGGAATGAATGGACAGCAAACAGCTTGTAATGCCTGTCTTAAATCTGACATATTAGGTGAAATATCTTTGTTTCCTGTTTCAAGACAAGGGATTATCTTAAACTTGCCGTATGAGCAAATAAAATGATGACCTTTTAAAAAAGAATGGGCTAATAAGATATGAAAACCTAAAAATAATTTTGTTAGGAAGGGTAATTTATGATAAACGAAAAAGAAGATACAAGCAGATCAAAACAGCAGCCTGTTTGGCTGCAAGGTTATATTGATTCACCAGAAAAACAAAAACAGCTCTATAAAAAAACATTACGAATTGTGATCCTTTCACAAATTTTTGGAGGGGCAGGACTTGCAGCCGGTATAACGGTAGGCGCACTTCTCGCACAAGATATGCTAGAGACGGAAAGTGCAGCAGGGATTCCAGTTGCCTTACTTACTTTAGGATCTGCAGGGGCTGCCCTGCTTGTAGGCCGGCTTTCACAGCGTTTTGGACGCGGAACAGGGCTTGCAGCCGGTTTTTTTGCTGGCGGACTAGGTGCGATCGGTGTTATTATCGCCGCCTTAATCAACAGCATCGTGCTTTTATTCGCTTCTCTACTTATTTATGGAGCTGGTACCGCCGCAAATCTGCAAGCACGATACGCGGGTACTGACCTGGCGACAGCTAAACAGCGGGCCACTGCTGTAAGCATGGCCATGGTCTCTACTACCTTTGGTGCGGTAGCGGGTCCTAACTTGGTCGATGTAATGGGAGAATTTGCGGATTCTATTGGTATTCCAACTTTGGCTGGTCCCTTTATCCTAGCGGCCGCTGCTTTTATCCTTGCCGGACTGGTTCTCTTACTGTTTCTTCGCCCAGACCCTTTGGTTGTGTCTACAGCCATAGCAAACGCCCAGGAGAAAGACAGAACAGTACAGGAAGGAGAAAGTGAGGAAAGTGCTCCAATAAACAAAAGAGGAATTGTTGTAGGTGCTACGATTATGGTTTTAACTCAATTTGTCATGGCGGCTATTATGACCATGACACCGGTTCATATGGGAGACCATGGCCATGGTTTGAGAGAAGTGGGATTGGTCATAGGTTTTCACATAGGCGCCATGTACTTTCCTTCGCCTTTAACAGGTTTGCTGGTAGATAAAGTCGGTCGTCCTGCTATGGCTGTTGCTTCGGGTGCCACGCTTCTGGCCTCTGGTATACTGGCGGCTTTTGCACCGGCAGACTCAATGGTGCTGCTTATCTGCGCACTAGTCTTGCTTGGTGTTGGCTGGAACTTTGGCTTAATAAGCGGAACGGCTCTCATTGTAGACGCAGCACATCCATCTATCCGCGCAAAAACACAGGGATCGGTTGATGTCTTGCTTGCATTATCAGGTGCCTCCGGAGGTGCGCTATCAGGAATGGTAGTTGCTCATTCTAGTTATGCAGCACTATCACTTTCTGGAGCTGTTTTGTCACTGTTGCTTATTCCTGTAATTGTTTGGTCTCGTAAGACTCAAAGCAAAGAGCTGATATAAAGTTTTTCTTATTCACATTCTTCTGGTTAGTTAGGCTGATATCAATGCAGATTTTACCTAGCAAGGTTCTATTCGATTCTAATGAATGAAAAAAGGCAGCTTTCATCAAGTAATTGAACACTGCCTTTTTTCATATTTCTGTATAACAATTATAAATGATTTTCTTGTTAAACTACTATGCTCCGTTAGTTTAAGAAGAAAATTAACACTATTCTTTAATGAGTCTTTCTTTTAGGTCAATTATCGAAAGAGCCTTTTTACTCAACAGTTTGGGTCAACTTCCGTCTAAGCTAGGATTAGTGTTACTTGCCTGTATGAACGAACTGTTCATTAAACTGATTACATCCTCACTCTTCAAATCGTTGCTACATATGCTAAAAAACAAATAGGGATCTTCTCCCTCCTATTTAGACTCCATACACCTTTTTTTCGAGCAACTATTCTGGTCCGGAGAATAGCTGCTTTGTTCGATATATGGATGCATAAATTTACCCGTCATGGTTAAACTATCGTTGTACGAGAGTTTCTTCTTGAATACAACAGTTTTACTCCTTTCAGCCGGGGGCTTGACTCCCCTCGGCTTTTTTATGCTGTAATATGAACAAACTCTTAACTAATTGGAGGAAAGAAAAGTGAAAAAACCAAACTTGCAAAAATATTTCCAAGACAATCAAGCATACGGAATTGTCGATCACGAAATAAGAGCAACAGATAATGGTGAGAATGTTTTATTTTATATTCATCCAAAGGGATTTAATGGCGTAACATTAGATTTTTCTGTTACCGGAAATGAATTAACACAACTGCATATCAGTCCGGAAGATGATTTGCGGAAGTATTTGTATGATGCAATGGAAGGCAAATCAATGGAACAACTTCGAGAGGTAGCGAAAACATTAGGCGTTTAATCAACAGTATGGGTCAACTATTTAGATATCATTTATTTCTAAAGTCAAATGTATCATAAGGAACATTAAGGGTATGACTGTTAATGACTACTGTGTTGTTGTCTGTCCATTCAATATCCGCAGTTTCCTCACGATAATTCCAATATATATTTTTTGTCTTATTATTTCGATTGTTAAATACTAATTCGCCTCGTATAGCATATGAAGTCGTGGCTCCTCCATTGGTGAGGTATGCTTTTAAAGTGTAGGTTCCATCTGGAGATGTTTCCTCTGTAAGATAATCTCCTGTTGGCAATCTATTTATATCAAAAAAAGCCCAATATACCCCATATCCAAGGAGACCAACAAAAAAGAGGCTACCTATAAGAGATATTTTTATTATCTTTTTCCGACTTTTCTTTTTATTTTCTATCAAGTTAGTAGTCAGAGTATGCCCTCCTTATTAAATACATTATAGATAAGGTAAAATATCTTGTTAATGTAAAGCCAGACAGCAAAGAAGCGCTCCGAGTTGTAGCTTGCATTGCGTCTCCCCACTTGCATGACTCACAAATCATTTACCGAAAAGGGATGTTTTTAACCTGGTATCTTTTCCCTCAAAAAGGCAAGAATGGCTGCACTTACAATCTCCGGCTGACACAAATTCGTTGGGTCAAACGAATCACAGACCACGAGAAGCTCCCCGTTGATCAAATTCTCCACAATCTCCTTTGATTTATCGACAACCGCTGGCAGCTTGTCTCCTGCAATCACCAGGACTGGCATTTTCAATTCAGTCAATTTATGCGTGAAGTCCCTTCCGAACACCTCTAGTAACTGAACCGTCATTTCTTTGGCCCGGCAGGTTTGAAAAATGGAGACCATTTGCTCCTGGGCAAGATGCCATCGTTTATACGGCGATAAATAGTTCAGCATCTTTACCCAACTCTTCGGTGCCCACCCTACAGTTACGACGACCCCAGCTAACAGCATGAGGCGAAATTCAGCCGCATCTCTCGGGAACACATTCGCATAGGTATCAATCAGTACCATTTTCTTTACTTTTTCAGGATGACGAATAGCAAAAGCTTGAGCAACAATACCGCCATACGACAATCCAACGAAAATGGCTTGCCCTATCTTTAACTGCTGCATCAAGAAGCGGATGGATTTCAGATGAGCGTCCAAATAAGAACGCTCCATGACCGATTTAGACCGGCCACTCCCCAATAAATCGACCGTGAGTATTTGAAAGTGAGGCGACAACGCCTCTACTTGCGGTGCAAACATCTGATGTGTTCCGCCAATTCCATGCAAAAAAATAAGGGTATCGCCGCTTCCTTGGATTTCATAATATAACCCATCGAGTGTGGAGCACGTTTTCATCTTCACCCTCCCCTTCTAAGACATCCGCGAGCAACGGATTCCGCCTTATTAGGTTGCACCTTTTTTGCCGGATTTATGTTTAATCAATAGTATCGGTCTAATGCTTCCTAAGCTAAGGTTAATACTACTTACCTGTATGAACGTACTGTTGATTAAAGATATCTATCAGTTTTCAGAAAGTCCTACTAAAGAAACGCTATTAATTGTCTTTTAAAGCAAAAGCTTTATTAAACGGCAATATTGATTTTTCAGCAAAAAAAGAACTCCGCGAGGTCCTTTTGATTATTCCTCGTTAAGCCAACGCCCATTAGTTTAACAAGGATTATTTATTCACCAGGCATATAGCCAATTACTTTATTGGTATCGGGATCAATGAGTATCGGCGGTGTACCAACTACCACATTTTCTTTATCTTCAAATAAAACGAATAACACTTCTTTTCCCTGATAAGTGTTATCAAGCAATTCATAGTTATTATCAGCAATTTTTTTCGTGATGTTCGCACTTTGCCAATTTTCTTTAGCAGTATCATCCCAACCTTTTTCTTTCACGAAATTCCAAGCAGATTTCCTTGCATCGTCATAACTATCTTTATTTGTAACATTCACATCATCTTGATTATTTGAACAGCCAGCTACTAAAAGTATAGTAAATAATGCTAAATAAACAATTCTCATATTCATCTCCCTATACCCCTCCCTTAATATCTTTAATTTCCTTAATTCCTTGTTCAACTAGCCTGCCTCATTAGTAAACGCTGTTTTTTTAAAACTTTGTTGTTTTTGAAAAGAAGAGCTTAGCCAAAAATTCTTAGTTGGTTTGACAGCTCTTTTCCTTTAAGTCCAAGTTGGTCTTGTAAATGACTCGGAAGTATAAAAGTCATATTTTAATAAAGAACGACTAATAAACCAAAATTAAAGTCTCAAAGCGATTACAGCTCTGAGACTTGGCAGCGTAATTTTTAATTTGCAATAGTAGAGTATTGAAAAAAATCAGTATTTACGGTTGCTAAATCATTAGGTGCCATTGCAACAGTCGAATGATCCTGTCCGGTAAGTGTAAGGAATGTATCTTGAGATAATTGATCGACTAACGATTAGCGGCATCAAGGAAGAATATTTTGCTGTTTTCACCCGCCATAACACATGTTGGAAGACGGAAATCCCAACGGTCGATAGGAAGAGATTGACCTGATTGGGTATTTCCTATAATCATACCATCATATATGAATGTATACGCCATTCCTTCCATCACCTTCCATGAAGGATCTGCTTTCCTATATTCAACAAATTCGCTTGGCACACCAACTGCCTGGGTCATAAGAATTCATCTGCGTTGCTTCGCTGGTTTGTTTCTACAAACTGGATCAATTGCTTTACATAGTCAGACGGTACCGGTGTACGCCCTTCATTAATAATGAATGGTGGTTCGTACAAAAAGAGCTTTAAAACTCTATTCACTAATTGATTGGCTGCTTCGAGAGCCAAAACTGCCCCGGAAGAACTACCGAATAGATAGGCACTGCCTCCTGCCTCTTGAACTGAGGATTCACCATACTCATCGCTTTGTCAGTACTTCCGTAAGAGGACTGCCATTATGCTGGAGCCAAAAATTTATCTTTATAATAGTTAAGCTGATTGTTCTTCCAACAAAGCATCCAAGCGTTCGTATTGGGACGATACGCCTTGGACCACACCCATTTCTACTACTTGCTGGAGCGCTTCCTCGGAAGCGAATTCAGTACGGGTAATAACCATTGTCTTCCCTTCCTGCTCAACGAAATTCATTGTAATCAATAATTCTGGCATACCTTGAATCGCATTTCCTTGATCATCAACAAATAAATCTGTATAGACAATCTTCTCAGGTTCGACGATTTCATGATAGATTCCTTTTCCACAAGACTTCTGACCATAAAAGTCCCCCTGCCCTTCATCTAAACAGGTCATGCAGTAATGCCAAACGCCATCGGGCTTAAATTCAAATTGAAGATTCTCGGTCTTCCATCCTTGTGGTCCCCACCATTTTTCTAATCGCTCTGATTCTGAGAAAGCTTTAAAGACAAGTTCACGTGTTGCATTAAATGTACGTTCCACTACCAGAACTTTCCCCTCTGTATACGAAGTCAAGCTGTTTGATTGAGTTGTCATATTAATTACCTCCTAAGTTTATTATTGGATCATCCATCAAAGCTAATTGTTCTGCAAGCCGCTCAAATGTCTGGCATTGATTTCCTCCATCAAACGTCTTTTTTATTGCTCATTTCAGCTTTCATCTCTTCCAAATACGCATCCAAACGATCGAACCTTTCTTCCCAAAGATGACGATAAGAATCCAGCCATGCATCTAAAATTTCAAATGGCTGCGGCTTCAGTCTATAGATGCGCCGGTTGGCATCTACTTCAACTTCAACGATTCCTGCCTCGCTTAGTACACGAAGGTGTTTCGATGCTTGAGGCTGTCGTATAGCTAACCGATCGGCAATTTCTCCTACAGTAAGCGGTCCTTCTTTCAGTAATTCCACCATTTTTAAGCGATTGGGTTCGGCAAGAGCGCTCAATGTTGTTATATCCATAGTTGGAACCCACCCTTATTCATAAATCTTCAACGTTCATAATGCATATAATCTTCTGTATGATTAAAATATACACACAAAGGAATATTCTCGTCAAGGAATATTGGGAAGGCGTTTTGACACCGAGCTGAACCTTGTTTGTTTAAATTAGCTTTTGACGATATGTAAGTTCCACTATCTTTTCCAAGAGTTACTGTGTACAAATAAATCTTGTCATTAACTAACTCAAACCTAAATGTCTCCTAATAAGTAGTTTTTCATTCTGAATTAGCAGCTTGCATACTTCCAAAAATCATAGTGTTTATTGGAGGTGTAAAATCCATAACAAATCCTTCACCTTGCCAACTTTCTTTTATAAAATCAAGTGCGGACAATTCCTTTGATAATTTCAGCAAATATTTGCTCATCAAAATGCTAAAAGCAGTGCGATTTTCAGTTGTGAAAAATACACTGCTTTTATATTTGCTTTTTCCTATGCGGGTACTTCAAAAGAGAACGGCTTAACAAAATGGCAGGGTTCTCCATTTTATTTCACTTTTACTAAAGGAAGCTTATCAGTTGAAAGAGTACGACCTCTTCTTTGCTTTATAAAAAAAACACCTGCAATGATTACTGTTCCCACCCAAGTTAGCAATAATAGCCCCGCCAGAATTGGCAGTGTCGTTAGTTCAAAAACGGTGCGTCCTAATGCCGTTTGGATACCTATCATCCCGATCATAAGCATCCAGGCGATACTGCTGGAATGGATTAGCAGCTTTTTATAGCGCTCATTCAAGTGAATTTTTTCTAAAAGCCAGGCTGGAACGATCAGTGTTTGAAGTGCATGGAATCCTATGCCATGAAGGACAATGAGATTTCCAGCATCCCCTGTAAACCGGCTTTGAAGCAAAATCATCCAGATTCCCACAAAATTGGCTGCTAAAATGGAGAGAAAGGCATAGCGGACTCCAATAATGAGCAATGGCCGATTAAAAGGCGCTCTCATCCGCAAGAAATGGATTGTGAGCAATATCGTTAAAGTTACAAGCACTAACGAAACAACACCAAAAAACATGCCTCCGATTGTATCAATGAGCGAACCTTCTTGAGAAAATCGCGGGTTCAAGCCTCGGAAGTTTTGAATGGTTTCAATGGCAAATGAATATATAGTCGCGATAATAAAAAACCAGCGTACCGCTTTCCTTGTACCTGCTTTAAATCTTGTAAGTGGTAAAATGGCAGCTATTGAAAGCAGAAACATTCCAATCGCAGCATTAAAGGAAAATGCATCTTTTACATTTCCTTCTGTTCCAATAATAGGTCCTTGGAAAAAGATGTATACGGCAATGCCTGCAGCAAGGATAAATCCCATAAGACCTGTAATGACCAGACTTTTTTCACCTTGAAAAAGCTTAGTAGATTTTTCAACATTTTGATATGTTTTCATTAGTAATCCCTCCCTTTTTATTTATTTATCAATTAATAAATTGATACTTAAAAAAAGGATAGTATCCTTTTTCTAACAATCATCACCAATTCCCTTTGTTAATTGCGGCAAATCCAATACTTCTGCAACCGTAATTAATAATCCTGTTCCAATAAAATGAGCTGCTGTACTTTTGGCATCAGGTATCCCTGCTCTTTCAAATTTCAGTGCTAAGGAATCAAAGATCGTTTTAAACAAATTTCGTACATGTTCTCGAATGCCCTCATCTGAAATTGCATGTGCCTGCATCACCATCAGTACCTCATCACGATGTGTTTGGATGATTTGCTCAAATGCATGACCCATTGTTTCGATTAATTGATCGGCTGGAGCATTAGTTTTTGCAAATGTGTCATAAATCCTTTCGAACGCACGATCAATGACTGCCTTGAATAATTCCTCCTTGTTTGCAAAGAAATGAAACACATAGGGCTGTGTCACTCCAGCTTCCTTTGCAATCATTGCAGTCGTTGCTTTATAATACCCCCTTTCCGCGAAAACACTTACTGCTTTTTCGATAATGATTTCTTGTTTATCTTCTCGGACTGCCAATACATTTACCATCCTTTTAGAAATTTATTTATTGATCAATAAATAAAAGATATCTAAGATTAGTTCCTTTGTCAATAATTCCTTAAAATATTTTAGACCGGCCTATCTAATTTATTGTACTCGCTATCCCAATAATGTTCGTTACCATTAATAATGGGAAATTTCTTAATATCCGTTATGCTAACATCTTGGTTTACACACATAATAACTCCAAATATTAATAAAATATCATATTTTTTTATAAATGATAATAACTCGTCTAAATAAAAAGGATTTAGGTTTTCCGAATTTTCAATACATAACCTCATTGTTTATCTCCCCTTTTAACGATGCCATTTACTTCTATATTATTTTTTATTTCTCTCCCTAAGGAGAACCGGTTAAGATGTTTGGTCCTTTGCTTTATTCCTTCTTCAACTAAAGCACCCGTTAGCACAATAAGGGAAATACTGTTACTTTAGACCTTTTAAATCACCATAATGGTCAACAAATTTCTTTAATTGTTGTAAGGTGGTTGCTAAAAAACTTTGGTCACTTTCAATTTCAAATTGTAGCTCGTTACCTTGATGTGTTTGTTCCTTAAAATAACCTTGTATGATGATTTGACCTAACCTGTTAAATTTAATATCTATCTTAAGATTAGCTTCGGAATTCCAAAAGGTAGCCTCTCCTTTTAATTCACGATAACACCTTTCTAATTGCTCATAAAACTCATATACCTCACCAGTTGTCGAAAAAGTCTTTTACTCAATAATTTCGGTCCACTGTTGAATAAGATAAGTGCCTGTGTGGACATAGTGTTTATTAACTAAGCATTGGTTTTGTTTATCTTTCTTTTAGACAAATTATCCGCATTCCTTTGGTATAGTGTAAAAAAAGTGGGGGTTGATAGGGTGTTTTTCTTGGGACTGTTCCAGCAGCTGCCCTTAAAAATTTTAACGGTGGCACTGCTGATTATACTTACGGTTTATTTGATCCGCAAATCCATCAAGCTCTTCTTTGACAAAACGAGCTTCTTGGATGAAAAGCGGGAAGAGACATTGATGCATTTCGCCAACCAAGTGACAAAAGTATTGGGACTGGTGATCTTCTTTATTTATGTGCTTAGCCATTTCTTTAACCTGACAAAATTTATCACTGGTTCGGTCGTGGTAGCAGGTGCCTTGGCATTGATCCTCCAGCATATCATCCGCGATTACATTATGGGGCTGACCTACTTGTTTGAGCGCCAGATCCATCACGGGGATTATGTCATCATCAATGGAAACCGTCAGGGGAAAATTGAGGAAATCAGCATGCGCCACCTGAAGATCCGCCAATATGACGGATACCTCTATACGGTCTCCTATAGCAACATCACGGAACTTCAGAACGGGAACCGGGGAAGGCACCGGGTGAGCGAAAGCCTTGTCCTCAACTATAGGCAAAATCCGGACGATGCCTTTAAAGTGATGGAGGAAGTGGCACAAACATGCAACGAGAAATACTGGGAATACCTGTTGAAGGATGAGCACGGCGTTCCCGTGGAGAATTTCAAATTCAACCAAATCACCGAACTGAACGTGGATTTCAGAGGTCACAGGTATGCATTATCAGGTCTTGTGAAGGAAGCGGATTTCGTGGAAGCGGGCAAAAAGGTGAGGTATGAACTGGCGATGGCTGTCTACAAGTACGACTTGAAGGCGGGAGAGAGCCTCAACACAAGCCATTAAAATCATAAAAGGCAAGAGTTCACATCTCTTGCTTTTTAGTTTTATGTAAACTAGTTTTGTATAAGGTATTCATTAGAGACTTTGAGTACAGTTAATGGGATTATAGGAAGTTAAAGTATGAATCAATTATATTTGTCATTAAATGAAGCAGGTTTGATGTTTAAGGGGTATACAGATCAAGGCGAGGTTGATTTCATTCTTCTTGAAACCTACGAGGATGGAACAACACAATCAGTGGATGTGAGTACATTCGAAACGTTTTTCGGGGATGTAGAAGCGAATCCGACTTATGAAGCCTTGTCGGGATCTCATACTTTTCAATGGGCCGATATGCATGCTATAGGGTAAGCCGGATTCTTATCGACTGTCACGACACGAGGCTCAGAATGATGAAAAGACTGCAAAGCTTTCTCGAAGAATCGCTTTGCAGCCTTGTGATTTCTTGTTTTGCTTAGGTAAAAATAATCGTGTTTCCTTTGGAGTCCACTGCACGATATAAGTACATCCATTGACCTTTTACTTTGATATACGTTTCGTCGACTCTCCAAGAGTCATTTGTTGGTCGAAGATGACGCCGTACTCTTTCATCTAATTCCGGGCTATATTGCTGAACCCAACGCATAATCGTTGTGTGAGCCATCGATAAGCCCCGTTCTTCCATCATCTCTACCACATTTCAGCCAGTGCTGGATGCTTTTTCAGAGTGGCTTCCTATACAAGCTACAAAAGCGCTACCGAAAAGTGCCTTTGGCGAAGCAACTAAGTATTATTTGACGCTTACCTATAAATTACCGAATTTTCTTCAAAAGCTAAAACTACAAAGAAGTCGTTCAAAAAGTGTTCTTTGAACGACTCTCATGTTTTATTCCTGCATACTACAAACAACTTGTCCAACGGCTTTTGCTGCAACTAGGAGTGCATCTTCGTCGATATCAAATTTTGGATGGTGGTTGAAATATGGTTTTTCAACGCCTTTTGGTGTACACGCAATATAAAAGAAACAAGCAGGGAATTTTTCAGCATAGTAAGCAAAATCTTCGGAAGGCGCCATTGGTGGCACTTCTTTTACCTCTGTAATTTCTTTCACATTCGCATTTTTAAGTGCTTCAGCCACTTTTTCTGTAAGTTCAGGATTATTGTATAATGGTGGATAATCTGGTGTATACGTAAGTTCACAACTTACATCGAACTCTGCTTCAAGTCCTTTGACAAGACGTTTTACTTCTCGTTCAATCGTTTCTTTCGTTTCAACAGTCATGTAACGGATATCACCTTCAAGCTCTACGCTATCTTTTATCACATTAAATGTACCTGCTCCATCAAACGATCCAATTGTAATTACTCCAATGTCAAATGGACTTAATCGGCGGCTTATAATGGTTTGAACTGCGGTTACAAAATGAGCACCCGCAACAATTGCATCATTTGCTAAGTGAGGCGATGATCCATGTCCACCTCGGCCTTGTATTTTCAACTTCATGTATGCCCGTCCATTGAAAACATAGCCTTTATTGTAACCAACCATCCCAGCAGGGGCAATTGGTAGTAAGTGAATTCCATACACTTCATCTAAATCATCCAACAGTCCAGATTCTACAATACTTTTTGCTCCACCTGGTGGAACCTCTTCAGCATGCTGATGGATTATTTTAATGGTTCCGGATAGTTCTGATTTCAGTTGAATTAAACAATCTGCAAGAATTAACAAATATGCTGTATGACCATCATGTCCGCATCCATGCATGACACCTTCATTTTTCGACTTGAACGGCACATGCGTTTCTTCTACAATTGGAAGAGCGTCAAAATCTGCGCGCAATCCCATTGTTTTTCCAGGTTTCCCACCTACTATTGTTACAATAATTCCGTAACCATTTCCGACATTTGTTTGTACATCGACGTCTTTTCCTTTGTAAAAGTCAGCAATATATTGAGCCGTTTTTTCTTCTTTAAATGATAATTCAGGATGTTCATGTAAAAAACGGCGAATTTGAATCATTTCATCTTTACGTTCATCCAACATTTCCATTAATTTTTCTTTCATAACTAAAACACTCCTTATTTAACTTCACTTTTACCAGCATTATTTGGAACCATGAAGATAATTGATAACAATGCGATAACTGCGAAAATTATATTGGCAATAATACCTCCAGTTGCCGCTGCATCTACCCCACTTTTGTCTGCGATCATCGCATATACAGTCGCAGAAATCGCAACCCCGAAAGCAGAACCGAGGGAACTTGCCATTTTATAAATACCCGATGCTGCACCAATTTTATCGCCAGGTGCATTCGAAACCGCGGTGTCTGTAGATGGTGTTGCATAGATCCCTAATCCTAAACCGAACAAAGCGAATCCTATAATTACAACGACTGTGTAAGCTACGTCTGGTAAGAATGTTAAGCCCATCATCCCAACACCGATAAGCGTCAAAGTTGTACCCCAAAGCATTGGTTTTTTCGCACCAATTTTTTGAAGAATCTTTTCTCCAACACGAATCATTGCAAGTACAGCAATTAGATAACCGATGGAAAGCATACCCGATTGAAAAGATGTAAAACCTCTTCCTTCTTGTACATATGTATTCGCAACAACAAGCGTTCCGGCAACAGCATTGAGTAAGAAGTTTGAAACTGTTGCACCAGTGTATGGCGCGTTTTTAAATAATCCAAAATCGATTAGCGCATTCGATTTACCATTTTCAACTTTTATAAAGACAATCGCACCAATTACTGCGACAACTAACAGTACGATAGTAATCCAGTTTGTCCAACCAATTTCAGCACCTTGTGTGATGAAAATATTCAATGCTAACATTGTTATAATGAAAACAATTAGACCCCGAATATCAAATTTCGAATTACCAGTTTGCTTTGCCTTACTTTCAGGTGTGTCTTTTATTAACCACAATGCAAGAATTGCAAAGATAATGGAGAAGATGAAAATCCACTTCCATCCCATATATGTTGCGATAGCTCCACCTAATAACGAACAAACACCAGAACCACCCCAAGAACCAATTGACCAGTAACTAAGTGCTCGTTGACGTTCAGCCCCTTCAAAATAGTCTTTCATCAAGGCAATCGTTGCAGGCATAATACAAGCAGCCGATAAACCTTGAATGATCCGACCAATAATGAGTAATGTTGAACCATTTGCTAAAACTAAACAAAGTGAACCAATGATACTTAATATTAGTCCGATATTCGTTATTTTCTTCCGACCAATTTTATCGGCAAGACCACCTGCAGCGACGATAAAAATACCCGAGAAAAGTGCTGTTAAACTAATTGCAATGTTTACTGTTCCGGAAGAAACTCCTAAATCCTTTTGAACTGCGGGAACTACGTTGACCATTGCTTGAGCAAAAAGCCAAAATGTTATTACCCCAAATACAATCCCTGTAATCAATTTATTTGTACCTTTATAGGCGGTTGTCATAATTTGCTCTCCTTTATTTTTATTGCTTAATTCATTCTTTACAGAGCTACTAATATCTATGCATAAAGGTTCTGGTGCAAAAACTTCAAGACAGTTGCAAATCATCTTTAAAGTCCAATGGGCTATTCATGATGTTGCTCTCGCCCTCGGAGTTGTCCCTGTAGGCTTCTCTGCAGCGAATTACGGCGTTCAGGATGACAGCGACTTTTTTGCCTTGGACAGCTAAAAAGCTCGAGGAACTTGACGTAGATGAACCTAATATATTCCAGGATACCGATGGTCTTGATATGGAAGAAAATAAGATCCCTTCTAGCATAATTGAGTCATCCGATTGTGTTAATTAATAGCAAAAGCCATTCCTATTCAGGAAACAGCTTTTAATTCATTTAAGCGTCGGTCTTTGTGCTTTTAGGTACTGATATACTTACAGGAAACTATACTTAGTTTAATGCAAAGTGGTAGGATTTTGAGATGTGATAGTATGTCAAAAATAATTACAGTAGAAGGGCATTGGCATATTGCTACGAGGTTTTCCTTACATATATTAGACAATATCATTAAGTTAGGAGGGTGAACATCGGATGCAATATAAGGCGCAGCCTATAGGATTAAGAGGCTATGGTTATTTTTCATATACCGATCAATCTTATAGAAATCAAAATAACAAAACCATGACCATAGAAGGGAACGCAAATGTAACAGTAAAACCAGACCAAGCAATGTTAACCATAGGGATGATAACAGAAAATGTAAATATACAAGCAGCGCAACAAGAAAATTCATTAAATTCAAATCGATTAATTACAGCTCTAAAACAAGCAGGTATTGAACAAGATGATATAAAAACAACTGTTTATTCAGTTAATCCAAGGTATGATGTGGTTGAAGGAAAATCAGTTTTTAGAGGGTATGAAGTACGGCATTTTCTTCAAATAACTGTAGTAGAAATTTCAAAAATCGGAATGATATATGATATCGCTATTAGAAATGGGGCAAATCACACTGAAAGCCCCGAGTTTCAACACTCACAATCAGACTTATATTATCGTCAAGTATTATCCATGGCGGTTAATGACGCTCGGGAAAAGGCTCAACAAATTGCTAAAACCCTAGGAGTCTTTTTAAATAGTGTTCCTCAGAAAATAACAGAAGTAAGCAGTCAGCCAACATTTTATGCGCAAAGGACTTCCCATTATTCGGCGCTTGGACCACCAATACAACCTGGAGAACTTACATTTAATGCAAAGATAACAGCCATTTTTGAATATTTTTAAAAATGTAACAAACCGATATAACAGTCCTAGAAAAGGCTTGTTATATCGGTTTGTTTTTTCTAAAGGGCTATTTGGAGTTTTAGGACTATCCTATGTATCTTAGATCTGCCATATTAATCTCATATTTCGTGTCCTTAGTACTACGACAATCTCTTCAATCTGTCTGCCTAATCTTAAGCCTTCATTATTACCTGCTTGAAAATGTACTCCGGCATATAAACGAGATTGGGCAGAAGGGCAGGAAGGAAAACGTGGGGTAAACAATACGGTGGATATGTTCTTTTTATATTGATTTGGACGTATCCCATCCGAAAAAGGCATCATTAATAGCAGCATGAAAATATCCTAATATTCTTAGGTGAATACCTATAATACCGTAAAGTGTTTTAATGAAGGCCACAAAAAGAAGGGTGGATAAGAATAAAGGAGAAAATATCCATGAAAAAACCATTAAGTGTATTAGTTGCAGCATTAGCAGCAGGAGCAATTTTCACGTCGTCCGTTTCACCAGCGTCCGCGTCTTTCATTATAGAATGTCCTGGAAGCCCCTCACAGCGTTTTGATTTAAAGGTAATAAAAAAATCTATTATTCATTAAAAAAGCATTCTAAACGGACGCTTTAGCTAAATAAAATGTGCTGTACATACTTATCAAGTACAAATGATGTAAAAGTTGTTTCGGAATATAGATCTGTTACAAAAGCCTTGTTTCGTACATAGATTCTATCGTAATCCCGTACACCGTCATTTTGAAGTATTTCTTTTACTAAAAAGGAATATTTTTATAACAATAAAAATACAGTATAAAAGAATAATAATTTGTTGTAATACGATAAATGATGTATTAAAATCAAATTATCAATAAATAGGTGAGGTGTTTTTTATGAAACAAGGATCAACACTCTTTTTAAAAATAGCTGTTATTCTTATGGGAATTCCAGTTCTTGCTTTGTGTCTATTTTGGTTGCCGCAGATAACGAATGAAGCAAATGAGGCAGCAGAAAGAGGCGCAGATGTGGCTTTTGTAGTATATGGCATTTTAATGGTTATGTATGTTTCGGCGGTACCGTTTTACATGGCTCTGTATCAAGCATTTAAACTTTTAAGCTATATTGACAAGAACAAGGCTTTCTCGAAATTATCTGTAAGGGCTCTAAAGAATATCAAAAACTGTGCCCTCATAATCAGTGGCTTGTATGTAGTAGCCCTGCCATTCGTCTTTATCATGGCGCAGACAGATGACGCACCGGGTCTTGCATTAGTCGGAATGGTCCCTATCTTTGCTTCAATGGTGATTGCAGTCTTCGCTGCTGTTCTTCAAAGACTTTTACAAGAAGCCATCGATATAAAATCAGAAAATGACTTAATAGTCTGAGGTGAAAACAATGGCCATAATAATCAATATTGATGTGATGCTGGCGAAAAGGAAAATGAGTGTAACAGAACTGTCGGAGAGAGTTGGAATCACAATGGCAAACCTTTCGATCTTGAAAAACGGAAAGGCAAAAGCGATACGATTATCCACTTTAGAGGCGATTTGTAAGGCGTTAGATTGTCAGCCGGGAGATCTTTTAGAATACAAAAGCGACGAAAATGCTCAAGGATAATAAAGCAGGGATATTTAACATGGTGAAGGCCATCGAAACAAATTTTTTGATTTCTCATTTGCTGGCAGGCGTATTCAAGCACTCAAGAATGCCCCATCAAACAATAAGAAACATGAAGCGAACGAAACTTCCCGTGGTAAAATAAACAGGAAAATAATGGCATTTAATGAATCTCACTTAAGCCTCTGCAGCAAAATTTGCAGAGGCTCAGGCTTTATCCTTTTTTCAAATATGGCCTTTATAGAGGCACACCGTATGAAGCTTTGCTTTGCATAAGGCACAGTAGAAATCGATCTGGTTGGCACACAACAGGTTTAAACCTGCTTGAATACCTTTCAGAAAGGAACCGCACAGATTTGCTCAGTTATGTTGAACTTCCCTTATGCCCCCCCACATGCCCGGCACGCTGAAGATACGTTCCGCCCCTCATCAGACTGTAGGCACGGAAGATCGCATCCTTGCCAAACCGGTCGCGTATTTCATCAATCGTTTCATCCAAAATATGCCGCCGTTCGTCCAATTACGGCGGGGTGAAAAGGTCCATTTGCTCGTGTCCGGCCTGCTGGAGCTTGCTGCATACAACGTGAATTTGGCGCACCGGCTGCTGATTCCAATACTGCTTAAACAGCCGCACAAAGTGGTCCGCAAGTTCAGCTGTTGTATTTGTCGCGCGCGGCAGTTTGTAATATCTTCTGCCTTAACCCTGTTTGCATTCTGTGTCATTAAAGCATTTTCATCACCTTGATAAAAAATATAGCATTCATTTTTCTTTAATTTATTAAATGCGTCAATGGCATCTTGGCTTTCTAAGCAGGCTATTTTTTCGAAACTAAACACATGCCAAAGATATTGATTAAAGTGAATTTTGCTTTTTTGGGACTTGCTGAGGTGCTTGACGAATGCCTCTTCCCACTGTCCTCACAGTTCTTCCCCTTTATTTTCCAATTCAGTAATTAGGGCCCCTTTATCTTTCAACAAGTCAATCTTCCCCATTTTTATTCCTCACTTTCTTTTTAATTTTTTACTAACCTGTCCCGTTAGTTGAATAACAGAAACATCGCAAAGGTGTACCTTTTAGACAATTATTCAAAAAAATAAAATGAATCCATATCTAGGTAGTAGACCGAAACTGTTGAGTATGAAAATTAAATAAAATGTTTAAAAAGTTATTGCATAACCTTCTTATTTTTAAGCTCTTTTAAGTATCATTGTTGATTTTCAGCTAAAAACCGAATTAGTACTTTAGTTAGTTCACCGAGATTTTGTTTTTGTTCCTTGGTGAAAAAACATTTGCCATCTTTTATCTCTAAATTTCCATATTGAACTACGCAGTGTATGCTGCATTGTTTCTTCATTAGATGTTCGATAGGTAGCTAAGACTGTGTCGCTTGATAACTGGTATATGTCAAAATCATATAAGGTCATCTTTACTACACCAATACCTTCATCACTAATGCCATCTTTTTTATACCAGACGTGACCTGAACTTCCAAATTCAAAAAATTCATCTGCAAGCAATTTTGTAAGTTCTTTTCGTGATGTACGTATCTCAGATTTTAACAAGTTCTCTTCATGTTGTTGCAAGTGCTCTTTTAAAGAAAATTCACTTTCCATTTTCCACACCTCTTTTTTACTATTCTTTCAAGATCATACTATATTTGCACCAAAGCTTTTTATATTAAAAACAGGAAGAAACTCTTGTTTTATTTTTGTATTTTAGGTATAATATGTAAATTTACATTGACTTTTAGCTCATTCCATATATAATTATAAAATAATTCTATGGAAAATTATTTTTTGTTAATTACATAAATAATTATGGAGAGATGAATAGATGATTTTTTACAACAATCGAATAAAAATTACTACATTTATGGTCATTGTATATTCGCTAGCATACTCTTTCTGGTTTTTTTACTTTAAGGGGGATGAAAAACTAAATGACTTTGACTTTGAAGGGAGCGTATTCTCACTGATTGCCCCTATCATGGCAGCCCTTTTTATCTATATAAATATTCAAAGAATTAAAGGACAAAGAAAGAAGTATTGGATCCTATTAATGTTCAACTGTTTTATTTTTTTCCTAGCGGAATTAGTATGGACATGCGAACTTCTTTCAAGAACGTTACCCCCTTTCCCTAGATGGTCGGATCTGCTTTGGTTTATAAATTTGGGGTTATTTTTATTCGCCGTGCTTTATCGAGTGTACACAGACAAAGAAAAGTATCGCCTGTGGCAGCTATGGTTTGAAGCATGTATCGTAGTAACGTTTTTCCTCACAGTTTGCTGGATATATTTGCTTAAACCCGTCTTTTTTGAAATATCATTAACCGTATTGCCTAGTATTGTTTCTTTTAGTTACTCTTTTGGTTACTTATGCATCTTACTGGGAATTATTTTTGTCTATGTATTCTACCAAAAATTATTCCCTCATAAAGTATTTATCTTACATTTAAGCACATTTTTCATCTATCTCATTTTTGCTCCTCCTTGGCTTTATCAGTCAGTATTTTATAATTTGGAATACTCTCCTTCTTTAGCGGAACCGTTATGGAGTATCTCTTTAGCCCTCATGGGATTATCCAGTTTTTTTGAAGAAGAGACAGAAAAAAAGAACGAAGAAAAACGGGGAGTAACCAAGGTAAATCGACTTATTATTCCTTACATTAGTGTAGTGATACTTATTATATTAGGTTTTTATAATGGCACTGAATTAAAAAGTATATTTACAGGTCTTACCGTTATATTGGTACTTATGATGGCCAGGCACCTTATTATCCTACGTGAAAATGACAGAATATTAGAAAATGTAGTGAAATTAAATGAGACATTGGAAGACAAGGTGAAGGAAAGGACAGCCCAAGTAATAATAAAAAATGAAGAACTGTCTTATTTAAATAATCATTTGGAAGAGATCGTCGGAAACAGAACGCATCAATTAGAAAAAACAAAAAAGAAGCTCATAGAAAGTGAACAACGGTATCGGTCTCTTTTTGAAAACCATCCGCATACCATTGTTTTATTTGACTCGGAGGGAGAGTATCTACAGGTAAACCGCTTTAAAACAAATCTTATAAATGAGCAGAAAGAACTGTCGATTACTCAGTTGGATCAATCGTATCCAACTCACTATTTTGAAAAAGCCCTTCAAGGGGCACCCCAAAGTTTTGAAACGACGATTGAAGTGGAGGAACACTCCTGTGTCAACTATATGGTCACGTTTGTTCCGGTTTTAGCTGACAAAAAAGTGATTGGCATTTTTGGGATTTACGAAGATGTCACGGACAGAAAAAGAACAGAGGAGCTCGTGCGAAAATCGGAGAAACTGGAGATTGTCAGCCACCTAGCAGCCAGCATGTCTCACGAGGTAAGGAATCCACTCACAACAGCGAGGGGATTTATCCAGCTACTATCTGAAGATGTAGCGATGCAAAAGGGAAAACCATACTTGGAGATCGTAATACAGGAGATCGATCGCGCCACGGAAATCATCAATCACTATTTAACGTTTGCCAAACCGGCACCTGTCATAGTTGAAAAAGTAGACGTTTTGGAGGTAGTACAGTCTACAATTAAAATCATCACCCCTCTATCTAATATGAATGCTGTTCAAATCAGCTTATCTTATAGCCACCAGTCAGATCACTTTATTAGGGGAGAAAGAAAAAAACTTCAACAATGTTTGGTTAATATCCTCAAAAATGGCATAGAAGCCATGCCAAATGGAGGAGAACTGCACCTGCATCTTATCTCCAGTGATATCGGTATCCAAATTGAGATACGGGATACAGGCATAGGCATGACACCCACACAGTTAAATCGACTAGGCGAGCCCTATTTTTCAACAAAGGGACAAAAAAACGGAACTGGACTTGGGATGATGGTGGCCTTTAGTACTGTAAAGGGGATGAATGGACAGATAAGAGTAACAAGTGAGGTCGAAAAAGGGACATGCTTCTTCATCCAGTTCCCGGCTTATCACAACCAATTAAGTAAGGCAGATAGGGCTCTGTAGATTGGAGAAAGAGTAGGTGCTACAGGATAACCTTGTTGCTGAGCATAGCAAGGTATTTGTGAAGCATGTGCGACGAAATGCGAAATGTTTAAAGATGCCCATGGTTCTGGTGCAAAACTTAGGGACAGGTGCAAATCATCTTTAAATCTTGGAGATACGACCATTACGACTGCCTCCATTTTGGATATGGACCTTGTTGACTATGCCCGCTATAAATTGAAGGTCTCAGCTACTGGAGGAGTAATAGCAGCTGTATTATTTGTTGTAAGCAGCTTTTTCGTTTCTTGAAAAAGCTGCCGGCACACTTGCTGAAGGTTCATATAAAAACTCCCGCTATTGATTCGATAGCAGGAGTTTTTGTTTATGCAGTTCGATCCCTACAGCGCCTTCAGCTTCCTCTTTATTGTTATCGCAACAATTTCAAGAGTAATGGCAACAGCAAGGATAAAATAGGTGATGGTTCCGATTTCCCCGATATCCAAATAAAAGCTGCTAGCCATGAACATGTCGTACCTGATTCCTCCGGCTCCTGCAGCTGCTCCCGTGGCGATTGCTACCGCAAAGTTAATTTGAAAGCGGAGGAACGTCTAGGAAATCATATAAGTGATGGATGAAGGAATGACCGCTTGAAAGACAATTTGCCACCAATTGGCGCCGCTTGCCTGCAGGGCTTCAATCACTCCTTGATCCAATTTTTCGAATGACTCTGAATACGCCTTGATTTAGTAGCCGATGGAATGAAAGGTCATGCCAATTACTGCAGCTGGGCTCCTAAACCGGCGGCAACCGTGAATATCAGCAACCATAGCACAGTCGGCACCGCTCTAATAAAAGCAACCATTCCCTTTATCATTACCGAAACCCGTTTTGATGACAGGTTCACAGCTGCCAGCAATCCAAAAAGGACAGCAATGATCGCGCCAAACAAAGTGGTTAAAAAGGCAAGCCCGAGTGTTACAAATACTTGATAAATAGTATGGCCAAATGAAAGAAGCGATAGCAGTATCGGCAGCTACCAAGCACTGCAAGCCATTAAGGATCAAATTAGAAAAACAGCTTAAGACTTAATTTTTTTGTGTCCAGATTATTGACTTAAGTCCATCCCTTCTTTTTTAATTGATATCTAAACTTTACCCTCCTTTGATAAAAAACGGTCTCATTTTGACGTGTTTCTTCTATTATATATACCGACCTAACGTGTTCTGATTCCATTTATGAATAGCATGCTGTTCCCGATCCATGATCTTCTGTAAATAAATCATCGTCGTTTCAATCTGTTCATGGCCAAGCGCCCGCATGATTGCTTAAATATCTACTCCGTTAAGATAGCTGATGATCGCAAAGCTGTGTCGGAACACATGCGGCGTGATCCGGTTTGTCCGTGCTTGAATGGAACGGAGTGGCACCTTCTCTATCGCATTGCCGAGAAAGGTAGAGAAATAAGGTGGACGGAACGCTTTGTGCCTGCTGTTTGGAAAAAGCGGTTCATCGCTTCCATCTGGAAAAGCGGCTGACAGAAACCGTGCTTTTCGGTATAAAACAATGCTGTCCATGACCTTTTCCTTTAGCGGTATATCCCTCTCCTTGTTCCCTTTTCCCATCACATGCAGATAAAAACCGCCGAGAATCGGATCAAACCGCACATCGGACACTTTTAGTCGGCACAGTTCATCGTTTCACAGACCGGTGCCCACTAACACGTGGATCAGGCTGAATACAATGAGATTGCCGGCATTGTGAAAGTAGTCCAGTAGCTGAATCACTTCACTCGGCACAGGTCGCGGTTCGGTCGGGCATCTTTCCGTACAGTGGAGGACAACAGACTCTCATGAAGCGGTTCCTTGATATACCGCTTTTCATAGAGAAAACGGAAAAAGCTTTTGAGAACAACCGTTTTTCGTGACAGTGTAGCCGGTGAATACGGTCCATTCTCTTTCACATACGGACTGGATTCTGCCAGCCATATCTGATAGCGGCGCACATGACGAGGCGAAAGGCTTTTGAACAGAGAACCTTCGACGATATCCTCAATGTCTAGCCGGATTTCTTCGGTGTACTGTAACAAGTTTCGGATCATCTGCTCGAGTTCCAGTTCATATTCCCGAATCGTCCGGTCCGATCGGTTGGCTGCTTCATTGAGGTTTGTGTTCCGGTATAAAAAATAATGGAGGACATCGCGGTCATTCAAATAATAGAACGCCTCTTTCTTCTCCTTTTCCGCCTGATCCATCCGCTGCACCAAATCTGCTATATATCCCTGCCGATCGTCTGGAATTAAGTTCATTTCTATTTCCATTAATGAAATAATCTTCATCTTCATCTCATCCTTTCTTTTTTGTTTAGTTGATTTACTTCATAAATTTATAAAATTATTAATTCTAGTAAAAAAATATAGTATTTGTTTCACTTGTTATAATATATTTTAATTAAAAAATATTATAATATATAGTAATTAATACTAATCCTGTTAATTATTTAAATTAATCAATTTAGATATACTACAATTATTAAACAAACTGTGTGAAAGTTAAGGATAAATGCTTATATTTATTTATTGATAAAACAAATCAATATGAGGGAACAATATGCACACAAAAATCAGCAATGCATTAATAGAGTAACGAGCAATGAAGCCATTTTTTAGCGATTTTCGTCCTCTTCTATACAGGAAGCACGGCTGTTCCGTGAAGGATTAGGGGATTGGTATTTTATCGTCCCGAAAACAGGACAAACGCTCTCCTATAACGAAGGGATTTATGAACATAAGTTAAAACCTGATTATCCAGTGGTGTTTGGAAAGCGAACTGGCACACCGGGTTATGCAACGCTGAAACTCCCCCTCCGCTATTCACTCACCTATCAATTCGTGGATCTGCTTTATCAATATGCTCACGTAGCCAATATGTATATGGATATGGAAGAAGATCGGCTGATTGTGTTAGTGAAAGATTGTGTATGCTTTGATGTATCTGAAGAATTGGCGAGCTTTATCCAATCACGGATCGAGGAAGGTCAGGCTAGGTTTCAACGTGGTGTCCTGGCTATCGAATCAGAAGAAGAAACCTTATCTGTCCGCTTATCCCGGGAACCCATATTTTTAAAAGTTAGGAGGTGGATCAATGGAACGCATTTTTATTCCAGAAGACGCCAACGAAATCAAAAGTACTTCGAGTAAAGGGGATCAATCCAAATGGTTAATCGGGACGAAATGGATCAAGCAAAATACAAGAGGGTATGAACACTTGGCTGAGTATGTGGCCTCTCTCATTTTAGATTGCTCTACCCTCTCTTCTGAGGAATATGTATCCTATACACCGTGTTTATTAACATTTCCCGATGGCCATGAATCCATTGGATGCTACTCGAATGACTTTAGGGGGCTGCAAAAGCAGGAAGTATCACTAGAACGTTTATTTGAAGCGAATTTTGAATCGACTGGTGATATTTTAGACAATAGAAACTATTCAACCGCGGATAAATTTCAAGCCTTAACAGAAAAAATTCACGTATTCACGGGCTTAGATACCAGAAAAGCGCTGGCAAGAATGCTTGCATTTGATGCATTCATTTTGAATGAAGATCGCCATACCAATAACATCTTGTTTCTTTATCACACCAAAGAAAACACCTGGCAGCTTGCACCCATGTTCGATCATGGATTGAGCTTATTATCCGATGTAAAAGATTATCCTATGAACGTCGATGTTCGAATTTTAAAGCGTAAAGTGAAAGCAAAACCGTTTAATCGCGCATTTAATAAGCAATTAAGTCTCTATGAGGAGGAACCATTTATTAGTAGAGATAAATTGCGCCAAAAACTCACCTCATCCCCCTATGACTTAGGAAGAGCAAAAGAAGTTCTAGATATGCAGCTAGATGATCCCGTGTTTCAAAAACTGTTAATTGAAGGTGAAAAATGATGATTGATTACATGAAATTTGATGTGATGCTGTTTGATGACATCATTGCAAGCGTGGATTTAAAGCCTAAAAACAGTGACCAGCCTTATGTTAAAAACTATATAAAGGGCTTTAACAAACAATTTTCACCGAATATGGAAGGGTTCATTACACGTGAGGAAATTGAAAAATGGTTAAAGTGGCGCACTTTCCCGCCGACCAGAGCTAATGCCGATGAGCTGCTAGAAGCACTTGGCCTGAATGCATATAATCGCTGGGGAATCGTACGCAAAACGCATGGTGTGATGGCGGATGATGAAATTTGGCTGCGTTTCAAAGGGGAGGAGCATCTGCGCCACAGGGATGTTTCTTTGCGCAAAGAGCAGTATTATCCCGATTTAAAAACGAAATGAAATGTAGCTTTGAAATAAAGTGTAACCATGAATACTTTCATTCTGCCGGTAATAATCGAAGGTCGTTTAAAAAACGATGCACCTTATTAGAAGACTTTATCTCTGGTTCTAATGAAGGAACATTCCAGTCTTTATGAAGAAACGGGTAAGGCAGTACAAACAAGGAGGAGATAGGATGCGGGAAATTATTCTTTCGACCGAGAGCGGAGCGGATTTACGGAGCGATTTAGCTCAAAAATATGGTGTCCAGGTCGTCCCCATGCATGTCATTATGGACGGAAAGGATTATTTGGATGGCTTCATACCCGTTGCCGATATTTATGACTACTATGAACGCACGAAAAAAATACCTTCTACCACATCCACCAATTCCAATGAATATCATAATTTTTTCACGAAGATCAAAAAGGACTTTCCCGGTTGCATCATTATTCACATCGGCTACACGTCGCGTGCTTCTTCTTCTTTTCAGAACGCGACCATTGCAGCGAAAGAATTTGAGGATATTTTTCTTATTGACGCCTTGAACGTATCAGGCGGACTGATGGCGATTATTATGTATGCTGTTTCCATGCTGGAAGCGGAACCTTCTATTGACCCTGCCCGTTTAATCGAAAAAATCGAATCACAGGTTCCTCAGTCTCGACTCGCGTTCGTTCCCGGCAGCCTCAATTTTTTAAGAGCAGGCGGTCGCGTCTCCAATGCCGCTTATCTCGGCGGATCTTTGCTGAAAATGAAGCCGCTCATTGAATTAATTAATGGCAAGCTTGTATCGACAAAAAAATATCGCGGAAAAATGAGCCGCGTCACAGAGAAAATGATGAGCGATTATTTAAATGAGTACAATATTGATAAAAGACAGCTGTATTTTCTTTATTCAATCGGACTAGATGAAAGTATTAAGAAGAGAATGGATGAAATCGCTGAAGAAGCCGGTTTCAAACACGTAACATGGATTGAAGCTGGCGCCGTCATTTCTACCCATGGCGGTCCCGGCGCCTTCGGAATTGCCGGATTAGAAATATAAACTTTTCACGAGTTTTAGAACAAGTAAAGGGATGGAATTATTTCTTTCCAATATCTCAATTAATCCTATGACAAGCGTAAATTAAATTGAAAATAATAAAAAACTAGCATTGAATCATTAAAACGCAGGATCAAGAAATTAAAATTAGAAAAGGACAATGGGGGTTTACGAGGACAATTAAAGGTTGCTTATACAAAAGTATGTGAAAAGTTTGGAATGAAAAACTTACAGATAAAGATGAAGAAACCTCAGTTTGTATTTAAAGAAAAATTTACTATGCATAACTATAACTAATGTTAGTCAACCTATAAAGGAAAAATATTGGAGGTGATTTTATGGAACAGTATTTAAGAGATATCATGACACCAAATGTTATGACAGTTAACGAAACACAGACAGTACAGGAAGCTGCATTGTTAATGAGCCAATATAATATTGGAGCTATACCAGTAGTAAACAACAATGAACAAATGGTCGGGATAGTAACGGATCGTGATATTACCCTTCGCACAACAGCACAAGGGCAAAATGCACAAACACCAGTATCTCAAGTGATGACTGCACAGCAAATCGTACAAGGCACACCTAATATGGATGTACATGAGGCAGCACAACTGATGGCTCAACAGCAAATTCGCCGATTGCCGGTTGTGGAGAATGGACAAATTGTAGGGATAGTTGCCTTAGGTGATTTAGCAGTACAAAATCAATATGCAAATGAGGCAGAACAGGCATTACAAAGTATTTCAACTCCTTCCGCACCTCAACAATAATTGAGGAACTTCTTCATATTATTGTAATAGAAATAAGAATGAGGCTGTAATAAAAGGTTAAAAATCATAACCTTTTACCACAGCCTCTTTTTACTTTTAGGCTGGTTCTTCCCGTATTTTGGCGAAGCCTTTTATAAATGGCTGTAGTAATAAACTATTCTTTTAGAGGCGATCACCGTGAATGGTCAGATTTTTTATCCAGACTGGACATTTTTACATTTTGTTAATTCTGCCACAGAGGTTCACTTTTATATTCAATCGGAGCAATTGGGCAGTCTCTCCCCCTTCATGCCAGCCCTTTTCTTGCCAGATCCATAGTCACTACTGGCGAACATTATGAGAAAAGAGAAAAGAAAAAAGCATGCCATTAAGCATGCAACTTAGAAAAAAGAAGTATTTAAATAATATCATAGATTTTTTGCATCAGATCCCTTTAAATCATACTGAACGCCCACCTATCTGTATAACCATACCCGTATAATTGAAAACAGTTGATCTAAATTTACGGGTTTACTAATATAATCCGATGCCCCTGCCTCAATACATTGCTTTCGATCGTTTTTCATTGCTTTAGCCGTAAAGGCAATGATCGGAAGACGTTGAAATTCAATTAATTGACGAATTCGGCGAATCGTCTCAAATCCATCCATTTCAGGCATCATAATGTCCATAATAACAAGATCGATGTCTGGATTTTCTTGTAAAATAGCAATTCCATCCTTTCCATTTTCCGCAAACAGTACTTCAACTTGATAACTTTCGAGCACTGTTGTTAAGGCAAATACGTTCCGCATATCGTCATCCACCACGAGTATTTTCTTTCCTTCTAGCAATGCTTTCCTTTCAGGTATTTGTTTTAAAGAATCCTCCGCCTGAAATGGATACTCTGACGAAGCAACAGGTATAATACTTGAAGTTTCAAGAAGCGACGCAGCTGCCTCTGCTTCAGAATGGGCTATTTCTTTCCTTGCCACGTTTTGATCTTCTTCCTTGACAATGTTTTGATAATGAGGCAAATATAACGTAAAGGTGCTACCATAGCCTTCTATGCTTTCAACCTCAATGAAACCGCCTAATAGATGAGCGAGTTCTCGGCTAATGGGAAGCCCTAATCCCGTTCCGCCATATTTTCGGCTAATGGTGCCATCTGCTTGTTTAAAGGCATCGAAAATAATGTCTTGATTTTCTGCGGCAATCCCAATCCCTGTATCTTTAACAGAAAAAACAAATTCTATATTTGACTGAGTGAAAGCCTCCTCTGTCTCTTTTGCAAACATTCCTTTTTCCGCTTTTTCTATGGTCAATGTGACAACCCCATGTTCGGTAAACTTAAAGGCATTGGATAATAAATTTTTCAGTATTTGCTGCAGCCGCTGTTTATCCGTATGAATCATTTCCGGTAAGTCAGAAGCGAGCTGAACATGCAGTTGAATATTTTTCTTGTCGGCGACAGGAGTAAATTGCGCCTCTATAAATTCTTTCACATTAGTCAGTTCCACGTCTTTCGCTATCACTTCTGTTTTTCCGGCTTCGATTTTCACGATGTCTAAAATATCATTAATTAAGTGTAATAAATCATTTCCCGATGAGTAGATGGTTTTCACGTAATTCACCTGTTTATCCGTCAGATTTCCATCCATATTATCCGTGAGCATTTGAGCCAGTATTAACAAGCTGTTAAGAGGCGTTCGCAGTTCGTGAGACATGTTGGCTAAGAATTCCGACTTGTATTGCGAACTGAGCGTTAACTGCTGTGCCTTTTCTTCTAGCGCATTTTTTACTTTTTCTACTTCTTTTGTCTTCTGTTCAGATTGTTCATATTGCTCTTCCAGTTGTTCATTAACCGTTCTCAGCTCCTCTTGCCGAGATTGAAGTTCTTCCGATTGGCTCTGCAATTCTTCCGTTAAAGCTTGTGATTCTTGCAGCAGCTTTTCTACTTGCATATGTCTTAATATACTTTTTATGTTTGTACCAAGATTGCTCATGATCTCTTTTAGCAGCATTTCCTCTAATTCATTAAACGGTTCAAATGAAGCTAATTCAATCACCGCTAATACCTCTCCTTGAAATTCTGCTGGAAGAACAAGTATATGAGATGGCCGGGCTGACCCTAAGCCAGACGTAATTTTGATATAGTCTTCCGGCACTTGCTGAAGCGAAATAATGCGATTTTCCAGCGCACACTGCCCCACGATTCCTTCCCCTAATTGAAAGCTGCTAGCACCAACCTCTTGTGGATTATTATAATTATCAGCATAAGCAGCAAGCTTCTGAAAGCTTCCTTTGTATCTATTTTGTTCATTTATATAGATGACGCCATACGCCGCACCTACCATAGGAGTAACTTTAGTAATAAATATGTGGGCTAATGTTTCTAAATTATCGATTCCAGGATACATGGTCGCAATTTCAGCAATTTTTGTTTTTAACCAGCTCTGCTTTTCTGCCGCATTTTTTAATTCTTTCTCCTGCCTTGTATGTGTTTCAAGAGCTTCCGCCATTTCATTGAATGAATGAGCAATTTTTCCGATCTCATCTTTTGTTTTAAGGTGGATACGAGGTAATTTATCCATGTTTTTAAAATTAACTTCTGACATGACGGAACTGACCTTATTCAATCGGCCCGTTACATTCCGCCTAATAAACAGTAACATTGTTAATCCAAGCAAATAAGAGATAGACACATATACTCTAACTATTACAAATATTTGATTATACGTTTTATTTATTTCGATGGAATTTTCAGCCGCTATCGTATTCACCCTATTTTTGAGTTGAGAGGCAACTTCATTCATACTATCCATACTTTCTCGACCCTTATACCAGTACAGTTCAGCTGCTTCCTCATTTTTTCCTTCTTTTATGAGTGCAACCGTTTCTTGATCTATTTCCGCATACGTTCTCATTGTTGCCTTTAATTTCTCTACTATTTCTTGTGCTTCTTTATCTTTTCTCCACTTTTCTAGGGTATTGATTGCTATATTCACATCTTGAAGGTCTTGATCCCGCTTTACCTCAAGGGTGCCTTGAAGTTCTTCAGGCGGATTCGCGATCAGATCTCTCGATTCTTTGCTGTAATCATTCAATCCATCTTGAATGATGTTCGCATACATCAGTACCTCATTGCTCTTGGTGAAATTCTCCATTTCTTGATTAAAGTTAATCATCCTTGTCCCGACATAAATATGAAGAAGAGCATCAATCCCATAAATAATGCCAAAAGCGATAAACAGTTTCTTTTTAAACGTCATATAAATCCTCTTTTCTGGCTTATTATTTTCCTATCAACTATCACTTCCGAAGGAAGAGGATAACGTTTTTTTACTGATTAGTATCACTACCCTTATCATAAAAATAATCATATATAATCTTTTTATAGTAATTTAAAATTTACTGAATTAAAATATAAATCTTAACTATCAGACTTTTTATACGAACATTGATTATCCCTATTAGATTAAATCCTTCCACGAATTTCAAAATAATTGTGCGGGAATAATGCTATTTCAGCATCAGATACGCCATTAATGCCGCAAAAATCTGATAGTATATGGCGTTTTTATTCGTGCTAAATAATATTGGCACGTTTAAGTTTTGCTTGGGGCATCGAAAAAATGATTCAATGGCTCAGCGCACTTTATAATATCGCCCGCGATCTCCTCTGGGATGCGTTTTGAGACAGTTTACAACATAGGTTTCATGATTTTCATGGTCGTTATGGTCGTTTTGATAAAACGAATCTGTGCCGTTTCCTTGAACAGGATTGAACGGTTCCAGGCTAACATGCGATATTATAAGCTGTGTTCAATCTTTTCTATGGCAGTCGTTGCAGTGGCTTTAGAGCAGATAACTCAATGTTTTCTTTCATCTGGATGACAAAATCTTGTTTGTCCGTTATATACTGTTCTATCTGTATAATCGCAAAATAAGCACGGTCTTCTTCTACGAGCAAAAACCGTTTGTCAGTAAGGAGTTTACTAATCTAAGCCATGCTAGTTTAAATCGGTATCTAGCAGCTTTTTTATCTTAAGCCTAAAACCTCACATGAAGCTTGATACCAGAACGTTCATCATGATACACAGCCTATGGAGCACCTGTTTTCTAAATGCACTTGCGGAGGAGAAGTACAAAAACCTATTTCGTGAGCTCCTCATCCAGCTGCCTAAGCATTTTAGATACATTCGAATAATTTAATCGACGAGACCCACAGCCGATACTAGGTTCTTGATTATAAAGTTTTTTACTTAGTGGCTGCAGTTATTCATCAGAAATAAACTTTTGAATCATGTTCGGGAACAAGGTATTCTGTTTCATTTCTCTTATAATTCCATGTTGAATACAGAAATTCCTTTTCAGGTCCAATAACGGACTTGAAAAGGAATTTTGAATTCAACAAAGCTGTACATCTTTCTTATGCAATTGTTTGAATAGATAAAAAAGGTGATTATTAACATCGTGATCAAGAGCCTCTTATGTTTCTATTGCGTAAATTAAGACTGGAAAAGTGCGTAAAATAAAATTAAAATTCATACAAACAAAAGATTTAAAAGCGGAAAATTGGAAAACGGGAGTTCTATTCCAAATAGAAAAATGTTGAAAAAGCTTCCGAAAGCGAATATTTATGGGACTCTTTATCTTTAACGAATGGGGCCTTTATTTGCAAGAAATTACAAAACTGCACAATCTCCGATTCCTGTCACTAGTTTAAAGCGACAAAAGTTTGTTAACTCGGTGCGAAGTTACAAAGAAAAACTGATGAAATTTCTATTAGTAAAGAGGAAGAATGAAGAAAGAAAATATATATGACACATTGCCAGTGCGTTTATTAGTTAGGTTTTATTATCATATAAAAAAGAGGTATTTTGTCTGACGCTATGTATTATGAATTAGATTTGATCAGACAATCAGCTAATCGAAAGGGGATCACTTTAGACTAGCTGTATAAAAAAAGGTTGCTGATGGCCAAAATTAAAATAAGCCCTTTTGCTCTGATTTTTATGAATAGAAAGAGTTCTACTTTAGATTGCTGAGGCCACCATCCGACTTCATCGGGTGTTTTTTGCGTGTATTACATTCATAAAAAACAGCTCGAGAATATGCGGGATTGCTGTACCAGTCGAAATTGAAACACGGCGAAAAACGTGATAAAAGTGGAAAGGACAATCAAGGCGCACGCAAGGCACCTGCACTGAGAACAGCGAACGTGAAAGAAGGAAAGAAACGAAAAATGGATGAAACAATCAGTGCTGTCAGGGTCATTCTCGTGCATCGAACTTTATCTGCATGAATAACTCTCCGTTTAATGCAACACAGGCCGCAATATATGCAAGGAATGGGTAATGATTCTGCTGTAATCGAAAAGCCATTTCTTTTTTTAAAAAAATTTCAGGAAAAAATATAAAACTCATTTTGAGGGGTATCGATGTTATGAAAGAAATTGAACAGATGTCGGCTGATCAGATACTAAAAGCAATGAAAGAAATGGACAAAGGTGAGAGAATAAAGTTATTAAAAACACTTTCTGTTAAACAGTCTGGAAGGAGATCACCTTTAAAAGAGGAAATAGCGAGACTAAACTATGTGGCCATTTGGGGGGAAGATGATGACGAAAAAGGGGCTGTTTAAATTAGCCCCATTTCCCTATATTCTGCTATTTTCTGTTTTCGTGTAACATCAGCTAAAACGGTTCTGGTGCAAATAATTGGGGAAGATATAAAGAGGCAAAAAGTTCCCTAGTGGAATCGGGTCTTAAGCAACAATTCTAACTAGTTGATGGATGAACTTCACTTGATTTTGGACAGACTTATCCCGTAAAACAAGGTACCTTTTTTTACTATATGCATAGCTTCTATTTCAGAAATAATAGATTTAGCTGTGCGAAAGGATTTTAATCCTACCATTGAACGAACTCGCTTTTTAATAAACCGTTGCCCTTGTTTCACTATGTTATTGGCCTTATTTAGAGGTAACCGGGCATCAAGCAGAACAAAAACAGCGCCCCTGTTATCTAACGCTCTAGCCGCTTCCTTCCAAGTCCATGTAAACATCACATCATGTCCAATATGGAAGCTGAGTCCAGTCGCTGCTCGTGTCTCTTCATCACGGCTCGCTTCTTCCATATGAGCAGACCGTCGTAGGATTATGAGGGATTTATTTGGCCACAAGATCAGCCAAGGGACGATTTCTAACAAGATCTCCTCTCTTTTTACGCCTGTTGTGGAGGAGATCTGGGAACATCTTCTGTAATCGCCTAGCTACTTAAGCAGCGAGCTTTTTTTTAAAACTGTCCATTTTAAAAGGCACAGTTCACCCCATTTTATGCTCTTTTATTTTCATACTTATAATTTCTTAAAATAAGTCAATATGTTTTCTGTCACAAATGAATGTCCTGGCAAAAGCGGGTTATGTTTTAACTGCACTTGAAATTGATTAAATTGTTTAATTAAATGTTCTCGCTGCTGCTGATCTGCAACAATTTTAATACCATACTCGTACAAATGATCGCGTTCTAAACAACGTACAATTCTTCCATATAGTATCAGTTCTTTATGAAAGACTTCTATTTGAAATTTCAGAAGAACGTCTGACCTTGTAGGTAGTTTAATATTGGATACAAAACATAATCCCCCTGGACCTATGTTCTCCATTAAAACGTTGGTGTTACCTAAATCAATTTTCTTCCCATTTATTTCAGATACTGTCATAAATGCTTCGAGCGGGTACTGGAAAGAAATTCTAAAATAATTTCTTCTTTCTTCTGTAACAGAAGAATCATTTTCTGATAACCATTGTCCCTTCAAAAGCTTCTCAAAATCTCCTTCTGGTACAGGTCTGCTGAATAAATAACCTTGAAACCAATCGCATTGCAGATCAGACAATATTAGTTGTTGTTCTTTCGTTTCAACCCCTTCAGCCACAACACTTATTCCTAGTTTTTTTGCTAATTGAATCGTAAATGTAACAATTTCAGTACTCGCTTTATCAGACATAAGATCTTTTATAAACGACTGATCCAGTTTCAATGTATCTGGTTTCATTTTTTTAAATGCGCTAAAGAGGAGTATCCTGTTCCAAAGTCATCAAGAGAAATTTTTATGCCCATCTCACGCAGCTTCGTCATTTTTTCTAATACTTCTTCTTCTCGTTCTAACAAAGTGCTTTCCGTAATTTCAAGTACAAGCCACTCTGGTTCAAGTTCATTTTCTTGTAAAATATGTTTAATCGATTCTATAAAATTAGTTTGAAAAAATTGTATAATAGATAAATTAACCGACGCTTTTATATAGTAGCCATCATTATGCCATAAGCGCACTTTGCTGCAAACTTCCCGTAAGATCCAGTCGCTTATTGGAACGATCAATCCTGATTCTTCAGCCAACGGAATAAACTCCTTTGGCGAGACGATTCCCCAGTCTGGATGGTTCCAGCGAAGAAGTGCTTCTGCCATTACAATTTGCTTCGTTTCAGTATGCACGATTGGTTGGTAATGGATAACAAATTGATTGTCATGTAAGGCTTTTTGCATGTCACTTCTTAAAGAAAAAGCTTTATAAGTAGCCACATTGGCTGTTGGTGAAAAAATTTTATATTGATTTGTTTTTTCTTTTTTAGCAAGATACAAAGCTAAATCAGCATTTTTCATTAATGTGCCCGTGTTATCCCCTGATTCAGGGTAAATACTAATACCTATACTTGCCTTTATAAAAAGGCTATAGTTTTTAATAAGAAATGGAGTCTCAAAAATCTGTAATATCTCTTTTGCGAGTAGCTCAATTGCAGCATGATCTTTATTATTTGTTGTTAGAAGAGCAAATTCGTTTCCGCTTAATCGTGCGACTAACTCACTATCATTTTTAAATGTACTTTTTAATTTTTTAGCAACTTCTATTAATAAAAGATCACCCATATCATGTCCAAGAGAATCGTTTAAATATTTAAATCCATCTAAATCAAGAAACAAGACGGCAAACTGTCTCTTATCAATATTAGCTAATCGTATCTCAAGGTCCACCCGGTCTTCAAACGCTCGTCGATTTGGTAATTCTGTTAAATAATCATGGTAAGCCATATATTGGATTTCGAGCTTTTGCTTTTTTATTTCCGTCATGTCGCGGTAATTGCACACAATCCCCTCTATACTTGAATTATGAAGATGATTTGTAAAAATAACTTCAAAGTCGCGCCATTCTCCATTTTTATGCTTCAACCGCATCTCGAGTGTAAACGGTTTATTCGGTTGATTCACAATTTCTTCGAGCTGGGCCTTCAGAAATGGATGATCATCTGGATGGATAAGATCAATACAGTTCTTTCCTGTTAATTCCTCGCCTTGATATCCGAGAATCGTCTCATTTGAATGATTTTCAAAAAAAATGGTTCCATCGAGAGCTAATATCCCAATCATTTCATGAGAATATTGAATTAACGATTGAAATCTTTCTTGAGTTTTTTCAACGAGATGCTGCAATTCTTGTCGACTCGAACTAGTATGCGTTAATCCATACACGCCAATTACTTCACTGTTTTCTAGTTGAATAGGAACGATCGTTACCTGTACTTCGTTGATCGCACCATTGAGGTCATTTACTCGATATTTAACAGATTGAGCGACTCCGTTTAATGCTTTGGCGAAATAGCCGCTTACCTTCTCTACATCTTCTTTATAAATAAATTCATTGTATTTTTTCCCAACGATATCAACTTCTTTGATGGTGATTGGGTCATCTCTCCACTCCACCTTTACGATGACTCCTTTTGTATCTACAACGAAGACGTTAATGTCAAGAGAGTTTTCAAAGATTTGATGATAAGAATGTTTTTCCCTCTCTAAATAATCCTTTAATTTTCTTGTTTTATTAAATCTAGATAGCAATCGTCCTCCTGGCTATCTTTTAGTATGAAAAATATTCCCTACTATGCGATGAAATAATCGAAAGATAACCAGGACTCACCTCCTTTAAAATAAATATTAAATAATTCCCATAACAAATAAACGCTTTTAAGCCAATAACATTTTAAGAATTTCTTGGGCACTGTAGTACTATCTTTTTTGCTTAATTTTTTAGAGGAAGTTCAGTTGTTTGATCATTTCACTCCATCGTTTATAATTTCTGTTATCTCGACGATAGCCTCGACAAACGTCCATTTTATCTTGTCTTTAGCTTCCTTCTCGATAAAGGGTTGAGACATGTACGTTAGTATTAAGTAGAAGACTTATTATAAAGTATGTTATTATTAACAATTTCACAAATAAATGTTAATAATAACATATTATCACACCAGAACGGTTAATTATGGATTATTTTCCATAAAATGAATAATAAAGAGACGCCTTCTTATAAAATGTAAGCACGCCTAAACATTTATGAGAAGAAGCATCTCTTTTTGTGGTTCTGGTGCAAAAACTTAGGGACAGTTGCAAATCATCTTTAAATCTTGGACATGCTGATACTATTACTTTAAAAAAGGTGCGTGATCAGTATGAAAAAGCAAAATTTATTCAAGTGGAAACATTATCAGCCTGACATTATTTTGTTAACAGTGAGGTGGTACCTGCGGTACAACTTGAGCTTTCGTAATGTGGTGGAGATGATGGAGGAACGGGGCTTATCGATGGCTCACACAACGATTATGCGTTGGGTTCATCAATATAGCCCGGAATTAGATGAAAGAGTACGGCGTCATCTTCGACCAACAAATGACTCTTGGAGAGTCGACGAAACGTATATCAAAGTAAAAGGTCAATGGATGTACTTATATCGTGCAGTGGATTCCAAAGGAAACACCATTGATTTTTGCCTTAGTAAAACAAGAGACAAACAAGCTGCAAAGTGCTTCTTTAAGAAAGCTTTGCGGTCTTTTCATGTTTCTGAGCCTCGTGTCATAACAGTAGACAAGAATCCAATCTATCCTGTAGCAATTAAAGAGTTAAAAGAAGAAAAACGTATGCCGGAAGGCATACAAATAAGACAAGTTAGATATCTCAATAATATAGTAGAACAAGATCACCGTTTCATTAAGAAACGTGTGCGCTCTATGTTGGGATTCAAGTGGTATAAAACAGCCACTTATATATTGAGTGGCCTCGAAGCGATGAATATGATAAAAAAAGGGCAAGTTCACCAAGGAGAGAAGTCTGCCCAAAATGAAGTTGAATTCATACATAAGTTGTTCGGGATAGCATCATAACTCGCAAGTTAGCGGGTAATATAGGTTCTATCTTTTTATCAAATTATTTTCGCACCAGAACCATTGCTTCTACTACCAATTTTGGCGGCCGTCCACCGAACAACGATTAAATGGAAGATCGAGTATGGTTAAACCGGTTCCTGAGGGCTTTCCAAATGAACGATTTCGTCTGTGATCCTGTCATGTTCCTGCTGTGCTACCTCATTAGAGATAATGCCTTCTTTTAATAAGTTATCGACTGCTTCATATTGAGCATATAAGGAATGTTTTTGTAAAATGATTTGCTGTTTGTTTTTTAAATCCGGATATTTTTTTAAAAGTAATTCTGTTTTTTGCCGGAGCTCGACCAATTCTTGTTTATAGCGGTCGGTGATTTCTTTTGAAATAGCTTCGTGTATCAGAAGATTGTTTTGAACATGCTGGATTTCTTTAATAGCAGTCTCTAAACGATGTCCCTGGGCAATTAATTCTTCATACTCCCGATTGCCTTCTTCTTTTTTATTAACCCCTAACAGCGCCAGAAGAGGTTTAACAGAAAGTCCTTGAACAACCAATGAAAATAAAACAACACTAAAAGCCAAAATGAGGATGTCTTCGCGCCCTGCAAAATCTCTTGGAAGACTCAAGACAAGGGCAATGGAGAGAGAACCTTTTAAGCCGCCCCAATTGATCGTATGCTTCCAGGCAGCCGGGAAATTCCTCACAAATGCTAGGCTTGCATAAACGGATATACTTCGGGCGATGAGCACAATGAAAATAGCTATGAAGACCAATCCCCATTTGTCAGCTAAGTTAATTCTAGTGATTTCGAGTCCAACCATTAAAAAAACAAGAGAGTTAGCCAGCAGTGCAACGACTTCCCAGAAATTATTGATATTGAGCTTTGTCGTTGGGCTCATTCCGATTCTTGCTCCGTAATTACCGAAAATAAGCGCAGCTACTACAACAGCAATAACACCGGAAGCTCCAACCGTTTCTGCCAGCAGAAATGAACCGTAAAAGAGAATAATGCTGAAAATAATTTCTAACGGATAATCATCATAATACTTGGTGAGCTTTGAGAATCCGTAGCCAAGAGCTCCGCCAACTATCAGGCCAAGGGAAATGACTTTAATAAACTCCCATAATCCATAACCGGCTCCTTCTATGCCAAGATCCAAATAAGTAAGCAGGTAAAAAGCCGATATATTAAATAAAACAACGGCTAATCCATCGTTAAATAGACTTTCTCCTTCAATGACAGTAGCAAGTTTTTTAGGTGCACCTACACTTTTGAAAATAGACAGGACACTGACCGGATCCGTTGCACTCATAAGGGCAGCAAAAACAAAGGCTGCCGGGATGGAAAGGTTCAAGAGCCATATAGATGAAAAGCCAACGATAAGAAAGGATAAAAGTGTTGCCCCAAATGCCAGGGCAAGAATGGGCTTTTTATTTTCTTTTAAATGAGAAAAGGGAAGCTTAAAGGCCGCTTCTCCTAACAGAGCCGGTAAAAACAACGTAATAATAACAAAATTAAAAATTTCTGCTTCTGTAATAAAATCTTTTAATGGTTCTAATCCAGGAATACGAACAAGGCCTATAATGGCTCCAATTACAACTAGCGCAATGGGATAAGGCTGCTTAAACTTTTTCGCAATCGCTGTAATACCAGCAGCGATCATCACTAAAATAAGGCCGAGTTCAAATATGTAATGTAAATCCAAATGTTCCTCCACCTGCTTCCCTCCATTGCTTCTCTTGGAATAATGAATTGGCGTACCTAAAAGGCTTCCCTAACAGCGTGATCAATAAACCTATTCTTAAAAGACATAACCAGTTTTTGCATCCTAAGAAGTGTAATTGTTCATATACATTGGTGTTAAACATTGCAAAAAAAGAACACATAATGAAAGAAAAAAAGAATCTATCTGTTCCTGTTATCGCCGAGATCACAAGTCACCAGCATATCCAATTATTCAAAGACGTTAAGGTTGATGAATTTATCCTTACAAAAGGCATTATTTCCAGTAAAATAGTACAATCATTGTTTCCTGTTTAAATGCCCTCTATAAAAAAGAAAAAGCCGAAACTCCTTACGTTATATTAGGAATTTCGGCTTTTTCTTTTTTATAAACAGTCCAACTTTGTTTTAAATCTACATAGGATATCCAGACAATTGTCATTCTATATTTGAAAATCTGGCCAGACTTTTCCTGTCCCCAATCACCACTAATAAATCTTCTTTATGAATAATTTGAGCTGGAGATGGGGACACGATAATATCCGTGCCACTTACAATGGCAATAACGCTAATATTGTATTTAGCACGGATATCAATTTCCTGCAGGCTTTTTCCAGCCATCCCTGGAGGGGTTACTATTTCTTCTATATTATACTCTTTTGATAATTCGATGTAATTCAATATATTTGGTGATAAAAGCTGGTTTGCAACGCGTTCCCCCATATCTCTTTCCGGATATATAACCCAGTCGGCCCCAACTTTCTCTAAAACCTTTCCATGATGCTTACTCAAGGCTTTCGCAATTACTTTTTTCACTCCCTGCTCCTTTAGCAACAAAGTGGTTAAAATACTGGATTGTATGTCATTTCCGATAGCTACAATCGCACAATCAAAATTGCGAACTCCAACCGCTGTAAGTGTCTGCTCTTCTGTGCTGTCCCCTATGACGGCATGAGTCACATATGATTCAGCCTCCTCGACCCGTTCTTCATTTACATCAATTCCCAAAACATCATTATCAGCCTCATGCAGCCTTCTAGCTACCGCCGTTCCAAATCTCCCTAAACCAACAACTATATATTGTTGTTTTGCCATTTTTATCACCGCTCCCTATATTCTGATTACCCAATCATGATTTTTCCTTTTGGATGACGGAAAGCATCCGGTTTACGCCTCATCGCAAGGGCAAAAGCAATGGTTAATGGCCCTAATCTGCCGGCAAACATCGTGAGAATAATAAGTATACGGCCAATAGGAGATAATTCTGGCGTCAATCCCATAGAGAGACCCACTGTTCCAAAAGCAGAAGCTGCTTCAAATAAGTAAAAGATAAAATCGAACCCTTTTTCTGTAATGCTTAAAAGCATGGTAAGAGCAATAACAATGAACATGCCAATTAGTGTGATGGTAAGTGCCTTGAATATGGTTTCCATCACAATTCTGCGTTTAAATAATACAACATCTTCTTTCCCTTTTATCTGCGACCATCCGGCTGCGACCAAAACAGCTAAGGTCGTTACTTTGACACCTCCTGCTGTCGATCCTGAGCTCCCTCCAATAAACATAAGAAGGATGGTCAGGAACAAGGTAGGCTGTGTCAAATCAGCAATGGGCAGTGTATTGGAGCCTGCTGTCCTCGGAGTAACCGCTTGATACAAGGACCCAAGTACTTTCCCCGTATTGGACAAAGATCCTATTGTTTTATCATTTCCGTATTCAAATGCGAAGATTAAAATGGCTGCACCAAGCGTTAGAATTAAGCTTGTCACCAATACTACCTTTGAATGCATGGACAGACGGCGGGTATGAGAGTATTCATACAGTTCACTCATGACGAGAAAACCGATTCCACCTAATGTGATAAGGAGGCATACAGTAAGAACTACAATCGGATCTTCTACATAAGGGGTCAAACTGCGAAATTCTCCCATTAGATCAAATCCTGCATTATTGAAATTTGATATAGCATGAAAAAAACCAAAATAGATGGCTTTCCCAATTGGCATATCAAAAGCAAAACGAATCGATAAAATCGTTCCCCCGATAATCTCAATCACCGCAGTAAATAGCAATACTCTTTTTACTAACCTTACGACGCCTTCGATCGAAAGATTGTTTAAGGATTCCTGAAGCAGCAGCCTTTCCCTTAAAGAAATTCTCTTACCCAATAGGATAAATAAAAAAGTAGCAAAAGTCATAAATCCTAATCCACCAACTTGAATAAGCGATAGTATGACCAGCTCACCAAACAGGGTAAATGTATCTCCAGTATCTACAACGACAAGTCCTGTTACACAGGTAGCAGATGTAGAGGTAAATAACGCATTTAAAAACGAGAGACCTTCTCCGTCTTCTGTCGCAATAGGAAGAGTCAACAACAATGCCCCGATAAGAATCACAGTTGCAAAGCCCAACACTAGAATTTTTGGCGGATCCAGAAATCTTTTTTTCATTTTTTTCATAATGACCTCCCCACTGAATTAGTTTTTCATATTCATTTACTTTTTAGCCGACCATATTGCTATGTATCCAAATCCCTTGTTGCAGCTGTAACACTTACGCTAATCATCATTCCAATTAATAACCCAATGTGTTGAATTGGCCCTTCTTGATTAAGTGCTCTAAAACAAGTGATGAGTAAGCTGCTAAATAAGGCGGTAAATGATTAAGCCGTACACATAAGAAAAACACTTTTTAGTATTTCCCTTATTTTCAACCCCATTCCTTTGTCCTGTTCAGTAACAATTAACCGCTTAACTATCGTTCTGCCTCCATTCAGTCTTTAATAACTTTTGTGCATTCTGAATCGAAACCTAATATCTATCCAGGCTTCAGACTGTCAGGCTGCCTTGGGGTTTCTACCACTCTTTACAATGGTCAAACTTTAATCATTTGCCTTTTTAGCAAGCAGTACTTATATATCATCACCCCCTAATTCTTTTTGTTACTGTATTTTTTTCGCGGAAAAAGAACTTGGTTTATTAAAACCATAAAAAATAGACCAATGCTTACTCTTTCCCCGATATGCAGCCGTGCAAAATCTATCCAGGTTCCTTCAGTAAACATTACGATTTACACATCCGGAACAAAGAATGATTTGCAAAAGTAAACATTAAAAGTGGAGAAAAAGTACTCATTGGTCTACCTAGCGCCCAGCAAGCTGAATAGCTCTCTTTGCGTTCTGTCCCCAAGAATCCTTTTCATTTATGTTGCATTGGAAACCTATTTGTCTAATTGGAAAATAGATTTTTCCCATTCAGGATTTTAATTTGATCATGATCAACACTCTTAGTTCCATCATTAAAAACTATTTTTGTGCGGAACCGATACGAAAATTTATTAGGTGAAGTATCTAATTTGCTTGGCAATTGGAAACTGAACGGAATTTGGCTTGATTCTTTTGAGCTAATTGTTTTTGACATCAATCTTGTTACAGCACTTTCAGTAAATCCCTCTTCCTGTTTTCGTTCATTTGTTACAACCAAATCACATTCGAGCCTATTGATTTTTTGCTCAAACCACCCACCTTTAAGAGAAAAGTATCCGGTCACTTTTTCTCCAGGTATAAATTCATCTTTATCTAATATAAGATCAATATTTGCAAAGCCAATACGCAGACGTAATTGACTCATAAATTTTCTAATCACTACGTGTAAACCCTCCTGAACTGAATGTTAAGTACTTATCCGATCATTATCTTTTCTTCTGCATAAATGGCCAGCGCTTTCGTTTTGTTTAGTTTTTGTTCCCCTAGCACATTTGATCTTAACGGCCGCCCAATTAAAAATCGTTTTACGGAAGAAAACACTGATTTTCACCGTCCAATATTTTATATGTACACTTCCCTGTTCATAAAAGCTTAATCAACCCATTTCTTTTTAAAATAAAAAAGACCAATGACGTTTTTCTCCGCACAAAAACAAAGGAAAAATTCTTCCTGTTTTGTAAGAGAAAAAGACATCATTGATCTACGTAACGCCCAGCAAGCATCGCTGCTCTCTTTGCGTTCTGTCTTCCAAGCTGCTTTTCCTAAAAATAGGCACAATAAAAAGACCTGCTTTTTTGCTCAAGCTGCTCTTTTCCGCCGCGCATAACGCAACAAAAAAAAGCCCCCTGAATAAAGGTGGTCTTTAGACCTCCTTCGCTTTAGCCGACGAAGTTAGCTGACGGGCAGGATGGCGAAAGAGTTGCTCTCATCCCTTCTACTAAACTGTAGAATTAGCCCCACTAGATTGGGTCCTCCGTTCCCGATGAAGGGACTAGGCCGAGGTATGTAGTTGTTGATGGAATTTATTCTACTCTGCTTATTTTTTAAAGTCAATATTAATTTATTCAGCAACGAATACTTTTTCTAAGTTGCGATCCATAATAAATACTTCGATATGCTCACCTGTTTTTGTGCTCATATCACTGTGACTGGAAAGGACTTTGCACTTTGTATGCTTTTCTACAATTTCTTCAAATTGCTTACTGTACATTTCCCGAAGCACTTGGCGCATTTCTTTCACCAATTTTCTTCCGTCTGGATGTCCTGTTAAATGCTTTTCTTCAACCGTCATAACTCCTTTGAAACGGGTGATGACCATGTCCTGGGCAATATATGTTTTTGTTTCCTGCGGCCCACGGCCAATCAATTCACGCTGTAATTTAATGAGTGCCTCACTCAGCTCTGCTTCGAGCTTTCTCTTCTGTCCCGCCACGATTGCTTCCTCCATTCTTGAAAAATCATAATGCCGTATTTCATTCATTTGAGCAAATTCAATATACGATCTAGAAAACACAAAAAAACTAAGGTCCTACTTAGCATTCTTTAAAACAACAAAGCAAATCTTCTTTTGAAACGCTGATGGGGTGAGCTGTCGGATTTGGACCTCGAGAAGGATTCACCTCTAGTAGTGTACACGAAATCGGATCCCCCACTTCAATGGATTAAGTGATATTAGATCTGGTTCAATATGCGTATTAAATTGATGATTGCTACTATACTCCTGAAATAAGTGTTTGTAAAGAAGAAAAATAGATTCCTTTAATTGATATACATTCGAACGAACTTGCTTTTTAATCATTCGATGATCTTGCTGATTCTGCCATCCTGCTTAAAAAGTAGAGTAAAATAGCAAAACTTCTTCCAGATTGATGCACATTCACTTGATGATCATTATAAAGTGATTAAAAAATCAGGATACACTGAAGGGTCTGATTCTTGATCCGCTATAAGAATAAATGTTAAAAAAGCTTCCGGAGTTCTTGGATTCCGAAAGCTTTTAGTGCAATATAATTAGATTTTCTGCGATATTTTTCTTAATTCGAGCACCCGTGGATCAGGAAGATCACTAATATTATTCTTTAAATTAATCACTTACAATCGATACACGGATTCACATAAAAAAAGGGAGCACTTCATAAGCAAAAGCTTAAGAAATTAGCTGTCGTGCTGTATATAATCAGCCGCCTTCTGCGCCTGTGCAGCTACAGAAACATATATTTTTACCCGTTTAAGTATTGAACTGCCTCCATATCAGAAGTAGTTGGTATGGAATAATTTTGTTGATACGCTTCGTGTCCTTTGCCTGTAATGACAACCCAATCATCCTCAGTCGATTGATTGAGGGCATGCCTAATAGCCTCGGTGCGATCGGGAATAATTATGCGTTTTTCTTTACCTGTTTCGTGTTTATTTAACCCGTGAAGGGTTTCGATCATTTCTTCTAAAGGGACAGTGTTTAAATCATCAACGGTTAGAATGTATTGTTCACTTAGTTCGGCAGAAATTCGAATCATTTCTTCTCTCTTGCTAGGATCCCTGTCCCCCCGGAATCCAAAAACATGAACAATCTTTTTGGCTCCACAGTCTCTGGCGGTTTTTAAACAGTGAAAAATTGCCTCGGCTGTATGTGCATAGTCAACAACTACTGTCACACCGTTCTTGTATTTAAATAATTCAAACCGGCCAGGGACTCCCGTAAAACTTCGAAGAGCAGCAAGAATTTTTTCGCTTGGTATCTCAAGCTGCTGAGCAACTGCAAATGCCATGACAGCATTGTATAAATTATGTGAGCCTGGAATAGTAATTTGAAGGTCCATTTTCTTTCCTTGATGGTTCGAAACCCTTACACAAGCGTCATTTGAGAAGAGCTCATGTATTTTGAGGTCTACAGAAGGAGAATGGCCAATCGAATATACCGGTATGCCCTTCTTTTTTAAAATGTTGCTTAACTTTTCTCCCCATTCATTATCCGAATTGATAATTGCCCGTCCGTTTATTTTTAGTTTTTTAAATAACTCCGACTTTGCTTCAAAATAATGATCCATTGTGCCATGATAATCCAAATGATCACAAGATAAATTAGTGAAAAGACAGTAATCGAACTCTATGCCTTCTAACCTGAATTGGGATAGCCCATGTGAGGAAACCTCAATAATAACTACCTCATCTTCACTTTTGGAAAGCAGTTCATTTAAAACCAACGAGCTTGGTGTTGTATTAAGAGCAGTCATTTCTTCACCATTAATGATATTTTTAATCGTCCCGATCAAGGAACAGGAAACACCATTTTGATCTAAAATGCGCTTCAATAGAAAACTCGTCGTGGTTTTGCCATTGGTTCCGGTTATACCGATCATCACTTTGTCTTTTGAAGGATCTTGATAGAACCTTTTGGAAAGTATGCCTAAGAATTTTCTGCTGTTCTTAACTTTTATATAGGGCACAGATAGATCTTGTAGGTCTTCTTCTCCGACTATGACGGATGCGCCGTGCTTTATTGCCTCCTGTATGTAGATGTGTCCATCAGAATTATGTCCTTTAATCGCCACAAATAAAAATTCCTTGAGAACTTTTACAGAAGTATCTGTGATCCCTCTTACTGGCTCATTTTTTAGGTTTTTTAATGTATCTTCATTTATTAATCCTTCGACTAAATCATGTAAATTCATTTTCTTACTCCTTAATTACATTTTGACTTATCTGATATTGTATCCAAAAAATGTGAAGACTTTGTAGAGATTAAAAATTTTAATACTGTTACATTTTGTTAATGGTTAAACAGCCCTTCCAGAAGAGACTCTTAATGTCTTCTGATAAATATAAAAGTCCCCGACAACATTCCAATGGATGCTGCTGAGGGCTTCAAAAATCTTTAAGTGGAAAGTACATATGGATGTATATTCACTTGATAATGATTATAAATTGATCAAAAAGCAGAAGATACAGGAGGATCTGATTTTTAATCCGCTAAGAGAATAAATGTTGAAAAAGCTTCCGGAGTCCTTAAACTCTGGAAGCTTTTAGTGCAATATAATTAAATTTAATGACACCTTGTTCAAGCTGCTCAATAATTTGATCCGTTACCATTTTGTATATTTTTTCACTCATTTTATACACTCCTTTTATTCGTTTTTACAACAGAAAAAGCCAAATCCGGGGATGGATTTGGCTTTAAAAAATCTCTATTTGCTTTTAATCATCCGCTGTCTATTTTACAGGCAGCCCTTTTCTTTTAAAGAAACGTATCTGTCGGGGCAGACAATGAGGTGATCCAGCACGTCAATGCCCATCATCTTGCCGCATTCCGCTAGACGCTTGGTCACATCCACACCTTCTCGGCTCAGTTCCGGGTCTTATCAATAGTAAATTTCAAAAAAATCATTTAAATCAATGCTCTTACTTTGAATACATGTATTTAATGTGGATGACAATTACTTTCCTAAGTATTAAAGCCTGTACCATAGATTACCTAGTAATAATCTTAGATACAGGCTGTTTTTTATTCATTCGTTCTTGAACTAAAGCCCCCATTAGTTGAACAAAAAACCTTAAAACATAAAAATGATTATTCTATAACAAAAGATAAGAATTTCAATATAACATCTTTCATACTGTAAGGTATTCAGCAATTACAATATTTCGATATACCCTTCTGTTCCATGCACGCGAATTCGTTGCCCGTCTCTTATCAGTTTGGTAGCATTTTCCACACCGACAACTGCTGGTAAGCCATATTCACGTGCGATAACTGCTCCATGGGTCATCAGTCCACCAACTTCGGTGACTAGGCCTTTTATGGATACAAACAATGGTGTCCAGCTAGGGTCAGTAAAGGAGGTGACTAATATATCTCCATCTTCTAGATCAGCATCTTCCATGTTTAAGATGACACGTGCTCGTCCCTCTATAAATCCGGAAGAAACAGGTAGACCTACAATAGCTTCGGCTGGGAGATTTTCTCGTTTGTACTCACCTACAATGATTTCACCATCAGACGTGATAACACGTGGTGGAGTTAGTTTTTCATATAATTTGTACTCGTCTTTTCGTTTGCTGATGATCTGGTAATCTAGTTTATTTGTGCGTACGACTTCGTGAAGTTCTTCAAAAGTGAGATAGTATATATCTTCTTTTTCATGAATAACGTTGGCTTGTACGAGTTGTTCGGCTTCTTTCAGTAAAGCCTGCTTATAAACGAAGTAGCAATTAACCATGCCGTATTTTGGATATTCCCTAAACCCGCTGAAATTCCGGATTAGGTCGATCATTCGTTTTGTTTCTTTGGCTTTTTGTTTACCATCCGGTAGTTGCTTCAATCGATCTAATAACTCTTGTTCTTTTTTCAAAGCAACACGCCGCCCATGCTCAAATTTCCGATTGCTAGCATTAGGCTCAAAGTTTTTGATATTACTAAGAATCATGGGGACAAGTGTAGTTGGTTTTTCGCTCCAACGAGTTTTAGTAATATCGATTTCTCCGTTACATCGCATTCCATATTTGCTGAGATAAGCAATTATTGCGTCTTGGGTTTCCTGTCCACCAGCAAACTTAACCAATTCATTCAAAAAGTTATCATCTTTTACATGTTGTAAATAATCAATTACTTCTGGATAAGGACGAATCACATCTGCGACATCCAATAGCACCAGACCCATTTCCGAAGTAATATTGTTTGGCACAGATTGAGAAAGCGTATCTGCTACGTTTTTTTCACCTAACCACTTGTTCATTTTTTCATTGATCCATGATGAAGCATCCATAGCAGCCATAATCACACCCAAACTTTGTGGGTCAAATAAAATCTTCTTTAATTGCTGGATATCTTCTAGAATAAAATCAAATAAATCTGATCCTGATTTCGTTTGGATGTTTTGTTTTAACTCTTCTATCGATGTTTGACTACTCTTAATCAAATCAGAAACGATTGTCGGATCGTTTTCGATTTGTGCTTGAAAACCCGCAGACGACATACCTTTATTGCTTTTACTGGGACTCAGTTCTTTTTTATCATTTGGTAACGATTTTATAAAATCTCCTCGCTCTATTATGGTCATAAGTGCATCTTTTATGAGCGGATCGGATTGTCCCAGGGTATCTAATAAAATTTCTCTGCTAACAGGTGAAGCCAGATTATGTGTGATATCAACAAACAACCTTCCACCAGCTTTACGCATGGGTGCAGGAGTCGTTAACAGGAAAAAAGACAATCCCAATGGTTTCATGGGGTCGGTCATCATTTGTTGATGACCAACAGATACATAGACGTGATTTTCTTGATCATTCGCTTTAGGGATCGGGTATAAAGTAGTGATTGGACGACTCTGGACAATATAAAATGTATTATCAACCAAACACCATTCGATATCTTGTGGGCAACCAAAATAAGCTTCGATCTGTCTTCCGATGCGTGCCAGTTGTAAAATTTGTTGTTCAGTAAGTGTTTGAGTCTTTTGCTGATTGGGATCGATCTGCTGGGTCTCTGTTCCGCCTTCTTTTAGTCCATAGATAGCCAATTTTTTGGTTGCTATCCTCTTATCGACGATTTCCTCTTCCTGTACTTTATAACAATCGGCAGAGACCAAGCCAGAGACCAGTGCTTCTCCAAGTCCAAAACTGGCATCGATTGATAGCAGCTTTCGGTTAGAAGTAATCGGATCAGCGGTAAATAAAATCCCTGAAGCCTGTGGGAAAACCATCCTTTGAACGATAACGGATAAATAAACTTGACTGTGGTCAAATCCATTTTGCATACGGTAGATTACCGCGCGATCCGTAAATAGGGATGCCCAACATTTGCTGATATGCTGCATGATTGCTTCTTTGCCGATGATATTTAAATAGGTGTCTTGTTGACCAGCAAAAGAGGCATGTGGTAAATCTTCAGCAGTCGCACTAGAACGCACTGCATAAGCATGTTCATCACCAAACTGGGAGAGATAGTGAGTAACTGCTTTCACAACATCGGAAGGAATTTCTACTTCCATAATGATTTGTCGAATCTTCCTGCTGATTTCACCAATTTGATCTCGATCTTCTACTTTTAGCATTGTTAGTCGATCCAACAAAGCATGATACGTTTCGTTTTGTTCGATGGCTTTTTGATATCCCACTGTTGTAACACAAAATCCTTCTGGTACTTGTATTCCTTCAATTTTTGATAATTCCCCTAAATTTAACCCTTTTCCGCCAACGAGCAAAAGCTGCGTTTTTTCCATTTCCTGAAAACCGAGAACCAAAGAACTCATTCTATATCTCTCCCAACTATTAGATTTCTTTTATTTTCTTTGATATATTTATCCCTCTCAACCAATCTAATTAAAGTTCTATCGTATTTTAGCAGTAGCAAATAAGAATAAATAGTCTATATTTACCATTTTTTATATGCTATAATTAAATTAGGAAGAGTTAGAGTTCAATTTTCAAAAAATAGCTAGATCCTACCATACAGTAACCTGATAACCCGGTTCATCCCCTCGAAAGTAGCTCATATACCTTTTAGTCCACAATGAATATGGTTAAATTCAACTTTTTTCCATCTAATCTGTTTATTTTTCCCCAAAATACCTTGTATTAATATGAGATATCAAGCTCTTATTAAACAAACCTGCCCGTTAGTTTAAGTACAACTCTTCACAATCTAATTTATAACTTAACATAACGCCTTTTTCATGAACCAAGCTGTCACCTTCTTTTTCAGGAAAGTCCAAAGTGGCGTTATCCGAGATCATGTATTTTGTTGTTTTGACATGAAGATCTAATCCACCGGAATGGGCTAATTTTTGATCTTCTGTTTCTTGAACACGAATAGTAAGAGGCTGACTTTTCCGATTCAACTGTGGCATATCTTTTTCATTAATAGGATAGCATCACATGATGTAGGTTTGAAATAAAGTTTGATCAAAATAGGCTTATAAAGCCTAATTTAGCAAAAGACCAGAGCCTGCCTTTGAAAAAAAGATTGATCAAAACAGGCTCTTAAAATATTCATTACGGAGATTTTTTGTAAAAAAGTTTGATCATTTTCTACTCGTGTTATTCCATTAAAGCGCCCGATAATTGAAGAATGAAATTAAAGCCTTTCCCTAAGTGATCCGTTCTCAAATTCAAATTTAGCTGTCTGTGCAAAATTAGACCCTTAGCGAACCACGGAACCCTCTGGATCCATAGTAAGAGGACGCACCGTTATGGTACACGAAGACGTGCCCGAAGCGATAATCGCAAAAAAGAGCACCCCCGAGTTCTCTAATATCAGAGGGTGTTTGTACCCAACTCGACGTTTTCATATCGAAATTTTCAAGTTTCTGCAACGCTCGATATTGTTCTTCCGTTAAAAGTTCAATGCCCATGGCAGTTGCCATATCAATAGTGTTATTTTCTGGCTTATGGTTTTTCCTTGACTCCAGCCCTTCACGGTCGTAACAAACACTTCTACGACCTTTAGGACTTTCCACTGAACAATCATAAAAAATGTATTCGTCCTTCTTTTCATCATGACAAATAACATCCGGTTCACCGCCAGTTCTTTCCATTTCATTGAGCGACCACAGTTTTTCAGCATTAGCATCCAGCTTTGCTTGGACTTTTGCCCATTCAAGGTTTTTATGGCGGTTCATGTTATTCTCAAAACGGTCTTTCAATACTCTGAGTAATTCTTCACGTTGTTCTAGTGACAATTCCTTTTTATTGCTGCTTTTATTTCTATTTGTCATTTTAGTTTCCCCCTTATTGTTTTTACTCATAATCGTATAAGTATAAATAAATATATGTTTTATAATAAATCGTTTAAATAATTTCGTGAATTCAGTTTACAACAAATTATATGATTAAGTAATTTTCACCATAAAAAGCCCCCCTTAAGACAAGATACATCCAAGAGGGAAGCTTCACAACTTTTATATAAATATCGTGACTTTATTCAAAACGTCTCATCTTTTTTTACAAACGGTACGACTTTATTTCAAATCTACAATAAGGTAAAAAGGAATAAGTTATTGAACATAGAGTATTGGACAGAATTTTATTACACAGAACACAATAAAAAAGCGCCCTTTTGAGAACCGGACGGCCGTGTTCAGAAAAGGACTATTACTTATTTTAAAAAAGCACCCTACACGGATGCTTTAGCTAAATAATCATTAAAAATGTGCAGTACATACTTATCAAGTACAACTGATGTAAAAGTTGTTTTGGAATATAAGTCTGTTACCACAGCCTTGTTTCGTACATAAATTATATCATAATCCCGTACACCGCCATCTTCAAGTATTTCTTTCACTAAAATCGAGGATGGTTTTCTGATAAATTCAAGTCCAGTGTTACCTATTTCGATTTCTAAGAAACTTGAACTTTCAGATCTGATTTGAAAATTTAAACTTTTGGCCTTATCAAATTCATTTTTAAGTGATGAACCAATTGCGTCAAAATATTGAATTATGATTTTCTGTACTGAATCTAACATTTGCGTTTCATAAACCTCACAAGCAAACTTTATTTTAACACCTTCAACTAACATACCGTGTACATTCATCCTATCAGCCTCTTTTCACCTAATTAATTCAGCAAAAGGAAATATAATCCTGCTAGATTTGTAATAATTTTTACCCTACTGGAAAAATCATTCGTTGCTATGGTGCTTTATTAATTCTAGTTGGCCAATTCATCCAAATAGTTGATCATGTTGCTCTCAGAATATCTCAACGAAATCATTGTGACCTAAAACCAGAGTCGACTGTTCCCCATCATTGAGTCTACCTTGATCAAAAATTTCTTGATATGATTCCTGCTCATAAACCTTACTCACCAACATCGCATTCAAAAAGTTACAAATCACTTCAATATTATGTTGTTCTTTCGGAAAAACGTCCATGCGAATCTTCAGCAACCTGCCGGAGAAGGTCTTTAAGACCGCCACCACCCACTGAGGAAAAGAATTCAGCTGTTATTCAGTACTGGAAATCGCCTTTTATTTTGCCAATCCCTATTCGTCCTGGCAGCGTGGAAGCAATGAAAACACCAACGGCCTGATTCGTGAGTTTTTTCCAAAAGGCACCGATTTTAACAAGTTGACCGGCGACGAGCTTGGCCGGGCTTTTCAGCTGCTCAACAACCGGCCAAGAAAGTGTCTTGACTGACGCACGCCAGACGAAGCGTTCATCAACGAAGTGTTGCACTTAACTTGGCAAAAGACCATTTCAATGCTCTTTTACCTTAATGAACCGATAAGCTACATAAATGATGTATATAGGTGTTGCCACATAAAGTAAGTAAGGAAATCTTCCGGAAGATTCAATATTGAGCAAAACTAAAAGGGAACCAAAAAATAACGTTACGATCGTCCCATATTTAGGCAGAGGGATCTGTTTTAAACTTGGTATTTTAATTGTGCTGACCATTAAAAAACATAAGGCGGTAAAAATAACCGTTGTGACTATACTGGAGACTTGGTCATTGAACAGAGTTAACAACGCCAGTATCCCGCCGGCAGCCGTGATCGGAACGCCGGTAAAATAGGTGCTTGTTTTATCCTCTGGAGTAATGTTGAATCGAGCTAACCGGTAAGCGCCAAAAAGCGGAAACATCCCGGAAACGGCAACACCAAGAAAGCCATTATCAAAAAAGATGGTGTAATATACTAAAAAACACGGCGCCACACCAAACGTTACGATATCGGCCAAAGAATCCAGCTCTTTGCCTAAACGACTTTCAACTTTCAGCATCCTAGCAATCCGGCCATCCATGCTGTCTAACATCATTCCGATCAAAACTAAAATAGCTGCGTTTTTAAACTCTCCGCCGGCCGCATACCCAATCGACAAAAAGCCGCAATATAAGTTTCCTAGCGTACATATGTTTGGTATTTGTTTCTTTATATTCATTTTTTCTCCATCTGTATTTATTGTTATTTCACAAAAAGTTTACAACAAGTATATCATTTACTTTGTTTATAAAGAAAATGATAATAGAGTTTGTTGGAAAAAAGACATTTCTTCTTTTTATAAAAACGATTAGATATCAGGAATACGGTGGAAATATTTTTTAAAAGGAGGACCCGTTCATTGTTAAAAACATTTCTTAAAATCTTTGTCGAACTAACAGGTAATCCGTTTATGTCAAGGCAGCTCATGACTGTCACAAAGTCTGGATGGAGCCGGAAAATGATTCCTCTTTTTGCGAACGTGTATAAGGTAAACCAAGAGGAGATGGCAGTACCGTTGTCTAAATATACGAGTCTTCAGCATTTTTTCACGAGGACGCTGAAGCCGGGTATGAGGTCAGTAAAGGGGGAGAAAAACACTTTTGTGAGTCCGGTAGATGGCGTGGTGAATGCGTTCGGATTGATAAGCGACGTAACAGATTATACAGTGAAAAACAAACAAATTGTATTAGAGGAAATGATTGGAAGTAGAGAAAAAGCAGAGAAATATAAGAATGGAATGTACATCATTTTTTATTTATCCCCCCGGCATTATCATCGAATTCACAGTCCTGTTACAGGAAAGATAATGGCCAATTGGACGCTGGGTGGTAAATCTTATCCGGTTAATCGCTTTGGAATAAAATACGGGAACCGGCCGCTGTCGACAAACTTCCGCACTATTACCGAGCTAAAAAGCGCGCACAAAAATGTAGCGGTTGTGAAAGTTGGCGCCTTAAATGTAAATAGCATCCATCTTACTCATTCCGGTGAAACCATACAACAGGGAGAAGAGTTAGCTTATTTCTCATTTGGGTCTACTGTTATTTTGTTAATAGAAAATGAAAACTTCCAAATCTCCTCCGCATTATGCGAAGGCAAAGAAATAAAATATGGAGAAAAAATTGGGTGTGTTTCTCAATAGGTTTCGTTCTTGCTGTTTTGGGAGATTTTCCGCTCGCACTTATGGTAAATTGAAAAGAGGAATGTTGGTAAAGAAGAGGTGTTTTAGGATAAAAAGAATAGTCAGTGTGGCCGTGATTGCATGCATCCTTCTGCTTGGCATAACTCAAAAAGAACAATTGCTGCAAATAGTTAATGAAGGTGGTTCTTACGCCATCCTCATCAGCATGCTGCTGGTGGCGATCTGTGTGTTTGTCCCGATCGTTCCATTTCCTGTGCTGGCGGGATTGATTGGCGGCATTTTCGGCACCCCGCAAGGCGTCATTATTACGCTCTGCGGCGCCATGGCCGGGACGTTGTTGTTTTTCTATATTGTCCGGTACGGTTTTAAGGAATGGGCGCAGACGAAAATCGAACAGTATCCTCAGGTGAAAGAATATGAGGAAAAGATGAACAAAAATGCGTTTTTGGCGATTTTGTTCGTTCGCTTAATACCGATTGTGCCTTCTCCCGTTGTCAATATCGTCTGCGGATTAAGTAAAGTAAACGGGCTCGTCTTTTTTCTCGCATCAGCCATCGGGAAACTGCCGAATATTCTGCTGCTGTCGTTTGCGGGAGCGAGTTTTTCTGAAAACAAATGGTTTTCTTTTGGGCTGTATGGGTTCTATGTGCTCATCATTATGATTGTCAATTACATTATTGTGTACAGAAAAATAAACAAAGCGCCGGAATAATACCGGCGCTTTATTTCATGTTTTACGCAACCATACAGTTGCTTATACTCGATATATGAATTGGGACAAAGACGCTATATTCAAAGCACTTAGTGACTCGACTCGGCGGCTTATATTAGACGAACTATCGGAACGCAACGAGCGGACGTTGTATGAACTTACGGCACGTCTCATAATGTTATAAGCAAACATTACCGGATTATAGATATGGACTATTATCGCTGGTTTAGTTCATTTGAAAAAGATGAAACGTTTATGTATTTTAATGAACGTACTGTTGATTAACTTCTCTTGCAGTTACCTCCTCCAATTATCGTTACAATTAGGAAAGGAGGGATACAGATGAGAATACTGTTTTATTTAACTATCGGGATAATCCCTGGCTTAATACTTGCTGGTCAACTAGGTGTATTAATTGGAGTAGTTGGCGGAATGCTCTTATATGTAATTGACTAATTAAATATGATTAATCAAAAGCTAGATTTGATACGTACAGATGCAGAGAAGACTAAGAAATAACGGTCTTCTCTCCTCAGCAGTTTCGGTCTACTGTCCTTTGGGCTAAGCTTAACGCTGCTTACTTGTATGAACGAACTGTTGAGCACCAGCCTTTTTACTTACTTTTGTACCTTTGGTAGATAACAATGTGACTATTTCATTTTTATAATTTTTTATCTCTATTTGGCTTTTTTGAAAATACATTTTCATTTTCATCAAAACCTTCTGGCATCCAGTAAGAATCGGGCAGTTCACTTTCTTCCAATCTTTCCCTCAAGTAGTAAATAGTTTTTTCCCAGGTAGGAAGTATCTTATAAGGATAAGGGGCTGCCCTTCATCCTTCCATATAGCCCACTGTCCACCCGGAAGTTCTGTGGCAGACCATCCAATGTCCCCTTCTAAATGGTAAATAAAAAAGGTGTTTTTTTCAGCAGACTTCCAATCCTTATAACCTAGTGTTTCTGCAAATTCATCGTATTGTTTATAAAGCATTGAATGAAAAAAATTTTTAATGAAATTCACACTTTATTTTCCTTTATTTTCCTGGTTGCTGACAGACCTTCTTTTCGAAGTAATTTTTATACACATTTATTCCAGTTTAACAAGAAAATAAAAAGAAGTGATGATTCCATTTAGATATCTTAATCAACAGTATCGGTCTACTATGTAATTACGTAATGTGAACGTACTGTTGATTAGAAGAATAAGGAGAACCTCAATTATATTTTTCGTTTTACGCTATCTCCATCATTTAGTTTACCCACTTATACCCAATTCCCCAGACTGTTTGAAAATGGTCATCAATTGAAAAACCGGCTTCGCGTATTTTTTCACGAATGTTTCGAACGTGAGAGTCAACCGTTCTCCCTTCTGTCTCGGTGTCGTACCCCCATACCAGTTCTAACAGATGGCCACGTTCAAATACTTTATTTGGATGCTTCATTAAAATGCCGAGGAGAGCAAACTCTTTTGGCGTTAAGCGAATGGAGTGGTCCTGATAACATACCTTAAACTGTTCTTCATCCCACTGCAGCCCGTTTATTTGAATTTTCTTTGATGGAACGCTTCTTCGCAAGAGCGCCTCGATCCGGGCAAGAAGTTCCTGTTCACCAAAAGGTTTCGTTACATAATCATCTGCTCCAAGTCTAAGGCCTTTAACAATATCTTCTTCCTGATCACGGGCCGTAAGCATGATAATCGGAACAGCGGAGAAAGCCCGAATTTCCCTGCATACCGCCCATCCGTCCATATCAGGCATCATAATGTCCAGCATAACAAGGTCAATCGATTCCTTTTTCATCAACGCCAGTGCTTCTTCACCATTTTTGGCCTTCATGCACATATAACCGTGCGGTTCTAAATAAAGGGCGATCAAATCGAGCATTCGCTGCTCATCATCTGCCAATAAAATTTTATACATTCCGATCCTCCTCGCGTTTAAGCTGAATTGTTGCTTCCGTGCCGACGCCCACTTCACTGGAAATATGAAGAATTCCGCCATGTGCTTCTACAATTTCTTTTGCAATCGACAATCCGATACCAAACCCGCCGCTTTCTCTTGATCGTGATTTCTCCACACGGTACAGGCGGTCAAAGACAAACGGTATCTCTTCTTTTGAAATGCCTATACCTTCATCTTTTACTTGAATGATGACGTCGTTGTCTTTTTCGGACACAATGAGGAACACATGTGAACCTGCTTCTGAATATTTTCGCGCATTGTCAAGCAGGTTAAGCAGCACCTGCTGCATTCGCTCCATATCCATCATGATACGAATGCCTTTCTTTCCTGAAATGACTAGTGATTTCCCCTCCCTTTCAAAAGCATCGCTGACAAAATGCGTCGCTGATTCAAGCAGTTCATCCAGGGATTTTTCTTTTTTAGAAATATGAAATTCATGGCGATCCATTTTGGCCAGTTCAAACAACTCTTGAATAAACCCTGTTAAACGAACCGTTTCTTCCTGAATAATGGCAGCGTATTTTTCTTTTTCCTTTTCGGACAAGCCAGGTCGGTTTAAAATATCCGAATAGCCTTTTACGTATGTTAATGGCGTACGCAGTTCATGTGAAATGCTGCCCAAAAATTCATTTCGGGTCTTTTTCAGATGATCGAGATCCTGTGACAGCTTCGTAATCGAAGCCGCCAGTTCACCCAGCTCATCATTCCGGTCGATCATCAAGTTTACTTGATGATGGCCAAGGCTCAGCTGTTCCGTTGCTTTTTTCATTCGAATAAGCGGGAGCGTAATCAGTCGGGACAACCCCATAATTGTCACCACGGTTAATACCACTGTAATCACACCTGCCCCAAAAAACTGCTGCTGCAGATGGTCCACCATTCGCGCAATGTCTTCTGTATCAGAAAACATAAACACATGGCCAAGATGATCCCCCTCTTTCATTACTGGACTGTCTGAGGCAATATATCTTTTTTCATTCCAATGTGTTTCAACTACTTGACCGCCAGCAGGCATGGACAAAAAATTCGTGTTATTTATAACGGTTTCCATCTCGGGTTCAATTGGGTCGGAGTGAATTAAAACTTGGCCTTTTGCGTCTGTCACAATCACGCTGAAACTCGATGCCGCTTCCATCATCCCGACATGCTCGAGTGTTTCTTCTTTAAAGCTGGCTGCTAAGACAGCACTGTGTGTTTCTCCCCTTGCCAGCAAACTCTCCATTACTTCGTCCACCCGATCATTTACCAGCGTGACATACAGTGTATAAAACAGGAGTGACTCAATTAGCAGGATGCAAGCAAAAAATAAGAAACCGATTTTTAATGATAATTTTGTAAACACCGGATGCCCTCTCCTCCTCTAGATCGTTCTGTCCTTATTATAGAAGGAAATTATTTATTTTTTGTGCAGAAAAAAATGAAAAATGCACAGGAACTGCAAAAAGTTTGGATAAGGTAGGCGGGAAGATAACATTAAGGGAAAGGATGATTTTTATGAATAAAAAAGCAGGCACGTTAGTTGGTACAGCACTTTTCGCCTCATTTTTGCTTGCAGCCTGTGGTGACACAGAAGAAGCAAATGTAGAATCAGGAGCCGAACCAACGGAGCAAATGGAAGAGGAAGATACACATTCCGGACATAACATGAATCACTCTGGCAGTGGCGAGGTTCCAGAAGGCTTAGAGGAAGCAGCAGACCCCGCTTATTCAGTTGGTTCAACAGCCATCATTCAGGACGGCCATATGGACGGCATGAAGGGGGCAAAAGCCACCATTGCCGGTGCATACGATACGACAGTCTACACCGTTTCATACACACCAACAACTGGTGGCGATCCGGTTGAAGACCATAGGTGGGTGATTCATGAAGAAATTCAAGATGCCGGCGATAAACCTTTTGTAGCTGGAGACGAAGTGACTCTGGCAGCGGATCATATGGAAGGTATGAAGGGGGCTTCCGCCATGATTGACTCTGCTGTTAAAACCACTGTGTACATGATCGATTTCACTACAGCAGACGGGGAAAAAGTAACCAATCATAAATGGGTAACAGAGGACGAATTAGCAGCGGAATAAATGAAAGCGATGCTGGATAGCGATAAGGGCTATCCAGTTTTTATTGCAAACAGAAATCAGTGAAAATTACTCAACAGTATCGGTCAACTGTTGACTAAAATAGGATTTTTGTTGCTGAAATTTATGGTACCATTAATAAAAAATGGAAAGTAGGTTTTTGAGTGAAAAATCATTTATTTTCTCTTTTTTTATTAGTTTTTATGATTTCTTTGCTTGCTGCCTGTAATTCTACTGAAAACGACGGACAAGATCTGTTATTTAAAGGGCAGGGTAAAAACTGGGAAGCAGAAGTGTACACAGGTAAAGTAGAGGAACCCGAACTAAAGGAAATAGAGCCTTATGTATATTTCAAACCAAGAGGTAAAGGTTCCAAAGGGATAAAAAGTATTGAATATAAGCTGGAATCTAATCAAGGAAGTTTTGGTGGAGGAGATATCTCTTTAAATGAACTAGGGGAAATTTCTTTAAGAAACGAAAAGATTACTAAGACAGTAACTTCAGAAACAGACAAAGTTACAATAACACTTGACTGGCAAGAAAACAATGAGACAAAAACTGAAGTATTTATTTTAGAAAAAAAGTAATTTCCGAGCAGTTTGTTTTTTTAAAAGGATCTTACTTAACAGTATCGGTCTACTTCTACCTATAATAAAGTTAGTGCTACTTGACTGTATGAATGAACTGTTGAGTAACAATTTGAGTTGTTATGCTTTAAATGTTTAGGCTCTACTAAACGATGGCATTGATATTTTATCAAAAGAAAAAGAGGACCGATTTTTTTGGTCCTTTGCTTTATTTCCTTATTAAACTTAAGCACCCGTTAATGCGATAAAGAACGCATTGATTTTTATTTTACTCCGCCAAAAACAGCTAGTTCCATCCATTTAAAATAACAATCCGAATGCTTAAAACCAATTTCTCTAAGCCAATTAACCTGAATATCTACCCTCTCCAATCTATTATCTTCTTTGTCAGGACGGTTATAATATTCCTTAGCTACTTCTTGCCTGTCCCTTTTATTATGGGTAGAAAGATGATTAATAAAAAGCTCATTATACAATTTTTCAATTTCAGGAGTGGCAGAAGCCGTATGCTCAATGTTTATGAATATCCCCCCGTCCACTAAAAGATTATATATATCTCTATAAACTTCCTGTTTCTTATCGTGCGTAAGATGGTGAATAGCAAAACCCGAAACAATGCAATCAATGGAATTAGGTTCTGCAAATTCTTTAATAGAATTACTAAAATCACCGTAGATAATCTCACAACGATTTCTATATTCACTCATGTGCTCACGAGCAGCTTGTACCATTGGTTCGGAGTGGTCTAATAATATTGCAGAGGCATCTGGGTAAGTTTTAAGCAAAATCTCAGCTAAAAATCCATTTCCACATCCCAAATCCATAATTCTTTTCGGATTAGAGGTAAAATAATTGATTACTTCAAGCATAATTTTAGCTTGTTCAGCTCCAAAAGGAATTCCCCCTCTAACCTGTTCTAAATAATGTCGTGTAACATCTTGTCGCTGCCAATTTGTTTTTACCATTCCTTCCCCCCCCTTTTTTACATAATCTTCGTAATTTTCCTTATCCTATTATATAACTTTATACTAATCAACTCATATTTCTTATTGAATAATCTACCCCGTTAGTTTAACAAGAAAATTAACAGTATTCTTTAACAAGCCTTTCTTTTAAGCCAGTTATCGAAAAAGCCTTTTACTCAACAGTTTCGGTCAACTGCTATCTAAGCCAAAGTTAATATTGTTTGCTCCTGGAGATAAACTGCTGAGTAGACAGATTTATTTTTAAAGCTTTGTAATCGAGTTGTATTTCATGTGTGTAGGAGAATTTAGTAAGAAAACATGAATATAACTGCCCTTGTTGTGGATATAAAACATTAGATAAAGAACCGACAGATACCTACGAATTTCGCAACATATTAAGGCAGCATAAGTAGCATTTCTAATAGATAAATAACAATACATAGTTTATATGGTTCTGGTGCAAAACCTTCAAGACAGTTGCAAATAATCTTTAAATCTTGGACATGCTGATACTATTACTCTAAAAAAGGTGCGTGATCAGTATGGAAAAGCAACATTTATTCAAGTGGAAACATTATCATCATGATATTATTTTACAAACAGTAAGATGGTACCTACGGTACAACTTGAGCTTTCGTGATTTGGTGGAAATGATGGAGGAACGGGGCTTATCCGTTGCTCATACAACGATCATGCATTGGGTTCATCAGTATGGTCCTGAATTAGACAAACGAATCCGTCGTCATCTCAAGCAAACCAATGACTCTTGGAGAGTGGATGAAACATATATCAAAGTAAAAAGTCAATGGATGTACCTGTATCGTGCTGTGGATTCGAAAGGAAATACCATCGATTTTTACCTAAGCAAAACAAGAAATCACAAGGCTGCAAAGCGATTCTTCAAGAAAGCTTTGCAGTCTTTTCATCATTCTGAGCCTCGTGTCGTGACAGTCGATAAGAATCCGGCTTACCCTATAGCAGTTGAAGAATTAAGAAAAGAAAAAAAGATGCCATTAGGCATCCAAATAAGGCAAGTGAAATATCTCAATAACATAGTGGAACAAGATCATCGGTTTATTAAAAAGCGAGTTCGGTCGATGTTAGGATTGAAATCTTTTCGCACAGCAACGTCCATTATTTCTGGAATAGAAGCGATGCATATGGTAAAAAAAGGGCAACTTGTTTTACTAGATAAGTCTGTCCAAAATCAAGTGAAGTTTATCCATCAACTATTTGGAATTGCTGCTTAAGACCAGATTCCACTAGGTAACTTTTTGCCTCTTTATACCTTCCCTAATTATTTGCACCATAACCGTTTCCCCCTACTGTCTATTTCATGTTAACCGTAATTATATTATGGTTAACTCTTTCAACCAAAATTCTTTTTTATTGAAAGAGCTTAAAGCCGATTCTAAAAAATTATTCGTCGTCGTCACCAATTTTGGCAGCTGTAAATACAAACCCGATTCCTATGTGAACCAGCTTGAATACATTCCCATTATGCTCGTAGATGCCAGCAGCATCCGGAGTCACATTAGCGACATTCAATTCATTCTCAAAGACAGCCGTAATCTGATCTTCCGTTAAGGATGGCAAAGCCATTGTCTGCTCCGCTGTGTGTAAAAACAGTATGGCATCTGCCCCAATTTCTTCACTCATATCACACATACTTACAATTTGGCGTACTGTAAAGTCTTCATTATAATATCCGCCGTAATTAAACGTATCGCTGAATGCGTGCTGAAAAGATAATTTTTCATCATCAAAGGTAAAGCTTATCTTCCCTTCTTCTGTTCGCCCTTCGTTTAGAAAATCTTGTAAATCAGAAGGTGTAATGCCAAAAGAAAACTCCGGTGCTGGAGCTGCCGGCTCACTAACTACTGGTTCTGCTGCAGGCTCTTCCACTAATTCCTCTGTTGTTTCTTCTGTTTCCTCAACAACCGCTTCTTCCTCGGCAGCTGAATCCTCTTTCTTGTAAGCTCCCTCAGAACAACCCGCCAGGATCAATGCTAATGATCCGCAAAGCAAAATACGTTTAGCCATCATTCTTCTCTCCATTCATCAATTTATTTATCAAAAAAAAGCCCGTACATAGGCAGGCTGTTTAAAAATGTATTCTTTTTTTTAAGGAAGCTGTAATTCCAAGCAGCAAACATCCTTTTCGTGAGTAACTCCATTATCAATACCTCTACATTAGCACTAAGTATTATAGATTGGGTGGACATTTTTTGTAAATTATCTAATTTTAGTTAGACCTCTACTAAATTACGTTCATCTTTAGAAGGAAGTTTCTTCATGTCGTCTTGTTCATGCTCCATACCAAGCATGTAATCAACCGCTTTAGTTATCTGGCTCATGGGGAAAGAACTTTTTACAGATGATAGTGATGTTTTAATAGCTTCTATTCTCTCAGCGGTTATTATTGCAGCAGGGGAATGGTTTTTCCATAAATATCTCGACAGACATGTATTTGATGAAAAGCACCTCGATGACAGACACACTATCCGCCATAATAACTGATCTTTGAAAAGAGAAAAATTCAAAAAGGCAATTACTTCGTCCAGAGGTAATTGCCTTTTTTTGTTATCATGAATATAACATTATGTATAAAAGGTTGCGGGGAATTTAAAAGTGAATTTAGTCGCTGTTAAGTAACAGGCTTGTTCCCCTAACGGGGAAGGTTAAGAAAATGGATTGTTCTCCAACTGCCTAGAGGAATTTAAAAACCATATTTCATACACTGGGGCTGAATCTGACTTTTCACACTATTTAAAAGTATTTAGGTTTTGTGCCCTCAATAATTGTGTAACCATCTCCCCGATTTGTCTCCCCAATTTTAGGCCCTCATCATTGTCTACTTGAAAATGTACACCCGCGTATAAACGTGATTGAGCACTTTCCTTCATCATTTTTTCGATTCCAGACGATTCTTGTGGAAAGAAATATTTTAGTATTACTTCTGTACATCCCGCAATGGTTGCGTGGGCAGAAGGGTATGACGGAAAACGAGGAGTGAACAAAACTGCAGGCAAATTTCTGCCGTATTGATTTGGACGTGCGACATCCCAGTGATATTTGAGAAACCATGTGATAACAAAGACATCATTTATCGCAGCATGATAGCACCCCGTCACTCTGGCAACAGCCGGCGACCCCAGTCTATACTTTCGAGCCAGATTAAAAATCATAGTCGTGATTTTTTCAATTAATTCACCTGTTCCCCAATATCGTGCAATGCCCATTTGTTGAGACGTTAAGGAATGCATTGTTTGCTCAACAATGCGCAGCTCTTTTGTCCAATCAACAGCATTAGGATGCTTGATTTTCCAATTGATCTGCTGATGAAAGGGATCGAAAAATTTATTATCTGTCCCCCTGGAAATGTAAAACATGGGCCAGTATGCTGAATCTGGAGAACCTTTAGGAGGGTTTGTTTCTCCCTGGTAAGAATGTTCTGTCCATTTTCTATAGCTTGTTTGCATAGAGCCCAACTCCCTTTAGAATGTTCTTCTTGAACCTTATGCATTAAGATTGAAAAAATAACTGTGTTTAGAAGAAAGTGAAATTAGTGGTTATTATAGTTAGTCTAGGTTAGGAATATGCTATGCATCACTGTGTCCATCGCCTGCGCTAAGGTTCAGGTGAGGAAGGTTCAAAATACTTTAATATCATACTGACATTTTAACGCAACATTGCTATAGCGCGAGAAGAAAGCGGGAAATTGACGGCATATAAAGTGACATTACATGATGGATCATAAGCTTAGTCGTCGGGATGGACGGCTGCTTGAGACACATTTATATAAGCAGGCCGAAGACAAGAGTGGCATTTCAAAGAGCACGTTGATAAGGGTGCAACGTAAAGTTGCGGCGGCAAGGGGACGGTTGCTTTATTATTTGTGCCGATCCCAAAGAGTACATGATAAAACTCCCTCTTATAATTAAAGGAATTTCCTTGTTTAATCATGGCACGCATTTCTGTTTCTAGGCTGATCCCAATGATAGCATTAGACGAGGCTTTTGTGACTGTTTGTTGTCCTGATCCGCCGCAGAACCATTTAAAGAATTGGGAAAGCCGTACGTAGCTGTTGTGCCAAGTGAGCTTATTCCCACTGTTCCTGCTAAGGTATAACCTGTAACTTTTTCTTTTTTACATATACATCTTCATATTAAAAGCCTCCCGAGTCTCTTAAAATAAAGATGCGAACAATATTTTTAACGGCCAGGAGAAGTATTGGTTTTTATTCCCTAAAAATGGGTAAGCTATTGTTGTGGGGTATTTCCCCAAATCCCTATGCATTTTCTATTACAGCCGGGTTCCCTCGGCTTTTTTATTTTTCACTTTCGGACTTTTAAAATTATAGGTGGTATCTCACAATGCAAATTAAAGATAATTTTGATGAATTAGTTTTACGTATTAATGACCTTCGTAAGTTGATGGTTTCCGCTGGAATAACCAAAGGTTTTCATAGTAGTGAAACCCTTAAGTATAGCGAAGAACTGGACAAGTTAATTATCCAATTTCAATTGCACAGCAGGTCTTAAAAATCTATCTGGGAGAAATCCCTGTCTCTTTTGTATAAATTGCTATTGAAGAAGAACAAAATTTTAAAAAACCATAAACAACCGCTCTTGGTTAAGAGCGGTTGAACTACTTTTTTTGTGAGTAAAAGCCTTTCATCAATTCATCTATTTCTCAATTGTTCCAACAGATCTGGAACCTATACTTGGACAAGTTCCTTTTCCAAGTCATTGATTGACTATCGCTTTGATTAGCAGCTGCTGGTTTTCCCTGACTTCTCCTGCATTCTTACTTGTATTTACCCAATCAAAAGCAGAAAACACCGATTTTTATTTGTCTTTTACATAGGGCCGTCTTTACCGTACCACTTACATCTCGTACCAATTCTCCTGCATACGCCCATAGCACTGTTGGCAAATACCGTGCGGGTAATCCCAGTCCAGTTGTCTGCCGCACCGGCTGCACGCTTTATTCAATGTTTTCATGTTTTGATCGAGCCACTGGTGAATATCATCCGCCAGCTCTTTTTTTACCCGCTCCCAATAATACGCTTCGGTGATTTGATCCTGCCGGTATAAAAACATTAAATGAAGTTCTACCGCTTTGTATGACAGCTCCAGCTTCTCGAGACTCCCTTTTTGAATAGCCGGCTCCGGCATGGCAGTGCCGCCGATCAATGATGCAAGCGCCAGTTTCCATTGGTCTGAGAGCATTTTTTCGTAAGCAGAAAACGGCATCTGCAAGTAGCTGTACAGTTCTTCCATCGACAGGCGATCTTCAATTGGTGTTCCTTTCACAAGTCCGTAAAGCAGCTTTTCTTGAGTAAGCGATGCTTTTTGAGTTCCTCTCGGCGGTGTAAATTCCGCCCAAAGTGAAAAAAACGTGTCGAGGTCTTGATAATAGCGCAGGAAACGCTTGAGCACGCTTCGGGTAGGCGCGATGGTAAACATTTGAATCGGCGCATCGCCTCCTTCGAGCAGCTGCTTCATTCGTTTCCGGTCTTCCATGAAAATCACTTCTCCCTGATCGTAAAGACCCCGGCGCCCAGCGCGTCCGGCAATCTGTTTAACTTCCTGCGTTGTCAATATACGCCGGCGTACGCCATCAAACTTGTGGCTGTCCATTAAAATGATCCGCCGAATCGGCAAGTTCAGTCCCATGCCAATCGCATCAGTCGCGACGACCACCTGCGTTTTTCCGGACACAAAATCTTCCATTTGACGCTGACGTGATTCAGGCGGCATGTTGCCGTAAATGACGCTGACTCCGTGTCCGTCATCTTCGAGCTTAGCGGCAAGCTGCAGCACCCGTTTTCTTGAAAAAGCGACGAGCGCATCTCCTTTTTGAATACGGTTGAGCCGGAACACCTTGTTGCGGACAATCAGCGGGGTTTCCCGTTTGTAATGCCGCACTTCCACATTGGCTTCTTCGCCCAGCAAGCCGAGCACCAAGTTTTTCATATTCGGGCTGCCGATAATATGCACTTCTTTTGCGCGCGCTCTTGTAATGCTGCGAAACCAATGAAATCCGCGTTCTCGGTCTTGAATCATTTGCGCTTCATCAATCACAATAATATCGTACGGTGTTTTTTCTTCGAACATTTCTACCGTACAGGAAGCGTGGCTTGCGCCTTCTGTTCGTTTTTCTTCCTCCCCGGTCTTCATGTCGCATAATACGCCTTCCCGGTTCAGCTTTTCGTATACTTCCAGCGCCAGCAGTCGAAGCGGCGCCAAATACAAACCGCTTTTTCGCTTTTTCAATTCTTCCAGCGCGGTATATGTTTTCCCTGTGTTTGTATCTCCCACGTGAACGATATACTGGACATGCGGCAAGGGCGCCGGTGTGTATTCTTCTCCAAAAATATAAGAAAGGCGCTTTTGCCGTTCTGCTTGTTCAGCTTGTGCCCTTATTTTACGCGGGGAAAGGACAAGCCGCTCTCGTTCTTTTCCTTTTGATTTTCGGCTTTCCTTTTCTTTGTACGGAGTACTCTTCGCCAGCTGGCTCCACTTATCTTTGTATTCGCTTTTTGCCCACTCATAGCCGTTAAAAGGACGGAAATCCTCGAGCGCTCGGTAAAACTTCCGGTTGATTTGGCCCGGCGATCGCCCCGTTTCATTTAAATAAGCGGCTTTTTCGTCCCCGCTGAAAGAACTGACGAGCATTTCTCGCCATTTTTTTTGCCAAACCCCCTCCAGAAAAGTTTTTTGCTTGCTCAAGTACTCTTGAAAACGAGGGTTTTCTTCTGTTTCCAAGTACTGTTTTAGGTTGCTTTCAATGTGCTGCTTCGTGCGCATGACCGCTTTTTCGTGCCGCGCGTCAATCTCCTGCTGGGTAATGGCCATGTTTCTGGTCTCCTTTTCAGTGTTTCTTCGTTATCTTCCTGTTCTACTGTAAATATTTTGGATTTGATTAGAAATATTGCTGCCGAAACCATCAGCTACATACATGAAAAATTTTAGGTTGTTGTGGCTGTTTCGATAAGTCGTTATGTAATTATTAACCATACGATTTCTATGGTCATTACTTATTGAATAACTTCTATACGCTTTGGTATCAATTATTCCCGAATAGTTTTGAGGTGATTCGACAAAAACATCAGGATGTACTGCATGATGGCCGACTGGAGCGTCTACACTTATCTGGACAGAAAAATTGTGCTCATTACTTGAGCGACAGATGAACAAACCGCACCAGACCGAACTTAGTTACAGTTTTGTTTTACTAATTATTGATCGGGATTGAGCTGCTGCTCCTTCAGTCGTTTTGCTTTTTCTTCTACACTTTCTGTTTTTTTCATCAATTCTTTAATTGCCGGTTCATCCATCGACATAACATATATAATAAGATCCCAAGAGTCGATTTAATAATGAATAAAGGGTCCCGGATAGTCACTGATGCAATTGTTCCTTTTCAACAAAATCCAAGAAATGCGATTTTGTAAAAATACTGAATTGATGACCTTTCCATTCCTCACCATCTTTCCACCTACAAGCTTCTTTCCCCCAATGGCCGATTGCTTGTCCTAAAACGATAATGGGTGCTGCTATATCTGCTAGTTTTAAGAATTATCCTTTATGTCTCCAATATGGTTTGCTTTACTCAAATATGTTCCACCTCTTATCAGAGTATATAAAAAAACGTGGAGCAGCCGAAGCAACTCCGCCATTAAGCGCATTATCTTCCATCCAACCAACCTTCAAGAAAGGATAAGAACTTGTTATGGGAATTGGTAAATAACTCTTTCTTATCGTAAAATCCGCTTCTCTTTCGCTTCTTTTAACCACATAGGGAACTCATTCAATAAATTCTCATAGAGTTCTTCGTCTGATACCTGATCAATATGATCAATGTGAAAGAAATTAGCGTTATCTACAACTCTGCCTTCCATCGTATCTAACTTTTGAAGAACATCAAAGTTAGCATCGCCAATACCGACAAATTGCCAAAAGATTGGTTGTGTGGAAGATTCAAATAATACTAAACAACTTTATTATCATTTTTTCTTTGTCTATTTTCGTTTTTAGCTCAAAATTAAACCACTAATTTTGGATTCTCATCGAAAATTAGGACAGTATCATGCGTGTTCGATGCTGCAGAATTAAACGACTTTATTTGTATTTAACAGTCACCCTTTTACTTCTTGCTCAACAATCGCGCCCGATTGTTTAATTAATACATTCCTGTAATTTGGGAACTAATTCATTGTACTTAACAAAAAAGTCTTTTATCGGTAAAACAGCGAAATAAGCAGAAACGTCTATATCAACTAATAAACACTCATCATAAATTAAACTAATATCCAAACTTCTTTGAGGTTTTGTTCCCCTGGGAATTATCATTGCCGTTAGCAATGTTTGTGCTATTCTTTCCTATGGGTTGTTGGCTCGAGGGAATAAGTAATCAAGGACCGTTTCTTCTGCTTCCAATCAAAGCTGGAGAAACGGCCTCCTCGTTTAAAATAGTTTAACAAGTTCATCGAAGGTCTCAATTGCATAATCATATTCATTTACTTGTCCAAATCCATACTTGGCGTAGAAAAATGGAATACCGGCGAATTGGGCTGCCTTTCGATCCCCTTCCGTGTCACCCACATAGACAGGTTTGGTTAAGTGATTTCGTTCCATGATTAATTTAATATTTTCTCCTTTTGAAAGACCCGTTCTCCCTGGATTTTCATAATCTGTGAAGTATTTTTCTAATTGATGAAACTTGTAAAATGCTTCAATGTATCCATCCTGACAATTGCTTACAATGAAAAGCTTATATTTCTGTGAAAGAATCCTCAATACATCTTCTACTTGGTCAAAAAGAACCCCGCCCTGTTCTCCTAAAAATGTATTTTCTACTAGACAGCTTTCTTCTAAAAATCGATTCCGTTCTTGATCATTTAAGTCCGGAAACAGTTTTTTTCCTATCTCGGGAACTTGAAGTCCCATGACACTCTGAAGATCTTCCTTCGTTATGTCCCTGTTGATTTGCTTGTAATCCTTCATCAAACTATTCCACGCCAGCAGGACCGTGTCTGTTGAATCCCATAATGTCCCATCTAGATCAAAAATTATGCTGTCCATATATTTAAACTCCTTAAACTTATTTCGTAATTTCGATCTTGTTAATTTTTCATATTAAGTGAAATGTTTTCTTACTCCATCCTTTAACCATTTCGCTGTCAATGTCTCTGCATTTAACATTTCTTCTGGTGTACCTTCTAATATAATTTGTCCACCTTGTTTTCCTCCTCCTGGACCCAATTCTATTACCCAGTCGCTCGCCGCTATAAAGTTTAGACTGTGTTCGATTATTATGACAGAATTACCTCTGTTTACGAGATTTTGAAATACGTCTAAGAGTTTTTCATTATCTTCTGTGTGTAGTCCTAAGGATGGCTCATCTATTAGGTAGATTTGTCCTTCTTTTTGTAAGTGGCTTGCGAGTTTTAGACGTTGGATCTCTCCTCCGCTTAGAGAACTTGTCGTCTGTCCTAAGGTCAGATACCCTAATCCTACGTCTTTTAGCGTATGCACTCTTTTTATGATCTTAGGTATTTTAAAATAATTAATAGCCTCGTCTATTGTTAAATCTAAAATCTCTACTATATTTTTATCTTGATATCGATATGACAGTGCTTCGTCTGAATATCTCGTACCGTCACATGCTTCACAAGCGATTGTCACCGGATCTGCAAATGCTACGTCTGGCGTTAGGACTCCTTTTCCTTTGCAGATAGGACATGCTCCTGAGGAGTTAAAGCTGAACAAACCTGCTGGTTGTCCTGTTTCTTTTGAAATTGTTACGCGAATATCATCCATTATTCCCATATATGTAGCTAGGGTCGAACGATTGGAGATTCCTATGCCGCCTTGTCCTACCATTATGGTTTCTGGATATCTTTCTGTGAACGCTTCCAACATTAAGGAGCTTTTACCTGAACCTGATACTCCACATATAGAGACTAAGACATTTTTAGGTATATTTACGCTTATATTTTTTAAGTTATTGTTACTTGCTCTGTTTATTGTAAAATATCTTTTTATATCCCTTGGATTTTTATTTATTTTTAGCTTGTGGTTTAGGGCTGTTGCGGTGGGAGAGTTTTTTAGTCCTTCTAATTTTCCTTGATAGACAACTTCTCCTCCATTTACACCTGCTCCTGGTCCCATTTCTATTATTTCATCCGCTACTTTTATTACTGATAGATTGTGTTCGATTACGATTACAGTATTATGTTGGTCTTTTAGCCTTTTTAGCATTTGTATTAACATATCCACTTCTTCTGGATGGAGTCCTGCACTTGGTTCGTCGAAAATGTATGTAATATTGTTTAGACTGCTCCCTAAATGACGAGCGATTTTTACCCTTTGAGCTTCGCCACCGGACAGGGTGCCCATTTTTCTTGATAGACTCAAATATCCTAGTCCCATGTCGACTAGTTGTTTTACATGTGGGATTGCTTGTTGTGCTATAGATTCTCCCATAGGATCTTTTATGTTCTTTAGTTCTTCTAGTATTTCTGGAAGCTCTAATTGATCGTATTCTGCGATATTTAGGCCATTTATTCTACATTCTAATACCTTTGGGTTTAGGCCTAAACCTTGGCAGGTTGGGCATAATGAATGTGTTGACACTGCTAAGACGTCATCTTGGGATACTTGTTTTAGTTTTGAGATGTCCCTATTTATATAAAGACGCATAAATCGAGGCAACAACCCATCCCACTCCGCGTTTTGAGCTCCATGTTTTGTGTGAAACGGTGCATAGGCTCTTTCACCTTCTCGGGGACCATATAATAGTAGGTGGAGTTCTTCTTCTGAGTAGTCCTTTATGGGTTTACCTGGATCGAATAATCCGCAGGTCATCATCCAATTACCTTGCCAACCTGAAGGCGATAATGGCTTAAATTTCACTGCATAATCTCGAAGTGACTTATCGTAATCGATAATCTTATTTAGGTCTGGCGCAATTACCTCCCCATATCCACCACATTCTGGACATCTACCAAAGGAACTTTGGCTCGAAAAATCGTTGGCAAAACCTATTGATGGATTTCCTATTCTCGAGAACAAAAGTCTAATTAATGGATTTATATCCATATAGGTGCCTACTGTTGAGCGGGAATTGCCTCCTATAGGTCTTTGCTCTACTACTATAACCGGGCTTAAGTTTTGCATAAGATCGGCGTGGGGTCTTTCGTACCTTGGCATTTGATTTCTGACATAGAGAGGATAGTTCAAAGTCATTTGTCTTCTACTTTCTGTTGCTAATGTATCGAATACAACTGAGCTCTTTCCTGAGCCTGAAAGACCTGTAAATACGATGATTTTTTCTTTTGGTATGTTTAAATCTACATTTTTTAAATTATGTTCTTTAAGCCCTCTTAAAATGATTTCATCTTTTATTTCTGACATTTTGTTATCCTTTCTGACTTTATCATTTTTCCGACAGAAGACTCCCACTTCAAGGAATGTGTAGGGCGTAGCCCAATGAGTAAGTGGGAGATGAATGTCGGTAGGCGTTAGCCTAAAGATTACTTTTCAAGACCTTTTCGTATTAATTCGTATACAGCACCAGAAAAACTTGTGATGTAATTTTCCTTTTGATACCTTTCGATCTCTGACACTAAATCAATAGGGAATTTAATTAATTTTGAAATACGCTCCATATTTTTCACGACCCTTCCAGTATATACTTGAAATATATTATATATATTATAAAGGAGGTGAAAATCAATGTTAGTTCATAAAGCGTACAAATTTCGTATCTATCCAAACAATGAACAAGAAATTATGATTGCGATTCCTAAAAGGACAATTTTCATATATTACCTCCGTATCAGAGATTCTATTTAAAATAATCAGTTTCAATATCCAACAAACCTGTCTGATTGCTTGATACCAATTATTTCAAAGTCCGTTACTTAACTCAATCCTTTTATTTCATGAAAAAGACGCTTTCCTTAGGAAAGCGCCCTTTAATTGAACTGTTAATATTTTATTGTCGCTCGTTTTATAAGTTAGAAAAGTTACAAAACTGACGAATGATCTTCCAGAGTCCTTAGTATAGTAAACTTTTCATTCCTTCATAAAACTAGTAATTTGACGATATAGCTTCTCGTGATGCGTGAGATTGACCATATGGTCAGCACCTGGAATTTCTATTATTCGAGCATCTGAGTGCTTTCGAAAGTAATTGGCAACACGAAGGTTATCGGGTGAATCCTCCTTACCGATTATCAATAATGTTTTTGCCGTCAATTCTCCTAATCTTTCGATGGCCGGTGGTTGCGGCCAAATCAATTTAACAGTCGGCCATTCAAACATTCGGTTCATATGGTGCCGGAGCATTTGAACCATCAAATTCCTGTGAGGACTCACCGTTACAACACGATACGATGGATTACTGAGCAAAAGCTCAACCATTTTATCGATATCGGGGGCAGCTTCATGAATCTTCTTCATATTCTCTTCAAATTCCTTTGAATATAATCCTAAAATGTGTTGTTCTAGAATCTGGTACAATAAAAAAGACGCCTTCTTATTCGAGAAAAGCGCCCGTTTCTTAAACATCTGTTAACTAATATTTATATATAGATGAACTACATTGATTACAAATCGCTCTTTTTTGAATGGCAACAAGAATCCGATTCAAAAGAGTGTTCATATTCGTCATGACGACGAAGCCATGTCTTGCCGTTGCCGTCACTGCGTCCAGGTGGCTGTTCCCAGTCCTCCTGCCTGCCAAGAGCTGTTAAATCGAGGTAGTTGAAGGTGCCAATTAGTAGGTCAGTTCCACGGGCGTAAGTCGTATACGTGTGAAAAATTCTTTCACCATCGCGAAGAAAGGTACTCACGCCAGGCACTTCCATTGACTGTCCGGAATCAAGGGGTACGCCCTTCTGAACAAGCTCGTCCTTGGTCAAGTAGTTGTATTCGATCGGAGCGACGGATTCGTCTAGCGTAACATGAAAGTCATAGTTAAAGTCGCTATCGAAGGACGAGTACCAAGGAATGTTCCAACCCATGCGTTCCTTGTAGCGTTGGAGCTTGGGAAGTGGAGCACGGGATATCAGAGCCAGTGACGTGTTTCGTGCATGCAGGTAGGCAAGATGGCCGATGTTGTCCGCAGCGAGCGAGCAAGCCGGACAACCTGCTTCCCAATCAGGATCGAACATGAAGTGATGCACGATAAGTTGAGGACGTCCTTCAAACAGATCAAGCAGACTGGTCTTACCATGCGGACCATCTAAGACATAGTCCTTATTAATCTCTACCATTGGGAGTCGACGGCGCTCGGCATTCAGCGCATCCCGTGCTCTAGTGAATTCCTTCTCTTTGGCCAGCAGTTCCTTACGAGCAACAAGCCATTCGTCTCGTGACACGACATTTGGTAGTTGCAGATGATTTTGCGTTTTTTTCATATAGTCTTCTCCCTTCTTTTGTTTTCTTAAGCTTATCACACACGATGGCTATGGATTTCTTCTCGATTGCTAAAAACATTTCCTTTATTTCTTTGCCATCACTACTATGTATATTGAAAACAGATAGGTGTTCTCCTCCAGATGCCTTCTTTTTATCACCTTAAAGGAGCAAGGGCTTTCTGCAGTGCAGGCAAAAGCCAGAATTGCAGGTTTTCCTATATCAAATGAAGCCGCTTAAACTATAGGGTTCTTTTTTTGATTTGTTATTTGCCGGCAGGGGTATTTAAGTACGCACGAATACTCCATTAAACAGTAAGAACCATTAAGCGAACGAAACTTTCGGCGGTAAAATAACCAGGAAAATAACTGTGTTCAATGAATCTCAACTGAGCCTCTGCATCAAAATTTGCAAAGGCTCAGGCTTTACCATATTTTCAAACATGGCCTTTAGAAGCGCACCACATGAAGCTTTGCATAAGGCACAGTAGAAATCGATCTGGTTTGCACACAGGTTCAACCCTGCTTGAATACCTTTTACAAAGGAACCCCATAGGTTTGCGAAGTTAAGTTGAACTCCCCTTATGCCCCCCAACATGCCCGGCCCGCTGAAGATATGTTCCACCCCTCATCAGACTGTAGGCACGGAAGATCGCATCCTTACCAAACCGGTCGCGTATTTCATCAATCGTTTCATCCAAAATATGCCGCCGTTCGTCCACTTCCGGCGGGGTGAAAAGGTCCATTTGCTCGTGTCCGGCCTGCTGGAGCTTGCTGCACACAACATGAATTTGGCGCACCGGCTGCTGATTCCAATACTGCTTAAACAGCCGCACAAAGTGATTCGCAAGTTCAGCGGTTGTATTCGTCGCGCGCGGCAGCAGAACTTGATGGCGGAAACCCCGGTCTTCAATATCGCGAGTGTAGGAAATGCCAAGCGCGATGCCTGCAGCTGCTGCACCATGCTTGCGCAGACGGCTGGCCACGTCTTCTGTCATTTCTTTGATCACGATGATGATCTCGCCTTCATTGTAGTAATCCCTCATCAGGATCTGTCCTTTTGAGTACGACTTTTCATGGACGCCCGCTTTCTCAGAAATGACGCTGTAGTCGATTCCCCAGGCATGGTAGTACATCTGCATCCCAAGTATGCCGAACTTCTTTTTCAGCTTCCACTTATCCGCATGCGCTAGATCTCTAACGGATTCAATGCCGATATGGGCCAGTGACTTGGCATAGCCGGACGAAATGCCCCACATATCCGTGATCGGATGGATGTTCCACACTTTTGCCGGCACATCTTCATATGTCCAGCAGGCGATGCCGTCCGGCGCATTCTTTCCTTCATTATCAAGCGCCAGCTTGGCCAGCAGCGGATTGTCCCCGATGCCAATCGTCACCACCAGCCGCAGCTCCTGCCAGATCGTATGCTGGATCTTCCTTGCGATGGTTCTTTTATCGCCAAAAAGTCTCCGCGATGCAGTTACATCTAAAAATGCTTCATCCACCGAGTAAACATGCAGGTCTTCGTCCGCCACAAAGCGGCGGAAAATGTTCAGGATCAACTGGTTTATTTGGAGATAAAGCGACATAGACGGCTCGACAATCATAAGCCGCGGATCGCTGGGGATTTCAAAGTTTCGAGAGCCTGTTTTAATGCCGAACTCCTTTTTAACCCGGGGAGAAGCGGCGAGGACCACGGACCCGGGTTGCTCCCGATTGGCGATAACGATCATATACGCATCAAGCGGATGAATACGGCGCCGAACCGCTTCCACACTAGCGAAAAAAGACTTTACATCCACACAAAGCACATCGCGGCGCGGCAGCTGGTCATCCTCAATCGGCGTCCTCCTATTCATCACCTTCAGCCAGCTTCATCGAGACAATTTCGTCAATTAAAAAACGGGAGCTGAGGCCGTCCATCTTTAGGTACGACTTCTGTCCGGGATGCCGGCAGCACTCCGACACCACTCCCTTTACTTTCATCAGATCATCATCGCCAAACGTATTGAGTTCAAAAACCACCTCTTTTTTCAAATGGATAGAGACATGGACCATCCGGTTAAACTCTTCGTACTGCTGCTCATCCAACAGGATGCCTCTTCGTTCCCTTTTGTTTTTTTCAGCGTTCATCATTTCAGCATGTTCGGACAAAATCAGTCCTCTCCATTTCAACATGCCCCGATCCGGGTACTGTTTTCTCATTATCAACATCACTTCTTTAAATAAGAATATACGTTCTTACTCTTTATACTATTCAGTATACGAACAAATATTCCTTCTGGCAAATGTAATTTTTTCTTATAGATAAAAGATGATCGAAAACATGTTTGTAAGTACTTATAAAAAAACATTTGTTTGTGCAAGAGAAGGAGAAAGGAAGGTTGCTAACATGGGTTTTTTATTGAAAATCTCGATTGAAGACAAGATGCCGATTCAAATTATGTACCTGTCCGTAGACAACATGATTGCCGTCGGATCAATAGTGTTGACAATGTAGGTAGAGAAAGTATCAAGTAGAAAAACTGAACGAACAGAATTGCAAAATGCGATGAAAGCAGGTGCAAGTGGCGATCGCTTTGTTGTGTACAAATTAGATCGGCTCGCTCGGAGTACGAAAGAGTTGTACCAGCTAACATCGGAAGGAAAAACTGGCTATTCAGTAACACACCGAAAGGTGCACGAGCCAGTGCTGTAATCTACAGTATTGTGGAGACAGCCAAAGCAAATGGATTAAATCCATATTATTATCTTCGCCATCTATTTGAGCAGCTTCCCAATATGGATTTGACAGATATAGATGCCATAGATCGACTACTGCCATGGTCAACAACTTTACCTGTTACTTGTATCGTCTTTAACAAGTTACCTAAATAATAAATCAAGTCCCGACCTCTATGAAGGTGGGGACTATTTGACGCTTACAGTTTAAGTAAGATTGATAGAAGAAATGAAATGATATAAAATTCAGTTTTTTTGTGCTTTATAGGCCACTAAGCAATAACAAAATGTAATCACAGCAAAAATAATCGAAACAGCTGCTTTTATTTTTTTCATTATATCCTCCTCCATCCATCTTTTAGTTTTCCTAGCTTATTTTGGAATACGAAATCCACGACACGCCTGCTGTTGCTTTGAAATAAAGTTTGATCAAAAATACCTTACAAACCAATATTTTATAATAAGTAAAAAGAATCCAATTTGAAAAAGCTTGATCAAGATGTATTCTTATCCAGCAGATTTAAGTTTCAGTTTTATAAAAAAGTTTGATCATTTTCTACCCGTGTTGCTCTACAATCGCGCCCGATTGTGGAATAACAACTTACCTTTAATTAGGTCGTATTGTTAAACGGAAAACAATAGTTCAATAAAACAGCGGCAGTCTAGGACTTTATTTTCCCTAGGCTGCCGATTTTGTAATTCTAAAAACCGCGTGAGATCAGCAACCTCAATCTAAAACATTATTTTCAACGAACAAAAAGAAAGAAACTACTTAATCAGATATTCCTTGCTATCTATGATCGCCATTCGTAAAGGCTGTTCTTTTATTACATAATCCTTTTCTGATAGTTGTTTATTAATCAACTGACCATCTATAAACACGTGCTGTTTTAATTTCTTGTAGTAGAAAAAACCTGATTTTTCGTAAAACACTAAATTTGTGTCCCATAAGGTTGGCTTATGATATTCTCTGATTGCGATTAATTTCTCCCGATTGTTGTTTTCTTTTTATGGTAGTGGCGGCAATCTGCACGAACATCATCACTACGTTAATTACAATCAGCCCCGCTATTGCTGTTGAGAAGCTATCCGTCGCATCGTGAATCCAGCCAAGAATAAGGGGGCCGGTTGCCCCGATCACATAGCCGGCTGATTGAGTCATGGCCGACCAAGCAGCCGCCTCCTGCGGATTGTCGGTAGCGTCTAAAGGCAGTAGTAGATTGAGAGAAAACAATCCGCCGGCGCCTACACCAATAAAGATCGTGGCAACCCACGGTTCAATGGAGTATGCAAGCATCACAAGCCCGACGAGTTCCAACAGCGCTGCAACCATTAGCCAAAGGCGACGGGAAGGGAATTTGCGAAGCAAGATCGGCAAAACAAGGCTTACCGGAATCTGAACAACGACGAAAATCGTAAGCGCGCTTGCAGCGTAGGACTTACTATAGCCCATCCCTTGAATAATGTCTGGCAACCAAGCTGTGAATGAATAGAATAGCATGGCCATCAAGCCGAACGTCAGTGTAAGTAGCCACGCTTTCTTATTTGTCCATGGCATTCTCATCTTCGTGCCGGTTGAAGTGGGATGATCTTGCGGTCTAATATGCCGCATAACGAAAAACCACCATAACAGCACTGCGACGAATGCGATTACCGCCCATACCCCGAGCGCGCTCTGCCAAGAGTTCATACTATTCTGCATCGGCACGATCAAGCTCGAGCTTAGTGCTGCTCCCAGAGTAAGCGCAACCGTGTATATCGCAATCATCGAGGGCACATGCTTAGGAAAGTGGCGCTTAATAAATCCGGGAAGAAGCGGTCCTGCAAATGCAATCCCTATACCCGCGATAAAAGCGGTAATAAGCAAAAATGAGACCGAATTCGTGAAGAACCTAAGAATAGTACCGACTCCGATGACAAGCAGCGACCATCCCAATACCCGCTCAATACCCCATTTTCCGCTGAACTTTACGGCTACAGGAGCGAAGAGTCCCATGCAAAGAACAGGAATCGAGGTCAGCAAACTCGCTACGGAGGCGTTCATTCCTAAGCTGGTTCTAATCGTTTCGAGCAATGGTGCGATCGAGTTAATTGCCGGACGCAAGTTCAATGATGCAACAAATAAAGCTATTATCATTAGAATATATTTTTTTTCCATGAAAATTTCATACTCTCCTTTAGGGTGTTATTATAAATTTCAATTTAAAATTTACCATCGTTATAATCGCGATAAGCCTGTATGATCTCTTGCTCGGTGTTCATGACGAAGGGGCCTCTTGCAACGACAGGCTCGCGAATCGGCTCGCCGGCATACAACATGACACGCATGCTGCTGCGTGCTTCGATCTTTATTTCGCTCCGCTCGGCAGTTCCCGCAGATCCCATCCATAATACCTGCCCTTGCTTCCCTACAGTGCTATCGGACCCAAAGGAGCCTTCGCCTTCCAAAATATACAGAAACCCGTTGTAGGACCCTGGAAGCTCATACTTGAAGGCTGCGCCTGGCTCCATATTGATCTCAGCCATCGTAACAGGAGCAATATTTAATGTATCTGAGGCCTTATCGCCGAGTGACCCGGAAAATAGACGGATTTCAGCCCCGTTTTCATGAATGACAGGCATATCGGTCTTCCGCAAGTCTTGGTATCTGGAGGGTGACATCTTCTGTCCCGAGGGAATGTTCACCCACAATTGAAGAAGGTTTACTGTCTCGCCCTTTGCCGCGTCCTCGAGGTGTTCAACGCCTCTGCCCGCAGTCATCCATTGCGCGTCGCCGGCATGAAGCACGCCTGTTCCATGCTTGCTGTCATAATGGTTAAGGTTGCCGTCAATCAAAAAAGTGACCGTCTCCATTCCGCGATGAGGATGGACGCCAAACACTCCGCTGCGCATATGGTCATGTGCCATGAGCAGAAACGGATCATGCTCTTCCCAATGACCGGGTTCAATTATCCACGCCATCGTATGAATGTCGCTATTTCGTTGGAAATGAGGGGTGCGGACACTTTTTATGCCTCGACTAAATACATCTAGATTGGTCATCATGATCTTCCTTCCGTAAATTATTTATTAACTAACAAAGGTGTTAGGCGGTGTGGATTCATTATGCAACGAATCGAATGATTTATGAAGTAGGCACAACAATGAAACCGTGTATCTTCAAAGTAACCTTGCGGATTAGCAAAGCTTCTGGACGCCCTTTACACATCAAGTCGAATCGTAATAAAATTGAAATTACGATACAATAGGATAGTCAACAGGCTGGAGGATCAAAAATGGATGAAAAACCGGATAATTGTAAAGTCGCGACAACGTTGGATATGATTGTGGGCAAGTGGAAAATCGCCATAATGCTTCATTTGCTTCATAACGGGACGATGAGGTTTAATGAATTACGAAAAGTAATGCCCGGCGTTTCTCAAAAAGTACTCACCACCCACTTGCGAGAGTTGGAGGAGGAGGGAATAATCATGCGGGTAGCTTACCCTGAGGTTCCTCCGAAGGTTGAATATTCGATGACCAAATACGGGGAGTCGCTCCAAACGGTTCTTGATATGATGCATGACTGGGGATTGTCTCATTTGGCACGAAAGCAACGGCAGCAATCGCGACAACTGTTCGAGAATGATAATGGTTAACATTTGACACTTACTTTTAATACAAGAGGGGCTGCAATGAGCAGCCCCTTCGCCACGCTACTTGAGAGTGATTTTATAATATCAACTAAGTAGTTTCAGTTTTAAGCGTTTATACTACCCGCTAAATTTCCTAATAAGCAGAGATTTTCTGTAAGGATTGCTCTCTTATCCATTCTGAATCACTGTTGATATAAAAAATATTGTCGTTTTCTTTAGAATGAAGATCCTGTTCTTTAGAGACTCTCACTTTTAAATCAGAATACATCAGCAATCCCTCCAAATGCTTCAGCGATTCAGTAATCACAATCAGCCGCTCCCTAAACTCTTTCCATTTCAAAAACACCATAAGATCTTGAAGATCCCCTTTCGCGGAATAGATATAAAGCGGCTTGTTTTTATAAAAGATGACGCCCTCAAATGGCTCAATAGCGGGAGATATACGGGAACCGGGAAACCGCTCGTACAGCTGAAAGAAAAGCAGCTTTTTCAGCATCTCTTCCACCCCATATGCCAGCCAGTAGTTATTTTCATATCCAGGCACATTGACTGCCTTTGCCCCATTGATGCCAAGCGTATAAACCGGTATCAGCTGCTTGTTCTATTGAACCACTCTTTTTCAGTGCTCAAACTGCATTAGAGAAGGCACTTGAAAATGTGACCATTGAAGATGTAGTAAAGGATATTATTGAAAAAGAGAAATTAAACAGTTAAAGGAAATTCAAATATAAAAAAGCCTGATTTCTCGGTGTTGTAAGTGAGAAATCAGGCTTTTTTACTCATGAAAAACGTCCTTTAATGGAATCACTATAACAAGTTCTCAACCCTAAAATCTCTTAATTCTTATTCAGAAGCTGGTTTTTCCGCCATGGTATCTACCCTATCTCCTAATGTAATTTTTTCTTGTGTCCTGTCTTTTAATAATAAAAGGGGCAACAACTAGAGCAAATATTAAGATGATACCCAGGTAGCCAATTAATGGGTAAAAATAACTGACTAGGTCGGTAAATCCGACATAACTTGCCAAATATCCGACAATCATAGTGATGATAAAGAATATTTTAAATTTATTTGTTCCTGACTCTGCAAAACGAGCTGTAAAAGAAAAGAACATTCCAATAGCGGTGTTATAGATCATCCCAAAAATAACTAATGACATCATAATACCTAGTATAGGCGATAAATTACTAACAATACCTAGCATAGGCATGTCTAAGGTGCCAACTTCTTTGATTTTAGAAAAAATAGCTAAATGGATTAATATGATAAGTATTCCTAAAACAAGTCCACCAACTAATCCACCTATTGCTGCTATCTTGGGACTCTTTTCAGTTCCACCCATTACAATTGACATCGAAGCTCCTACGGCAACATTAAATGAAACATAATTAATACTGGAAATAAACCAGTTTGGTAGTGTAGTAGGAGTTGATTGTGCTACTTGGTTAAGCGATGCAAATGTTCTATCCATGGTTTGTAAACTATAAATTGATATAAACACAACAAAAAAAATTAAAAACGGGGTAATGCTTCCAATAATGGAAACGATACGACTTACTTTCAATAATCCTGTTAAAATTACTAGTATAGTCATAAAGGTCGTACCAACAAAGTATGGCAGTCCAAACTGTTGATTCAGGTTAGAACCTGCACCAGCAATCATGACGACTCCTACTCCAAACAACGTAAAGATAAGAATATAGTCAATAACTGTTCCAAGGTATCGTCCGCTAATTCTGTAAATGACTTCTTTATGTGATGTTGTTTTTGTATGACTACCGAGCCATACAAGGATCATGCCAATATATGAAAAAAGAACAGTTGCAGTAATTGCTCCAAAAATACCCATTAATCCAAAACTAGTAAAGTATTGCAATACTTCTTGTCCAGAGGCGAATCCAGCACCAACTATTACTCCTATAAAGGCGCTTCCAATTCTTAATATATTTTTCACTTCTAACTCTCCTTTTAATTCCATCGAGGATGTTTATAAATATCTAACAAATACTAATATGTTGCATTGTAAATCCAGGATTTTTTATCTATCAAAAAAAATTTCAGTCATTGTGAATCCTCTATCCTTTATGTTTTTTAACAATTTAAAAAATACAATTATGACTATAATGAATGTAATCGTTATAGGTATTCCAAAATCACAAAGGAAAAAGATAGATATGTATTTATCGATCCTGAACTCAGTCCATTTACATCTTCGCTGATTGTTGATCGAGGTATCACTACTGTCAATAATAAAAAAGATGTAATAAATGTATATATAGTAGTTTTCACTTAAGTTTTTTCCATGTCCATCCCCTTTTATCTTTTTCTAATCGTTTTTCCATAAAAATTCATAACATTATTAAACTAAACTGTCCAATAGTTTAAGTACAATCTTCATAATCACATTCGTATTTTAACATAACTATACAGAATTCTTTGAAGTTATTATTCCATTAATTGGCCCGATTACGGAACAAAAAAATCCTGCAACACAGGATTTCTGATCAAACTTTATTCAAAATCCACACCATTTCCTTTCTTACAGTCTCGATAGATTAAAATTACAGTCTGTATTCTTTATCTTTCTCATTTTATTCTGATATAATGTAAAATTCTCACAACCAGGAAATAAAAGATAAAAAATCCCGCCAGCATATAAGCCAACGGGAGAATTGATTTATTTTCCAATAAACATTTGTGTCCAATGACCGTCTACGTATCCAACGCCAATGTGCGTGAAGTCGGCACTTAAAATGTTTTTACGGTGTCCATCACTATTCATCCAAGCATCCATTACTTCTTCCGGTGTTTGTTGTCCTTTTGCAATATTTTCACCGGCTGATTTGTACGTAATGCCAAACTGTTTCATCATATCAAATGGTGATCCGTATGTCGGAGATTGATGAGAGAAATAGCCTTTATCTTTCATATCTTGTGATTTTGTACGCGCAACATCACTTAACTTCGTATCTAGTTGAAGAGCTTGCACTCCTTGTTTTGCGCGTTCTTGATTGACCAATTCAAAGACTTGCTTTTCAAATTGGCTGACGGAACCAGTCGTTGCTGTTGGCTGCGTTGCTGGCGCTTGTGTAGTAGTTGGTGCTTTTGTTGTTGTCGGTGCTTGTGCTGGTGCAGCAGATTCTTTTTGAACCGGCTGTTGTACTTTTACGTCTGTTTTTTCACCATTATATGTTTTATATTGAACAGGTTGATTCCAGTTACAAGTTGGTGTAGCGGCTTCTGCTTGTCCTGCTGTAAATAATCCAATTGACATTGCACCAGCAATCGCGGCCATACGTAGATTCTTTTTCATTTTTAAAATCCTCCTGGTCATTTGTTTTTGAATGTGGTGCCCGGGCTTCGGCTTTAATGTTGCCGGAAATCTTACAATCCCGCAATAGGTTTTAAGCTCCCAAATTAAGCTAGCTTTCCATAATAATAGTTTCCTGTTTTCACCACCAACTTCAGCGCACACAGCGCTTGGTATTTAATCAGGTCGCTTTTTTCAAAAAAAAATCAGTTTATAAAAGTGTAACCCGCTTGTCATATTTGTTATGGAGAAAAAATCCTAAAAAGGCATTTTATAAAGACGTATTATCATCAATTTGTGCTTTTAAAGCTTGTCCTAACATTGACACTCTTGATAAATATTTAATTATGAGTTTTGCACAATATGTATTTTTTAAATAAATTAAATAAAAGCGGCTCATATAGCTGAACCGCTCCGTGTGACAAGAACTTAAGATATAACTGAATAAATTCTGTCTTTTATCTATTAGCTGCTTTCATTCGTTTTCTCAATTGATTGCGTATAATATTGGGTAAATATGCCGTTCTGGTACCCTCCCCCTTACTAAATCTTAGATTCTTCTCTTGCTATGTTCTTTCATTGCTCAGAAAACTTAAAAGGCATGTGTGATTTGGTTGATTGCATAAAAAAGAACCGCTTGTTGGAGCGGTTCTTTACAGATATGAAGATATGCCAAACTTAGTTAGCCATGATACCAACCTGTTTTTACATTAACAGTAACAATGTAGTCGTATTCCACTCCATCCATCTCAGCACCTACTGAATAGTATCCTTGATTGCCGTAAACACCAGCTTTTTCATATTTAATAGTATCGATAGAATCTGCGTATCCTTGTCGTACCAGCTCAGCTTCAAATTCCGCTTTTACCCCGGGAGCCCATTTGTATGGATCAGCAAATTTTAGCTCGTGTGTTTTGACATAGGCGTATTTGTTTTTGTATTTGATTTTAGACCAGCCATATTGCTGAGCAGTACTAAAATCGTCCTGATCCTCACCGATAGGTACGCCACCATATACTGCCACTGTTTGACCAGTTTTAATATTCCCTACTGTTTTAGACAATGTGCTTGGTGAAGATTTTACGACAAGAGATTTGGCTGCATAGGCTTTGTCATAGTGTACAAATCCACTTGAAGCTACGTATCCCGCTTTTCCATTGTACTTAATCTTCGACCATCCACCCGGTTCAGTGTTGTAGACAAAGACAACAGTTCCTTTTTTAAGAGAACCTACTATCTTTGCTTTTGGACTTGGCTTTTCACGTACATCCAATTTGTTCAAATTAACCGTATAATGCTTGTTTACGGCTGCCGCTTCTGCCTGTTGCAAAGGCAACAACGTAATCATTAAAACTAAAGCTGCAATGAATCCAAAAATCTTCTTCATAATCTACCTCCTATGTATTTCCCTTCCAATGAGACAATTATACCATAACCTTTAGACCTATAATTAACATTTTTTTGATTTTAAACGAGTATTAAATAATGAAATAAAAAAACACGCTATTAATTGACGTGTCATAATTAATTCATTTTATTAATCATGGCTTGTTTCGTTGGTTTTCACAGCCTGCTTGTTTCGCCACTTCATAGCATCCCCTGTTTAAGAATTTCAACCGATAGAATAAAAAGAAAAATACGCCATTCATGGACGTATTTAAATCCTATCACTTAATAAATTGATAATTTTCGTGAGTTTCCATTAATTGAAAATATCTTGCGTCCTTCCTTGTGTTTTCAAATGATCCTACATACACAATTGCCCTAAATCACTTCTGTTTATTTCAGCATATTATGTTGAGTAACTATCTAATAAAGGAGTGAAATCGTATGCCACCTGAATTCCCTCCACCACCGTTTATTCCACCAAAGCCTTCTTCTCCATCCTATATAATAGACTGTTACTTTCAAAATACTTATGTTTGGCTTAGAAATGGGGAAGGTTTCTGGTTTTATCCAACTCGTGTCGAGTATGGTGAAATTTCCGGATATAGATGGAATGGTGCATTCTGGATGTTTTATGGTATAGACCCAAGACTTATTGATGCTGTTGCCTGTTATCCTACCCCTACCCTTTACTAAATGTAAAAGTTCCTTGTGGAAATTAAAATCACAAGGCTTTTTTTCATTTGTAAATCCAACGTAATTCATATTATGTTGAATATTTATTTTTGGGTCCATTCTTCTATACAAAACGATAGAGATACTCCATTTTCCTGCATCGTCATATGTATTAAATGAATATTCTGGAAGTGTAATGACTTTAACTTTTGACACTTAAAGGCATAAAAAAAGCATTTAAAACGGATTTCATTTTAAATGCCTTTTTTTATTTGTTTTTTAAGTATTGCTCGATTCTATTCATCGCTTCATTCAATTTTTCCATCGAATAAGCAAAGGAGATACGCAGTCGATCCGATCCTCCTTTTGTAAAAACGGTACTGGGCAGAAGACCTACTTTCGCTTGCTCCAACAGTTCCATGCTGAATGCATACGAATCATGATGAAATCTTTTTATACTTGGAAACGCATAAAACGTTCCATCAGGCACAATTGTATCTAATCCCAAGGCATTTAATCGTTTACACAAGTAATCTCTCCGTTTTTGATATTCGAGTTTCATTTGTTCAACTTCTTTTTCTCCGTGATTGAGGGCATAGGCAGCGGCTTCTTGTGAGATAGAAGAGATACTTGTATTGAGGTATTCATGAACTTTAAACAGTTCATTGGTGATATAGGAAGGCGCAAACGTACATCCGATTCTCCATCCCGTCATCGCATGAGACTTGGACACGCCATTAATAACAATCACTTTTTCTCTTATAGAAGGAAATGAAGCGATGGATTGATGAGGTTGATCAAAAACCAATTCACTGTACAATTCGTCTGAGATGACGAAAACATTATGTTTTTCTATGACTTTCGCTAAATCCATTAACTCATCTTTTGTTAGAATGGCGCCCGTTGGATTAGAGGGGAACGTTAGAATGATTGCTTTTGTTTTAGGTGTAATGGCTTGCTCCAGTTGTTCTTTTGTTAACTTAAAACGGGTGCTGCTAACATCAATGGGCACGAGTACACCGCCGCATAACTTTATAACGGGCTCATACCCTGGATAAGCAGGTGTTGCAAGGATAACTTCATCACCTGGTGACAAAAGGGTCTTCAACGTAAGATACACGGCTTCCGTTGTCCCATTCGTGACAATAATTTCAGTGTCGGGGTTATACGATAAATGATATCTCCGTTCCATAAATGATGACACTGCTTTTCGTAGTGCAGGTTCCCCCGCCGTTGGTGCATAAAACGTACGATTGTTGTCTATAGCAGCCTTCCCTGCTTCTTTTATCAAAAAGGGTGTTTGAAAGTCAGGTTCACCTATTGTTAATGCCACGACACCATCGTATGTTTTAATTATTTCAGACATTTTTATGATCCCAGAAATTTCGAGTGACTGCACATCTTTATTGAATAAATTTTTCATAAAACCCACTCACCCTCTTCCAAATTATGGTGTGTTTTAAGAGAAGAAAAATAAACCCTTTGAATGAAAAAGAATATTAAACATAAACAAATCTTGTTTTGTTTATTTTTATCTCCGAAAAATGACTACATGGGTTTCACTTGTGCTTTGTTTGGATAAATTCGATATCGGCACCATTCCACCACTCTTTCCACCTCCCTCAAAAAGCATTTGTGTTTATTCTTATTATATTATTTTTATATTTAGTGGTTCAAAATAATAAACCTCAACTGTTCTACTTTTGTTTTTCTAGCATGGCAATGATCGCTTTGTTACGTGCTTCCGATAGTTCTTGTAACTAAATGCTCCTATCATGCTGTATACATCCTGTGCGCTGAAGCCTTTCATGACTTTTTTCGGTACCTTTGGGGTTTCAACCTATTTCATTAAATTTTCCTTCCAGTACCCTTCTCTGACACACCAATTAAAAAAAGCTGAAACCATTTTATACATCGACACAACTCTTTGCGACTGCGATCCCGGCTGTTGCTTATAGCGAATCTATGCCCTTAGATCATCGAGATAAATACTTTGCAATTGAGTAATTCCACGTTTCTCTTTCAGAAACAGTTTGACGTTCTTTAATTCCTGTCGTTTGTTAATCAGTGTCTTATTTGTAGATCCTTTCCCCAAACAGTAGTAGACATACTCGTCAATCGCATCTTTTAATTCCATAATAAAAACCACCTTTTCTGATTAATCTTTCAACAAGAAAAGGTGGTTATCGTTATTTACAAGGAAAATAAACCGAATAAATGCAACAACAGTGAAGAAAGATTAACCTTTCGACATTCTGTTTAAATGAATAAGCAGAGAAAAATCGTTCCAACCCTTATTCAACAAAGAATTATTTCTCCTGTTGTTTATTCATTTGCGCCATCATTTGATTGATTTTCTTTTGTGATGGTTTCATTCCCATTTGCATCATCATTCGCAGCATTTGCTCGTTAATCGGTGGATTTTTTTTCAAATAATCCATCATGTAACGGCGTGCGATGAAAAAACCGATGGCAACGCCGGCAGCGAGTTTTTAATATGACAAGGGCTACAGACCAATATAACCCTTTAAATCCTTTAATCCGTATGAGGAAAAGTTATCATGAAATTGACGTTATTACAAGAAATGTTTAATAATTTAAAAAATCCGCTTAATTTTTCATTATATTTATAGTTGTTAATTAGGTTTTTAAGCCACATATATAATAGGAAAAGTTACACATTCAATTCAATTTTTAACTAAAATTTTATCTTATTCATAACCTTAAATCATTCTTTTTTAAATGTGTGTACTAGATATCTTTGAACAAATAGCATGGTTATCGGATTCCTAAAACACCCCTCATCTATTTTATAAAATCTTTCTTATTTCTTAATAGTAGCCATTCTTCATTAAGTATCATGGTTTTTTTCTTCAACAACCAATTTCCCCATTTTTACCTTTCTACACATCCAATCAATTAAGTTATAATACTAAGTAGATAAAAACTGTATTACACAAAATAAGAATATTACCTAAAACAAAGTACTCTCCTAAAAAATACTTATTTAACTTGTTAAGAGGAAGGACAGCAATGAAAATGAATAACAGTAATAATAGTTTACAAGTTGTTGAATCAAAAGAGGAATTATATAATCTAGAATTTAAAGAACGGTTTCTCCAATTATATTACTCAAATGAAAATACACGTAGAGTGAAAAGAGTTCAGCTAAAGCACGCAACTGATTTAGAGTATTACTATAATAAAGATTTATACGATTTTACTTATGTGGAATTTGAAGAATTATTATATAAAATAAAAGCCAAAACAGTACGAAGTCTCCAATCCATCCTTCCAACTTTCAGGAAATATATTCAGTTCTCAGTAGAACAGGGAGTAAAAAAATTAATCGATAATCCCCTCGCTCGTTTCAATTCAAAAGATGTTATTTCTAAATATTTAAATAAACTAAATATAATTAGTAAGGAAAAAATGACTAACATAATTTTCACAACTGAAAACCCTCAGGATGGGGTAATTTTAGCTTTGATCTTTGAAGGAGTAAGTATTAAAAACAAATTTCAAGAATTGGTAAACCTTCGAATAAATGATATTAATTTTGATAAAGGGATAATCACCTTACCGAACAGGGTAATTTCAATAAGTGATGAGACTAAAAAAATTATTCATCTTGCTATTAAGAGTATAGATTATTTTAGTACAAAAGGTGATGAAAGAAAATATGCGTTACCCACAAGTAAATATGTTTTAAAGTCTCCAAGGGAAAAAGAACAAATTCCTGCAGATATTATCTATCAAAGAATTGTTCGCATGTCTAATTATTTTGGTTTAGATACTTTAAACGCAACTACTACTTCATATAGTGGTCAGCTCCATTATGCAAGTAAGTTACTAATAGGTGGAAATAATATAGATAATGTTATTACTAGTATTCTTGAAAAGTTTAATATTAAGGACAACGCCAGCTCACGACATAAATTACGAAATATGATTGAAGAAAGATTAGGTGATTTATTACAAACTATGAAAAATAATTATATCGATCATAGTTCACGAGTTGATTTAAGTACAATAAAACGAGATTTAAATGCCAAACGTGCAGAAGAGGACGAATATTATGAAGATGGAGCAAGTATAATTTTTTATGGTAAGAGGTACGAACGTAATCCTAAAAATCGTCAACGTGCCATAGAAATTCATGGCTTATCATGTAAGGTATGCAATTTTAATTTTCAAGAAGTATATGGAGAATATGGAAAAGATTTCATAGAGGTTCACCATATTAAACCTCTTAGTTTATCAAAAAAAGTGAACATTAATCCTGCAGAAGACCTTATCCCTGTTTGTTCAAATTGTCATACAATCATTCATCGGCACAAGAATGAAATATTAACCATTGAACAAGTAAAACAAATTATTCAACAACAACAAAATAATAAAAAATATAAGAAGTAAATTCCTCTATCCAATTTTAAAAACTCCCTGCTGATAAAATTTTAAAAGAGCTATTCAACTAACCGGTGCGATGCTTAAATAAGACATCACTTTTTTTGTTTGATTAACATATGATGATTTAAATAATTAAAGCCGTTCTACAGATAAGAGCGGCTTTTTATCTTTATGATAGTTAATTAGCATTAAAAGCAAACAACTTTTTATTCAAAAATATTGATAAGCGTACAAAAAATTAAACTATAAAGAGAAAGACTATGTATATTATCTAATGAATGGATTACTTTATTTACATATTAAAATAACTACAATAAAAAGACAGGAAAAATCCCCACCCGCTCTATTCATATTTCATAAAACCATCAAAACCAAATGATTGAAGTTCTGCAAGCCGATTGTCTGCATTCTCTTTTACGCTGAACGCTCCAACGTAGACGATGTACAATCCCTCTTTTTGAACAACCGCTGTTTCAATACCATTTTCTTTAATATCATTTTCAAGCGCCATTGCATTAAATTTGGAAGAAAACACACCCGCTTGTATACGGTAAAGCTTGTCTGACGTTGAAGCATGTGCACTTGCCTCACTGTAGACATTATCATAATTGCTAGTACTTTCAATTGATAGGTTTTCTTCAGTTCTATTATATGTTTCCTGTGAATCATCATTAACCCCTGCAGTCTTTTCTTCAGGAATAGCATGGGAAGGTGCAGCTTGCAGAGCTTCTTTTTCTCTGGGAGACAGAACAGTACTTGCTTGTCCCCCTTCCTTCAAATCATTTAAAAGCAATTTATATTCGTATGACATGTCAGGAAAATTATTAGAAAAACGAACAATTAGGCCAATCAGAAATAAAGTGTTTAGACCAATCCCAGCGGTACTAAGCACCTTGAACTTTCTTCCAAGATAACCAGCTATTAAACCTATAAGAATACATAACATAAGTAGGCCTAGAAATATGAGGCCTGTCACTATATCGTATATGTTGTTTAGAGCTGCAGTAAGAGAGAGTGAGAAAATGCCGAACAGAATAGATATTATTGCCCACAGTTTGCCTTTCTTTTTAGGTTTTTCTATATCCGTATATACGTTTGTTGATGTACTCCTTTCACTACCACTCTCAATCTGGACGATTTCAGTCCCGCATTGATCACAAAGTTTAGAATTCTGAGCACGTTCTTTACCACATTCATGACAAAACCTTACTTCCATTCCTGTAACCACCTCTTTTTAAGAAGCTGATTTTAAAAGTGCCTGCTTCGACAATGATAATATATGGTATGAAATGTTAAATAACAGTACTATATACCATGATTCCATGGAAAGTCAGACACTTTTAAATCATTCTCATAAATACCTTATTTCTCAAATAAAACCCTTGCCAATGCCTCATCTATATGATCGGTCTTTCCATCATGATTTAGGTCATAAGCAAATTTCGTTCCCATATGGTTTTGTTCAAACTTATCAATAACCGAATTCTGGTCAATGTCCGCCTGAAACTTATCAAAAGATGTATCACTGTTAAAGTCTAATCCTTGTAAACGATCAAGCGTTCCGTCGTGATTTAAATCATGAAGCGAAGGGGGATCACCTTGTTGCAATTCCCATATCTTCAAATCACTTTCATCAACAACTCCATCTACATTAACATCTAACTGGACAAATGGATCAAAGTCGAAAGCCATAACTTCACCCCCTTTCTAAAAGAGAGAAGATTAAGTATCTAGAAATTCTTTTATACGCTTAGAGGTATTCACAACTTTTTTACTCTGTTCTTTTACTGCAAATTTAACTGCCCCTTCAAGCTTCCCTCCGCTATCGTAAGTAAATTTAAACTCATGGACAGTAGGTGACAATTGTGGAATTGTGCCCCCATTTATTCCTCTTTTCGACAAGATACCCTGCAATAATTCAAGGGAAGGGGCGAAGCCCATTTTCCGAGATACATTCAGGGCTCGATAACGAAGTTCCTCATTATTTAATTGCTGGTAAACCTGAGCCAAATAAAAGAAGTATTCAGCAATCCATTCTCTATTTTGTTCAGTTTCGATAGCTAATGAGATATAGTAGACTGACTGTTTGAAGAAGTTATTTTTCTTACTATCATCTGTTTCATTAATCCCTTTATAGTACAGGGACTTGCCTATAATTAATAAGTCTCTGCTACTATATTGTCTACTCTTAACATTCCTATGTCCCAATGATACAGCAGCATTTAGACAGGTTAGAGGATCAAACTTTGTGAATTGGTCATCCGTCGCGTTTAAGCCCACGGAGACACTTTTTGAAATTGCAAATCCAACTGGATTAAATACGAGTCTTGCAACATTGATTCCAGATCTGACCTTACTGTAAGTGACAAATGCTTCATAGTAAAATAGCCAGTATAAAGGGTTTTTGGGTTCAATTTGAATTTGTTTTTGCAATTTATCCAATCCCGAAGCTCCTAAAACAGCATCACTTAATGCTGTAACAATAGGTAGTGAAGAAATTTCCTTCTTTACCTTTCGAGATATGTCGCCAACACTTGTGATCTTGGTGTCCAAAACAGGAGCCATCTGTTTAGATGGTGAGGCTGGTTCAACGACTCTCTCCACCAGTTGGATTTTTTCGTTTTTCTTAATAACAATTGATTTTGATAGATAATCATGAAGACCTTGTTTCTTTTTGGTCCATCCTATTATTAAGATTCCTATAATGGTGAATCCCGAAAGATATTTGGCAAACAATCTCACCAGTGCTTTACCAAAAGAAACTCTTTCCCCAGCCTCATTCGTAACAATGATACCAACAGCTTGTTTACCAATTGTCCCTTGTAATACTGAACTCTCCATGCCCACAAAATAAGCAGTTCCAATCAAAAAATTAATAAAACCAAACCCTTCATGAATCGAGTAAAGAATGAAACAAGGAATTCCAACAACAAAAACGTCAATCCAATAGGCCAAAAACCTCAACCAAAAACCAGCATGGGGATACACAAGTTCTTTTCCCATGCGCCTTAAGTCCTGGCCCCCCCCTAATAATTTACCCGATATACTGCGACCGCAGTATGGGCAAAATTTAGCTTCAGAAAAAGTTCCTAACCCACAATGTGTACAAGACATCTAGATTCCTGCTTTCATAGATATAGCACCTTAATAAAAAAATACATAAAGTAGCATGCTCACTATATAGTAATTTATATCCGTTAATATAGTACCATTATTTGAATACTTAGTAAATTATTATTTATTTCAATAGGCTTTGTATATTATTGATTTGTACATATCTGCTTTCTGAATGACATGATTGAGATAATTATTTTTATTACTTTCTTGCGAAGCCCCTTCATAAGACGGTAACTGATAATGCAAACTAATATTACTAAAATGAAATTTATCAAGTGGGGTTTCATCGCTTTGGTTGCATTATTTTTTCTTAGTCTTATTATAAATGCCCCATTAACCTTAATAGGTCTGGCTGTTCTTGCTTATGGTATTTATGAATTGCGAAATAAGAGGCAAGGACGAAACAAGGTTTCAAAACCTGGATGGGTTGTCGCGACAGGGATCTTTCTTCTCCTTATCCTTCCTTCTTTCTCTGACTCTACAAATGTAAATGAAGTCACTCAAGAACAGGAGAAAAAACAAGAAGAGTTAGAAGAACAAGAAAAAGCTCTTGCAGAACGCGAAAAAGAATTGGCCGCTAAAGAAACAGAATTAGAAGATAAACAGAAGCAAAAAGAGCAGACAGCAAAAGAAGTCGCTGATCCGGCAACTACAGCAGTTGTAAATAAGGAACAAGCAGCCAGTTCGCTTCCTGACGGTTTAATTGCTGCTACGGTAAATAGTGTAGTAGATGGTGACACAATTAAAGTTACTATAACAGTCCGTCTGATTCTTGTTGATACACCAGAAACAAAGCATCCACAGAAAGATGTGCAACCATTTGGTCCAGAAGCATCCACTTTTACGACTGAACAGCTGTCGGGTATAGAAGTGAAGATTGAACCCGGCATCGAGGAACGGGATCAATACGGCCGTCTTCTTGCTTACGTGTATACCGGAGATAAAATGTTTAATAAAATGCTGTTAGAAAAAGGATTAGCTCGTGTAGCTGTATATCCACCGAATACGCAGTATCTTGATGAATTTAAAGCGCTACAAGCTACAGCGAAAGAAAAGAAAATTGGCATTTGGTCTATCAAAAATTATGCGACGGAAAATGGTTATAATTCCGAGTCAAATAAAGAGCCTGAGGCGATACCTGTTCCAGTTCAAGAAGAACCTAAGCCCATTCCTGTTGTTGAACCAGAACCGGTTGCTGAACAACCTGTTGCGCAATATGAGTCCTATCAGAACTGTACAGAGTTGAGAAAAGTGTTTCCAGCTGGTGTCGCTTCCGATCACCCTGCCTATGAATCACAGCATGACCGTGATAAAGATAATTGGGCCTGTGAGTCGTAATTTTCTAATTTAAAAAAGCTCATCTAGCCTGTCTCTTTTTGAGACAGGTTTTTTCTTTTATAACGAATAAGAACTTACGTTTCAAAAATCATTTAAGTACATTTCACTCTTTACTGTCACTAATGAACATTCATGTGAGAGTCACTTTGTACTTTGAGCCGTTTTGAAGAAGGACTTTTTATCATTTAGAATCTAAGTATTACTGTCCCAATGATTTTGCGCCTTAGAAATCATCCTGATACGTCTGACAAATCGCATCATTTCTGACCTACAATGCTATATTCTTCCCTTATGGTTTGCAAAGGAAAAAAGCTTCACTGTTTTCAATATATTTGATAAAATTAGGTATTAACGTCCCATTAAGAAAGGATTGAAATTTAAATCAGGTGTGTGTCTGGCCTTTGTTCATAAATAACATGTTGCAACGAATGCCACGTTCAGAGCTGAAAAATTTGTTCCCCTTCTTCCGATTGACGATGGCAATCTTCCCTTTAAATTGATTATAAGTACCCTGTCTAGTGTACCTAATGATTGCTATGGTTTTGAATCAAGGGAAAAACTCGTTATTTTTTATTTAAAAACAACAAGAAAGGAATGATCAACGTGGAAAAAGGTACATCGTTTATTAAAAGAAGTTGGAAATACATTGCAACGGCCGTTGTTGCTTTGTTTATTGGAGCAGCCACCGGTCCTTCTCCGGGTGAATTGGATGCAGCAAACAAGTCAATTAAGGAATTGACCACAGAAACAGATACACAAAAATCTAAGATTGATACCCTTACAGCAGAAAATAAGGAACTGTCCACTAAAGTAAAAGAAGCAGAACCATACTTTGCAATGGCTGAACAGGAACGTACGAACAAAGCGAAAGAGGCAGAATTAAAAGCGGCTGAACTAAAAGCACAGGAGCAAGCGAAGAAGGAAGAAGCTGAGCGTCTTGCTGCAGAAAAAGTAAAAGAAGAAGAACGCCTTGCCGCTCAAAAAGCTGAAGAGGAAAAACGCAAAGCTGAAGAAGCGGCCGCCGCTGAACTGGCTGCAAGAAGCGTTACTCTTTCAGCTGGTAAATATGTTGTCGGCCGTGATATTGATCCGGGACTTTATGATGCGAAAGCTGCTTCTGGACAAGGAAACTTCTCCGTGGTGGGTTCTGGTGAATGGGGCGACTTAAAAGTAAATGAGATGTTTGGTGTTGGCGGAGGATTCTACAATGATTCTTTTAATAATGTTGAACTTGAAGATGGCGATGAAATTGAGCTTAACAATGATTTACAGATACACTTTGTTCCAAAATAATAATCGAACTATAGGGAATTGAAACACCTCTTACTTTTTTCTCATAATCATGAAAAATCAAAGTTATAACAAATGTCCCGTTACGAGGCGATTATATGCGTTAACTTGTCGCCAGCTAATAACACCTAAAAACACTTACAAATATGTGAGTGTTTTTTGCTATCACTAAAGAAAAAACACATCATTTTATTGACGTATCATAATTGATTCATTTTATTAATCAGCGCTTGTTTTGTTGGACTCGTATAGAGCATCGTTATCTGTGCGCTCACATTTCCTGCTTGATTGGCGACTTCATAAAGGCCCATAACTTTTTGAAGACATAAAATTGTTCTTTTAACAGAGCTTTATTTTTGCTCAATTTTATAGATTAGTCTATAAAAAATAAACAATGAAGCGGTTTAAAGTACTTACTTATCCCTTAGAATTAATTAGAGGTCTTCAATTTTATTGTAGTAATCATAATCTGATAATAAATAGAGCGTGTTATATAAATTCTGCTTAATTTCTCGATATTGCGAAGCTTTTTACCTAATTAAACCAAAGAAGAGGAACAATTTTAAAATTATCGTACTTTATCATTAATAATTGAATTAAGCGTACATTTCCAATTCAATAAAGTACATTTTTAATTCAACCTGTACACTTCAGGTTTTATCCCCTACACTTTGGGTTCGTAGCCTTACAAAAAGGATTTATGAGTACCATTCCGTATAATTTCGGTCTAAATTAGTACAAAACGGGTTTAAAACAGTACATTTTTAACTTTATAAAGTACATTTTTAATTCCCGAGCGTACATTTTGGATTGGATAAATTACAAATTTAACTCTATTCCCTACACTTTGGGTTCCTTGGAAGTGTGAAATCCTCTTTTGAGTATGGAAATAAACTACTGGCAACAAAAGCGGATGAATAATAATTAAGCAGTAAAATAGATGGTAAAGCATATCTTGCTTTACCATCTTTTTTCGTTTTATTTACTAAGAGTGATTAATAAACTTCTCTAATTGGAAATTAGGATTCATCTTTTTATATGTTCCAAAACTCCTGTTTTATGAACATGTCGTTTAATATTTTGCGGCGTGTTTTTTCGTGTCGGCTGTTCAAAAATATTTCGCAATGAATCGCCCCTTAACAACAATTGCTAATGTAGGAGCAAACATATGAATTAGATTTGTTGAAAAAAAGGTAATTTACATAATTCGGAAAGATAATAACAGTATAAACATTAACATAGATTTGAAATTAGACGTATATTATTTAATCCAATTCTATCTGTACCTAATCTCAATTCAATTATCTCGATTTCTGCAATTGATTTCTAAAGGTCGGTTATTTACAAAATAATGGAAGATTTTTCATTGTGAAAAAATCTATCTCTTAATTGATTACTTTCTCCCGTTTTAAAGGAGCATTATTACGAGTAGTACAAGGATAATGGGACGCATAAGTTAAGTATGGGTGCTGGTTGCCTAAATAACAATAAAGGTGTGATCCCATGAGTACTAGCGTGAATCCATCCGATCCGAGTACCATTCCAAAGTTTGTTGACAAACTTGAAAAACCGCCTGTTGCTCAGCCCGTTGATCATGATTGTTATCCTGAAGGCTCTTACTATAAAATCGTAATGAGTGAAGCAAGACATAGATTCCATAAATGTTTTCCGAAGACACGAATTTGGGGGTACGATGGAATAAGTCCTGGGCCTACCATCGAAGCAACGAAGGACAAAACCACTTATGTGAAGTATGTGAATAAGCTACCTGAAAAACATTTTCTTCCAATTGATCATACCCTTCATGGTGCTATTGATACGCCCGAGGTTAGGTCTGTCGTTCATCTTCACGGGGCAAATGTAGACTGGAAGAGCGATGGTCATCCTGAGGCATGGTATACTCAAAATTATGAAAAGACAGGGCCCACTTTTAGAAGAAAAGTACACGCTTATACAAACCATCAGCCTGGAACGACACTTTGGTATCATGATCATTCCATGGCGCTTACAAGATTAAATGTTTATGCGGGGCTCGCAGGCTTTTATCTGCTTCGTGATTCGCTTGAAGAAAGACTTCAACTGCCCAGTGGAAAATATGAAATACCTTTAATGATACAAGATAAATCTTTTAATGAGGATGGTTCTCTTTTCTATCCGGACTCTCCCCCATTTCCTGTATCTGTCCACCCTTCCATCACACCGGGCGTTACAGGAAACACCATTTTAGTAAATGGCAAAGTATGGCCCTATCTCAGGGTAGAACCGAGAAAATACCGTTTTCGGATTCTCAATGCCTCCAATAGAAGAGGATATGTATTAAGCTTGTCAAACGACAAAACGTTCTTCCAAATAGGCACGGATGGGGGATTTCTAACGAAACCTGTCGAGCTAACATCCGTTGAATTGCTCCCATCTGAACGAACGGATATTATTATTGATTTTTCAAAGATGAAAGGACAAGAGTTTACGCTAAAAAATACCGATACAGAATTTTCAGATGAGCACACAAGTGTTATTATGCAATTCCGGGTAGATCTCTCTCTAACAGAAAAAGATAAAAGTAAAATCCCAAAAGAATTGTCTCCTCTAATGGACCTGCACAAACATCATGCTCACATTATAAGAGATTTGCCCTTAAGTAATTCTAGGGATGAGTATGGACGGCCCATGTTGATGCTGAACGATCGTATGTATCATGAGCCGGCTACTGAAAAACCATCGCTCGACAGCATTGAAATATGGAATTTCATCAATTTAACGCCGATCCCGCATCCCATTCACGTTCACCTCGTTCAGTTTAAAATCATTGAGCGGCGGCCATTCAATAGAGAACGTTACCAACGTGATGGGGTGATTGAATTTACAGGGCCAGCAGAGGAACCCCGGGATTACGAGAGAGGCTGGAAAGACACGGTGAAGGCCGATATTGGAAAGATCACCAAAATTATTATGCATTTTAAAGAGCATACAGGTAATTACATCTGGCACTGCCACTTCCTTGAACATGAAGACCATGACATGATGAGACCTATCCGAATTATTAAGGATGCTCATCCTGTGCAGCTTCCTCATGCTGGAGACACACATACTGAAGAGAATCCTACGCCAGAGAGTTCTCAAGCTGATGATTCCTCTTCTAACTGATTCAATAAATTCAGAGATCGAAACAGAAGACACCGTTCGAATTAATGAACGGTGTCTTCTGTTTCGATCGACTTAAAGTGTCTAATAATTGAAGGTGAAGTTTTTATATGGCGAAATTTACGATAGATGAAAAAACAAGGTGCTATTCAAAGATACTTAGATAGGTAAAGGAGAGATTCAACGATCGCTCAAAATTATTCATTGATCGAGAGCGTTTGAATAGAATTCTAGGCATCGGCTTGTTAAAAACACATAAAGTCGAAAGATTACGTATTTTCTGGGTGATCATCTATTTCTTTATTAAAAGCTCGAAGAAGTGCTTTTTGATTGACCATTGCATATGAAGCTTAATAGAAGGATCTTTCATAGGTATGCGAAAATTTTTAAGTAGGTTTCTAACTTATATTTGCAATATAATTTTCCTGAATGGCCTTTAACACTGGAAAATTATGTCCTAAAACTCCTGAGTTATTGAACAATGTTTAGTTTAAATGATTCATCCAAGCATTTAACCCTTCCTATATAACAAAACCCTGTTCATTAATATATGTTCATTAAGTATCTTCTTTTTATGTTTCTGAACAATTTCCACAATAAGGACACCGTGCTACAAGTACCCCTTTCTAAAACGCGTCAGATTCGTTTCAATGAGCAGTACATCTTTTTCATGGAGGAAGCGGAAAATGCGGATTTACACCGATTAGATTTTGGTACAAGCCTTATGAGACAAATTTGAGACCTATTGTAGCACCTAAAACCATCCCTATAAAAACAAGTCTTCTCCACTGTTTTGACTCGCCATATAAAGCCATACCTAAAATTGCTCCACCAGACGCACCAATTCCTGTCCAAATTGCATAAGCTGTACCCATAGGAAGTGTTTTCATTGAATAAGCAAGAAATATAAAACTTGCTCCAAATCCTAGAATTAATAAAAGTAATGATTGCCAATTACGGTCTTTATGCAATTTATTTATCATGACAACACCAAACATTTCACACAAACCTGCCAAGATTAAAGAAATCCATGCCATTAGGATTCATCACCTTCCTGAACTTTGTCCTTTGTAACTAATTTCAAGCCAATTACCCCTGCTAATAAAAGTAAAATCAAGAGTACTTTTTCCACTTTAAATGATTCTCCAAAGAATAGGATTTCAGAAAAGACAGTTCCTGTTGTACCTAGACCAACAAAAACTGCATATACAGTTCCCACGGGAATTTTTCGTCCAGCCATAATCATTAAATAGAAGCTGATAAAGATAGCAATAACAGTTCCAACCCAAGTCCAAAAGTCATCAGCGTGTTTTAAACCAATAACCCAAAAAATTTCAAAGAAAGCAGCAACAAATACTTTAATCCAATCTTTATTCATCTAAAAGACACCTCCAATTTTATTATTACCAAAAACAAAAAAGCCTAAGAGATAACTGTAAAACAGTATCTCCCAGGCTTTTATCCTTCCGTGACACAGCATAGCTGTGAGTTTTCTCTCGGACCAGACCAGCACTCATTACTGCGGAACCCTAGAAAACATTTAACTTATATAGTTACTTTATATCATACACACAATTAAACCTTATTCATATGTAAAATATGGTGATAAGTGGACTTATGGTAATGGATTAAAGAGAGTTTTATTTGGAACGATAATACTCTGTTCTTATTTAATTAAAGGGCGCTATACTGGAACAAGGATAAGCGCTCATTTTCCATTTCAGGGCCAAATTATGGTATAGTTTCTTCAAATAAAGTAACTTAATAACTAGATTATCTTATTGGAAGCATACAGATAGTCAATAATTTTTTTCATTAGAAAGGATTGATATAGTATCGAATTAAGACATTTAGAATATTTTTTAATGGTCAGTAAAGAACTACATTTTACAAAAGCAGCTGAAAAATTAGGAATTTCGCAACCAACTTTAAGCCATCAAATTAAAATGCTTGAACAAGAGGTAGGCTATGCACTTTTTAACCGTATTGGTAAGAAGATTGAACTTACTAAGGTGGGAGAAATTGTACAACAAGAAGCATTGAATATTCAATCTTCCTTACAAAGTATATCTTCTCAAATTAAAGCATTTACAAAAGTAGAAATCGGGGAATTGAAAATTGCTGTGTTACCAGGAGAAATGACTGATTTGGTATCTACTTTGTGTATTAAATTTAACCAATTATACCCGAACATAAAAGTGTTTGTTCAAAGTACTGATCAAGTGGAAAAGGCTGTTTTAGAGAATCAAGCTGATTTTGGCATTGGTTTTGAAGTCAATCGCTATGATATGTTGCAGGTGACGAAATTGTATGATGAAGAATTTTACCTGATTAGTAATCAAAATAATCGAGAGCAGAAGGTTTCATTTTCCGCTGTTTTAGACAGTTCTCTTATTTTATTTCCCAATATGCATCAATGCAGAAAAATACTTGATAAAACGAGTATTGAGGTTGGCAGGCAGTTAGAACCTATTGTCGAAACGTCTAGCATTGAATCGATCTTGAAGCTTGTTCGAAATGGGATTGGCCGCAGTGTTGTCTCGCGTACATTATATGAATTTTATGATACAGAGGATTTATTTTTCCAACGTATTGAAAAACCATCTTTGACTAGATCAGTTTATCTCGTGATGAAAAAGAATTGTTTTATCAATTATGCAGCACGTAAGTATATTAACTTATTAGTACGTGAAATCGAAAGGCTACATTTTCATACAGAAAAAGATGAGATAGCTTCTTTACAAAGTTCTATATTATAGTTTTTATCTATTATTATCATAGAAATGATTGAATTGATAAATGATAAAATCCTCTTTACAATGAATACAAGTTCATGAAGATGAGAACTATCAAACTGTAAAGGGGATTTTCAATTATGTTTCAAGAAGTAGCAGGTATTAAAATTCCAGATTCTCGATTGGCGAAAGATGCAACAGATATTTTACGGGAGCATGGTGATGACTTGTTGTGGAACCATTCAAATCGTGTATTTTTATTTGGTGCAGTCAACGGAAAAAAGGCGAAGCTGAATCATGATTTAGAGTTGCTATATGTCAGTGCTTTATTCCATGATTTAGGCTTAACAAAAAAGTACAGTAGCCCAGATTTACGGTTTGAAGTAGACGGTGCAAATGCAGCAAGAAGTTTTTTACAGCAGTATCAAATTCCAGATGTTTCGATTCGTCTTGTATGGGATGCGATTGCGTTACATACGACGCCAGGAGTTGCTGAACATAAAGAGTCTGAAGTGGCACTACTCTTTTCTGGTGTTGGTTTAGATGTAATGGGAGATGGTTTTGAGCAATTTCCTGACGATTTGCGTGAGGAGATTATAAAAGCGTTCCCGCGAAACAATTTCAAAAAGGAAATTATTCCAGCGTTTTATGAAGGATTTAAGCATAAGCCAGAAACGACTTTTGGCAATATGAAAGAAGATGTTATTCAACATTTTAGACCGGAATATAAAAATAAGAATTTCTGTCATTGTATTTTACATTCACCATGGTCAGAATAAGAAACAGAAATGACAACCTTTTGTGCATGTATAAAATAATAATCTGGCAATAAGCAAAAAAAGTGTTCATATAAAAGAATTGTTTAGATTAGCCGCCGATCTGTCAGCAGAAAGGCGGCAGATTTTTATTACTGGAAGAGCTTAGCGGCTTCAATTAGAGATAAAACAACTTGTACACCGGTTAATTTTACGAACTTTTTCAATGAGATTTACAGCGGCACGTAGTTCATCAGGTGTTATTCTCTTTTTCTCCATCTCGCTTGCGAAGGCCGCCCAGTCTATCCCAATGTCATGTAATTCATCAGGGACGAGAAAATAGGTCATCGGAACATCGTACACTTTTGCAATATTCTCCAATAATTCAATACTAGCCTTAATCTCGCCACGTTCGACTTTTCCAAGTGTCCCGTGACTATAATTGGTCTTAAGTCAACTAAATACTCGAAAAAACATTGATACATCAACGTTTTGACCAATCACCCACATTCACCATATGCAAATTCTATACATCGCCGCAAATCAGCCGTTTCAGCCCTGTTTCATTCGTCACTGGTACAGCGATCCTGCATATTATCCGGCTGTTTTGGATGAATGAATTATGCAATGAAGATAAAAACACCCGATGAAGAGGATTTGATATGAGGGAGTATGAGTAAATCGATTAATGTCTCTTTCCAGATGAAGTGTGCCATTGGATCGATTGTAAGTGAAAACAACACGTTTATCATTTAATCATTATATACATACCGTTTCTTACATCCTCTTGCAGTTTGCTCCTACTAATACTGCCTAAATTACAATTATCCGTTTTATCTTCAAACTCCATCCACAAAAGGTTTGGATCACCCTTATCCATTTTCACGTTAATCATCTGACCATTTTTATCTTGGATACGAAACATCACGTTTCACCCCTTATTTGTTTGATTTTCCTTTAATATACTTCTTAACACCTTTACAATTCTTTATTCGATAAGTTCCTCCAATGTCACGTATTCACCATTTTTTATCTGCTCTAATCCTTCTTCAATATCTGCCCACTCATCATCAGAAATTTCTTCATCTTCATAGGGAATTAATTCATCAAAAACTTCCTTCAATCTGGGTAACATTAATCCAACAAAGATTTATTTCTCTTGTTGTTTATTCATTTGCGCCATCATTTGATTGATTTTCTTTTGTGATGGTTTCATTCCCATTTGCATCATCATCATTCGCAAACGTTGATACAACGGGCTTCGCCAGCTAACGATAACGCCTTAAGTTGTGTAAAAAAAACATACCTCAAACCGACTTTATTGTCTACATTTAAGCAGAGCTTTCAATGGAAAGTGGTTAATCATTCATTGGTTATTCTGTTCTCACATCGTTTATATGGCTCACTGGGATGAGAGTCTCGTTCGCTTTAAAAATGTTCTTCTTATGCCATTTAAAAAACACCTTATTTTCAGAGTGAATTTTTATCTTAGTTAATGGCACCAAGCCATACAGCGGATAGTCTTCCTCACAGATGATTGAAGAAATGTGCAAACGTCCTTGACCGTCAAAAGCAATTAAACCTCTGTCATAAAGGGCATCATGATTACAACAAAGCAAAACGCCGTTATGTGGGTCTAAACGTTCTGCATTTGTGCCGTCTTTCCAAGGCTTTGAATGGCTTGCTCTTAGTAATTCTGGTAAGTTTATACCGCATAGAGCACATTTACTTTGCCATAAAGGCATTAACTTCTTTCTGAACTTTTGCTGCCCCAATCGGATTTTTGTTTTTACCTCAGATTCGGTCTCGGTAATCACTGGAATAAGTGTATTGTGTTCAGTTCTTCTTACATCATCAATGGACAATTCTAGTTGTTCTTTATCCACTTGATAAATGTTTAACTCGCTAATTAGCTCAAGTAATTTGATGGCTAATTCTTCGTTACATGGATATAAGTAACCTTGATTACCATTTGCATCATCCTGGAATGGTGAGTATTTGACGGGCAGCAGCGGTAAGATTTCTTCAAATTTGTCACGCACATTAACCGCTCTATCTAATTCATGATATTCTAAATTCACTAGATATCCTTCATTTTTCCATTCATTATGACTTTGCAAAGTATCTGGTTTACTGGCTGCTTTACAATCTTCTTTGGCAATGCTCACAGCCACGATGTTTCCTTTTACATAATGAAATACTTGGTCTCCCTTTTTTACTTCTGTCATTCGCAACCATGAATGTGGCACAGTGTTTCCTTTACCTTGCTGTGGAGACCAGATGATTCCTAAGTCTTTTTCTTCTTGATAAGTACGACCCTGCATAACAATAAAACTGTTCAAATTACTTCCTCCTACAATACATACGCTTATTAATACTTTCTATTTTACATTAAATGTTTTATTAAATTCACATCAGCAGGTTATTCATCTTGAACCGCTAGAAACTTTTACCCTGTAGAAAAAAGGCTGCATACTACCCATTTGCTTTTCTTCAAGCTAGAATAAAATCACTCTTTTAACAATATGAATTCTTTGGCATTTTCCTGGAGTAATGACTTGTAAATCTGGATCGGTTGAAAATCTGATTGTAGTGTAGATAGATGTACGAAGCTTTTTGAGTAAGGAACATGGTCGCTGGAATCCTAAAGTGCTCTCTCACTTTTAGGAATTTTAACAGTAGCCATTCTTCATTGAACAAGCAACTTCTCTTACATATAATCCACTGAACAGGGAAAAACAATTAAAAGCACGGAATATTTGTCCATGCTTCTCTCTAACATTATTTATTTTGGAGGAGTAAGTTGCAGTTGCCATGAAACGCCAAACCTATCGACAACCTAACCAGACTTCTTACTAAAGGAATAATCATCTAATGGCATTAGAACGTCTTCACCCTTAGTTTATTGAATCATTCTGCTTCGTTTGCTAATTTTCATAGGAGTTAAACCTCAAAACCCTCTTTTATATGCTATTGTCACTCCCCAGTTGGATAAAAATATATTTTGCGTTTACGTTTAATTAATGGCTAAATTCGGGAACATACATTTAATCGATGACTTGAAAACTAGGATGGATGCTAATGGGAATTTCAGTTAAAAAAATAATATATCACCTGATTAAGTTAAGAGGTAGAATCTTTTTTCCATTTGTCATTTTATACATATTAGTTGCTGCATATGTTGCTTTTTCTATAGAGCCACAAACGTTCGAATCTTATTTAACCTCCGTTTACTGGGTTCTCACAACACTTGCTACGGTTGGTTTTGGAGACTATGCACCGGTCACCGATCTTGGAAAAGCATTTACCATTGTTCTTTACATCACGGGTATCGGGCTGGTTAGTGTTTTTATTGGGAAAATGATTAAATCTGTACATCTTATCGAAAAATTTAAAGTTGGTGGAAAAATGAAATATAAAGGTGAAAATCATATTATACTGATTGGATGGAGCGATAAGTCAAAATCATCTATCCAAGAAATTTTAAAATCTGATAAAACCATTGATATTGTAATCATTGATAACTTGGAAAAAGCGCCAATGATGGAAGAGCGTCTGTTTTATGTTCGTGGGGATGCTACTGATGAAGAGACATTACTCCGTGCAAATTTATCTAGAGCAAAAGGTGTGATCATTTTTGCCGATCAAATAACACAAGCAAGTTATGCTACAAAAGATCCATTACTGGTCGATGGGAAGACATTACTAGTTGCCACTGCCATAACATCCATTGAAGAAAAAATGAATACGCCTATTCATGTCACCGCCGAGGTAATTAATCAAAAACATATCCGTTTATTCAAGCATGTGAAGGTCGATGAATTTATTCCTACACAAGAAATGATTTCCCACGCCGCAGTAAGATCATTATTTTCTCATGGAGTGATTCATATGTATTCTGAACTTATGAGCAGACAGTACGGAGAAAGTATGTATGAGATTCCTAAACAAGATGAATGGAGAACCTATCGGGATGCTTTTATGGATCTTCTTAACAAAGGAGCCACACTGGTAGCAGATCATGGCGACCTCCATATAAACCAAAAATTGGATGAACTAATTCCTGACGGAGCACAACTTTTCGTTATTTGTGATAAAGAAACTATTTCCAAAATAAATTCAAATGCATGACATTAAAAGCCAAAACCTTTAGAGATGCTATACTAGCATCTTTTATTAATTTTCTTATTAAAAATCGCTTGGCCCAATTTTTTATATTTTTGAATGAGCTCAACTTCGTGTCGACTGGCTCCCTCTCCGTTTTTGTATTTCCCAACCAAACGATAATTTATTTTTCCTAACTTCATTAGTTTCACCACCCAAACGGTACAAACACAAAAAACACCATCTCCGAAGAAGTGGTGTTTTCGTAGAGAAACCGTGTTCCTGACGCTCTCTCAAGGGTTTTAACACCCAATGATTCCTACTGGGTTCGAACCAGCGACCTCTACCCTGTCAATTCACATGGCGGTGTTTCCTATGATTTCTTATAATGTCCCCAAACCCCTTCATATCAAGGGTTTGAGGACATTTTTCATATGAACCGTTTCCCGCTGTTTCCTATTGTTATTTCGAGTGTGTGACCAGTTTGGTGACCACTTTTTGAAACTTAAGTCTAAATTTATCTTCAATACTCTTTTCTTATATTAGTTCTGCAGTTCCTGTTTGGCATTCTGTAGCCATTGAACCAACCAGTCGTTCTGAAGAATAATAGGTCGGAGGATAGCATCGCCGATGCCGAGACGTTTGCACAAATGATAAAACAGGACTGTGTGCATACGCTTGTTGGCAAAGTATAACTCCCATCCTTTAAAATAGTAGTCTGGTACGTCGCCGATGTGCGTATAATAATCCCTTGTATTGGTTACGTCCCCTGCAAATGTCGGTTTGAAACAAAGTTTTACTGTTTATAAGAAAGTCGTACCGTTTATAAAAAAGATGAACCGTTTTAAATGGTCCTAGGTAAAGCAAAAAGGAGAGAAAAACACCTTCTCTCCTTTACCTTAAACGTACCTTCATCACTTTAGACGATAGAAGAACTAGGGCTAACACCAATTCCTCCTTGTCAATCTTTCTACTAATCTCGACCTATTTCAGGGAGTGGCAGCGGTACCGCAACCCGATTCAACCTACCTTTTGTAATAAATTGGTAAAGCACAAGAACCGTCTCCTTGTTTCTATGCCTCTTTTCCCTTTTTATAATAGGTTTCCATTACGTCTTTTGGAACCATGCTGCCTCCTGTTCCCCAAGCGATATGTGTTACATTTTTAATTTTATCTTCTAAATGGTTACTCTCTATATACTTTTGTCCAGCTTCATCTTTGAATAATTGAATTGGACCATGGACTCCAGCTAATGCAGAAGGCTCCAATTGAATATTTTCTGTGTCGGATAACATACTTAAAAGTACGTATAACTGCTCATCTTGTACAGTATAGGATCCACTTATTAGGTTTTCTAATGTTTTCCCGACGAAACCAGAAGCTCTACCAACAGCGAGCCCATCTGCATCAGTAATGTTATCAATACCAAAATCTTGTACGGATACTTTATCATGCATACCTGTCATTAATCCGATAACCATACATGGTGAATGTGTTGGTTCGGCAAAGAAGCAATGGACAAGATCTTTGAAAACTAACTTTAACCCAAATGCTACTCCACCAGGTCCGCCGCCTACTCCACATGGCAGATAAACAAATAATGGATGATCCTCATCTACAACTACATTCATTTCTTCTAATTGCTTTTTTAATCTAAAAGCTGCAACAGCATACCCTAAAAACAAGTTAATTGAATTTTCATCATCAATAAAGTACATGTTTGGATCAGCTTCTGCTTGTTTTCTGCCTTCCTCTACTGCCTTGCTATAATCTGATTCATACTCAATGACTGTAGCACCCTTGCTTCTAAGGAGGTCTTTCTTCCATTGTTTTGCGTCAGCCGACATATGAACATAAACCTTAAACCCTAATTGCGCACTCATGATTCCAATACTAAGTCCTAGGTTTCCAGTTGATCCTACTGCAATAGAATACTTAGAGAAGAACTCTTTAAATTTATCACTATCGATAATTGAATAATCATCTTTTACTGTTAGCATGTTATTCGCAATAGCTAAATCTTCCGCATGTTTTAAAACCTCATAAATACCGCCTCTTGCTTTAATTGATCCCGAAATAGCAAGATGACTATCACATTTGAGCAATAATTGACCTGAGATTTCTTGATGATAGGTCTCTTCTATTTTGCTTTGCATAGTAGGAATTGGAACAATAGGTGATTCAATAATCCCTTTCGTTTTTTCTGTTTCTGGAAAAACTTTAGCTAGATATGGAGCAAATCTATTTAATCTTTCTTCTGCATCTTTTACATCCTTCTCTGATAAGGAAATCTTTTTTATCGCATCTGCAAATTTTTCATATTTAGAATTTGTCCAGAATACTTCTTCCGTTGAAATGATCTTGCTCATTAAAGGATATTCCTCTTCCCACTGCTTAATCGTTTTTCCTTCAATTATCTGATTTTCCATGCTGACCATCTTCCTTTCATTAAAGTATAAAATTTGGATCCAACGCCAGCGACTAGCAAACTTCACCCTCCACCACTTCGATCGGTGCGGTACTAGCTATCTCATTAATTACGGAATGCTCCAGTTTGCTCATCGCTAAGCGGGCGCTTCGCTTTTTTATATAAATTGGGCTAAAAGTAATACTCCACCAAGTGCAACAACCGATGCAATAACAGTTGCAGCAGTGAAGCTCTTAAACGCGTCTGGTAATGATAATCCCAAATATTCTTTTACAAGCCAGAAAGCAGAGTCGTTAACATGACACCATCCAATAGCTCCAGCACCAATAGCTAGAACTGCAATTTCTGGACTTAAAGTTGGATAAACAGCCAACAATGGACCTATAATACCCGCAGCACTAAGCATGGCTACCGTAACAGATCCAATAGCAAGGTGTAAAATGGATGCTACTAGCCAAGCCAGAATAATTGGGTTCATATTTAATGATTGCATAATATTAGATAACTCTGTACCTAACCCACTATCAACTAAAAATGCATTATAAGCACCGCCACCACCAATGATCAATAAGATGGCTGCAATTGACTTAAATCCTTCCTCAGTATGCGATAACAGCTCTTTCATCTTTAGTCCACGGGAAAGGCCTAGTGTATAATAAGCTACAAATACTGAAATAAGTAAAGCGATAATTGGATTACCTAAAAATGCAAAAAGATTATAAGAAAAAGAACCTTCTGCAAAATATATATCACCTACTGTTTTTCCTACCATAATGAATAAAGGTAAAAGAATCGTAAATAAGGTAATTCCAAACCCAGGAAGCTTCTCATCTGGAGTTGGAGCTTTTACTTCTAATTCACTAGATGCATCACTCTTGCACTTACGACTAATGAACTTAGCAAAGATTGGTCCAGCAATGATTGCAGTAGGTGTTCCTATAAGAAGTGCATAGAAAATAACTTTCCCAACATCAGCACCCAATATTTCGGTAATAGCAAATGCTGCAGGATGTGGAGGTACCATTGCGTGTACAACCATCAGAGATATAGCCAAAGGAATTCCAACCCTTAGTAGCGACATATTAGCTTGTCTAGCAACAATGAAAATTATTGGAAAAAGTAAAACAAAACCTACTTCAAAGAATACAGGAATTCCAGCAATTAAGCCTATAAGTGACATAACCCAAGGCGCACGTTTTTCTCCCAAAGCATTTAGCATTGTTCGCGCTAAGCGTTCAGCACCACCAGATATCTCCAACATCTTACCTAAGATCGTTCCAAAGCCGATTACAACAGCTAGTGACCCAAGCGTTCCACCTACTCCGCTTTCAATGGAAGTAACAATATCGGTTAGGGGCATACCTGTAGCTAATCCAATAAAAATACCCGCCAAAACTAATGAAATAAACGGATGTACTTTAAGTTTAAGTATAAGAAATATAAGTAATACGATAGATAAAAATAATATAAGCATCATCATTGCACCTGTTTGCATTTTATATTCATTCCTTTCACTCCGCTCGAGGCAGAAAATAGTATGATATACGTGTGTCTAAAGCAATATTTTTTGCTAATCTTGAGCCGAGGAGATAACAATTATCTACCAATCCCGCGGAGGTGAGTTGGCTGCTCCAATTGTAGAGTTTTCAGATTTTTATGTGTGTAGATCGCCTTTCAAAGAAATGATGATTACCATGACTGACAGCAACCTAGATGTTCTTTTCAAATTTTTTAAATAAGTCATCATTTATGGCTAATTTGGTATGCTCTTTTATTCGTTTATTAATAAAACTAGTTAATTTGAATCTTAGATTAGTTGTTATACATGACTGTGATCCCTACATAAACCAATTTTCAGCTGATATCCCCCTCCCTCATAGTAGAAATCATTGTTGATATTTCGGGGGGCCATGCCATAAAAAGAGCGAGTAAAACCTCCCTTGCAAACAGCAAATACATTCCAAAATATAGTTATGAAAATAGGTTTTGAAATGATCTTTACCGCAACGAATCCTTATGTTTACAAACCCAATATTTAGGTTCAGCTGTCGGAAGCGCTTTCAAAATACCTACAATCCTTTCAAAATATAATTTAGAAAGCCCGAAATTTCAAAAATTAAATATAACTTAATTTATTTAATACAACTTAATGATAGCGCTTTTATAAGGTAAAATCAAGAATAAAATTAATTATGATTTAATTAATTAAATATTATTTAACTAAACCTATAAAAAAATAACCGCTCTATTTCTCTTGTTCGTGCATAAAAAGCACATCATAACAGGAGTTATAGAACGGTCAAAGAAATCGCTTACCGTATTATATTTTTTAAAATGTGGGAGGTGTAACAGCAAAAATGATCGTTACTTCTTTATCTGTGTTATTTTCCCATTTATGCTGTACGCCAGGTGGTATTTTTACACTGTCCCCAGTATTTAAAGTCTCAATATCATCACCAATATGTAAAATGATACTGCCTTCTAACACGTATGCGACTTCTTCTCCAATGTGAACAACAGGATTTTCAGCTGAATTAGACAGCGGCGGTATTTTCATTAGGACCATTTCAATTGAGCCGCTCAAATCTGGGGATAGCAACATATACTCCATATTTTGTGGTGGTGGAAATACGATTTTTTTTCTGGAATTTGCTCTTGTTATTAAATCCTTACTTTTCTCAGACTGGGAAAAAAAACTAAGTAATGGCACCTCTAATGCATCTGCAATCACTCTCAGAGTATTTAGTGATGGATTGGTAAGCCCTCTTTCAATTTGACTTAACATTGATGATGAGACATTCGTTTTTTCAGCTAATTGTTTAATATTATAATTCTTTTTTATACGAAAGCTAGCAATTGCTTTTCCTAATTCTAGATTATCCACAACTCATCATACCTTTCATAAAATACCTCAAGATCATTTTTATCTCTCTCCTTAAATTAAATATATCACGAACCTTTCATTATTAAAATTAAAGGTTTCGGGGTAGATGCAAAGGCATTAAGTAAGGTATTAGGGCAAAATTTTGGTTATTGGGAAAAGGAACTGGGATCGCGATGCATAGGCACTGCAGTCTGCCATTTGGAATAAATTAGGGGGACAAAAGAACCGTCCCCTTGCTTCACGGCACACAAAAAAAATCACATAAGAAATGTGCTGTTTATTATAGCGGATTTACTTTATCATTCACATTTAAGTTTTCAATGATATACGATTAATAGTTGGAATGTCCAGCAGGTGATTTTCACTTTGATTCCCTTCCCATATTCATAAGTGGACTGCTTGAATTGGCACGCTCACTTAATGTCTCGTCTGTCAGTGATTCTAAGTATCGTTGAGTAGTTAAAATGCTCGTATGACCCAATAAACGTGACAAGGAATAAATGTCGATCCCATTCATTAATGACGTTAAGGCAAAGTAATGACGAAACGTATGGGGTGAAATCCGTTTTCCTTTGACTCCCGCCCGTTCACCCGCTTCCTTTACTATCTTATCCAATGATACATGAGAAAGCCCCTGTCCTTGATAAGACAAAAAGTAAGCATCCTCTTTGAGTATTTTATCTTTCACATAATTTCTGCGGATTCTCTCATACTTGATTAGCACTTTTTTTAATGCTGGACTTATATATGCAGTACGCTCCTTGTTTCCTTTTCCGTGGACAAGAATGGATGTTTCCCCCACACTTTCATAAGTAAGTGAACGTAACTCCATAGCTCTAAGCCCACAATCCGCCAGCATGCCGATGATTGCCTTATTTCGGGCTATCTTCTATCTTGATAGTTCTTATAGCTAAACGCTTCTATCATGCCGTATATGTCCTCTGCGTTAAATCCCTTCAACACTTTCTTTGGTACCTTGGGCGTTTCGACCTTTTTCATTAAATTTTCTTCCTGATACCCTTCATTGACACACCAATTAAAAAACGCTGAAACCATCTTATACATCGACACAACACTCTGCGGCTGTAGACCCGACTGTTGCTTAAAGCGGATATAGGCTCTCAAATCGTCTAAATGAATACTTTCAAGTTGTGAAATTCCCCGCTTCTCTTTCAAGTATAGTTTAAGGTTCTTTAGTTCCTGTTTCTTGTTAATTAAAGTCTTTTTCGTGAACCCTTTTGCTAAACAGTAATAGACGTACTCCTCAATTACATCTTCTAACTCCATAAAAAAACCACCTTCCTTGGTTAATCTTTCACAAGAAAAGGTGGTTATCGTTATTCAAAAGAGAAATTAACCAAAATAAAGCCAAAATAGTGATGAAGGTTTAACCTTTTACGCTATTTTAACAAATGAACAATGGATTAAAACTGCCTTAAATGCGGTTCCATCCCCTATCCAACAAGGAATTATTTCTCTTGTTGTTTATTCATTTGCGCCATCATTTGATTGATTTTCTTTTGTGATGGTTTTTGTCCCATTTGCATCATCATCATTCGCAGCATTTGCTCGTTAATTGGTGGATTTTTCTTCAAATAATCCATCATGTAACGGCGTGCGATGAAAAAACCGATGGCAACGCCGGCAGCGAGTGCCAGTATAGCCGTAAGCACATACCAAAACATAAACGTGTTCCTCCTTCAAGTTGTCTATTCAAAGTGTACTAAACCATTGATGATTATACAATAAGGGCGGGTAAATTTTTGTTGATTGTTGCCGAAAAAAAAGTCCGGAACAAAGGTCCCGGACTTTTCAATTCTTATTTTTCTAGAAGAGCTTTTACTCGTGCCACAATATTTTCAGCTGTAAAGCCATATTCTTTCATTACAGTTTCACCTGGAGCAGAAGCACCAAACTGATCGATCGCCAGTACGTCGCCTTCTTCTCCTGTGTAACGGTGCCAGCCATATGAAGAGCCCATCTCGATACCAAGACGTTTCTTCACTGACTTCGGAATAACGGACTCTTTATATGCTGCATCCTGTTGTTCAAAACGGTCAAATGATGGCATGCTGACCACATTTGCATGAATGCCTTCGCTAAGAAGTGCTTCCTGTGCTTCAACGGCGATGCCAACTTCAGAACCGCTCGCAAGAAGAAGAACATCTGGTGTTTTTTCTGCTTTCACAACTGTGTAAGCACCTTTTTCAACACCTGTATGCGACTGCTCTTCTGACGATGGCAGAACCGGCAAGTCTTGACGTGTCAAGATGAGCGCTGTCGGCGTTGATTTACTTGTCAGCGCTTGTTTCCATGCAGCTGCTGTTTCGTTTCCATCAGCTGGACGAATCACAGACAAGTTCGGCATTGCGCGTAATGAAGACAATTGTTCAATCGGCTCATGTGTCGGACCATCTTCTCCTACCGCAATACTGTCATGTGTGAATACATATGTGACAGGAAGACCCATCAACGCTGCTAATCGAATCGCTGGACGAAGGTAGTCAGAGAACACGAAGAATGTCCCGCCAAATACTTGAAGACCGCCATGTAGGGCCATACCGTTCATCGCCGCACCCATTGCGAATTCGCGTACACCAAACCAGATGTTGCGTCCTTCATACTGTCCTGGCATGAAATCGCCAACGTTTTTGATTGTTGTTTTGTTTGAACCAGCAAGGTCAGCAGATCCTCCGATAAGTGTCGGTACGTTTTTCGCGATTGCATTTAATGCATCACCTGACGTTGCACGCGATGCAGAAGCTGTTCCTTCTTTATAAACAGGCAGATCAGCATCCCATCCGTTAGGAAGTTCACCGCTAATCGCTTTTTCAAGCTGTGCTGCCAATTCAGGGTAGTTTTCTTTGTATGATGCAAATGATTTTTCCCATTCAGCTTGCGCCTGCGCACCACGACCAACAGCGGCTTCTTCAAAACGGTTGTATACTTCGTCCGGCACGTGGAAATCTTGATCAAATGTCCACTTGTAATATTCTTTTGTTAACTTCATTTCGTCTGCGCCTAGTGGAGCACCATGTGATTCAGATTTACCCGATTTGTTTGGAGAACCATAGCCAATCACTGTTTTTACTTCGATGATTGTTGGGCGATTGTCTTCTTTTTTCGCAGATTCAAGCGCGTTTGTCACAGCTTCAAGATCGTTACCATCTTCTACACGGATATAATTCCATCCGTATGCTGTAAAGCGGCCTTCTACACTTTCAGAGAATGATTTGTCCAGATCCCCATCAAGTGAAATGTCATTTGAATCATAAAGAAGAACGAGACGATTTAATTTCAAATGTGCTGCAAGCGACGCTGCTTCTGATGCAACACCTTCCATTAAATCACCATCACCGCAAAGTGCGTATGTATGGTGACCAATGACTTCGTGTCCATCTTTGTTATAAACAGATGCAAGATGACGTTCTGCCATTGCCATACCGACAGCCATCGCAATCCCTTGTCCAAGCGGACCTGTTGTTGCTTCAACGCCGTCTGTATGTTTATATTCCGGATGACCCGGTGTTTTACTTCCCCACTGACGGAAATTTTTAAGCTCGTCAAGCGGCAAATTATAGCCAGCAAGGTGAAGCAAGCTATATAAAAGCATGGAACCGTGACCTGCAGACAATACGAACCGATCCCGGTTAAACCATTGTGGATTTTTCGGATTGTGGTTCATTACTTTCGTCCAGAGTGCATACGCCATCGGAGCAGCACCCATCGGCAAACCCGGATGGCCGGAATTCGCTTTTTCAATTGCATCAATAGATAGTGTACGGATTGTTGTGACCGCTAGTTGGTCTGTTTTATCAAACATGTGATCCATCCTTTCAAAAGGTGATTTACTCCTCTATATTAAATGTCTTTTGAAGAATACACAACAATAAAGCAGAACAATGTGAAAAAAAAGAGAAAATTATCAGATTTTCTCTTTTTTTCACATTCCTTAATTTAACTTTTTTCTTTTTTGAATATCCCGTACTTTTTTTGGTGTTACTTCATCGCCGTTCGGATCAAAAATACGGACAGATTCGACTGTCTGACGCATTGATGAGCGGAATGTTGTTAAATATTCTTTACGAAGCGCAGATTGCTCTTTTAATTCAGCATCCGTCAACGACGTTTCTTTCGCTTTTTTCGCTAATTCATTTATGCGTGCAATCTTTTCAGATGATAACATCGGGATCATGCTCCTTTCTATTCATGCCGTTATCGTACACAACAGAACGAAACATGACAAGAAAAAAGCTTACTGATTAATGGATTCATTTCCTTTGTATTCTATGTAGCGCCGATGAACCGTCGCACGCGAAATATTGTATCCAAATCCTCGTAATGTTGCCGCAATCTCCTCATATGTTAAGCCATTTTCACGAAGCCGAACAATTTCTGTCACCGGAATTTCTTTTCGGCTGCGTCCTTGATCATTGCCACGATTTTTCAAGTTTTTTTCAGGTCGATATCCTTTAGCTACTGCCCGTTTCATTCCCCGTTTAATCTTCAAATTATGAATTTTCCGCTGATATTCTTCTACCATGCTCACAATTTGTAAAATCATTGAATCTGAATCAGACATGTGCAGTTCACCGTCATCCGCAATGCTGTAAACGACTGCACCTTCTTTCACTATACAATGGATAAGGGCAATTTTAGCATTCCCGCGTCCAATTCTTGTTTCATCTTGAATTAAAACGGCTTCAATATCATCCTTTTTTACTAGATCGAGCAGTTCAAGCATCCCTGGCCGATCGAGGTCATATCCACTCGCCTGATCTTTAATAATAGCTGCTGTTTGAAATCCTTTTGCTTTTGCTAGTGCTTTTAGTTCTTCTTCCTGTCTTTCAAGTGACGTTCTCTGCTCTTCTTTTTCTGTACTCACTCGGCAATATATAACCGCTTTTTTCATCCATTATCAGTCTCCATCCGCCAATTGCAGCCCCCCGTTATTTTTTACAGACGGTACCGGAATAATAAGCTGTTCCCCTGGCAAAATTTTCGTTGTGATCAAATCATTTTCATCCTGTACCCACTTAATAAATTCTATTTCATCCATATTATGAAATGTTTTATACTCTTCCGCCAAACTCCAAAGCGAATCTCCTTTTGCTACTTTTATTTCGGAATAGGACGGGCCCTCTGCTCCGCTAAATGTAAAATAGAAGGCTGCTAATATAATCATTCCGGCTAATATTAACATAAATACATAATTTTTGGCTTTCTCCACTAAGAACACCCTTTCTCCGAATACTCGTTCGCTCTTTATCCTCATAATAAAACGAACACTCGTTTTAGTCAAGCAAAATTCCGAACCTACGTTTGTCATTTTCCAGAACACATGTTATACTGTAGGCAAATAGAAAACAAGAGAGGTGTAAGAATTGACAAAACTATCAAAACGGCAACAAGACATTCTTGATTTCATTAAGGATGAAGTAAGAAGAAAAGGATATCCGCCTTCCGTACGTGAAATTGGTGAAGCGGTTGGACTTGCTTCAAGCTCAACTGTTCATGGGCACTTGGCGAGACTGGAAAGCAAAAACTATATTCGCCGCGACCCAACAAAACCGCGTGCGATTGAAATTTTAGATACGGATAGTTCTGTACCAAAACAGCACCCGGTTAACGTACCCGTTATTGGCAAAGTGACAGCGGGCATACCCATTACAGCCATTGAAAACATTGAAGAGTATTTTCCCCTTCCTGAGCGGCTCGCTCCACCAGATGAGAACGTGTTTATGCTCGAAATCGTTGGCGAAAGCATGAAAGAAGCTGGTATTTTAAATGGTGACTATGTTGTTGTCAAACAGCAGCAAACAGCAAAAAACGGTGATATTGTCGTTGCTATGACAGAAGATGATGAAGCAACAGTTAAACGCTTTTTTAAAGAGGCTGACCACATCCGTCTTCAACCTGAAAATGCATCGATGGAGCCTATTTTGCTTCCAACGGTCACCATTTTAGGAATCGTAACCGGCGTGTATCGAGAAGTTATTTAAAACAACTGCTTGTCCGCATACTCCACGTTATGATGGACCAATGAAGTGTATGACAACACAAAAAATCCCCTCGGTTTTCAGGGGATTTTTTCAAAACAATTAAAAAACACTCTGTCAGAAGACAGAGTGTTTTCTCGAAATTTGCGGCGTCCAGACCATGCTCCACAACATGTTCCTAAAAGGATTGTCCGTCCGTCTTACGCAAATGAGCTCATCGCATACATAAATATATAAGATATTTCACTCTTTGTCAACATGCTTTGTCATATTATGAAAGGAACGGTTTATTAATAAAGACATCTATTCCCAAAATGAGCATTATCTATTTTATACTTGCTGCTGTTTGGCTTCTCGCGGCCGTAAGTTTTAATTGAAACAGAAAAATTAAAACTTCAATTGAAACAAATTGAATTACATGATGTAAAAGATGAAGCCAATTTTTTTATAAAGTAACAGCAGATTCATTTAAACAGAATCGGCCGCTACTTTGTAAATAATTAATTTCCCGCTCCTCTATACTTGGTGATACCGATATTCCACATGATAACAGAGAACGTAAAGAACACAATGCCAATGACAGGTGTCATAAACGCGTACGCATACCAGTCTTCCCGACCTAAAAAGTACGTCGCCGGATAGACACCAACAAACGCAAATGGCAAAATCCATGTAAGCACAAATCGGATAATATGATTATAAATATCAACTGGATAACGGCCATAGTTGCCGATATTGTATATCATCGGCATGATGCTTGTCGGGCTATCGGACCAAAAACTAATGCTCGCGACCAGAACAAAAATCGCCGAATACACAAGCGTACCGCCAAGTACCATCAAGACAAAAATAAACGGATCATACCATGTAAAGCTTAGCCCCAATCTGCTGCCTGCATAGAACATAACGCCTATTCCTGTAATTACACCAAAGAGCGATTCCAGTTCCATCCGTTCAAGCACAATTTGAAAAAGACTATGTATCGGCCGTGTTAAAATACGATCCATTTCTCCTTTTACGATATACCGTTCATTAAAATCCCATATGTTAAAAAAGGCTCCAAAGATTGCAAATGGCACAAGAAAAAATCCATAAATAAAAATAATTTCGTCTCGCGACCAGCCGCTAATAAAAGAAGTATGGTTAAAAACGAGTAAAATAAAAATGAAATTAACCGCTTGCGATAACAAATCTGACACAATTTCAATGAAAGTATCAACACGGTATATAAACCTCGTCTTTAAATACTGGGCGGCATATTGAAAAAAGATCGCTGTATATTTCATATGTTACCCCCCTTGAACGACTAATTGCTTTCTGGCAATCAGCCATAGTACTTGAATAGGCACAATTAAGATTAATACCCAAACAAATTGAAACAATAGTGCATTCACCACCGCGAACCCTCTCAAACTTTCTGTAAAAATCATGCTTGGAACATAACTGATTCCTTGAAACGGCAGAAAATCCATAATCCGCTGCGCCCATCCTGGAAAAAAACTAATCGGTAGCAATAATCCCGAAAAAAGGTCAATAATGACACGTTTTGCTCGAATTAAACCCGTGTTATTAAAAAAGAAAAACGTCAATATGCCTGTTAATAAATTAATTTGCATATTGATTAAAAAACTAAAAACGAGTGCCAATACAAATAAAATCCACACAGCCGGATCCTTTGAAAATGTGATGGGGAAAATAAGCGCAACGATCACCATGCCTGGAATCGAGAAAAAGGATAATCGAAAAATACCTTCTCCGAATCCTTGCATTGTTTTCATAAGTAAATAATTGTAAGGCCGGATCAATTCAACTGCCACTTTGCCTTCTTTAATTTCTTGTGCAATTTCCCGATCAATATTATTAAAATAAAAGGCCCTTGCCATCCACGCAATCGCAATATATGACGTCATTTGAAGACTGGACATTCCTTCAATCGATCCTTTTTCCCCATAAATTGCTGTCCATAGAAAATAGTAAGCTCCAATATTAATACTGTAAATTAAAATGCCACTGTAATAATTGGTACGATAGGCAAGCATCATGAGAAAACGAATTCGGATCATTTCAATATACTTACCCATGCATCATGCCTTCTTCATAAATATTTCGGATAATGTCCTCAATCGACATTTCATGCACTTTTAAATCCATTATTTTATAGGCCGCAACGACTCGTCCAATCGCATTTGAGATAACCTGTTCATCATTTTTCACGTTTGCGACCCATACATTGTTCCGATCCCCTGGCATCCATACAGCATCCAATCCTTCTAATAAAGGTGTTAAACGTTCTCTTGTTATATGAAGATCCACAAACTGAAATTCAATTTGCTTTCCTTCTCCCCAATTAGATCGCAAATGGGCAAGCTTCCCATCATAAATGATTTTTCCTTCATCTAACATTACAACTCTTTCACAAAGCGCCTCAATATCAGTTAAATCGTGTGTCGTCAGTAAAATAGTCGTATTGTATTTTTCATTCATTTCTTTTAGAAACTCACGAATTTTCAACTTTACGAGTACATCCAGCCCGATTGTCGGTTCATCTAAAAACAACAGAGGGGGATTATGAAGAAGAGCAGCTGCCAGCTCACATCGCATTCGCTGACCGAGTGACAGTTTTCGAACCGGTTTATCTAAAAGCGGCGCAATGTCTAGTGATTTAATGACATGATTCATATGATCGTTGTATACATCATCTGGCACATTGTACACTTTCTTTAACAAACGGAACGATTCTTGGACTGCAATGTCCCACCATAACTGTGACCGCTGTCCAAATACTACTCCGATCGATCGAACAAACTGCTCGCGCTCTTTATGCGGATCCATCTCATTGACCTTCACCATACCCGAAGTCGGTGTTAAAATACCCGTCAGCATTTTAATACTCGTTGACTTACCCGCTCCATTTTCACCGATATAACCGACCATCTCACCGCTTTTCACGGTAAATGAAATATCATTCACCGCTGGAACAACCTTATAATTGCGCGTAAACAGATCACGAAACGCTCCTTTTAATCCAGAGCGGCTCGAATGTGACTTAAATTCTTTGCGTAACTCTTTTACTTCAATCATATTTTCTACCATATACGACTCCTCTTTCTTTATATCTTAATTAGTTTACCGAAGAGTTCGGTAAGTGACAATGCTCTTTCCTTTTCTTCTCCTACAAAAAACTGACCAGGCTTTAAGTACCTGATCAGTTTTTATTGTTTGATTCATTCCAACTTCTCTTTGCTGCTTTCAACAACGTTATCAATATATTTAGCAAAAAAAATCAAAAAATAAATTATTTTTTTCGTTATGCTATATATGAAGGGATGGTGCAATATCTTTGAACTATGACAGTATCATCCAAAAAATGATAAATTGGATTGAATCTCATTTGCATGAGCCAATTTCCGCAAATGATATTGCGAATATTTCTAGATTTTCAAAATATCATTTTCACAGAGTTTTTCAAACCTCTGTTGGAATGTCTGTTTCAGAATACATTCGAATGAGGCGTCTCGCCAACGCCGCAATTACTCTTCTTCACACAGACGAAAGAATTATTGATATTGCTTTGCATTTTCAGTTCGAATCACAAGAAGCATTTACACGTACATTTAAAAAATTATATCACTTACCGCCTGGTCAATATAGAAGGCTAATGGGAAATATAGCAACTAAATGGGAGGATTCAAATATGGAAGAAGAAATCAAAGGATGGTTTTTAAGCGGCAGCCATCCGTTTAACTACGAAATGGGGTCTGATCATAAAATTGTACATCAAGGAAGGGTATCAGGGTACTTACAATCAAAAACCGTACAGAATAGCGGTGAATTTGCGACAATGATGCAGCATTTTAAAGCTGACCAATTTAAGGGGAAAAGAATTAAACTATCAAGTTTCATTAAAACAAAAGATGTTGAACAATTTTCAGGATTATGGATGAGGGTAGATAATTCGACAGATGATATTCTTCAATTTGATAATATGAGTAATAGGCCTATTACTGGAACAAGAAATTGGAATCATTACTCTATTGTTCTTGATGTACCTGAAAACAGTACACTTATATCATTTGGCGTTCTACTTACAGGATCTGGACAAGTATGGATTGATGGACTTAAATTTGAGGAAGTTGATAATAATACCCCATCGACCCATATTCCTTTTGATAATAAAATATTAGACGAACCAACAAATTTATCATTCGAACAATGAAAAGAGATGTCTTAAATCATACTTATTCGTTAACGAGCTTGTTAAAGATAGATTAAGAGCACTGACCAGGCATCAGTGCTTTCTTCGTCATAGTTTAATTTTATTCACTTCAATAATAAGTAGTTCCGTTAGTTCCTCTGTCAGTTCCTAAATTTTCAAGAGAGATGTCGTTTGTCCTTCTGTAGACGAAGCGACTTTCGACTTTTTACAAAATAGTTATCTTCCTTAGTTTACATTCATGTGATTTATTTTTATAAGTCAGATCCTCTTTTAATAATCGCATCGCCAAATTTTCGTTTAATGGCATCTACCGTTTTAAGAAGCGGTTCAATTTTATCAGCTTCTTCTGCATACGAAAAAATGTCCAACTGTGCTGTCTGTTCCCTTTTTTTCACTACATTTTGTGCCGTAATCCCAATTAGCCGAACAGGGTTACCGTCCCAATGTTTAAAAAAGAGGGTTTCTGCATGTTTAATAATATCCTCCGCTTCATCAATGTCTTTCTCCAGCGTTTGGCTCCTCGTAACCGTTTTAAAATCCCCATAACGAATCGTTATTTGAAGCGTATTGGATACGACTTTTTTCTGTTTTATCCGCTGACTGACAGAACAAGCCAAGCTATTGATTTTATCTGCAATATCCTTTATTTCGGTCACATTTTTCGGGAACGTTGACGAATTGCCTACGCTTTTAAACGTGGTGTTTGCTTCAGGATTTACAGGCCGCTCGTCTTTCCCATTCACTCGTTCATGCAGTTTCACACCTCTCACGCCGAGAATACTTTCCAGTAATTTCACCTCTGCTCTTGCCAGGTCACCCATCGTTAAAATGCCCTTGTCCTGCAGTTTTTTTGCCGTTTTTTTGCCAACTCCATGCATTTCAATAACGGGTTTCCCCCATAAAATATGTTCAATATCCCGTTTACGCAACACCGTTAACCCGAGCGGTTTTTGCATATCACTTGCCATTTTCGCTAGAAATTTATTCGGCGCGATCCCGATGGAAATCGGGATGTGAAAGAGCTTCAATATATCTTTCTGTATCATTTGAGCAATCTCCATTGGCGTGCCAAGATGTGCACAGTTCGTAATATCCAAATAGGCTTCATCAATGGAGGCATATTCAATAATCGGTGAAATCTCGGTTAAAAATGCAAATATTTTCGCTGAATACTCGCGGTACAGCTTATGATTAGGCTTTTTCACAACGGCTTCTGGTACGAGCTTTTTCGCTTCCCAGAGAGGCATTGTTGTATAGATGCCGCGGTTTTTACATAAGTAATTCGCTGCTACTACAATCCCTTTTCGCTCACCTGGATTTCCTGCCACGATGACCGGTTTATTCTGCAAGGTTGGATCTTCCGCCATTTCTACACTTGCAAAAAAAGCGTTCGCATCAATATGAAAAATCACCCGTCCTTTTTTCGGATAAAAAGCGCTCACAATTTCGCCTCCTATTCAATAAACAAATAAACGCGCTGCATGGCGCGTCTTATTTTACTCATATATTTTAATCAGGCCAAGCTTTCTATCGCTTGTTTAACAGTCGCATATGTTTTAACAGTTGAAAAATCAATACCGTCTCGCACAACTCTCGCTGCTAAATCAGGGCGTATACCTGTTGCAATAATGGTTATACCTAGCAAGCTCAGAATATCATGAATATTAAAGAGATGGGTTGCAACCTCTGTATTAATGGTGACGATACCTGAAAAATCCATAATCAGACATTCAATTCCCAGTTCAGAAATTCTTTGCACTACGTTGTTTAGAAGGTGTTCTGTCCTGTCAGCATCAATTGAACCAATCAGCGGAAGAACAGCCATCCCGTCCTGAATCGGCACAACAGGAGCAGATAATTCATTTATCTCTCGAGTTCTCTCTTTAATGACATTTGCTATAAAGCGTTCATACGCACGAATGGTCTCTGTAATACTAATATCAAACATATAATTCGTCTGTCTATTAATCATGGTAACTTCTTCTATAGTAAGTCCATGTTCCATCGTGATCGCAGTGATACGTTTTATAAAAACTAATCGTGTATCAGGATAACGTTCAATAATGCTTGAAACTTTCCCCATCATAGATGCTTCACGTTCTCCATTCCACTTGCTCCATTCAATAAGCTCCTCTGGCACTTTCTCATCTCCACGAGTAATTGCCTGTCCTAAAAATCCTATAAATGCAGCATAAACAATAATTGCCTGCTCAATTTCCTCTTTAGGTACTTCAAATTCAAATTTAGCAATAATATCATCCACAATTTCGTTAGCTAACAATTCTGCATTTTCAGTAAAATATTTAGCAACAGATGCAATCGAATTCATCACTTTACACACCCTTATCTATTTGATCGTTTACTGTTTATTGACACTTTCTACTGCTATTCACTTCATTGATTTATTATTTCAAATTAATATCCGCCGAGCAAATTTCAAGTTACTCACATTATACTTTAAAATAATGAAATAGTTTGTTTAAATTACTGGACCTTACCGCCATCCAAATAAAAAACACCTGCAAGAGGTGTTTTTTATTCTGTTGCTTATTCAATTAAAAAACTCCTTTATCCAAACGATGCCTAAATCCGTGTATTAATGATTTGTTAAAAATTCTATTTTCTTTCTAGGATTTTTTCGAATTTTAATGTAATAATCTCCAGAGATCGGGAATTTAAATAGCTTAATTCCCATTAATTTTAACGGGGTCCAAATTTCTTTCATCTGATATACCGGCATATAAATCTTCCTTTCTTTATAATTAGATGAATGCTCCTATTCGTTTACTGAATTATCCATTTTATTCAGGCTAAGCCTATGTAGTGTTGGGGCCTCCTTTGTTCCAACGACGTTATTCTTAAAAATATTTTTAAGTATATAATTCAATTATAAAACATATATATAACTTTCTTAACACTTTTTCATCGACATTTTCTTCAGCAATTCGCGTTTATTGATGATATAATTCGACAAAAAACGCAGTCCACTGCGGTTCATGACTATAGCAATTCACAGAAAAAACCCCCTCGAACCTTTAGTTCAAGGGGTACACTTCTGTTAAATTTCGATATCTACAACGATACTATCTACCCGGCCCACCTCGCGAATATAAGCAGCAACTGCTTGGTGTTCTGGATGTGGTCCATACGCTTCAAGAGCTGCTTGATTTTCAAAGCGAGTTGTTAAGACCACTTGATAACCTTGGTTTTTATCGGAAAAATTCAGGCCTGCTTGAATATCAATAAGTCCTTCAAGATGATTCTGCAAAGCTTTAAATCGTCTTACCACTTCTTGTAATTGTGCTTCTGTTGTCGTTTCCTCAAATTTAACGAGTACAATATGATCGATCATTTGGCTTCCTCTTTTCTCTTTTGATATACATAACTATACCATTTTTTAAATAAGGAGAGAAAGATTATAGCCTTTTCTTTTGCTTATGGATTACCTGTCATCCTTCTTGATAACTCAAGGAACCATTTTTGATCATCAGTTGAAACCGCCATATCGATCATTGAATCCCAATCTTCTTTAGCCAATGTTAAACCTAGCGGCACGATGTATTCAACCTCTATTACGCCAAGAACGGGTTTCATTTGACGGATTCGTTTATTGAAATATGTGGAGACTTGTATAATGTATACTTCATTGCGCAACCGTGAAAAATCTCTAATATAGCCAATAATCCGTTCAGATCCTTGAGCAACAAGCACCCAATCACCTATTTTAAGCATCATATTTCCCCCTACACTTCAGATAGAACCTCCTCAACTGCCGTAATTTCACTTTGTCATCTTTTCCCTTAGGAACACTGCTATTAACAGTAGATGCTTGTAGGCGCTCTTATGCCACTGGATAGCTAAACAATATGAAAAATGACGTTATTATTTTTCTTTAGGAATTATTATAATTTTGAATTTTACACAATATGAAATTAGTTATATTTATCTGACGTTTTAAAACTTTTTTATACGATCGATCCTTTGTTTTATGCTGGAGGCTTCTGCCCAATCACCGAAGGAATTTTCCATACTTGTATTGAGGCTGTGTTAGACAATATTGTTGATGATATGAACGTAAAATAAAAAGTCTTGCTCATGTGAGCAAGACTTTTTATCAGTTCTTTCTGTTTCAATATTTTCATTTAAGCTTTTCACTCTTAGTTAGGAAGTAACCTCTCTCCTGCTTAAATATTGATCCAATTTTCTTTTTACTCGCTGAATGGCATTGTCTATCGACTTCACATGCGCGTTCAGTTCAATCGATATTTCTCGATAGGATTGGCCTTCTACATACAAATCCCATACTTTTCTTTCAAAATCACTAAGTAATTCTGCAATTTTCATTTCGATATCTTTCGCTTCTTCCCGATGTATGATAACGATTGCGGGATCCATCGTTTTTGCCCCTGCAATAACGTCCATCATCGTCTGATCCGATCCTTCATCATAAATAGGCTTGTCCAAAGAAACATACGAATTAAGCGGTCCATGCTTTTGGCGGGTAGCCGTTTTAATTGCCGTTATAATTTGTCTTGTAATACATAGTTCAGCAAAGGCGACAAAAGAGATGAGTTTATCTTCTTTAAAATCGCGTATCGCTTTATAAAGGCCAATCATTCCCTCTTGAACAATATCGTCTTTATCCCCACCAATCAAAAAGTATCTGTTTGCTTTTGCCCGAACAAAGTTCCGGTACTTATTAATTAAAAAATCCGATGATTCGCTGTCCCCATTATGAACCCGCTCTATTAAATCTTCGTCTTTTAACATATCATACGGTTGAATCAACTTTTCTTCGACGTTTACACTCACTCGTATACCTCCGTTGAGTTTTGCTGTTTTATAGCTAACTTATCTCTCAGCCATGCATTTAACGAAAGGGGTTTCTTAATGAATCACCCACTCTATTTCGATCACTATGCCCTTTATTTTAACGTATATGAGCTGTGAAAGATATTTGCAAATACCGACTAATCCCTACAGTCTCCATCATAAACAGGGAGATATCGGACACGTATCTTTCTATTTATGATGAACGAGGGCCCTTTATGCAGAAATTTGTCGATATTTTTTTTATTTTTTTATCTATACCTTCGTCCATACGTTATGAAATTGGTTTCATATCATGTAGTAAAGGAGGTGAGATATTCATGGGCAGCTCATACAATGGTTCTGGTTTTGCGTTACTCGTTGTTTTATTTATTCTTTTGATTATCATCGGTGCATCTTATGCTGGCGGATACGGCTATTAATTAATTTATTGCCATGCTCAATACAGCATGGTGAATCTATAATATGGTATGCTAGAAATATGAAAAAAGGACTTGCCGGGGCAAGTCCTTCTTTCTATTTTCATCTCACTTAATATCTATACGGTATTTTTGATTTACTTATGGAAACGTCCGATAGCCCATTGAGATCTAAAAAATGCTTTAATCCTTCTTCTGCAATGTCCAGACTGTTTTTCGGACCAATCGTTATTCCTTTTATCGGCATATTACTTGATTCATTTGATATTTGAATGCCCATATAGGGAATAAATACTCCATTACTTAACCTGCAATGATAAACTGGTTTTTCGTTTTTTTTCGGATTGAAAACAGCGATTCTGAACTCTTCTTCTTGATGAAAACTACTATCTTTGAAGAAAGTGGAATAGCACATAATATTCGCTAAAATTCTTTTTCCCTTTTGAAAATGAAATCGTTCTTCCCCACGATGATGATCATAGAGAAACAGTTTATACAAATTAATGATTTCTCTCTTCAGCAACTGTATTTGCTGTTCTTTATCATATATAATAAAATACGGGTAAAAGGTGAATTTTCTAGTTGGATAGGCATTTTTCAAATTTTTAATGAGTATTTTAGCTATTTCTGGATAACGAAACTCGATGTTATATCCTTCATTATTTGAATAATTAGACCAAAGAAGATTAGAATCGCCGTGCTTGCTAAACGAGAGTGTAAAGATTTCAAAAGAAAACAAATCATGTTCAATCATCTGTTTAAACCATTCGTTAAACAACAACTCTTCGTAAGACGGTTCATCCGCTAAAAGGTCTTTAATAATGGATAATACCAATTCAAGGGTGTATTTTATTTCTAACTTATCATTTAGAAACCCACTTTTAGACAGCCATATTTCACCATTTTCAATAATACTTTTTAGCCCTTGTCCATTACTGTAGTGAAAAAGAGAAGTTGACTCTTCCAATAAAGGCATCTGGTCAGCTTCAAGTGAACGAAGAAACTCTTCAATGTCACCAATCGGCTGTATTTCAGAAAACTTCTTTTCCATTCTCTTCTCACCTCCCAGCTCTCCCCTATTATGTGCCAAATAGATTGAATTTATGGTCATTGTTTTTTTATGTATTGCTCTATCTGGCGCTCAATAAAATAGTCACGTTACCTAATAAGCACCTTTCCTCCAAAACCGTTAGTATTTGCTATCGGTTTTTTTGAATGATTATGCCTTCTGCGGCTCATATTAACTTCATACAAAAAGGGGGTGAAAGAATGCCGTCCAGTAATCGTGGAAATCAAAATCAACTTTTAGTGCCTGGGGCAGAACGTGTTTTAGAACAATTCAAATACGAAATTGCCAACGAATTCGGTGTTAGCCTGGGAGCTGATACAACTGCTCGAGCAAACGGTTCAACCGGTGGTGAAATCACAAAACGTTTAATTCGTCTGGCTCAACAAGAACTTAATCGTTAATCTTTTTTTAAAATCCATCCCTTATGCGGATGGATTTTTTTATTTTTACACTTTTAAAGCTCTTTTTCTTTAACATCTTCCTTAACAGCTTTCATTCCATTTTAATTCATTTTTCGTCCAATCACCTAGTGACATTTTCCATATAATATGTATCAGAGGGAGGTGGAAATGTCTATGGGTTATTCATTTGGAGGGCTGGCCGGCGGAAAGTACGGCTATGGCTCTAAATTGCTGATTGTGTTATTTATCCTTCTGATCATTGGTGGAGCGTTTTATGCAGGCCGCCGATCCGGCAGCAGCGGAGAGTACTGCGATAGTGGTTATGACTACTATAACAGCTATGAAAGATACCCAGGGTACGATCCATACAGTTTTTACGATATTTATGGTAATGACAATCCATACGGGGCTTATGGTCAGTATAACAGAGGGCGCCGCGGGTTAATAATCTAAACATGATGTTTTTTAGGGACGGGCTTAGGCACCTGTCCCTTTTTATTTCTCCTTGTTTTAAAACCTCTTTTCGCTTAAATGCAGTGGAAGCTGGTTAATCATTTCAGTCACTCTTTAGACCGCTTCCTTTTGGTCAGTTCTTCAAACCATTCCTTATCCTTCGTATCGAGTGACAGATTGATTAACGCTGATTTATCCTGTAATTGATCTAATAATGTGCCGATCGGCTTGAGCAGGCGTGCATCGTACGATTTCTGTATCGGCTTTGACCATTCAATGATGCCGTCTCTGATCCTGGCAACTTTTATAATTTCAATTTGCCCAGTATAACATCCAATATTACTCACATAACCAACATCTTTATAGTCACCGCTTGCAATGTTTACCCACTCTCCTACATACAAGGTTGTCACCCCTTATTTTTTCTCTTTTAAATCTCATTATTAAATCCTATGTCAGTCATTCTTATTTTAATCGCCTTTTCAAGCATTTTTTGGTGAATGAAAAAATGAAGTATGCCTACTCCATTTTTGTCATGCTCTTTAATCGGAATCACTCTCTTGTTTTCTTCTCTTTATATCGGTAAAACATATTATTTTTGGTATTTAATTCTCTCAATGAGGTACTCTAATGCTGTTCATCATTTAACTTTTTCAAGGAGGATCTATTTATGAGCGGACACAGTGAAAAAGACATCATTGAAGATGCGAAAAAAGCATTTGAAGCCGAATTCGCAGCAGATTTAGCTATAATCAGTCAAAAACAGTCTTCTCAAATTCAACGTCAGCGGCAGCAAAAGCAAAGGACTCAGCAAGGTTTTCGGACGTCAGAAAATATGTATAAGAAAAACAGCGGCGGATGGGAAAAAATCTTCATTCTTTCACTATCTTTAATCTACATCGCTGTTAACTTAAAAAAGCAAAGTCCTAAAAGCCATTAGACTTTTGCTTTTCTTTTCCTATCCTTCCTGTTAAAGCTCTTTTCAAAATCTCTGTTTTATGTCTATATTTTTTTCTATGGGGCATACTTTTATTGTTCGATTATTTTTCAATCTTTTGCTGAGGCTTCCTCGGCTTTTTTTATTTCAAGCAGCACGAAAGCATCTTTCACTTTGTTTACACCTCCTCCATGTATCAGCCTGATTTGTCAGCTTTTCGTTCTTCTTTCTTTAATAAAGCAAGCAACTCCTGTTTTTCCCGTTCGAAATCTACATCGATTTCATATAACTCTTCAGTCGTTTCATACTTACCAAACCATAAAGGCGGATTTTCTGCTCGAGCCGATCGTTGTTTAAATTTGGACTGGCTGCGGCTACTTTCACTTGTCATATTTAGTGCCTTTATATCATCCAATGTTTTCACATTATGATCCCGCCAGTTTTTTAAAATTCCATTTACATAACTCCAATTACGCTTGTTGCCCAATAGCGTCTTTTTCATCGCTTCCATGACAATGACTTCACCAAATTCATTAATAGCATGGGTTAACTTATCTGTTATAAAAGGAGACTCTACACCAAAATTATTTTGATAAAAAGAAGAGACATTTTTATATTGAAAATACGAACAACCAGCAAAGTTTTGTTCCTGCTGTTCTTTTCCCTGTATCGTAAACGTTTCGCCTAAGGAGTCATAATACATAGTGTATATTTTTTTGATTTCCGGTTTCTCGATTCGCTCTGCAACGAATGGGATAAACGATAACTCTTTTACTCGTTTCAGTTCGGCTTCTATACAATCCATTACTGGTTTTCCCTCATCATGAAAGTGATAGCGCCCCCAGTTCCGAATAGCTATTTCACCTGTTTTCTCACTGTATTTGATTAATTTATAATGATCTGTAAATCGCCATAATAATGAATGGATGCTTTCGATGGAATAACCGCTCTCCCAGGCCATTTGCTCTTTAGTGATCTGATAAATGCCGATCTCCGTTGTGTTTCCATTAGTTAAAAGATAGAGAAAAAAGTATCTGTCCTCCGGCGTCATTGTTCCATTTACCTTTGAATCCCCCCAAAACGCTGTATGAACCATTCTGAGTTTCGCCATGATGTTCAACACTCCTTGCTTCTGCAATTTGCTTCATCCGTTTAGTTTGCTCAAGAGTCTTTTCCTTCATCCCACAAAGATACACCAATCATTTGAATAGCCTTATTAATATCCTAAATATAAAAAGATTTATTTCCATATATTCCATTTTGTTTTATACGTAAGAACTATACGACTGATTGGTTACATTCACTTTTTTCAACATTTTCTACCATCGGTACAATTGTTGCTATTTATTATTTATAATAGATATATCAAGAATGTGATAATTTTTTGGAAAGGATACTTCTATTGTAAGCGCTTAACTAATTGAAAAATAAATGAAGCGTATTATATTACTAAACTTTGAATTGGAGGCGACTCTTATGAGTGAGCAGCTGCTACAGCAAATTTTATCCAAATTAGATAGTTTGGATTCTCGGTTGAACAATCTAGAAACAATAATAGGTACGATACAACCTCAATTGATGGAAAACAATGAATTGGTCACTATCATTTGTGACCGTTTAGAAAAAAAAGATGCTAAGCTGAAAAGTATAGCGCTTAATCTTCATCACACACATGGTGAAGTCATTTCAGTTAAAGAAACGGTCTCAGTTATGAAGATGAGGATGAATTCACTTTCTAAAAAACAACCGAATGAAAATGTAAAACAGATATTAAAAGCCTTTTAACACGAACAAAATTCAGCCAACCGAGAGAAATCTCGGTTTTTTTGTATAATTTTCTCTTAATTGGTCACACTGTTATTGCGTGAGACTTTTCTGTCAATACGCTCCTTCCACTCCTTGCAGCCAGGGGTTTCCCTTGGCTTTTTTAATTTATTGTTTTGTGGAAGTAAACATGATTACTTTCAATATTTTTATCGTTTCCTCATTATTTCCCGCTTTATAAAAAAACAGTTCTAATATTTATTATGACAACATATATTTGTAATATTATTGCATAAATTGCCTATAAAGGAGAGTTTGCTTTGAATGATTTAATTATTCACCTTTTTAAAGAACTGGGACGTTTAATTAATGATTATTACAGATGTAATGATTTGTTTGTTAAAAAGCAAATTCAGAGTGACATCCAGCTTTTAAGTGAAGCTATGGTAATTTGTTCGGCTTAAAAACTCTTCTTCAGTCGGTTCTCTGTATGTCATCCTTTTCTCTCCAATGTTTTCCTTGTTATTTCACTCTCTCCCTTTCGCATAATCAACTTGCCTAACCGAGCATCATTTGCGATGGATTTAATGGCGTTTGCACAAAATTCTAACTCCTCTTCATACCTCGCTATTTTCAACTGCATCTTCTGAAGTTCTTCTAACAATAAAAAGCTGTTTTCAACAGTCTCGGCATGACGCTGTACCAGCTTTACTTTTTGCTTTTCCATTGCCTTAATGATCGTATCCATTCCCTTTATATCTTGCTGCTGACGTTCTATTAAGAACAACATTTCAGCAACTGTTTGCCGATCAAATAATATTCCATATTGTTGAGCTTGTTCTAACTGACAAATCCATTCTTGCAATTGATTGTTTCCATCGTTCATTTAACCTGGGCCTCCATTTATACCTGCTTCACACGCCGATCTATTTCTGGCTGGCTAACAGCATTTTGCTCTTTAGTATATCCAAACCCCTATCCATTATTCATCCTTCATTGAGTTCATTTCTTTGTAATGGTTATACACGCACAGTCAAATAGTTTAAAAAATCGCCTTCTGTATTATTATCCTTATTCCAAATGATCTTTTTATTTACCTATAGACATATGTCCAAGATTCATTTCATTTTTTTCATACTATATGTATAAAGAGGTGATAATTTATGAGTTCCCAAAACTGTAGCGGATATGGGGCTGGCTTTGCGCTCGTTGTTGTCTTGTTCATCCTTTTAATCATCATTGGAGCATCTTACGTAGGTGGTAGTGGATACGGCGGCGGATACTGCTAAGGAGCCAATCCTTTTCCGTAAAAACCTTTTGAATTTATGTAGCTTTACTTCTTTCCTCACTATCAATCGTGAAAAGGGATCTCTCATCAGTCACAACTAACTGATGAGAGATCCCTTATTTGATCGGTATCTAGTTTATTATTGATTTATTTTTTTATAAATAACTAAAGCTGTGTAATGAATAGTAGACTGTGCACCGGATTCTGCCCCAGTACTCATTGATAAAGGGACCATACTGTATTTTATATCGATTAATTGACCCTCGTATAACTGATGGTAAATAAAAAGATTAATCTCTCTCGTTAATTCCTCAAATTTATCATGTTCAAAACCCTTTACGGAGTAATGCTGTTTCTTCATGTTTATCCTCTCCTTTTCCTTAATTAATTCGACCGAAGTCCCCTACGAAATAATCTCAAACATTGGATAGACATTTTGATCAGCTGCAATATGCTCCGGGTAAATAAAACCTTCCATCGTGCGTGGAAAACGAACACCTATTTGCTGAAAACAATAATCTACAAATTCAGAACAAATGTATTCATAATTATCTTCTTTACGCTTGCCAATCCCCAACTTGATCCTTGTCAAAATTCGAATAATTTCCGCTTGATCATAGTTACGGTTCAGCGAATCAATTCCTGCGCCAAGCATATTTTTTAGAAGCCTTCGGTCGAAATAAGAATCAATCAGTTTTTCATGACGTGCAATGAAAAGATCACCGTTATACTTTTTTCCTGTATTTTTATAATTCGTCATATAATGCAAAAGTGGAACGATACGGACGCCCACGCTCTCTACGCTTTCAAATACAAGAACTCGATCGTTCCATCTAAATAAAAAGGCTACATGGCTCATGAACGAATTGGACGCCTTTTTAATTAATTCACTAACTAGGTAGCTGCCACTGCAAAACAAAAGATCGCCTGTTTGAATTTTATCCATTGCTTTTTCATAATGAAGCTGATGGATCCCCTGAAATTTACGCGTGCCCATTTCCATTCACTCCTTCAAAATGAATCCAAACACTGTTCCTCCGTCTCTCTTATTAACTTATATGTATGATTGGCACAGAAGTACGTTACATGATGTTGTTTTATTTGTTGCATAACTGCAATGATTCGTCATCGAATTGTTACTCTATTAAAATATGTTTGTGATATTCAAATGCTAGACTTATAAAAAAGGTAGAAACGCCTCAGGAGGATAACGAAGATGAAAAAAGTTATAGCCGCACTGGCAGTCACAGGTATTTTACTTAGCGGGCCAATCAATAGTGAAGCTGCTTTGGGCGATCGGTCATTAAAAGCAAATATGAAGCATCAAGATGTAGTGGAATTACAAGGCTTACTTCAAAAGAAGGGCTCCTTTAATTCAAATCATCGAAGTTCCTATTTTGGCAAAAGTACGAAGAGGGCCGTAATGAATTTTCAAAAGAAAAACGGATTACAGGCGGACGGAATCGTTGGGGCTAATACATATAAAGCGTTGGGTGTAACAAAAAAACTAAGTTCACAAGTTAAAGCAGCGTCATCTAACACGTCTTCTAATCTTGTAAATGTAGCGAAAAAATACATAGGAGTTCCCTACGTATGGGGAGGCAGTACGCCTAAAGGATTCGATTGCAGCGGTTTTTTAAAATATGTATTTAATGAAGGAGCAGGAACTGACATTCCAAGAACCGTAGCTGCTATTTATAGTAAGGGAACAAAAGTTTCTTCTCCGCAAGTAGGTGATGTCGTTTTCTTCCAAACCTATAAAAAAGGAGCGTCACATGCAGGTATCTATATTGGCGGAAATAAATTTATACATAGCTCTTCTTCAAAAGGAGTAACGACTGCTTCACTAGATAATTCCTACTGGTCACAACGTTATCTTGGTGCAAAAAGGATAACAAACTAAGCAAATATAAACATTTGTGATTATCAAACTCTGGCTCTTCAAAACATAGGCAAACGTTTATTTTTCAACTCCGGTATTCTTTTAATGGCTCTGTTAAACAATATTGTTTAACAGAGCCATTTTTATTTATAGAAAACAAATTATTCATATTATTTAGAATATTATAAAAGGAATAAGCCCTGACGCGTCGAACATACTTCATACATAAAGATAGTTAGAGGGGTGGGTTATTTGAGTCATTTAATTATTTTTTGGAGACAGCTCCATAGTGATGTATTAGAGGCAGAAGGGTACAAAGAGTTATTTTACAACAAATCTCTTGAGGAGTTAGTTAAGACTGCTAAAGAACTTTGCGCAGTAAGCAGGCCCGAGCATGGATCACAAGAGTATAGAACAATCATTTCCGAAACGCCTGCGGGCTGCATAAAATTTTATACGAAAGAACGGTCTACTGGACAACCTTTCCAAGTGATTTATAAAGGAACTGCAAATAACTATCTTGATTTTCTTATCTCTTTAAACGTCATGCTATGTCTTCTTCCTACTTCTCGTGAAAAATATTCATTTATTATTAGCTTGTATTCTCACTTGAAGTATGTAAATGAAAAAGCCGCTGCTAAGTTTGCAGCGGATATAGGAAATGAGATCTATTTTTCTATGAAATAAAGCCTATTGCCCGGGTGCTCTCGTGAGTACCCGGGCTTTTCTTGTTTATTTTGCTTTATTCCTCTGATAAGTTTACAACCGTTATTCAACATGTCGTTCATCTTTGGTTCGTCATCTATTAATAATAGGTGCCTGAATCCTGTTTAGCTTCATTAACCGAATACCTGCTCATATATGCTTCTGTCATTTGCTCCCACGTAAATCCAAATGCTTGTCCAAGTTCGATAAAATTATTGATGTAGCAGATGTAATCATAACTATTGTTCAATCCGTTTGCATCTGACATGAGATAGGAGAGTCTTTCCTCCGTCGTCTTCACTTCAGCTCTTTTAACCGGCTGATAATCATAATTTTCTATATGTTCGTTATAATGATCTATCCCGATACTTAATATAAAATATAAAACGTCTATAAATTCTTTTAAGAGTGGGTAGCAGGGCGTTCCATCGTGGTCATATTGGATAACATTTGGTTTCTGATTGTTACTCCAAAATTTAAATCCACGCCATTCATTGGCCGTCTCCGCTAATTCTACTTGTAGCGCAAGTATCTTCTTTTGAAATCGATCTTCCCCATCTTCCGGCGGATGATCCATCTCGATTCTTTCATCTAATACCCTTTGTATATTAAATAAATTTTCAAGTTTCATTGTGCTTCACTCCTCATTTTGTTTAAAAATCCCTCTTCTCATTTCTTCTTCCGCCTTTGACCTCACGCGTGCGGATATGTTTTGTTGCCATTTTTATCTTTATACTTTTTCATTATTCGACGAGATTCGTCATTTTCTTTTATCATGCCTACATTTTATTGTTTCGTCAATAGCAATACCGTTTCGTTTGCATAAACAATACTACTAATAAGCGACAGCGTCATTTCCGTATCTTCCATCCTTTCCACTTTTCCACTTTTCATTCATGTTTGTAACAAAAAAAGGATTCTTTTTACTTGAATTTTCAACGTTCAGAATCTCCTTTGTTAAAAACATCTTAAATATGAGCTCATATAGTGCACTACGGCAGATTATGAATAACAGAAAAAGATTCTATTTTTTCCTCTGTTTCCTCTTTTTGTAATTATTTGTCGAAGGAAAAGTGTAGAATTCTCCCTTTTTTTGTAGGAAGATAGAAAGAAATATTAGTTATGCATTATGCGCTGCGGCGTGCATTTTCTTTTCCCACATACCGGGCTTTTTAATACATGAGTGCAATAAGGCCATCAATTGCCACGTGATAGAATGATATAGAAGAAGTTTAGATCAGTGATATGATATTCGTCCCTTTTCCGATTGCTGGGAAATAGAACCACGTTTCTGAGCGAGGGGAACAGGCGAGGTTGTTGTGAAGGTGATATTAAAGGAGATGGAGCTAATATATGAATGCGATATTTGATAACACTCAGACCTTTTTGTTAAACATTTTCTTAGTTTATATTTGTTTTACTCTGTATTTCAAGTTCATTGATAAAAAACAGAATCGACTAACAAATGAAGCTATCATTACCTTTGCCTCGGCTGTATCAATCATTTTTTGTATGAGCTTTCCTTTGACCTATTTTGAAGAACAAGCGATTGATTTCTCTTCCGTCCCTTTAATTGTCGGCGCATTATATGGAGGGCGTAAGGTTGCTGTTATATTAGTATTAACTATGGCGTCATACCGCTTTTACCTGGATATGTCCAACTTTCATATTGCTCTATTTATCTATTTTCTGTTTCTCATTTTATTATGTTTTATTATTCCTTTTTTCAAAAACGCCATTAATATTAGAAAAAAAGTATACCTTGCCGTGTTAGCTTCTTTATTTGGAGTATTATCAAAAATGGCCATGATGTTTCTATTCTTATCAGAAGAAACGGTTATCCAATACACCGAGTTCTTTACTTTCACCTTGTTCCTGCAATCCATAGGGAGCACGTTTTTTGTGATTTTTAACGAAAAAGCAAGAAGGGATGCTACTCTTGAGAATGAGATCGGCAAGCTTGAAAAGTTAAAAACAGTCAGTGAACTTGCAGCAAGTATTTCTCACGAAGTACGCAATCCATTGACTGTGACAAAGGGATTTCTTCAATTATTAAAAGATCCCGATCTTACAGATGAAAAAAAGATTGGTTATATAGATATTGCAGTAGATGCTTTAGATCAAGCAGAATCTACGATTACTGATTACCTCACCTTTGCAAAACCTTCATTAGAAAATGTAAAGATATTGAATCTATATAAAGAACTAATCTACATCGAAAACTTTATTGATCCTTATGCCGCTATGAATAATGTAGAAATTGAAGCACGACTTGAAGAAGACATCTATATTGCTGGGGAAGATCAAAAGCTTCATCAATGCCTTATAAATGTCATGAAAAATGGCATTGAATCAATGCCTCAAGGAGGAAAATTACGAATTGAGCTGCGACGTGTTGTAGACAATGCCATTATCACTGTAACAGATACAGGTATCGGAATGGATGAGGAACAACTCGAACGTTTAGGGAGTCCTTTTTTCACAACAAAAGATATTGGCACTGGGCTTGGTACAATGGTTGCCTATAGCATCATTAAAACGATGAGAGGGGAAGTTATAGTAAATAGTAAAATAGGTAAAGGAACTAGCTTCTCTATTCGTCTTCCATTAGTTGAAAACTCCCTGTCTCCCATAGAGGATAAGGATAAGCTGAGTAAAGTATCTATTCCCTCTCGCTAGATTTAAACAAAATAGATATATATTTAACACCCTGTCATGTGACGGGGATTTATTTTTTCACCTGTTTTTAATTCGTTTTCTTTACTCTTCTCCCTGATTATCTATTACCATTATTTTTGCTGCTTCAAGCATCCCGATTTGGCGAAGTCCATCGCTTGTTGAGTTATATCCACCGATTTCTCCGCTTTTATATTCGCAGATGATGACAAACTCTTTAATATCCGGTAGATCATTCAGAAATAATTCCGCTAATTCTTGTTTGTTGTATCCTCCGTTTTTAAGTCTCCTTTTTTCTTCAAACTCCAAAATATCCATCTCCTCTCTTTACTTAATTACTGTTTTTCGCCTTTCAATTATTAAATGCATTTATACGTGAATCGTGCAGTATATTTTGTACTAATTCTCCGTGACGCAAGAAGGACTCTCATAGATCGATGTGTTTTACTTTTGTATCGCTTAGTACGGTTGAGCACCCTCGGACGTTCGGTAAAGTTTTTACAATAATTTATTCTAAGCGGTACTGGATTGTTTATAGGGGTAATAAGATTTATTGTTTACACTTTAATAAAAAAACAGAAGATATTAAAAATAATTAAATTACACTTTTGTATATTTTCTCTATATCACTTAAACGGTAGAGAAACTAAAAAACAAAGTTCGTCTCCTCAGCTTCAAAAATCCTTTTCACGTTAAAATCCCCCCTAAATAATCAAATTCAAAGGGGATAAAACGGTGCAACTTTTTCAAATCAATACCACATCTTCACAAAATTAAACGTTCAATTAAGCATCCCATTTTCTTGTCTTCTTGCTGTAATTGCAGCATAAAGAAGATTATTTATCCCTGCCTTGCGACGGGATTTTCTTCTTTTTATCATTAAACCGTAAATCATTATCCTTCAATACTTGATGCAGAATAATCGCGACACGGTTGATCATATCCTCATCTTGTTCTTCAATCCCCGCTTCAAAGAAAACACCATGCAAAATTTCATGTACCAGCACCTGTTCTTTTCTATCTGCCGCTAAGTCAGCATCCACTTTAATGGTTCCTCTTGTATAGAGGATCTGTCCTAAAAGATCGAACTCTTCTTCCATGCCCTCAATTTCTTTAACTTTATATTCAATCCCGCCAATCTTCACTTTTTTTAGTAACATGTGCCTTTCCATCCCCTCCGCTTTTACACATTTTATGAAAGGATATGAAACCTTGTCACCCGTGTAACTGAGGTATGTTTGCTTATATTACTCAATAATGACTGCATTAATAGTTGGCGTTCCATCTGCTGCTTTCTCAACAGCAACAACTCCATAAATAGTCGTCTTACTTCCTTCTTCCACTTTTGTTTTCGTTAAGTTCATGATTGTATATATTCCATCATCCGTCTGAAGAGAAAATGTACCCATCATACCTGGTTCTGTCACCCTCGTAACTTTACCGGTGGCTGTCACCTTTTTATCTACCGGTGGCTGATCAACATTTAATGCGTTAAAAACAGCAGGTTCTGCTTCTTCTCTCATTAGTTCAGCTAGCTCTTCTTCTGATGGTTCTTCAATAATTCCTGATACTTCTTCCGGAAAAATCTCTTGCACGAGCTTCTCTTCACTAGACGAACATGCACTTAGCATTCCAAGAATAACTATCGCCCAACACCATCTTTTCATCCTTTTCCCCACCTTTTATTTTTACAAAATGTGTGTCCTATAAGATATATATTAGGCAAATTTTTTTACATGAAGGCTTGTCAACTTCCATTTAAAAGATCTGTTTATAAAGTGATATCATAATCATTTAAAATGTGAATATTTTTTCTTTTATCACGAACCCTACGTTTCAGGAGGTGACAAAAATGAAAAAACAAGAAAAATCTAAAGGTATGGGTCAAAAATCCAATTCAATGAATGCTATGGACCAAGGGATACACTTGGTTGTACAGACAGTTAATAATGCTACTGGTATTGACAAAGGGAATGATAGCAAGATCAATAAAAATGATTAAATTAAACGCTTTTTTAGATCTATTCTACTTATCCTTTTTCAAGGAGCGAGGACTTTTCCTCACTTTTATTGTATAAACTTTTCTAAATTGGATATACTGTTTTTGTACGATGGTTTCCCGTCATACCCAAACCCTATTTGTTTTTAAATTCTTTTACAGTCAGGTATTAACCTGGCTGTTTTTTGTTTATTATTCGACTTCCCTTTGGTCTTCATCGAGATTTTTTGCGTCGTTTTTACTGTTTTATGACCTTGCCTCCATGATCTTTTTATACGACATTTCACTTCATTTAACATTTTCAATAGAGAAATAAATTTCTGCTTCATATATTAAAAATGCCCTGTTTTAAAATTGAATTGTTTACGGTTCGGCAACGTCTGTCCAACTTGGCTTCACAGTTTTCTTGTCTGCTTGTTTTGGAGTATAAAAAAAGCACCCCCCTAGGTGGATGCTTTATACTATTCTTTCGTTATAGTACACGTGCTTTAATGCTGAATGAGCTGTCATCATTTTTAGCAATGTCTACTATTTCAATTATTCCGTCCTCTTGCAGTTTTTGAGCTGCTACGTATTTAGCATCCATATCTTCTTCCGTTTCACAAGCAATAAATAAGTGATTCCCGCCTGCTTCTTTTAACTTTGTTAATAATACATCCTTCGACATAACAACACCTCCTTTTGCCTTACATTTCGACACAAGAAGGTTATTCCCTGCAAATTAAGACGTTACTCTAAAGATCATTTTTGTTTAAAACTCGACCTCTCTGTCTAATTAATTAACCATTGCTATAAAAAAAACTCGACCATAAGGCTCAATATTTATCTTATTACGAATAATTAAAGCTTTAAAGCAGACATTATTATTGTTACAAATAGAAAGGAGGTCATGACCATGAATAAACAACGAGCACAAGAAATTGCCGCTTCCCCAGTGATGGCTAATGTTACTTTCAATGAAGTACCCATCTATATTCAACATGTGGATGGAAGCAACGAAACAGCTAGAATTTATCCTCTTGATGAACCACAGAATGAACAAAATGTTTCTTTAACTGACTTAAGAGAACAATAATTATTCAAACCTTTCTTTTTCACTAAATAATAACCCTGCAAACACCACTTAGCGTGGTGTTTGCTTGTTTCCTCTGAACAATTCGGATGCCATTTAATAAAGGTATTAACATAACTGAATGGACAAGGTTAAAATAACTTGCACTTTATTAGAAGAGAGGCCTAACTGTATAACGCACCTTCTTCTTATAAAAAAGAGACCTGTAAATGCAGATCCCTTAATTTTGCTAATTAATTATTGCCCCAATGCTGCTTCAATTGCTGCTATTTCTTCAGCAGAAAATCGTGAGGAGGCCACTTGAATGGCCATCGCTTGTTGTTCTGGTGTTAACCCATTCTCTGCTACACGATTATATATAGCAATTTCCTCTTCCGTAAACCGGCTAAACACAAATTGCATGGCCTCTTCCCTCGAAGAAAAACGTGATTGAGCAGGGACGCTTTCCTGAGTGTTTGTAACCTCATTTGATTCTATTTCTTTCACCGTCTCCATTTCTTGGACCTTTTCTGCTGCTCTCTGTGTCTCTGTTCCTTCGTTTACTTCTATTTCCTGCTCTAAATGAATCGGATCACTATTAACCTCTTCTTTTATAACCTTATTTTCTGTTTCATCGCTGCCAGCAGACTCGTCTTTTTCAACAAATTCTTTATTAGGCTCTTCTTGTGATACTGACTGGGCAATTTCAGGAGAACTTGAAGAGTTTCTAGTGTTTTCTTCTGAATTAATCTTTTCAAATACAGCTATTGAGATGATTATTAAAACTACTGCTGACAATAAAATAAAGCTCATTTTATTTAATTTCATTTATACATCCCCTTTTATTATAAATACACGTATTGTTCAATATCACTCTAGGTTACTTTATTTCTTCTTTCTTCCAAATAACTCTTATGTCATCGTATAATACCCCTGTCTTAATATCAATGATTTAAAATGAAAAAAGCACCCTGCTGGATGCTTGTATAATTACATTATAAGTTCTATAGAATAAATATCCGCAGCGGAGAATGTTCTTTCTCCAGTAGTATTCTCAAATTTGGAATCCCTTGATTTATTCTTAATCCCTTCTATTAAAACATCGATAAACGGGCCTTCCGCTTCATTCGGATCATAATTTTCAATAGAATTATATGCAAAAACCTTCCCACTTTTAAGCTTTATTACGGCTTTCAAAAAAACCATCTCCTTTCCCCTTCTTTACATAGTTCGACAAAATCAGATAATTTCCTGCATTGTAGACGAACAATGCAAATATTTCTCACGGGATCAATCCCTTATGCTATTTGCTTTATCTATTTTAGATTTGAAGCCTTTTCTGCCTTCTGTCAGAAAGTGACTTACGCATAGTTTATCTTTTTGCTTCTGTTAGGTTTGGCAACTGCTAAAATGTTCTGAAGCTTAAATATCCTCTTTTGTTTTCTGATAAAACAGTAGGCCTTAATATAATTATCGTCCATATTTGTGACAATAATTCGGCGTTTCGTGATCTTGTTATCTGCAGCCATGTACATGATCTCAATCGGCATTTTCTCTTTCCATGATATAAATAATAATCTATTCATTTTGAAACCTCCTTCTTTACTCTATTATACCAAACGAATGTTCTTCACCCAACATACAAGCAAACATATTTTCGTTCCTTTACCGAAAATTCATGGAAACATTACAAAGCTATAAAACGCCTGTCTTATTAATTCATTATATTAGCGTTATAGATAATTTTTATGATTAACGAAGGGACAATTATATACTTAGCGTACATAATAAAAAGTTAACTTCACGAAAGATGCCTCCTACTCTGTCAAAACAACGTTGCGAACACTATTTAATGGCTGGGTAGTACGCTGGCCTTTTATCCTTTCTTTAATTCCTCAAAAAATGTAATGTTTTTAGAGTTTTTGTCGAACATATAGCAATTCTTTCGAGAGTATTTTATGATGTTTCCTGTTGTGTTAGTGAAAACAAACTCACACAGGGGAGATGTAATGGTATCTACTCAATTAAGTTTAGAAGACTTATCCGTTCAAATTAATGATATGCGTAAGTTACTGATAGCCGCTGGTTTAAAAAAGGGATTTACAGATAGCGAAACTCTTAAATATAGCGAAGAACTGGACAAGTTAATTATGCAATTTCAATTACAAAGCAAACTTTAAAAATCTGTCGAGAATAAATATCATTTTTTGTATAAATTTCTCTGGATTGGTTAAACTGCTAATGCGTGAGGCTTTCTCATGAGTAAGAACCTTCCAATATTTGTAGCCGGGGACTTTCCCTGGCTTTTTTTTGTATATATTTTTTTTAATTAGAAATATTAATATCGCCCGAAACATTTTGCTGTCTTAACTTCGATTGGTGAATTAACAATTCATTTTGATTGGAAGAGAATACCTGACTGATCATCCTTTCTTTTATGATCATAAAATTCATAATCCCTTTTCCGACTATGTAATTTTTTCATTACAGGACAGATGCATGAATAAGCACAAATATTTAGCTTAATAATAATGGCTGAATAGAACCTAATCGGAAATGAGGCCCAGCAGATGTACTACTACAAAGAGGAATTAATCAATATAATTACACCTGATCAACCAGATCCTGAAGCTGCCAAAATATTGCAGGAAATATTAGGGGGACACTTTGGTGAAATGCGAACCATGATGCAATATTGTTTCTAAAGTTCAAATTTTAGAGGTAAAGACACCCAGTATCGTGACTTGCTTCGCGGAGTTTTCTTAGAAGAAATTGCTCATGTAGAACTTGTGCAAAACACAATTAATCAATTATTAAATGATTCAGGTGAATCAGCTGTTCCGGGAAATGCAGGCATTGATCATGCGCCTCTTGATGATGCAGTCAGGCATGCAAATCCACATCACTATATTATAGGTGCTCAAGCCTCGCTTCCAGTTGATGCTGCCGGAAATCCATGGAATGGCTCATGGGTTTATAGCCACGGGAATCTTATTGGTGATTTACTCGATGACTTAGTGCTTGAATCCACTGGTGTCCTTCAAAAAACGCGTATTTATGAAATGAGTTCCAACAAAACATTTCGTGAAACACTAGCCTTTCTAATTGTTAGGGATAATGCCCATCAGAACGCTTTTGCAAAAGCGCTCGAGACTTTAGGTGTCGACTGGGGTAAACTTTTCCCTGTCCCATATTACGATATAAACAAATATCCAGAATGCAGAAAATATGTTGATTTGGGCTATCACAATTCTCAGTTTAACTTCAGATTGGATCAAACAAGGATCAGTGAAATTTTCCAAGGTCAAACACCAAGTCGGAATAAAGGAACACTTACTGTAACAGACCCTCCAAAAGGATTTCCGGTTCCTATATTGCCTGAAATGCCTAATGAGCATAGTCCTGGAATACGTGATATGAACTTTTGAGAAAACAGCGCTAACGTATCTAAAGAATGTCCCCCCGGGTGGTGTCATTAGGTTTTTTTGCATGCTTTTCATGAAATGGTCACACTATAGATGTTTGGTTACTTTCCACAAGTCTATCCCTTTCATCTGCCTGACTTTTTTCGAAATAAATGGATGACATACAAAAAAAGATTGATTTTATTTTTAAGGGGTAAATAAGAATCTATCTATTTTGATACTATTTATTAATACGGAGGTTTTCTCGATATGTCGCCAACTCAACTTTTTTTATGGATAATGTTAACCCTTTTTGAGGTTAGCCTAATTTGTTTATTCGTTTTCAAATTAGAAAAATCAAATTTTTTTTCAAAATCTAAATATAAATATTCACAAAAGAATAATCAAAAATTCAAAGGGAAAAATAAATTATTTTATTAAAGCGCTTCTGGCGCTTTTTTTACTTTTGCCAGGCTTTTTTGTATATTTACCTCTTTTCGTCGGCAAAATAAGTTTGGGTTGATTATAAACTCGTAAAAGATAAGAAAGTTAACAATACAAAAGGAAGGAGTGATTATATTTGAGCCAAAAAAACCAGGATGCTGGACAAAAGATTCAAAACACGGTGGACGAATTAAAGAAAAAGGGGGTTCCACCGAGAACAGCAGCATATGCAGCATCAATGGGTTATTTAAGAGCTTTTAAAAAAGGAAAATTATAATAAAACCACCCGTCCACTCCTCATGAGCAGACGGGCTTTTCATTTAAAAATCCTCAAAGTGAGGATTTACTTCCTTGCAAAAAACACTGTAGAGGTTTCCTATTCGATCAACCCCTTGCACTATTTGTTTCATTTTTGTCTATAATAGCTACACCGGAGAGGTCAATAAGAAGAGGAGATAAATTCATTTGGCCCGCTTTATTCAGCGTCTCCCCATTAACAAATAAGCACGGTTTGTATCTATGTTTCCAATCAAAGGAAAAATAGCGAACCCTTTTGTAATTGGAACAACCGGAATAGATAATTCAAGAAGAGCGGTTCGTTCATTATCAATAGACCGCTTTAGCGATTTCATTCTTTTTTTCTACAATTTTCCCCCAAGAGATTTCATTTTCTGATTCATCTTATTCCCTTCGACTACCCGTCAACAAAACACACAATATGTACTCTGTTTACTGCACATTAATAGGGAACGAAAAAGGGTAATTATTTCAAAAAACAGCCTCTGGTAAAGAGACTGTCAACAAGTATTTACAATTATTCCATAAAATTGGAATCTACAGAGACAACAATCATCCATTAGTGTCTGCTTGTTCTCCCAAAGCAACAGTGCCATACTCTCTTAAATATGCATATTCCAAATAGAAAAACAGCAAGGAAACCAAGTACTGCAAAAATAATATTTAAAATAGTACCGATGCTTCCTAGTTCAAGTAATCCAAAAAATCTAGAGAATATCTCCAAAATTGATAGTAGTAACCATACCACACCCGCTAAAAATCCAAGGAAAATCTCAAAAATGCTACTTGTAAAATGACCATGACTCATAAAAGTGTATCCCCCTTCAAATGGAATGATTGTTTAACAATATATAGTATGCGGATGCTTGAAAGTTTGTTTAAGAAAAAACAAGCTACTCATAAAAGGGGCTAATAAGAGGTGCCCGGTACGCCCCCAAGTTTCTTGTTTTAACTTCAAATAAAATCAGGCATAACAAAAACACTGATGATAGTGATTAAATCAGTGTTTTTTAATGACATTTATGTTTAGTAATGATAAGAGTATCTTTAAACTAGCTTCATGTTACCTGCCCCATAATCTTTGAAGATCTAACGGCACGTATACCTCACTCCCATGAATTTGTTTATGGATTAATGGATTCCAAATTTGTTCTGTTTCTTGTCTCTTTTCCTTATGACGCGCTATTGAATGTATTCCAGCTAATTTTTTCACATATTCTTTTTGTAAATTCATATACAATCACTCCTTATTGATCATATTGATGAAGATTTACTCTATATGTATGATTAGATTTCCCACTTATCCTCAAAAAATGCAGAATATAAATTCTCGTTTATTGCATTAACGTGCTTTTATCTCCAATCACAAACACACGTTTGTCAGTTCTGCATAAACTGTCTATATTTCCTGTATAACAAGCAATTTCGAGTTTTCTTCGTGTCAAATACAACAATTATAATTATCTGAGCAATACATTTTACATAAATAAAGGGGCAAAATAAGGAGCATCTTGAATTACATTGGAGGGAACATCGACATGAAGAAAGAAGAAAGGCTAAATGAAGAAGCTGCATTAAATAATAATTTGCATTCTTCAACTTTACAAATGAATCCTGATATTGCCAAACTACATCAAAAACCTAAGTTAGCTAAATCAGATACCCACAAAAAAACGCACGCAAAAATGCTTTAAACTTCAAGCTCATCAATTGGGTATGGGTAATGTAGCAAGCATATTTTTCAGTACAAAAAAGGCAACATCCTCTTCTGGGTGTTGTTGCCTTTAATCGTTTATTCAGCTTAAATTTATACTTGCATATTGATTAATGCCAGCCATTTCAATCAGCTATTCTTCTTGTACAAAATTCACTACATCATACCCACACTTATTACAGACCATTAAATGAGGACAAATTTGATTTTTAGCTGTATTGGGATAGCCATCACCCATTTTTACAGTCTCTTCATCATTATAATGACCGTAAGGGTCTAAAAAATCTGATACCTTACCTGAATCGTCTAATCGAGAATTACATTTTGGACAATACAGTTCAAATGCTTTTAATGAATTACATAAAGGACACATTGCCATAAGTATCACTCCTTTTAGCTTTCAAACTTAGTATCCATTTTTTTATCGATACTATGTAACATAATAAAAAGTTAATTGATACCGCATGTTTAGCTAGTTCAAGTTCAACAAAAGATTTTAGATTGAATGTTCCATAACAGAAGCTTAATTTAAAGAGGCAAGACGTCTCCAAAATACTTATTAATCTCGATTAAGCAGCTGTTCTTTGGCCACTTTTATTTTCTCTTTAGTCCTCTTCATTTTTTCTTTTGGCTGTGTTAAACAATATTGTTGATAAAACGATTTTCGGCTCATTTCATCCGAAACCGCCGTTTCGGATGCCTGTCAGCTAAGCTGAAAGGTTGCTCTAGTGTGATCCATGGTCCTGCCACAAAAAGTATCCTCACCCAGACCACACCTTATAAAATTATAGTTTGGTATGAGAAGTCATAGAAAAAACATTTTATTAATTTAGATTTTCAAAGAGTACATGCTTAAATCCATATTTCATCTTTTAAGTTTGTTGACAAACTTGAAAAACTAATCGTTGAGAGATAAAGCAAAATGAACTTAAAATTCTACTAATGAATTATTATGCTAATCGGAACTTGTGTAACAATCTTTCATTTTACCTATTGCTATTTTTTTTATATGCTGATAGTATATAGGAGCGTTAATTGGAAAGCTAATATTCAATATATCTGGATCTTTCCAAGCAGATAATTTTGACCACTTTCTTAAGAAAGTTAAGGCCATACGGACAGCCGGGTTAAATGCCGATTGGCAACTTTAGTTGCCTTATTGATTGAGTTAAAAGCTCGAATTTTATAAGTTGGTTACTTTACAACCAGTGCACATGCACATCAACTTGTGAAACGGTCAATAAGAGTAGTAAAAGTAATTATTTGCTATATAGACTCTGATCCTCATATGATATATTTTGAATATTAAAGAGCCTTCTTTCATAATGTCCTCGAACATTTATGATAGACGTATGCTTATGACTTTTGTCATGAATATACTTATACTTTTTTAATATTGATGATTATATCTAAAGCAAGTGTTGTGCGCGATTATGCGTTTTGCACTTGCTTTTTGTTATTAACGATTTTTTTGAGGGATTATAACAATAGTCTGGTTTCCTGCAGACATCCTAACTAGCAGATGCACCGCTTGTTAAGATGTGATGGAATTCCTCTTTAGCTTTGAAATATCTATTTAGTTAGGAGACAAAAGAAATGGGAAAAGCACTTATTATTGGTTGTGGCGGAGTAGCTTCAGTTGCTATCCACAAATGTGTTCAAAACAGTGATGTATTTGAGGAAATTTGTATCGCAAGTCGTACAAAATCCAAATGTGATGTTTTAAAAGAAAAATTAGATGGTGGAAAAACAAAAATTACAACTGCACAAGTTGATGCAAATAATGTTGATGAATTGATTACTTTAATTGAAGAAGTAAAACCGGACATCGTCATGAACTTAGCTTTACCTTATCAAGATTTAACGATCATGGATGCTTGTCTTGCAACAAAAACAAACTATATGGATACAGCAAACTATGAGCCGGAAGATACGGCAAAGTTTGAATATAAATGGCAATGGGATTATCGCGAACGCTTTGAAAAGGCTGGTATTACAGCTCTTTTAGGCAGCGGATTTGACCCTGGTGTAACAGGTGTATTTTCTGCACATGCGCTTAAGCATCATTTTGATGAAATTGAGTATATCGATATTCTCGATTGTAATGCAGGGGATCATGGCTATCCGTTTGCAACAAATTTCAACCCTGAAATCAATATTCGTGAAGTTTCAGCTAATGGAAGATATTGGGAAAATGGCGAATGGATCGAAACGAAACCAATGGAAATCAAACGCGCTTATAACTTCCCTGAAGTTGGCGAGAAAGATATGTATTTGCTTTACCACGAAGAACTTGAATCTCTTGCTGTAAATATCCCAGGCATTAAACGTATCCGTTTCTTCATGACATTTGGCCAAAGTTACCTTACTCACCTAAAGTGCCTTGAAAATGTAGGAATGACTTCTATTGAGCCTATTGAATATGAAGGAAAACAAATCATCCCGCTTCAATTCTTAAAAGCAGTATTACCAGATCCTGCTTCACTTGGGCCACGCACAAAAGGCAAAACGAACATTGGCTGTATCTTCAAAGGTAAAAAGGACGGAAAAGATAAAACGTATTATGTGTACAATGTTTGTGACCATGAAGAATGCTATAGAGAAGTGGGTTCCCAAGCCGTTTCTTATACAACAGGCGTTCCTGCTATGATCGGTGCGATGATGTTAATGACTGGGAAATGGAATAGACCGGGCGTATACAATATTGAAGAATTTGATCCAGATCCATTCATGGATGCGTTGAACAAGTGGGGACTTCCATGGCAAGAAGATCTTTATCCAGATCTTGTAGATTCTGATCCTATTAAAGTTAAAGAATCTGGGCTTGTTCGTTAAGATGCGGTTTGAAGAATTACCAACACCATGTTATGTAGTCGACGAAAGTCTTTTGGAAAAAAATCTAAACATCCTGAACGGAGTCATGGAACGTACAGGATGTAAGATTATTTTGGCTCAAAAAGCATTTTCAATGTATAAGATGTATCCTCTCATTGCAGAGTATTTAAGTGGTACGACAGCAAGCGGCTTATTTGAAGCTCGTCTCGGTTACGAGGAAATGGGCAAAGAAAATCATGTCTTTGCCCCTGCCTATCGTGAGGATGAAATCGACGAAATTATCTCGATTTGTGATCATATCATCTTTAATTCTTTCTCGCAGGTGGAAAAATTTAAGGAGAAAGTGCTTCAAGCTGGTAAAAAAGTTGGCTTGCGCATCAATCCTGAATGCTCCACCCAAGATGGGCATGCCATTTACGATCCATGCTCACCAGGTTCTCGGTTTGGTGCAACCAAAGAGCAGTTTCGTCCTGAATTGCTTGAAGGTGTTTCCGGGCTGCATTTCCACACACTTTGTCAGCAGAACTCTGACGATTTAGCAATGACTCTTCAGGCAGTGGAAGAAAAGTTTGGACAATGGCTTCCGCAGATGGAATGGATCAACTTTGGAGGCGGCCACCATATCACGAGGGAAGATTATAACATTTCATTACTTGAAGATTGTATTAAGAGAATGCAGGAGAAATACGGTTTAGAAGTCTATATTGAACCAGGCGAAGCCGTTGCTCTCAATGCAGGATATTTGGTTACGACTGTCCTTGATACGATTCAAAATGGAATAGAGATTGCTATTCTTGACACTTCTGCATCTTGTCATATGCCTGATGTGTTGGAAATGCCTTATCGTCCCCCTCTTTTTAATTCAGGGGAAGTAGGAGAAAAGCCATTTCTGTATCGACTTGGCGGCCAAACTTGTATGGCAGGCGATGTGATAGGAGATTACTCGTTTGATCAACCATTAAAGAGCGGGGATCGATTAGTTTTTGGTGATATGGCCATTTACTCAATGGTGAAAAATACTACATTTAACGGTATGGCACTTCCCGCCATTGCTGTTCAAGATAAAGATGGCGATTGTCAAATCGTGCGTGAATTCGGCTATCAAGATTTTAAGATGAGACTAGCATAAAAAAGCAGGAATTCCCCTATATGATTTATCTGTAACAGGAAACCAAAGAACCAGATTCTGAAATAGGAGTCTGGTTCTTTGTATGCTTACAATAAACTTCAAGAAAAAGGCTGCTATTCCTTTCGTGATTATTTGAAATGAAAAATGAGATGGCCTGATTTCAAGGATTTATTTAATATTCAAGAGTTTAGAAATAACGCTTAATTTTCTTTTGATAAAAAGATAGAACCTATATTACCCGCTAACTTGCGGATTATGATGCTATATCTAATAACTTATATATGAATTCAACTTCATTATGGGCAGGCTTCACTCCTTGATGAACTTGCCCTTTTTTTATCATATGCAGCGCTCCAACGCCACTACCTTCGAAATTAATTTTAAGCAACTAAAAAAGCCACTCATTAGAGTGACTTTTTTATTATTGGATGAAACCTAATGGAATTTTAGGCACTGTAGGGTTCGGTCGAGGCATTGCCATCAACAAAAAATTAAGCTGTGATACATGTTGAATCAATTCTACTTCCAATCCACTCTCAGTAACTCCGGCAAAAATGATTAAACTGGGATCACAGTAACCTAATGCAGTTACTTGAAAAGTAACCGACTGCCCAGATGGAATAAGCTTAACCCCCACCCCCTGACTGCCATCTAATTTATTGTCAAAATCTTCGGCTCTTTTTTTCAAATGCTTATAAAGTTCACTTGCCGAGTTTTGTCCCGGTGTATCCGTTAGGATAGGCAATTCATTGCAAATGTCGTTAGCGTCTGTTGATTCGAGTAAATCTGGCTTGGATTCCACTTTATCATCTCCTTCCTTCCATCGGATAAATCTGTCCTGAATTCCACTTTATTATCTCCTTTTTCGTCAAATTATTATACTCAATGCCAAAAGCTCCTTTTCTCCTTATGCTACCGTACATAGTAATGCCGTTATTTCAGCAACTAAGCAGCTATCGTTGCAGCTTAGTAAGCCTCCTGTAAATGTATTCGGAACAATGAAAAAAGCATCTCGTAGGATGCTTAAATCTCATTCATACTTATAACTTTAAACTTGTCTTCGGTTATAAATGTTTTCTTACTTAATGCTTCATTAACCAACTCATCTTTATCATCGTTTAGACCCGGGTTAATCTCCACAACTTCGTGTTGCTCAGGACTGCTCGGCATTCCGTTGGGACCTAGTCGATAATATGTTGATTACCGTTATTCACCCCTCCAGGCAATGCCACATAAATTAAATTTATACTGTTGATCTTCTGAATTACGATAGGTTATATCATCATGGATAGAGCATTGACAATTTTACTATTCAGTAGGCAACAACCAGACAGAGATTTTGCGCCAACTTTGGAGCGTGTAAGATTTCATTAAGGAAGGTGATGGTAATGGTAATGGTAAATTTTAAATCTTTTCGTGGTATCGCTACACAGATGAATGATTTTATGATCGGGCAAAATGGTGAAGGAGAAGGTTGTTATAAACTAATGACTGTTCAAGATGAGCTTGGCGGAATAGTCAATTTCGTGGTCTCACCTACTACTTACTTTGTAGATCATGAAATTGTAACACTCGGTGATAGGATTACTGGATATTATGATGAGGATGCACCTGTACCTCTTATCTATCCCCCACAGTATCAGGCACTTGTCATTGTAAAGGATAATAACTATCAAAATGTAAAAGTAGACTTTTTTAACAACCAATTGGTAAGTAGTGATGGCCAACTAAGATTAAATCTTTCTCCCTATACTTCTATATTATTAACTAATGGGCAACCTTTTTCAAAAAATCCTGCAAATCGAAACCTAATTGTTATCTATGGTCCTTCTACAAGAAGTATCCCTGCTCAAACCACACCTTATGAAATAATCGTTTGGTGTTAACAATTACTATAGAAAATACATTTTATACACTACCATTATAAAGTTTTATATATTATTACTTATCTCAATTTATTGCACGAAATGCGTAATCCATTTCGTGCATTTGTCATTTTTAACATAAAACCTCATTTACTTATGATACGATTTTCCGTTATACCTCTAAGTGAGGTTTTTACTCTTCAAAGAAATCCAAGTCGATTTTCTTCACCACGTATATATCTTCATTGGATATGCCTACGTTGTATTTAAACATTAGATCCGTCAATTCGATTAATATGACACATTTGTCGATAGACTCTACATATTTCCTTGTCACTTTAGTATAAGTTGTTGTTGTAAATAGAAAGTTCCCAATTGATCAGGTGTGATATATTATAATAATTAAGATTCGTTAACTCGCTAATTATTTTGGTTAACATTTTATTTAATCGAACCTGTCGAAATGGGGGGAAAATTATGTATAAACTGCGAGGTCATCATCTTTTTTGCCTTTTAGGCTATAGGGGAATGGGCTATTCCCGAGAATACGTGGAAAATATGACAAGTCTGCACCAAACCTTGAGAGACAACCCCAAGATAAGAATTCAACTTGTAAAGGGTCCCGATCAGTTGTGTGAAAAGTACCCAAACTCAGGTGAATACCACTGCCAAGACGACCATATTTATGATAGAGATGCCGCTATTTTAGAGAAATTAGGGCTTAAAATCGGACAAATTCTGAATTGGGAGAGCATTGAGTCGCTCATCGGAAAGCATATCGTCCCCTCCGACATTCAAATTGTGTGTCAATCTTGTTCCTGGCGGTCATATGGAGTTTGTGAAGAAGGTATTCAAGAGATTCTTGAAGGGAAGGGCTTAAGGGAAGTTAAATAAGCCTTTCCCCTTTTATTAAATAGTTCCGTTTTGAGGTGAAATGTTTAAAACTAAAGCATATTCCCACAAGCCGATCTCTCTTCTCTGCCCGGCATGAAGTTCCGTAGCAAAATGGATCAATGTTTCTACATGGTCGTCTAATTTATGAGAATGAAAAAGCAATATAATTTCTTGCTATGAGTTTTTTATAAATTTTTTTAATTATCCAGAAAATAAAAAAGCGTCAAATCCTTATTAATCAAGGTTCCACGCTTTTTCGGGTGATGGTATTACATCATGCTGTCGATCAAATCCCCTATAAAAATGGTACTGACCTGATTTGCTTTATTATAATGTTGTCTGGAACCAATCTAAAACAAAAAAAGTTGGTCCCTATCAGTTATAGAGAACCAACTAAAACTTATTAATATATCTTGTAAGGGATTCAAGGAACCTATCCCTTAAAATCCCTAAAGTGTCTTTGTTTCTAGTCGAAATCCTTCGACGACTACATCTTCATCAATCTCTACTAATAAGCACCGTTTTCCATTGTAAGTAATATATTTTATATTTTTCAGGTCTTTCGGGCTGATAGATACATCTGCCACCTTCGTATTGATTTTAATGTTTTTTGGAACTAAACTGCTTGCTTTGAACTCATATTTTTCGTCCGCTACGACATCTTTGAAGGCATGTTCCACTTTGTCGGTATCGACATCCTCGACGCCGCTTACCGTTAATATGCGTTCGATGTCCCGATAATCCAACATAGGAGAGTCACTTTCTTCTTCATTTTCTTCATTCTCCTGCACCATTTTATCGATTTCCTCATAAACATTAGAAATGACTATGGAATCCACTTCATCCCCCATAACTGTTTTTAAGATCTGTTCGAAGCTGTCTTTATCTTCCATGGCAGTAATAATCTCTTCACAGTTGAGAACTTCTTCTATAAATAACCCTTCTGGTTGATTCACTTTTCCTCCACAATAGAGAATATGATTAATATCTGCTGAATTATCATTAAAGGCAGGAAACAGAAAACCTGTTAACGGAGAAGTCAAATTAATAATGGGATCAACGGCGTTATTCGATTTGAATTCCTTCTCGATGTAATCAAACAGCAAGGCTTTTTTCGGCTGAACGGTTTGATTAAGACTGCAAAGGATAAACTCGTTGGAATAAACCTCATCATTCCCTCCTTCTTCGGATTCCGAATCCCGTTTTCTGATCGCCTTTTGATATTCTCCCCGGATAAATGTTACCACTGTATCAAATTCATAAGCAGCATGAGCAAACATTTTCTCAACAATTTTCAGCATGTTTTCGTTCCAATCTTCCGTTGATTCTGCTCGTAATCCTTCAAAGAGGATCGTTTGTGTGCTGTCTTCCACATCACGCCTGAATTTCAGCTCAAACAGTTTGGCGTCAAGATGACCTGTCAAAACCTTTTTAAAATTTGCTAAAAATAATTCTTGTGTTTCCTGTTCTAACATTTGAAACGATTGGCTGACTTGATGGTAAATCTCACCTGATTCTTTCTTTACGTAAACATTAAGGATTTCTCGAATTTTCATATGATGATTGTCTAATTTAAATTGCTTTCGGATATTAGCGATATCTTTTTTATTCATTTTCTCATCTCCCATCCCTGATTATACTTTTCAGACAAGAAAATAGTAATACTTAATGTTTTTTATTTTAATAGCTGAAGAAGATAATGGTCAAGGAATGAGATCGATTGAAATTTCGCTATCAAAGGATGCAGAGACAAGTATCATTCTACATAATAAGGAACTAGTTGCTAAAATGTCACCTGAATTAAACCTTGGTACACCTTCTTTAATGTTTTTCACAGAAAACCTCGAAAAGCTATATAAGGACTTTTCAGCTAAAAATATCACAATCGGTGAAATTGTAAATATGCCTTCTGAAAGAGTTTTTAATTTTTCAGACAGTGAGGGAAATTACTTCGCAGTCATGGAAAAAAGTTAACAATAAATAGACGAAAAAATAGCTAATAAATTTAGAAGATATTATTTTATTAGCCTTATAGAAAAAAGTCGTACCAGTGATAACTTGATACGGCTTTTCTTCATTCATCTCGTTTAAGCAGCTGCTCTTTGAATCGGTTTTAGTTCTGTTTTATCCTTTCCGTTTTTAAATACTTAATCTTCACATCGCTTGGGGCTGACGACTTAATTACAGTCGTCTTCATCGTTCCTTTTTTCTAGAGGATGGTTTTCGGGGTATAGCTAATTATCTTTTTTTCCATCGTCCATTCCATTGTCCAGGTCCTTACCATCATTTGGGTCTAATTCTACCTGGTCATCCTGGTTAGTGCCCGTTTCATTATTCTGATCCATTCCCTCATCTATATCGCTATGGTTATTTTGCTGTCTATTGTTATCTTCGTTATTTTGTTCTTCTCCACTTTCACATCCAGCTAGTCCAACTGTCAACATAGCCGCTATTCCACTAATAAGTAATTGCCTTTTCCAATTAAAGTTCATTTCTAAGTCTCCTTTGACTGAGCTTAATTATTACGCGTAGCGTGCCCTTTACTTCAATTTTTAATGCCTTTGACTGGATCTTAAGTAATAAGCATGTCAAAAAGATCGAAGCCGGCAGTCTTCAAAATTACGAAGACTTCTCAGAGCATCTATTTAATAAAAAATGACGTCTTGAGGTTTATATGTGTGACGTTTTAGCACTCCTTTTTTAGATGACTTATCCGCAATTTTAAGCAAAAAAAAACCTCAAAGCCAGTTGGGAGGGTCCTGAAAAACTTGCATTTTTAAATTCTTACTTGTTTCTCAAACAAATATAGGCAGCTGCCTATTTCCTTTTAGATTGACCGCAAAAATGGCGGTGGCCCCTTGTATTTCCATACCAAACAGACCCGCGGATGACGCTGTGTCATACCGGTGCCCGTGTTTGAGCTCGCTATTCTTCGCTTCAATTTTATATAGTAATTAGAAATGAAAAACAGCTTGTGATTTATCGATCAATGAAGCTGCTTTAAACATATATCACCAAAAAACACTTTTGCTATCCCTTTCCAAGCGCAAATTATCGCTTAAATCAGATGCAAAATACCGCCTAAAGTGACACATTTATTTGTAGGAGGTTACAAAACTGTACAGCCTCCGATTCCTGTCACTAGTTCAAAGCGACAAAAGTTTGTTAACTCGGTGCGAAGTTACAATGATAAACTGATAAAATTTCTATTAGTAAAGAGAAAGAGTGAATAGTAAAGGAAGAAAATATATATGACACATTGCCAGTGCATTTATTAGGTTTTAATAGTACGATCTGCACCCATACATACTCCCTATATAGGATTATCACAAATGTCTTTAAATTTATAATCATCTTCTGCCATTACACCGATCCGTCTGTGAAGGTACATTTGCAATTTTCTAACATCGACAGTATGTAAAGAAACAAAGATTTGTTAATGGTTGTATTTAGCAGCATTATATTAGTATTCCGGTCTTGTGTGTTTTGTTCTTCTGAATGTTGATTCATACTTTAACAACCTCCTTTTCGACATAATAAAAACCCCTCTAACACTAAAGTCCTAGTGGGCTATTTTGGGAAAATAATATCATTAAAAACTAACAGTGACATTCAAATTTGGATCAGTGCCTTTTTTTAGAGTAATTGTATCATTAGGTCCAAGATTTAGAGATTAATTGCAATTGTATTGAAGTTTTTGCACCAGAACCGGAGGAAGCTATCGACCGGCTCTATGCCAGAATATAAAGTCAAACGATCAACTTCTATAAAAGGAGAGAATAACCGATGCTTTTTCAAAAGAAGCGAATAAGAATTACTATATGTATGGTCATTCTTTACTCATTAACATATTACGCATGGCTTCTTTATTTTTGGAATGATAAAGAATTAAGATATTTCGGAGGGAGCTTTTTTGCGTTGATTGCCCCTTTAATGTCGTTTCTCTTTATGTACATGAACATTCAAAGAATTAAAAGAGATCAAAAGAAGTATTGGCTCCTATTAATGACGAGCTGTTTGAGTTTTCTTCTCGGGCAATTAATATGGACTTACGATCTCAGGACAGAAATGATCTACACCTTTCCAGGGTGGGCCGATTTGTTTTGGATTATGAATGTATTGTTGTATTTAGCCGCGTTGCTTTATAAAGTATACACAGACAAACATAAATACCGCATATGGCAGTTATGGTTTGAAGCGTGCATCGTTATCACTGTTTTGTTTACGGTCAGCTGGGTGTACTTGTTTAAAGCAATTTTATTTGATACCCAGTTCTCTTTGTTCTATATAACACTTTCTTTCAGCTTCTCCACTATTTATTTATGTACCTTGATGGTGATCATTTTTGTTTATTTATCTTATCAAAAACTTTTTCCTTTCAAAGTATTTACACTACAATTAAGCGCCATGATGCTATACATCATTGTTGATTCTATTTGGCTATATTTATCTATATTTAATAGACTAGAACCATTTACACTAATAGAACCGTTATGGAGTATAGCTTTATTAATCATCGGATTATCCAGCTTTTTTGAAAAAAGAGCAGCGAATAACTACAGAGAGAACACCATTAAAAAAAAGGGCATTTTGAAAATGAGTCGACTGATTATCCCTTATATAAGTGTCTTTGTTTTGATTGTCATCGCTTTCTTTCAAAAAAATGAATTACTGACTATATTTATTGGTGTGATTGTCATATTAATCTTTATTATGATCAGACATGCAATTATTCTTTATGAAAATGATACGATATTAAAAAACATTAAAAATATAAATGAAACACTGGAAGATAAAGTGAAAGAAAGAACAGCTCAATTATCTTTAAAGAATGAAGAACTGTCTTATTTAAATGGTCATTTGGAAGAAATCGTAGGAAACCGAACGCGCCAATTAGAAAAAACAAAAAAGATGCTAACAGAAAGTGAACAACGGTATCGCTCTCTTTTTGAAAACCATCCGGATACGATTGTTTTATTTGATTTAAAAGGAGAAAGTTTGCAGGTAAACGGTGCTAAAACAAATCGTACATATGAGTGGGAAGAACGGTCACTGACTCAATTGAAAAAATCGTACCCAACTCACTATTTTGAAAAAGCGCTTCAAGGGGAGCCTCAAAATTTCGAAACGACGATTGAAGTAGAGGATCACATCTTTATTGACTATATGGTCACATTTGTTCCCGTAATGGCCAATGAAAAAGTGATGGGCGTTTTTGGGATTTACGAGGAGATCACGGAAAGAAAAAAAACAGAAGAACTCGTGCGAAAATCGGAGAAATTAGAAATTGTCAGCCACCTTGCTGCCAGCATGTCGCACGAAGTAAGGAATCCACTTACGACAACGAGAGGATTTATACAGCTGTTATACGAAGATGCAGCGATGGAAAAGGGAAAACCATACTTAGAGATCGCTCTACAAGAGATCGATCGAGCGACAGAAATCATCAATGATTATTTAATGTTTGCTAAACCAGCACCTGTAACGATCGAGAAAGTAGACGTGTTGAAGGACATCCAATCTACGATTCAAATTATGACTCCATCGGCGAATATGAATGCGGTTCAAATCAGCTTATCTTTTAGCCAACCAGGAACCTACTTTATTCTCGGAGAAAGAAAAAAACTGCAGCAATGTTTCATTAATATACTGAAGAATGGGATAGAAGCCATGCCAACTGGGGGAGAACTGCAGGTGTCCCTCCTCTCCAATGACACCGATATCCAAATTAAGATACAGGATACAGGCATAGGAATGACACCCTCACAGTTAAATCGACTGGGAGAACCTTATTTTTCAACAAAAGGAGCAAAAAACGGAACGGGACTTGGGATGATGGTAGCCTTTAGCACGATAAAGGGGATGAACGGAGAGATAAGGGTGACAAGTAAAGTAGATAAAGGAACATGCTTCTTTATCCAGTTCCCTCTCTATCAGAAATCATTAAGTATGGAAGATGTCAATCTAAAGATTAAAAAACAAAGTGAATTTGCTATTCAACATATTTGACATAGGATCTGTAAACTAACCTAAATAATAGGCTCCGAGTGTAATCGATCTACGTAAAAACATAGTAAAGTGCAAAACTCTTGTTGGTCTCCGAACACACTGACAAGGGTTTTGTTTTTTTTTACCCTCCCATTTTATTTAACAACTAAGTGCAAGCAGAGATTTGGGAGATCTGTAGACTGTTTCCATCAGGAAAGATTTTGGCATTCACCCCAATACCACCATTTATTCTTTTAGAAATATACCATTCCATTCAATTATCCCGAATTCCACATATCCCCAAATTCACTTCTCCCAGAATGCGGACCTTTAATTGAGCAAAGTTTTCTTTTTTTAAGGAGCAGTCCGAAGCAATTTTCCATATTATTGCTTAGGCGGGATAAGTAATTGCAGAGCTAGCTGTCCATAAAAAATAGCTATTAAAGAACATTTAAGTAATTCATGTTAGTGATTGTATTAGTTCTTCTCTGGCTTCAAATATTTTTCCAGGGCTTCTTCGATCATGATGTACATGTTCTTCTCCTGCATGAGTGGTTACAGTTTTAGCTCTTTGTGAAGGTCCGTTCTGATATCAAATGATACATGTTTTCCTTCCACTTTTCTCTCTTCCTAATGCACAGTTTGGTCGAACTGCTTACTAATTAATTTTTAATAACTACTCAAACCAAGCTAATTGTAAGTGCATAACATGCCTATAAAGTTTGTTTTGTAACTCTTATGAAAGAGGTGAAAAGAAGTTATGGTTTCATATATGGATTACACATCTCCATCAACTGAATACACTTTTGACGTAAGTAAAAGTCCCTTGTTCAGAAAAGATGAAAAAAACTATATTAACGTACTAGGTGTGAAACAGTTAAATACATTGGAAAATGTGTCGTTACTGGACATTTTCCTAAGTACTAATAACATTGTAGAACCTCACTATCACCAAAATGCGGCTGAGCTGGTCTATTGTATTTCTGGTGCTGCCACTGTATCGATGTTGAACCCCTTTACAAAACAGCTTCTCAGTTACTCTATTACACCTGGACAGGTGGCAAACATTCCACAAGGTTGGTGGCATTACGAAGTAGCTACAGTTGATAACACTCATCTTTTGGCAATTTTCAATGCACCAACTCCAGAAGTGATTTTAGGCTCTGATATCTTAAAATTCACTCCTGCAAATATCATGTCTCATACTTATTGCATCGATGAAAATCAATGGAAACAAGCAATTGAACCGGTTAAACCATCAACATATATAGGTCCATACAAGAGCTGCAATAGAGTAAAGCAAAATACGCCTAATCAATATTTACATCCACAGTATCAACAGCCACAATATATTCAGCAATACTCACGAATTCCTTACGTTCCCCAGTGTTATCAATATTGGCGCTAATAGACAAACTAACTCGTACAGGGGAAATGGAATGATATCTAATCAATTAAATCGGGAAGACTTATCCGCTCAAATTAATGATACACATAAGCTACTGGTAGCCACTGGTTTAAAAAAAGGATTTACAGATATCGAAACCCTTAAATATAGTGAACAACTGGACAAGTAAATTTTCCAATTTGAATTGCAGTGTAGACTTTAAAAATTTAACCAAGTGAAATTTAAGCTTTTTTGTATATATTTTTCTGGATTGGTTAAACTGTTAGTGTGTTAAGTTTTCTCATGAGTAAGAACCTTCCAGTATTTATAGCCGGGGACGTTCCTCGGCTTTTTTGTATAAACTTTTCTGATATGGGCACACTGTTATTGCTTTGTTTTAACCCTTGATATTTCAGCCCTTTTACAGTCAGGTATCAACCTGGCCATTTTTTTGTTTAAAACTCAATCTCTACTTTGATCTTCATTGGGATTTCTTCTACCATATGTACTGTTCTTTGTCCCCGGCAGCTCAATTCCCACTATTTTTTAATGCGGTACTCCTTGCGTACTATACTCCATATCTTTTAGAACAAATTTAAAATCACATCTATGTTGTTTGTCCGTTTCCAAGATACTACGGGATGCATCTACTATAGTAAACAAGGAGGGGTTTTGGATGTATCGTCCTGTTAGACCTATCATCTGTCCCCCAAAGTGTGTATTTCATGATTCCTACACTACACGCGAGGTTCCTATCATTCACCCAATCGTAAACATTAATCGTCAGCACATTGTCAATGTTCCCCGTCATATTTATCAGCCGACTACAAGAAACGTCGTTGTAGACCCTGGCTATCCAACAAATTGTTGTCCTCGCTACAGATAACACTTTTTGATTTTGCTAGGGCCATTCGTACAAGATTCGGCTGTATTTTTTCATACTATATATAAAAGGAGGTGATAATTATGAGTTCCGAAAAATGTGGTGGATACGGATCTGGCTTTGCGCTAGTTGTTGTCTTGTTCATTTTGTTAATCATCATTGGCGCATCTTACATGGGTGGCGGATACTGATAGGAAGCAACCCATTATTAGTAAGCTACTTTTAGAATCTAGCTTTACCTCCCCCTTGCTGTAACCACCAACTCCATATTGTGCGACTGTATAAAGTAAATACAGCCGCTTTTTTTCATGCAATATTCGTGAATGTTTCACACATCCTGCAGCATCCTTTCTCTTAATGCTAAGAACCATTCCTTATCTACATTCATGATCGCTAAATCGATAAATTTGTCATAATATTCTTTCAAAAGAGAGGGGTATTCAACGGTACAATTAAACTCAATGAGTACGTAGCTGGGGCGGGATTGATGTTTTCAGGAACACCTTTTACAAACCTGGTTACTCTCCTCACGTGCACCGTTTCTAACTCTTTTGAAAAGCTATCCATATACTCATGTATCAGTAGCAACCAGACGCTGCTAAAACCCAATCACCTGCTTTCAAAGCTCCCATTCCTTTCAATTCAAATTTTGGTCGAAATCCGGCATACACTTTACTTATTGAACCTTTACAAGAACGTAAATTTATTGGGGACATAAGATGTATTTAAAGGAGGGATCCATATGCCGCCATGGCAACATAAAATTAGGTACTTAATTGGACAGCCTGTAGGAATCTCATTATCTAATGGTCAAGGAACTTCAGGAATTTTATGCAATGTATCTGGAGGAAAAGTTTTTGTTATGGAATATTTGTATCAATCTCAATTTGCATTAAAACAATACGATTATAGTATGATCCAAGATATAAATGAGTTTCCTCATTGTCAGAACCAACAACCACTCTATTAATAACAGCGTTCTTCGATTACTTAAAGGGATAAAGCATTTGAAAAAAGGTATACATCTTATTCATATGTAAAGATACTAGCTTCTCTATTCTTCTCCCTATAATTGAAAACTCTCCGTCTCCTACAGAAGAAATGCAAGGTAAGTTATCCATCCCTTCTCTATAGAAAGAGTACCAGCGGACAGTATATCCCCCTGCTTATCAATCAAAGATGGATAGGGATTGGACTTATGAGTCGTTGTCCATCAATTTAACAAATCTCATCCAGCCTGTCTCTTTTTGAGACAGGTTTTTTCTTTTATTAAGTAAGATTTAAACGTTGACTGCCGCGATGATGATCCGGCGTTTCGTGATCTTACTATCGCCAGACATGTCCATCAGTTCAATTGGCATCTTTTCTTCCAATAACCTAAGTAATAATCCGTTCATTTCAGCAGCTACATTCTATTATTAAGAAACGATTGTCCTTATATCGAAATAAAAACAAGCGGATCAAGAACTTTCGTCACGTCCCCGTTGGTTAAAAAATTTATGCTCATTCACTTCATTTGTTACATTCAAAATAGGAATGAGCACTGCCCCAAAGCAAGCCATAAACACCGTTAATACAAGCATCGTTTCCAACAGCGTAAAGCCGTCTTCTTTATGTTTCACTTACCAAAACTTTGCCTTCCGCATCAATGGTAATATCTCCGCCACCAGGGTATTTCATTTCATTCTCCCTCAAGTATCCATCTGTTACCATCGTTTCAATGGAATCATGAAATTTCTCATTCTCAATCCGGTATACCTGCACCTGTCCTTGTACCATATGTAAATAAGCGGAACAGCCAAACACGGGTTTATGACATAGCTTAAATAAGTACGTTTAATAAACAGGCTCTGTTAATTTTTAACCAAAAAAAAAGACCGAAAAAAAATTGGTCTTTTTTGTATGTCTTCTTGAACTAACGCACCCCGATAGTTTAAGAAGAAATCTTTAAAGTTAGAGATCTAAATCATTTAAAGTCCCATTCAATATTTATGTGGTTTTCTCCGCCAACTCTAAAATAATTCCCTCTGGACCACGAACGTAGCATAACTTATAACTTTCTTCATATTGCTGTATCTCACTAAAGATTTCCGTGCCCTTCTTTTTCAATTTTGCAACAATAGCTTCAATATCTTCAACAGCAAAGCAAATATGTCGGATACCCAGCGTATTTGCAAAAGGTTGCTGAATATCTTTTTCATCTGACGGCGTATAAAATTTGACTAGCTCTATCCATGTCTGACCATCTGGCATCCCCAATCCTACACATGCCGTTTTAACATCATTAAGCCCAACTATTCTGTCCAACTGTTCTCCATCCAATTCCCATTCCGCTTGCACTTCAAGTCCTAAATCAAGAAAAAACGCTTTAGCCTCTGAAAGATCATTTACGTTTATACTCACATGATCTATTCTATTGATCTTCATATCTCATTCCTCCTATGTTCCTGTTATTTTCAATACCTGTATTCGTGTAAGGTTTGTTTGAAATTCTAATTCACTTAAAACAGAAAATATCCTTCTTCAACCAATCTGCCCCGTTAGCTCAATAAGAAAACAATAACGTTTTACACCTAATTGTTATAGTCCCTGCTTTATAAAACAAAGTGATCATCTGGCGTCAGCTTGCGTCCACTATAGACGTTTTTCCATTTTCATCTCCTCTAATATTGCCTTCTTCATAAAATAGGCTACAAATGCTTCTGAAGGCTTGTTTACCCTAGTCTATCTGTTTCAGTCCCCTTATAAAATTTTTACTAGTAATTCGCCGTTACGTCAATCGAATCCGCTCTCCTTTAGGCTTCTACGATACCTGTGTTTGTACGCGTTTATATGAATAAAAATGCAACATCCTTATTTGATTTTTATTCTCTCTTTTTCAATTAACTCTGTAAAACAAAAACAGGAAGAGCGTAAGCCCCTCCTGTCTTTATTTTAATAACTGTAATAGTTGTTGAGCTGTTTGCTTAGCTTGTATTAATGTTAAACTCTCTACATAATAAGTTGTGGTTTATGGATGGATTTTTAGTTTTGCTAATGCAGCCTTGTCTTGAACGCTTACAGTAGTAGGAATACTTATATTCCCTTGTTTGTCTGTAGCGGTCACTTCTATAATTGTTCCTGCCTTTTGTAAAGCGATTGTTACTTTGTATGTCCCATCTTTCTTCACGCTTGCTTTATACGTCTTCTTGCTTCCCGCCGCTCTGACAATCACGTTTGATCCTGCTTCTGCTGTGCCAGTTACTATCTTGTCTCGATCACTTATCGGATTCACCGTTGGGGCTGCTGGCGGTGTTCCATCCTTTACTGTTGTTTCTCCTGCTTTACTAGTGTTTCCTGCTGCATCTGTAGCAGTTACTGTTAATACGGTGCCTTCTTTTCGTTTATTAATCGTAGCCGTATACTTCCCTTCGCTAGTTGCAGCTGCTGTGCCTAAAACCGTATTGCCTACTTTCACTGTAACCGTTGAATTTGCTTCTGCTGTTCCAGTTACTCTTTCATCTTGGTCATTTACCACATTCACTTTTGGTACTGCCGGTGCGGTCTTGTCTAGTACAGTTACAATTGTTGGGCTGCTCACATTTCCGTTTTTATCTATAGCCGTCACTTCTACGATAGTCCCTGCTTTTTGTGCGGCAATTGTTACTTTGTATGTCCCATCTTTCTTCACGGTTGCTTTATAAGTCTTCTTATTTCCCGCCGCTTTGACAATCACGGTTGATCCCGCTTCCGCTGTTCCCGTCACTGTTTTGTCCAGATCGCTTACCAGATTCACTATCGGTGCGGTTGGTGCTGTTTTATCTTGAACGATTACATTTGCTGCTTTACTTATGTTTCCTGATGTGTCTGTTGCAATTACTGTTAGCTTGGTTCCCACTTTTTGTTTTGTAATCGTAACGGCATATTTACCTTCGGTAGTTGCAGTTTCTGCACCTAAGATGGTACTGCCTGTTTTAACAGTGATCTCTGTACCGGCTTCTGCCAAACCTGTAACACTAATAGACTGGTCGGTAACTTCATTCACTTTTGGAGTAGATGGAGCAGTAGTGTCCTTTCTCTTTACTGTTACAGTTACTGTTTCACTACTATTTCCTGCTGCATCAGTGGCGATCACAGTAAGATTCGTTCCCGCTTTTTGCTTTAGAAGAGGTACACTGTACTTTCCGTCCATTCCTGTGTTCGCTGTACCTAATACTATAGTTCCTACTTTCACACTAATAATCGCACCAATTTCTGCTGTTCCTGTAACACTTGTAAAAGTTTCCGTGACTTCATTCACCGTCGGTGGTGATGGAGCTGTCACATCTTTTACCGTCACTTCTGTCGTTGCACTTACATTCCCTGCTGCATCGGTTGCTGTGACGGCTAACTTCGTTCCCGCTTTTTGTTTCACAATCATTACTGTATACTTGCCCTCGCTTGTTGCTACGGCTGTTCCTAATACCATGCTTCCTGCTTTCACTGCTACGACAGAACCGGCTTCCGCTGTTCCCGTCACACTTGTTGATGTTTCCGTGACTTCATTCACCGTCGGTGATGATGGAGCCGTTTTATCTTTTACCGTCACTTCTGTTACTTTACTTACGTTTCCTGCTGCATCAGTCGCTGTGACGGCTAACTTCGTTCCCGCTTTTTGCTTGGCAATCACCACTGTGTACTTGCCGTCGTTTGTTGCTGTGGCTGTTCCTAACACCATGCTTCCTGCTTTCACTGTTACGACAGAACCGGCTTCCGCTGTTCCTGTAACACTTGTAGATTGGTCAGTAACTTCATTCACCGTTGGAGCAGATGGGGCCGTTTTATCCTTTACTGTTACAGTTACTGTTTCACTACTATTTCCTGCTGCATCTGTGGCTATCACAATAATATTCGTTCCGGCTGCTTGCTTCGGAATAGGTACACTGTACTTTCCATCAGTTCCTGTTTTCGTTGTACCTAATACTGTTGTTTCTGCTTTCACACTAATGGTTGTACCCACTTCCGCTGTTCCTGTCACTTCTGTAGTGGTTTCCGTTATTTCATTTACACTTGGAACACCTGGTGCAGTCACGTCTTTTACCGTTACCTCTACTGCTTCACTTATATTTCCTGCTTCGTCGGTTGCTGTTACAAGAAGTTTTGTTCCGGCTTTTTGCTGAGAGATCATTGCTGCATAGTTCCCTTCGGACGTTGCTGTTGCTGTTCCTAACACAGTTATTCCAGCTTTCACTGTTACGACAGAACCGGCTTCCGCTGTTCCTGTAACACTTGTAGATTGGTCGGTAACTTCATTTATTATTGGTGACACTGGTGCGGTTGTATCTTTTTCTGCAACCACGAAGTCCCCCCCACTTAAATCCCCTGTGCTATAATAGCTATGGTCAATAATCAATGTGTTGTTATTGTAGGCATCTTTAAGAGTGATAGAAACGCACTCGAATTTTCCTAGCCCTTGATTTCCACTGGTCAAATAAGATGGAATATTTAGTTGATATTGATTGTTTCCAATGCTTGTAGGAGACAAACTCATATACATATTATTAGGTAACTTGTATTCCAAACTTATACTTTGAATATCACTAAGCTTATCTTGTGCGTTTACCGTTACTATTACGGAACCCCCAGGTAATACAGCAGGATTGTCGACATGTATGGAGTTAAACACAGGACCTTCAATATCTGAAGAATAAGTTGAAAAATTCCCATCGTCTAATTGATACATACCGCCGTCTTCAATGTCACCATAATATTTCCATGATCCATCAAGTTTCTCAACCAATAAAGAGACAACGCTCCAATCACCTTCTGAAGCAAAGTAAGACATAGTATCCCCTTTAAATTCCGCATCGCTTAAATGAACTTCATTATTTCTATATAAGGCTACTTGATTATATCCATCTGGATTTTTATAGTTTACTAGGACACGCTTCACCCAACTATTATCGTTAAGGCTAACAGTTATAGTTTGAGAATTGGGGATTAAAAGATTTTTTTTCTCAACCTTGATAAATTTAATTCCTTCAATACTATTTGCTTTAGCTGGAACACTACTAAAACTTATAGATAAAATATAAAAAAGTATCAAAAATATTAAACCGCTCTTCTTCTTCATAATTTTCCCTCCAAATTAATCACCTCTAAAACCCCAGATGATTCCCATTTTATTTTCTTAGATTTATTTCTTATAAAAATTCATTCCAGCTAGCGTAAATTAACTATCGTATTTTTTTAAACACTCCTACTTCACGAATTAATACGAAAAGAAATTGATTTTATTTAACCACATTAATTCTCTCCAATTTTAATATTTTATTATTCCTTATCCCTCATTTTATAGTTAAATTTACCAACAAGCCTATTGTACTATTAATTTACTCTCTGTGTGAACATTTTCTTATATATAAGCTTAGATAAATGGACAGTCCTTGTTTAAAAGATTAAGAAGGCCAGATTGGGCAGTCTTTTTTATTTAATTGATTTGTTTAAGCAGACTGACTTTTCTCTTTTAGAGTAGGATTTGAAAATATGATTTTTATAAGAGAAATTATGAAGAAAAACATTATGAAAAACAAAAAAGATTTAAGAAGAAAAGAAACCCCGGCTAACGTGACTCGGGTTTCTTTACATAGAAGGTATAGTCTGCTGTTCTTTATAATACCTGCTTTTGTATGCGTTTATATGCGCAAAAGCGTCGCATTCTTTTGCATTGATATTTTGGCTTTGTTTTGCTACATTCGGAATCGCAATAAACAACAAAACCGTAATAACAAGTAAAACAATCATCATCTCAATAATCAGAGGTGATGACCTCTAAGTGTTTCTTCTACATCTCTCTTTTTCATATTTTCATGATTTAAAAACTTTTCTTCAATAAAAAAAGCAAAAGTATATTTAACAAAATGGCTCCCAAATTCTGTTATTTCTTTCAATTAAAAACGCTACTCTATCATTACAAACTGATAGAATAGCGTTTTTAATTAGTTTATGATCAGTTGGGGGTAATTAATTATTGCTGGCTGGCCTGGAGAGCCTGATCTAGATCATAAAGAATATCATCGATTGTTTCAATACCGATAGAAAGACGAATCATATCTGGAGTAACACCGGCTTTCGACTGACTTTCTTCATCCAGCTGTTGGTGAGTCGTGCTGGCAGGGTGAATGACTAATGATTTTGCATCACCAACATTTGCTAAATGACTAAAAATCTTCACATTGTTAATAAATTTCTTCCCTTCTTCTACACCACCTTTAATGCCAAATGTGAAGATAGATCCTGCTCCTTTCGGTAAATACTTTTGAGCAAGTTCGTGATAAGGATTTGAGTCAAGACCCGGGTAATTAACCCAGGAGACGTACGGATGTTTTTCTAAAAACTTTGCCACCTTAAGGGTATTTTCTACATGGCGCTCCATCCGCAAAGGAAGAGTTTCTAATCCTTGAAGAAATAGGAAGGTATTAAATGGCGAAGCACAAGCTCCAATGTCCCTAAGCAAAGTAACCCGTGCTTTTGTAATATAAGCCAGCGATCCCAGTGCTTTTGTATAAATTAGCCCATGATAACTTGGGTCTGGTTCTGACAAACCTAAAAATTTCCCGTTATCCCAATCGAATCTTCCAGAATCTACAATAACACCTCCAATTGAGGTTCCGTGGCCACCAATAAATTTTGTAGCTGAGTGAACCACAATATCTGCGCCATGTTCAATAGGTCTGCATAAATAAGGAGAAGCAAATGTATTGTCGACGATAAGTGGAACATTATTTGCATGGGCAACATCGGCAATTGATTGAATATCCGCAATATCAATTCGGGGATTTCCAATTGTTTCTATAAATACGGCTTTTGTATTATCGTTCGTTTTTTCCTGGAATTGAGCTGGATCATCTACATCAACGAAGTGAACTTTAATCCCAAGCTTTGGCAAAGTATGGGCAAATAAAGCATATGTACCCCCATACAGACTACTAGAAGCGATAATTTCATCTCCTGATTCCGCAATATTCAAAATAGAATATGTAATAGCTGACTGTCCGGATGAAGTAGCTAACGCACCTACTCCACCTTCTAGTTGAGAAACACGCTGTTCAAAAACATCATGAGTAGGATTCATAATACGTGTATAAATATTGCCGGGTTCTTTTAAAGAAAACAAGTCTGCAGCATGATCTGTATCGTTGAAAACATATGAACTTGTTTGGTAAATAGGAACTGCTCTAGAATTTGTAGCTGGGTCGGGTACTTGTCCTCCATGAAGTGCAATTGTTTCAAATCCTAATAAATGTTTTTCCTTCATCATCAAATCCTCATTTCTATAATTTGTGTATTCTGGATATTCAAGCATTATACAATGAAGTTATTCTATTTTCTACAATTCCTTTATTTTTCTGTTAGCATAGTAAGAATTTTTATGAATAATACAAAAAAGGATTGGATTAGATCTGAGTCAATAATCTGTATATAAAAATCGAAATAAAGCTAACTTTGCTGATGGATAGTCTATGTATTGCGCATGGCTGACTTCTTTTTTCTTTCTGCATCTCGGCTAATTCTTTTGGTGTAAAGGCTTCTTCTCCTGAACCGATAGGTGTAAATTCTTTGATTCACTTATAAATCGTTACGTCTGATATGCCATATTCGCTGCTTAATTCCTTGAGCAAGTTCCCAGAGTGGTATAGATCCACAATCGTTTTCTTAAAATCATCACGATATTTTTTCCCTGCTGGTTTACGTTTCAATCCGGATACATCCTCTCAAAAATAATTGTAAGGACTTAATTAAACTGTGTCCACGAAACTATCCTAACTCTGCAGACGGATTTTTCATTTCTGCAAAATTAAATTTACTTGTTATTTACAGTAGCTCATTTGCTTGTGACAGCATTGCCTGAGCGGCTTGACTAATAAACTTGCCTCTGATGGGATGATAAAGTCTTTTACATCTGATTTTCTATACAAAATATGAAATCCACCTGCGAATAACCAAAAAAGCCTTATTCCCTTAATAAGAAGAATAAGGCTCTTTATTTTCACTTTTTACAACGGGTTCCCTTTTTGTGATACTGACAGCTAAAGTTATCTAACTAGGTTCTCAACCACTACTTTAGCGGAAGCAAGATTAACTGTATTTGCAATTGTATCTCCTACAGGACAATGTGCTTCAATATATTCTTTATATGCTTCAATTTTTTCTTCAGGTGCTGTTGTTTCAATATGGAATGTATATCTTATTGATTGAAAACCAGGTCGCACATCAGATTTGCCAAGAAAACCATCAATGTCAATATCTCCTTCTAATTCAACCCAAAAATTTTGCAGATCAATCCCAAATTTCTTCGCATAAGTTCTCGCTACAATTGACTGGCAAGCACCTAGAGCAGAAAGAAGAAGCTCAACCGGATTCATCCCTTTATCTGTGCCGCCTAAATTGGTGGGCTCATCGATAATTACCTTATGTCCTCTGGCTTCAGCTTCCACTAACACATTTTCTTTTAAAACTGTTTTGGCTTTAAATGTTGATAATGCCATGATAGATCGCTCCCTTTTTTCATTTTTATTGATAACAGAAAATTATAATTCCGATTAATTTTATATGTTTTTAAGTATATATCATATCATTTCTTATAGTCAACTATTTTTGATTGTTATTTATCTTTTCAATATGGGGACCTTATAAGAAATGACAATATAGATACTTGAAAGGTTAATGTGAAAAGTCAGTTTACTATTGTAAAAGTTAGCGTACTTAACGAAGGAAACGAAGCAATCACAGTGGATTCATCCTTCCTTAAATTGCTGTCAGATGGAAAGACATATGAATCAGACAGTTCAGCAGCCATTTATTCAAATGAAAACGCTGATTTTTCTATGAAAGCGTAAATCCAAACGTGACACTTGAAGGATATGTTGTATTCGATGTACCGGCAGACCTTCCAAATCCACAAATGCAAGTACAAACTGGTGTATTCGGTACAGAAACAGGCGTTATCAACCTTCAATAAAGAGCATACATTTCAAAAAGAGATTTATGGTGAGTCCGCTCCCTTGTACGCTTTTATATTACCTGTTTTTGTACGCGTTTATATGTAAATAAGCAAAACAGCCAAATATGGGTTTATGACATAACTTATATAAGTACGTTTAATAAACAGGCTCTGTTAATTTTTAATCAAAGAAAAAAGACCGAAAAAATTGGTCTTTTTTGTATTTAAATCTAAAAATATCATTCATCTGTTTCTTCATCATGTTCTTCACATTCATCTGTCTCATCACATTCTTTAACCTTAATATCTTCGTCTGGAACAGCGGACTCAATTGAAATAAGGAAAGAAGAACCACATAACCCCAATATAAGTATCCCGAAGAAATCATCTCCAGTACCAAGTGTTTCAATTAAGAGTACTTCAAACGTTACTGCTTGTTTATCCCCGTCAACAGGGTCAAAAATTCCAACACCACAACTTTGTTGGAAAAAGTTGTCACCACTAGTACCACAAAGCGGTGGGTTTATAGCAAGTGGTTTTAAAGTAAAACTTTGGTCGCCATCTGATTGATCACTGTCCCGAAATTTAAGAGTAAAAATACTGTTCTTGTTATTACAATCAGGACAAACCCTACCCTTGAAAAATAATGTTCCTTGTTCTGGTATTCCATTAATAAGAGCAGTAACATCTTCTCTAATATCAAACTTAGACTTACAATCACATTCTGCTGGTATATTAAAATTGCATTTTGGTTTACCGCAAGAACATTGATGATGTTTTTCCTTCATATCATCACCTCCTACTGTTTTATAATATTTTATGAAAAAAATATAAAAGTGTTTGTTCAACTAACCTGCCCCGTTAGCTTAATAAGAAGATCAACACCAGTCTTTATGTACATATGATCGTCCCTGCTTTATAAAACAAAGTGATCATCTAACGGCAGCTTGTGTCCTCCGTAAGCGTTTTTCCATTTTTCATCTCTACTAACTACTACATTCTGCATAAAATAAGCTACACGTGCTTCTGAAGGCTTGCTCGTCATAATCTATCTGTTTCAGTTTAATTGTTTTTCAGTCCCATCATGAAATTCGCCGTTACTTGAATCCGCTTCACTCTAGGCTTCTACGATACCTGCTTTTGTATGCGTTTATATGTAAATAAGCAGAACAGGTAAACATGGGTGTGTGACATAATTTCAATAAGTACGTTTAATAAAAAGGCTCTGTTAAATTTTATTGTTGATTTTTAACCAAATAAAAAAGACCGAAAATGGTCTTTTTTGTATGTACTTCTGTCCTAACGCACCCGTTAGGACAGGAAGAAATTAATTAATCACCCTAGTCTTCTTCCGCAGCTAATGCATCTGCTTTGGTAACATGAACAGTACCAAATGGATGGTTAGGAGGAGCATATATCGAGTAAAGTTTTAGCGGAATATTACCTGTATTGGTTAGATTATGCCATGTTCCAGCAGGTAACATTATTGCAGAATCATCATAGACATTTCTTTCAAAGTTTAAATTATCTTTACTCTTGCCCATTTGAACAATCCCCTGACCTTGCTCAATACGTAAGAATTGATCAACGTTAGGATGCATTTCCAAACCGATATCTTCGCCAACTTTGAGACTCATTAAAGTAACCTGTAAATGTGTTCCTGTCCATAATGCAGTACGATACGTATTGTTTTGCTTCGTGGCTTCATTGATATTAACGACAAATGGTTTTGAGCCATAATCTGTTAACAAAATACTTTCATTACCTTTGGAGGAGCGAAAAGAATCAAATCGGTTTGCCTGCTCTATCCCATTAGGAAAAGTCTGGTAAACAGACTGTCTTCCCCCGTTATACATTGGTACATTAACATAATAAGGATATTGATATCGATATATATAAGGAACGTAATACATTTACTCAATCCCTTCACAGTTTATAAAATTATCCTATGCACCTGTTAAGGGAATGTACTCAGATTCAGGGTGACTTATTTAAAGCAAGCGTTTTAGCCTAAAATACTTATTTTAGTAAATGGTCTGGTTATTGAACAAAGATCAAACATTATTCTTCAACTAACCTGCCCCGTTAACTCAATAAGAAAATCAACACCAGTCTTTATGTACATATGATTGTCCCTGCTTTATAAAACAAAGAGATCATCTAGCGCTTCTCATGTCCACTATAAGCTTTTTCCCATTTTCCCATCTACTCCCATCTACTCACACTACCTTCTTCATAAAATAGGCTACACGTGCTTCTGAAGGCTTACTCATCCTAGTCTACCCGTTTCATTATCTTTATCGTAAAAATCAATCTATTTAATCTTTGGTTAAAATACGTTTGATTGTTTTTCAGCCACATTATGAAATTTCACTAGAAATTCGCCGTTACGTGAATCGAATCCGCTCCCCTCTTGGTTGGCTTCTATAATACCTGCGTTTGTATGCGTTTATATGTATAAAAACTTCGCATCCTTTTTTGATTTCCTTTTAATTCTCTACTAATTAACTCCGTAAAACAAAAAATAGCAAGATTGGATGCGAAATTTTATCACAGCTTTTTTTTCAAACTTTTGTTTATTAATTAAAATACTGGGTACGCTACGTCTGATAATTAAATAAATCAAAGGAGAATTTAAAATGATGTCTAATTTTAAAAAATATTTATTTCTTAGCGGAATTTCCACCACGTTGATACTCGGACTAGCTGGCTGTGGAAATGGTGGCGGGCAAGATAACGGAAATAATAACGAACTGCAAGAGAATCAACAAAATGATCCTACACAACAGGACGACCACTAAATTCACATTCAAAAAAGCCTCGGTCGCATTCAATAGATCCGGGACTTTTTTTACGCATATTTCTTAATTTGGGGATTTAAGCTGTGTTCGGCATTGATAAAATCCCGAACTTCCTTTAAATTGTTCATGCGTTAATGCCTCAATCTGATAAGTTGGGATTCTCATTTCCGTAATCTCCTCGTTGCTCATATTTTTTAACTAACGTGTGTAACCACTAAAATTTTGATTAGGTGATTTATACATTGTTAAAGATAAATTATTGCACTAACCTGCCCTGTTAGCTCAATAAGAAAATCAACATCAGTCTTTATGTACATATGATCGTCCCTGCCTTATAAAACAAAGAGATCATCTGGCGACCTCTTGCGTTCATTATAGACGTTTTTCTACTTTTCATCTCCCTAACCTAACACTGTCCTCTTTCATAAAATAAGCTATAGGTGCTTCTGAAGGCTTTCTCATCCTAGTTTACCCGTTTCATTATCTTTATCGTAAAAATCAATCTATTTAAACTTTGATTAAAATACGTTTAATTGTTTTTCAGTCCCATCATGAAATTTTACTTGAACTTCGCCTTTGCTTGAATCCGCTCCCCTCTAGGCTTCTATAATACCTGCTTTTGTACGCGTTTATATGTAAATAAGCAGAACAGGTAAACATGAGTGTGTGACATGGTTTCAATAAGTACGTTTAATAAAAAGGCTCTGTTAATTTTTAACCAAAGAAAAAAGACCGAAAAAAATCGCTCTTTTTTATAGGTCTTCTTAAACTAACGCCCCCGTTAGTTGAACAACTCCATGGCTTATTTAAACTGTTCATAATTTCCTTTGGATTAGAGATACCGTTCTCAATAAAAATAGTTGCCCAATCCATAAACAATTTCATATAAGCTTCTTCATTCATATTTGAATTTAGGTGGGCTACTAGGCATACATCCAATCTAAGCTTTGACCCTGAGCATAAACTGGTTAAAAGTCTAATTTCAATAAGGAGTGAACCTCGAATGAATCCCTGGGGTCTTCAACATTGTTTGTATAGTTTCACGTATTTGTGGCTTAGAAACGGAGACAATTTCTGGTTTTTTTTGACGACTGTCGGGGAATCAAGAGTTTATGGCTATAGGTTTTTCGGCGGAAGATGGAATCATTATTCGGTTGCTTTAGGAGATATTGTTTCCTTCCATTGTTCTCCGACTCCAACTCTATATTAAAACACTGAGCCTGACCTTCGTAATCGTATCGTTCAGTCTTACTTTAGAAGCGTCTGGGCTTTCGCATAATCAGAGATCGTTTTTTTGAATCTAATACTGTGATCACCAGATATCCGCCACCTGCGTGTTCCCTTCCATCATGTATAGAACGTTAATCATTTCGGTTAGCGTTCTTTTTACATGTACATTGTGTGATCTGCCAAAGGGAGCATCTAGTGGCTGCATATGTATTCTGAAAGCATTTATCCGTTTTCGCCTAATCTATTCTACCGTCTTTGTAAAATAGGTTATACGTGCTTCCAAAACTTGCTCATCATCCTCTACCTATTACATCATGTTTATCATAAAAATCAATCCATTTAAACTCTGGTTACAATACGTTTAATTGTTTTTCAGTCCCATTATGAAATTTCATTAGAAATTCGCCATTAAGTGAATAGAATCCGCTCCCTGCTAAGCTTCTATAATACCTGCTTTTGTATGCAACCATATGTAAATAAGCAGAACAGGTAAATATGGGTGTGTGACATAGTTTCAATAAGTACGTTTACTAAACAGGCTCTGTTAAATTCTATTGTTGATTTTTAACCAAATAAAAAAGACCGAAAAAAAGCGGTCTATTTTGCATGTCTTCTTGAACTAACGCTACCCGTTACTTTAAGTATATTATTTCACATAGTTAAAATTTCTTTTTCCCCTTTACTTAAACAGGAATCTGTTGATAATCATAAGTTTAGTTCCTCGCATCTAAAAGTAATTTTATCTCTTTTATTTGTTCTGTGTGTCGCTGTTCATGCAAATATATCTGTTCAATCCATTGGTCAAGTGGTAATTCACCTAAGGCAGGATGCTTAAATGATTTTTCCGCCAATATCGATTTATCCTCTATTGTACTAAGGAAAGTCAGAAATTTTTTTCTCGAATCGTTTAACAAATCAATGATTGACTGAACTTCAAATGGTTCTACATCTGGTTCAACGATTTCGGGAGCTTTAAACTTTTTCGTTCGATCCAACATAAGATGAACGTTTTTACGTTCTTTTTGAGTATTATCAACCTTTTTTAATCCCCATGCAATAGCCTTTATTGTTGCCTGTTCCACTAAAACTAAGTGATGACAAACTTGTGCTATACTCCACATATTCATACCAAGCCTACCATTAAATTGAGTATAACTTAATGAAGTAATCTCCTTTACTAAGTTATTTCTCGTTTCATACAGATTGTCATTTACTAAATTACTCATGAAATTCTCCCTTCATCAGAAAGTAAATATCTAGGTTCCTATTCTGTATATATTCTCCACGATGAAAAGTATTCTTTGAGTATTATATATCACCGTGTATATTTACCACTTCTTCAATATTATTTGATTGACATCCTGTTATTAAAAGAACAAAAACAAGAATAAGAGAAGAAGACATTATTATTTTTTTCATTCCCCCCCTATTTTGCTGTTTTTCTTTACATTATCTTTTTACATACTTCAAAGACAAAAAATTATTGATTCGAATTTTCTTGGCTATCTTTTCCGGGATAGGCTTTCTTTTGTATTCTTCAAAACCCAGTTTCTTATACAATCGCATTGCCGGTGTATTCGTATCTGCAACTTCTTCAATGACGTAATCATTGTACGGTGTATTTTCGATGATATGTTGGATGATTTGAGATGCTACACCCTGTCCACGGAATTTCGGAGCTGTTCCAACAAATTCAACTGATCCAGTATTTGGAGGGAAGTTTTCATAAGGAGCTTCAAATTCCTTTTTTAAAAAGATTCCTGCCATGCTTCCCTTGAAGAAACCTAAGTGCTTTCTCAACTCTTTTTTATTTAATCTTACCGATCTTTTTTTTCCATCTGTACATGCCGTAACTCCAGCAATTTCGCCATTTGCTATAGCTACATAAAATTGATCTAAAATAAACATATGAGCAAAAGCCTTTGCAATAACGTTTTTATCTTTGGAAAAAAAGATAAGCCATTGTGTAAAGCCTTCTGCAAAAATTTCAGCCATCATTTTTCTTACATCTAAATCTGTTTTATTGGCTTTGACTATTGTAAACTTATAATCCTTTGATTGCATATATGATACTCCTTATTTTTAATGAATGAATATTTTTCATTGTAAAATCAAAATGCTACATTGCAAATTAGTTTTTCTCAAAACAGTGAAAATGACTACTGCTTTAGTAAAAAATACCGCCATAATGACAATCTCATTGTTGTGTTAACCTGCCCCGTTAGTTCAATAAGAAAATCAATACCAGTCTTTATATACATATGATCGTTCTTGCTTTATAAACCAAAGCGATCATCTGACGGCAGTGTATGTCCTCTATAGGCGTTTTCCCATTTCCCCATTTTCCCATCTTACTCACACTACCTTCTTCATAAAATAGGTTACACGTGCTTCTGAAGACTTGCTCATCATCGTCTACCCGTTTTATTATGTTTATCATAAAAATCAATCCATTTAAATTCTGGTTAAAATACGTTTAATTGTTTTTCAGCCCCATTATGAAATTTTACTAGAAATTAGCTTAGAGTGAATCGAATCCGCTCCACTCTAAGCTTTTACTATACCTGCTTTTGTACGCTACCATATGTAAATAAGCAGAACAGGTAAACATGGGTTTATGGCATAGCTTAAATAAGTACGTTTAATAAACGGGCTCTGTTAAATTTTATTGTTGATTTTTAACCAAATAAAAAAGACCGAAAAAAATTGGTCTTTTTTTCTTTATTCTTATTCAACTAACGCACCCGTTTGTTTAAGTACAATTTATCACAATGTGAGTCGGTATAATTCATTTATAAGTGAATTATACTTTCAGTTCTGATTATAAAGTCTATTTCGTTAAGTTGAAGTGACACTTCATTAATTTAGTGAAGAATAGTTCTTTTAAAATTAAATAACTTTATTGTCTTTTTACAATTTTCTCGGTATTGTAAGCGAGAAATTAGGCTTTTTCTTCAAATTGCCAGTCAATGGTCGGTGTATTCTATAATAAATTATAGTCTAACCTTAACCTCAGTACCGTCCTTAGCTTTGACATCTACTAGCACGATCCCCTTATAGTTTTTCAGTTCCTTGACGATAGGCTTTAGCGTTTTTTTGTCTATTAGTGGAAAGGTAAAGTCCAGTTTTTTTCTTTCGAAGTGCTCTTTTGTCCATTTGTTTGCATTTTGCTGAAAAAATTTTGAAGACAAAATTGAAATAGCAATGTTTAAAATGGCATATGGAATTGGGATGGTAAACCGAACGTCTTTTGCTTTCACTTTTACATGCATCATAAGCAAATCACTAATCAATGATGACTGAAACGGTATCCCCGTTTGCCGATTTAATATCAACAATTTGGCCATCTAATTCGTTTTCGATTGCTTCAATAATAAGGCTTATGTCTATATCTTTAACGTATTTTTCCGATTGAGGAATACTCGCTGCGATGCTGTGTCCAGCCATTAATACTACCTTGACAAGTTTTATAGGCAAATTGACCGTGACGTTATCATTTTCGGCTGATACAACACGAATTTTTAATGTTTTATCTAAATATTTAGTCGTTTTTTCAAAAAGCTTATTACCTGTTTCTTCTTTCTCTTTTAATACTTGAATCAGTTCTGATCCCTTATCTGCATCAATCTTCCCTTCTTGAACCATTGTTAGCACTCTTGTAATTTCCTCTTTCATGATAAATTCCTCCCTATTCCTCTTTTAAGAGCTTAATGGCTTCTTCTGGTGTGATTTCGCCATTTTCCAACATGGTGACAACTTTTTTCTCGTCTACTTCATTTTTCTTCTTCTGCACATATCCAAGGGATGAAATGATGTCTGTTAGCTTTCCTCGAACCGTTGGATACGAAATCCCCAGTTCCTTTTCAACTTCTTTGATATTCCCTCTGCATGTTAAAAATACTTCCACAAAATGAAGCTGATCCTTTGATAAGGATGCCAGCTTAGATAATTCAAACTCATTTTCAATCGTAGTGTGACAATGAGAGCACTGCAACTTTGTAATTTTCAATGTTTTACTGCAGACAGGACAATTCGTGATTACTTTATAAGCCATAATGAAATTCCTTCCTTTTAGTTGATTCGATTATATAACAAGGAATTAAAAATATAAATAATAAAATTTAAATTTTTTAATTAAATAAATTAATAATATTAATTTATTATTTAATATTATTAATTATCCGTTCTCATTATTCATTCAAGTATTATATTTACCATAATGGTTGCAATTGTAGACATTCCTCTTGGTGAAAATACCTAGTTACATAATGAGCACGATTACTTAGACTTTGAGATGCTGATTAATAATCCATGGATATTTGATATTAATATTCCAACTGATGATGATTCAGTAGTCGTTAGCATTGATGTATTAATGATTTAGAACTTGAAAATTATTAAGCTTACGGGTTGATTAATCTCCGACTATGCAGTGATTTGAGGACTTAGTCTATATTTTAGTTATTCCAGAATAGGGCGCTATTGTTGAATAAAACTTAGATTTTCAAACGACTTTATTGTTATATTTTTAAGTACAGTGAAGTATCTTATAGCGAAAATTAAACAACTATATTTTTACCCCCGTCCTAAATTTAGAACGGGGGTATGCTTGTTTTAGGTTTTAAAATTAAATAACTTTATTGTCTTTTTACACTAAGAAGAACTTTATATTGTTATACATTGCAAATTTTTCTTATTCAACTATCCTGCCCCGTTAGCTCAATAAGAAAATCAACACCAGTCTTTATGTACATATGATCGTCCCTACTTTATAAACCAAAGTGGTCATCTGGAGGTAGCTTGTGTTCATTATAGACGTTTTTCTACTTTTCATCTCCCTAACACTGTCCTCTTTCATAAAATAAGCTATAGATGCTTCTGAAGACTCGCTCATCATCGTCTACCCGGTTCATTATCTTTATCGTAAAAATCAATCTATTTAATCTTGGTTAAAATACGTTTGATTGTTTTTCAGCCCCATTATGAAATTTCACTAGAAATTCGCCGTTACTGGAATCGAACCGCTCCTCTCTAGGCTTCTATGATACCTGCTTTTGTATGCGTTTATATGTCTAACGATTTCACATCCTTGATTAGTTTTCTCATTAGTTCTGTAAAACAAAAAAGAAAGAGCCTAAGCCCTTCCTTTCTCATCATTGATTATTACTCAGAACTCTAAACTCCATCTTTACAGGCTGTTTTAACTCTTTACCTGAAGCTTTGCAGCCTCTTTTTTAATCGAAAAAAGAAGTAGCTCTTTTAGATTGATTCTTTATTTGAGATTCAAATGTTCTTTAAACTCATTCGATACATGTGATACTTCTTCATCATCCACTACATAATAGTAAATACCGCCAATTCTTGTACCCGTACCCTCAATTGTGACGGTTTCAATGTGATCACGCGCTGATGCATAATTTTTTTGAATAGCGAGCATGTCTCCGATCGACAAATTCGTTTGTACATTGTCCCCAACCGCCTGCATCACATCTGTAAATTTTAAAATGATTGCCGGGTCGTTTCCTTTATCTAAAATGCCTTTCATCACATGGCGCTGCCGGGCCTGTCTGCCGAAGTCGCCGCTTGGATCTTCCTTGCGCATCCGTATATAGTTCAATGCTTCAGATCCGCTTAATGTAATGCGTCCTTCAGCAAAATGATCACCCTTATAGGAAAAAGCGGAATCATTTTGCACCTCCACACCGCCAACAGCATCTACAATCTCTTTCATGCCTTCCATGTTCATTTCCACATAATAATCCACCGGCATATCAAGAAAGTTTTCAACTGTTTCCACTGCCATTTTCACACCGCCGAATGCATAGGCATGATTAATTTTATCTTTCGTCCCTTTTCCTGTAATCTCTACACGTGTATCCCGTGGAATGCTTAGCATTTTCGCTGTATTATCTTCCCCGTTTACGGACACAAATAGCATCGTATCGGAACGGCCTACGTCGCCTTCCCGCTCATCCACGCCAAGCAAAAGAACTGTAAATGTTTCTTTCTTCTGCAATGACACATCCTTCGCCCGCTTGTTTGAATGCAGCACTTCTCCGCTCAATGTATTTTGGAGGGACTGATAGACGGAAAATGCCATTCCTGCCCCAATCAGCAGCACGAGCAAAAAGAAACCTAATAAAAACCGGCTTTTACTTCGCTTTTTTTTTCGCTTGTCTCCTCTTCCCACAGACACGACTCCTTTATGAAATGTGAATTGGGAATAGCATGCCCTTACAAATAATTTTCAGAACAGCCTTTTTCAAATATACTGCTTTCGTTTTATTCTAAAAAATAAAAAGCAAGCCGTTCTTTAATAAATCGTACTGTGCGCAGACAAATTGTGTTAGAAACACGTTCTTCTCGGGTTGCCGCTTTTTTCTTAGATACCGGACACGTAACCTTAGCGGCTTACCCATTGTATTCATGCTGGTTGATCTTTTTTCTTATAAAAAATTAATTCTATTTATGTACTATGAATCCGCTCCCGTCTAGAATTTTTTGATACTTGCGTTTGTATGCAATTATATGTAAATAAGCGAAACAGCCAAATATGGGTTTATGACATAACTTAAATATGTACGTTTAATAAACAGGCTCTGTTAATTTTTAATCAAAGAAAAAAGACCGAAAAAATTGGTCTTTTTTTCTTTATTCTTATTCAACTAAAGCATCCGTTAGTTGAAAAGGTTAGGTTATTAAAGAAACCATTCACCTTGAGCAATTTTCACTACTTTACCTCCTACATAAACGTTTATTTTCCCGTTATCATCACCTGCTTTTAAAAACAATAAAGAAGGTCTTTCGATTTCGTATCCTTGTTCTACGCGAATGTTTATTTCACTATTTTCAAAATACCGGTATTTAACTAAGTAAGAAGCTAAACATCCATTAGCACTACCAGTAGCTGCATCTTCAGGGACACCATAATAATCTGCAAAGTCTCGAACATTTAAATCATTTTTCGAATTATACGTTTCTGGAGAAAAAACCATAATTGCTTTTGCATCAGTATGTTCAATTAACTCAAAATATTTTTCTCTATTTATCTTTACTTTCTTAACTGCTTCTAATGATTTTAGTGGGACAACAATCACTGGAAGCCCCGTTGAAACTTCTTGAATAGGAAATCTATCATCTATGTTTTCTTTATGTATATTTAAAACATCAGAAATTTTATTTGTATCTAAAATTCGACCAAAAGTTGGTTCATTTTGTTTCATCCATAGAAGTTCTTCTTGATTATTGAATGATACTGGTATCTGACCACCTTTAAAGTTTAAAATAAGGTTATCCAAGGGTTCCTCTAATACTTCGTTTTGAATGATATATGCAGTTCCTAAAGTCGGATGACCAGCAAAAGGAACCTCTTCATTAGGTGTAAAAATTCGAACATCATAACCACCATCATTTTTTGAATCAGACAAAATAAAAGTAGTTTCGGAATAATTAATTTCTTTGGCTATTTGTTGCATTTCATTATCTGAAATATTTCCAGCGTTTTTAAAAACCGCGAGTGGATTTCCTGTATATTTTCCTTTTGAAAACACATCAACAATAGAATAATTAATCTTCTCCATAAGTCTCCCCCTCGTTTTCTTTTTAGTTATTTTAACGAATGTACCAATTATTGCATTTAAATTTTTAAAAATAAAGACAATATTTGTTCAACTATCCTGCTCCGTTAGTTCAATAAGAAAAGCAACACCAGTCTTTATGTACATATGATCGTCCCTGCTTTATAAAACAAAGTGATCATCTAACGGCAGCTTGTGTCCATTATAGATGTTTTTCTACTTTTCATCTCCCCTAACACTGTCCTCTTTCATAAAATAAGCTATAGGTGCTTCTGAAGGCTTTCTCATCCTAGTCTACCCGTTTCATTATCTTTATCGTAAAAATCAATCTATTTAATCTTTGGTTAAAATACGTTTGATTGTTTTTCAGCCCCATCATGAAATTTTACTAGAAATTCGCCGTTACTTGAATCGAATCCGCTCTCCTCTTTGTTGGCTTCTATAATACCTGCTTTTGTATGCGTTTATATGTAAATAAGCGAATCAGCCATTTGCATTGATGTTCTGGCTTTGTTTCGCCACGTTCGGAATCGCAATGAACAATAGGACAGTAATAACAAGTAAAACAATCATCATTTCAATAAATAGAGGGGATAACCTCTAATTTAGATAGATATCGTGTTTCTTCTATATAAATATCCGTAAGAATAAAGGCTTTATTAACTGGTGAACTAACCTAAGCCCTATATACTAAATTCTTTATCCCCATAAAATATTACTGAAAAATTTAAATCGATCTTCATTTTCCGTTTCAAAATCCCAATGCTAGTTACAAGGTTAGTGGAAGGGTAGAAATGGATTACAAGGGTGGTAAAAGGAACCAATAAAGAAGTAGCGTAACTTTTCGAAATCATCTACTATATAGTCAGGCACCTATTGTGGACAAATCGCTTAAAAAATATTCGTATTAAGAGAGGCGGTAAATGAAATGGAGACATCTAAAAAAATAACAGTAGAAACAACAGTTCAAGCACCAGTAGAAAAGGTATGGAAATATTGGACAGAGCCAACTCATATAACAAAATGGAGCAAAGCTTCAGATGACTGGCACACACCATTTGCTGAGAATGATTTAAGAGCAGGTGGGAAATTCCTTTCAAGAATGGAAGCCAAAGATGGCAGTTTTGGTTTCGATTTTGGTGGAATTTATGATGAAGTAACATTACATGAGGTTATTGCTTATACACTGGGTGATGGAAGAAAAGTTAAAATCACTTTTAAAGGTCAAGAAAACGAAACCGAAGTAATTGAAACTTTTGATGCTGAAACTACGAATCCAATTGAGTTACAACAACAAGGATGGCAGGCAATTCTAGATAATTTCAAAAAATATGCAGAGCAAACAACCATTTAAAAAAGCAAAGAAGAGATGCTCTAGTTATGATTTTTATAAGGCACCAAAATGAATTAGTGGCGTGTGTCTGTGGCTATGATTATTCAATAACCACGGATACTGCCATTTTTTATTTTTATGATTATCGTAAGAAGCCTTGGTGTCAGGCACCCTTCATGGGCAACTGTCCATAGAAGGTGCCTGACATCTTTCTTTCAATAAGTTAAGGCGTTAGCAGTGCAGCTGTTGAAAAAATGACTCTTCAACTTTTCTGGTTATGATTGTGATAACAAAGTTTTATACAGTCTAATGACGGCCAAGTACCTTCAACAAAAAGGTCACCAATCCTTACTCCATTCAACTAAACTCCCCTATTAGCTCAATAAGAAAATCAATAACATTCTTTAATAGAGTCAATAAAAAATAAAGAGCCATCCAGCTTAAGTGACTGACCCCAGTTACAAGCAGGTGGGTTTTTTGTCAATATAAAATTAAATTAAATTTACTTATTATTTACAATAGCTTAATTGATCGCATTTATAATAGAAGAAAAGGAGCTGATCAAGCTGGTATTACTTGAAGCAGTTAAATACCAAGGTTTATTTCGCTTATGGAATGTCAAAGGTAAAGAAGTGACTGAAGCGCATTCCTTCAGCGAGATTTTAACAAGTATTGTCGATGATGATGACTGGGATCCTGGTATTTTTAATTGGGTTCATGAACAGAAGATTAATTTCGAGGATTGGCAAGAAATGAAGGTTGATGTTTTGCCAATAATGATGAATGAGCAAGAATGACTGGCTGCGGCTGGTCTTTTTGTATCGTTAGCTTTTTTGTAATGAGTATTATAGATAGAAGTGAATTACGCATAGCCAATCACTTTTCTTTCGTATGGTTTAGCAAATGCTAAAATGTGTTCCCGCTTGAACGCCCGCTTTTGCTTTCTAGTAAAGCAATAAGGCCTTAATATAATTGTCATCCATACCTGTGACGATAATACGTCGTTTTGTGATTGTATTATCCGCAGCCATGTACATAATCTCAATCGGCATTTTCACTTCCTTCGAGGTAAGCAATAATCCGTTCATTTCAGCAGCCCCCTTCTTTAATCCCATTATATCAAACAAACGTTCCACAACCAACATAAAAGCAAACATATTTTCGTACCTTTGCTGAAAATTTATGGAAACATTACAGAGCTGTAAACATCCTGTCTTATTTATTCGTTATATTAGCACTAGAGGTGATTTTTATGAGTAACGAATTGTTTTTTAACGAAGGTAAGGTTTTGAAAGAAAAATTGAATGAAGACCAAATCAAACAGCAAGCTACATTTTGGACAGAATGCGTGGCTAATGGCAAGGATGATATGTTTATGATGAGTTATATAAAATTATGCGCTCAACTTGATGAACCTGTAAAGGCAGACATCTTAACCGCTACACCGGATCAAGTTCATCATATGTGTATCGGAATGATGATATAAGATCGGCTCTGGCCGGTCTTTTTTCTTTACCTAATCTTTACAAAAATACACTTTTTAAACATATTTTCTTTGGTATATAATAGCGGAGAAATATGAGAAAAGGAGATGATCAAGTTGATATTACTTGAAGCAGTTAAATTTCATGGTTTATTTCGAATGTGGAATGTCCAAGAGAAAAAAGTGACTGAACCCCTTTTCTTTAGTGAGATTTTAAAATGCATAGTTGATGACGATAATGATTGGAATCCTGGTACGTTGGATTGGTATCATGAAAAGGAAATTGATTTTGATAACTGGAAAGAAATGAAGGTTCAAGTTTTGCCAATGGTGATTAATGATCAAGGATGACTGGCTGTCGCTGGTCTTTTTTGTATCGTTAGCTTAATTGATCAATTTGATCCAATAAAAAAAGTCCCGCCATCAATAACAGATAGGGGGCTTAAAAGTTTCAAATTAAAATAATTATTTATTTGGTTTATCCTTTGTCGGTGGTTCTGTTGGTGTTTCCACTGGTGGTTCTATTGGTGTTTCCACTGGTGGTTCTATTGGTGTTTCCGCCGGGGGTTTTATCGGTGTCTCCACTGGTGGTTCTGTTGGTGTTTCTTCCGGTGTTTCTGCAAAATCGCTCATATCGATCCTCCTTAACTTTAGTAGTGTTTAGTATGATTAATTGACTCTATCCTTATGTTTTAAACTTATTTTTCAAAAGACTTTGTTAAGGAACATTGTTGATTTTTTCTGTTAAACTAGCAGTAAACAATTAAGAGGTGATTAAATGGGTGCCTGGGGAACAGGAATATTTGATGATGATACTACTTGTGATGTTAGGGATGAATTTATTGATCACTTAGAAGAAGGACAAACAGCTGAGGAAGCAACACAAATAATCTTAGAAGAATACTTAGATGAATTTAATATCGATGATGACCTAGAAGTACTGTCTTTAGTGTATATTGGTTTGGCTGCAATACAATTAGAGAAAAAATGTCTTCAAGAACAGGTAAGCAAAAAGGCAATCGGGTTGATAGAACGTGGTGCTGATCTTGAACTTTGGGAAGAGTCAGCAAGTAAAAAGGATTATGAAGAACGAAAAAAAATCTTAAATGAGTTTAAACAGAAGTTACTTCTTTTAAACAATGAGTAACTACTAACTTTTACTTGCTGAAACGTTCGATGAATAAGAGGTACCCTCAGGAAAATGTGGATTTACAACGATAAGAAATTTCCAATACTAAAAAGCCCAACTTCACCGTAAATCAATAGAGGAATTGGGCTTTTTCATTACTTCGTTAAAGAGCCCTTTTCATGAAGACTTGATTTCAAGATAATATTAAAAACGATCTTCCGCTTTTGCCCCCTATTCTGGAAGTTTCAAATTCAAGATATTTCGCAGAGAATCTTTTCTATAGCACCAGTTACTTTAAAAGGAATTTAAAACAATCTACACTCGTTTCGCTTCTTTGAACCCTTTAATCACGGTAGTAATACGAATTTTTGAGCAGTATAAATCTCATGAGGTAATCATAATCATGTAGTAATAAACAATTGCAGATTCATTTTTGTTTAACAAACATAGGAGGTGCTCAATATTTACAGCGGGATGATGGCTTCGTATAGGTATTCCGAGTACGGCCCCACTCCAGCAGTATTTATCAGCAAGAACGATGGTACCCTCTGGATGGTCAATAAGGTGAACCCATACGACCCAAATTCCAACTGGACGCCATGGCGCCAGGTGTCAGTTCCGGTTGGGGGCGTGAAAGTCGGTAGTGTGTTTCCAAGGGCGGGTGGGTTGTTGCAAGCGTTCGTCATCGCGAACTCCGATTCGAGCGTCAGAACGATGTGGGAGATTCTTCATTGGCGCTGGTCAGGATGGCAATTATTCTGGGACGGTGCTGGCGTGACAAGCGTAGCAGCTGTTGCTCTCCCTGACGGACGTCTCCAAGTCTTCGTCACCCTGAAGACCAACGCTATCTTTACCTGCTGGAAGAAGACTACCGCCGAAAACTCAGAATGGACACCATGGCAAGAATTCACGCCGCCTGGCGGTCACCGTATCAGGCGGATCTCGGCATGCATCCTGAGGGACGGACGAATACAACTCTTCGTGACCACCGGACTAAACGTGTTGACGACTTGGAAGAAGAATACTCACCCCAACTCGGAGTGGGTGCCGTGGCGTGTTTGGTACGATACGAGGGAAGACGACAAGATCACGGCAGCTAATCTTCCCGACGGGCGGGTTCAATTGTGGCGTCTACAACTTGGTGGCCATCTGTCGTCCCGGTGGAAGACTAGCACAGACCCGAACTCCGCCTGGACCCAGTGGACACCATTCGACGCGCCTGGCCGGCCCGTCGCCTTCACTGTGGCACCGTTGAATGACACGCGTCTGCAAATGTGGGTAGCGGACCAATCCGGGGATATCCACACACGGTGGAAGGTTAGTACCGATCCAAATGCCGCCTGGACAACCTGGCAAAAATTTCATAAACCGTAATCTGGCTGTAAAAAAAACCTTACTATAAAGCAAATTTTTTTGAGTGAGTCTTTTTTATGTGTCTATAAGGAATAAAAAGAACCGAAAATGGTTCTTTTTATTTTGATGAAATAGCAACAGAATTAATTAACAGCGCCTTTCAAAAAAAGCCCCTACCGCAAAAAGCGTAAGCGAATAGATATGATTTTGATTATTAACTTTACCTAATCTTTACAAACATCCTCTCCCCTTCCATTTATAATGGGTCTAAGGGAGTGATAATGATGAAAATAAATACAAAATGGATACCAGAAAAAATCGAACAATCCATCATTGATTTTCGCGAAAAAAATGGTCGGTTTCCGTATACTCATGAGATGGATACTGAATCTTATTTGCCCACGCGAAAAACCTTTTTACGTATTATGGAGATCACTTATTCTGATTGGCGAAAAGAGCACGATCCTACCCATAATTTTGTAGATAAGAAATTTCTTTTGATGGACAACAATGCACTTGTCCAGTGGCTTAGGTAACGATCAGATGAATTGAATACAAAAAGCTCTGAAACATATAACACTTTGCGCGGCAGACATGAACCAAGCATGACATTCATAAGAAAGCGAATTCGTTGGTCAGATGTTTTTCCGAAGTAAATACATTTCACGCGTTTATATAACTGTTAATATTATATTGTCGCCCGTTTTATAAGTTAGATAAGTTAGATAAGTTACAAAACTGACGAATGATTTTCTGGAGTCCTTGGCATAGTAAACTTTTCATTTCTTATTCTAAAATATGGCCCGATTGTTGAATAGCATGACTGGCGTTTTTTAAACAACTTTATTGTTACTTAACAAGAACACGTGGCAAATTTGGAATTCATAAAAACGTGGGTTAAATAAATAAACACGCTACGGCGTGTATTTATTTTGACTTTACACTGGTACTTACTTTTATTAAAGACTGTTTTCTCAAAGATTGCTGTTTTTAATAAGATGGATTATAAATATTTATAAATGTATAGTACAATGCTTAAAAAATGCTATTTTGAGGGGGATTTATTCTGAGTAGTTTTAATATTGGAGATGTGTTATTTCAATTATTTTCTCTTGGGTTTCTTGCACTAATTATCATATTAATCGTGTCATTTTTTCGTTCTAACAAGAACCGCAGAAATCAACTCAATAGAACTGAGAAGAAAATTGACGATATGAACGAACAAAGAAAAAAAGGGAACGATTAATGGCTGTATAATGAAGCCGTTTTTCTATGCACTTTCTAGCATTTGAACAGTCGCTTTATTCGATTTTTGACAGATCGAACTAAGTATTTACTCCACTCTATTTTCAAATGCTAAGTTCTTATCAATTTATTAAATTTTATTGTTGATTTTTAACCAAAGAAAAAAGACCGAAAATGATATTATCCCCTTTAGGTAGACAGTGTAAAAAGACCATGTTAATCATGGAATGTTACACTGCTACTTGGAGGGGATTTTATTATGGCTATAAAAGGACAAAAGTTTACGAAGTATTCAGAGGAA